>CALAUA010000015.1 GCA_937891975.1 uncultured Bacteroidales bacterium
AGTAGTTTTTGACATAATAACTTAGTTTAATTAAGGTTTGTAATATATTTCTTGCCTCTACACTTTACACCTTACACTTTACACTCTACACCTCTCTGTCAATTACGCACTATTCACGCACAATACACGGACAATACACGCACTATAAGCGCACTATTCCTACCACTTCCCCGAGGGATCACTATAAGTGCATTAGCACTCTTTTACATACAATCTATGCAACTCAGTTAAGGAGATTTTAGGTTTATGTATTATCATCGCTAAGGCAATTAGGTCCTTGTTCTTTGCTCCTTGTTCTTGGTTCCAAATCAACTGCAAAGATACAATAAAATTTTCGAATTTCCAAATTTTCAAGGCACATTTTTCAAAAAAAGTACACACTACAGTTTTTATCATGTTTTTTACTACTTAAAGCAAGTGTCTTCCTCCCTTAAGCCCCCCCTCTTTTTTTAAGAGGAGGTTGGGTGAGGGCAAAAACAACAAAATCACTCTTCAACGCGATTTTTTTTGCATATATCAAATAAAATTCGTAATTTTGCGGCACAAAATTGCTCAACACGAAAAACAAATATAAAAACAACATACTTATGAAAAATCTTTTCTCTATTTTTGTGACTCTCCGCGACGGTGTGGAGTACAACGCCATGGGACAGGAAATACACTAACATAATAGCTAGCACAAAGCAAAAAGCATGAAACAAATTCACGAATATATTCAACATGCCACACAAGTGGCAATCTTTACCCATCAATCGCCCGACGGCGATGCGATGGGTAGCAGCTTGGCAATCTACCATTTTGTCACTTCGCTCGGAAAAACCGCACAAGTAATCGTACCCAACGCATTTCCTGACTTCCTAGCTTGGCTGCCAGGAGCAAAAGATGTTCTTTTATACGATTCGCAAAAGGAGAAAGCAGATGGATATCTTACTACGGCTGATTTGGTAATTTGTACCGATTTCAACGACCCAAAACGCATCGGTGCACTCGGAGATAAGATGCTGACGATGGCATGCCCCAAAATAATGATTGACCACCACTTGCATCCTGCAGATTTTGCCGATTTCATCGTGTCTATACCCGAAGCATCATCGACTTGTGAGCTTGTATATGAAGTTATTGGAGATAAACTTCAGCCAAATGCCAAAGAAATCGCTACTTGCCTATATACAGGATTGATGACCGATACGGGAAACTTCTCCTACAATAGCAATCGGCCACAAATATATGAGATAGTTGCCAAGCTAATAGCCACTGGCATAAACAAAGATGAAATCTACAACGCCGTATTCAATCAATATTCTATTGACCGAATGAAGTTGGTAGGCTATTGCTTATATCAAAAAATGCGCGTGTTTCCCGATAATCATGCGGCACTCATCTACCTCAATCGCAAAGAGCTATACCGCTTTAACTTCCAAAAAGGCGATGCAGAAGGTATCGTCAATATGCCGATGCAGAGCAAGGATATTCACTACTCCGTTTTTATGCGAGAAGACAAGGCAACTCCCGATGAAATCGCGAAAAATGGCGGGATAAATACCAAAATCAAGCTATCATTCCGCAGTCAAGGTGACCGCCCCGTAAACGTCTTTGCCAGCGAAGTGTTCAACGGCGGAGGACATGCCAATGCCGCAGGAGGAGAATACTACGGACCACTTCAAGATGCAGTACAACTATTCCTAGATAATTATCAAAAATATTTTACAAAATGAAAAAAATAAATCTTTTCGTATTAGCAGTTATGGCACTAACAGCATGCACAAAGCAACAGACTACGGGTATTCACCTAGAGAACTTGGATACGACCGCAGTAGCACAAAATGATTTCTACCAATACGCTTGTGGCGGATGGATGAAGAACAACCCATTGCCAAACGAGTATAGCCGTTTTGGTTCGTTTGATAAGTTGGGATTGAGCAATCTCGAACAAGTGAACGGACTGATTGCTGACATCGCAGCAGGGACACATAAGATGGGTAGTATTCCTCAAAAGATTGGTGACGTATATAACCTGTCGATGGACACCGCACGCCGCAATCAAGAGGGTATTGCGCCCGTATTACCCGTACTGCAAGAGATTGAGAATGTGACCGATAAGGCACAATGGTCGGAAGTACTCGGCAAAGCCATGGACTTCGGATTATGGGCAATGTATGTGGATGCCGATGCTATGAATTCAAGCATGAATATCCTGAACGAGTACCAAGCTGGTTTTGCGCTCAGCCAGAAAGATTATTATATCGATGAAGATGAGCACACCAAACATATCCGCGAGGAGTATGTGAAGCATGTGGAGAAGATGTTTGAGTTGTTTGGTCAGGAGAATGCAACCGAGAAAGCACAAGCCGTGCTTCGTTTGGAGACTCGTTTGGCAAACGCTGCGTTGAGCAATGTAGAATTGCGTGACCCAGTGGCAAACTACAACAAGATGTCGGTAGAGGAGTTGCAAAAATTGGTTCCTGAAGTAGATTGGAAAGTATATTTTGCTGGGTTAAACATCGCTCCTGATAGTTTGTCAGTAGGTCAAGTGCGTCACTTGCAAGAGGCAGGAAAAATGCTGGCAGAGGAGTCATTGGAGGACATGAAGACTTTATTTACATGGCAAGTGATTGACGGCAGTGCAGACTTCTTGACAGATGAGATTTTTATGCAGAACTTTGAGTTCTACGGTCGCATCTTGAGCGGAAGACAAGAGCCTACTCCACTATGGAAACGCGCAGTAGCGATGGTGAATGGTACACTCGGCGAAGCAGTCGGACAGATGTACGTAGAGAAATACTTCCCAGAGGAGAACAAAGAGCGTATGATAGGTTTGGTGAAGAACTTGCAAGTGGCATTGGGAGAAAGAATTCAAGCCCTGGAGTGGATGTCGGATGAGACCAAAGAGAAGGCAATGGAGAAACTGAGCACCTTCACTGTAAAGATTGGTTATCCAGATAAATGGCGCGATTGTACCGCTTTGGAGATTGACCCTGATTTGACCTATTATGCTAATATTCAACGCGCTGCGAAGTTTGAGCAAGATTATTCATTGTCATTCTTGGGTAAACCCGTGGACAAGGATAAATGGTTTATGACCCCACAAACCGTGAACGCATATTACAACCCTGCGACCAACGAGATTTGTTTCCCTGCAGGTATTCTGCAATACCCATTCTTCGATATGAACGCGGACGATGCGTTTAACTATGGTGCTATTGGTGTGGTGATTGGTCATGAAATGACCCACGGCTTTGACGACCAAGGTAGTCAGTTTGACAAGGACGGTAACTTGATTAACTGGTGGACAGAGGAAGATCGTGCACGCTTTGAGGAGCGCACGAAAGTGATGGAGGAGTATTTCAACGCCATTGAGGTAGCTCCTGGTGTATATGCTAATGGTGCCTTTACTTTGGGCGAGAATATCGCTGACCACGGTGGTTTGCAAGTGGCATATCAGGCGTTTAAGAATGCGCAAAAGGCAAAAGGCGATGAGGCGATGAGGCAATTAGGCGATGAGGCAGGATTTACTCCAGAGCAACGATTCTTCTTGGCATATGCGAATGTGTGGGCTGGTAATATCCGTCCAGAGGAGGTATTGCAACGCACGAAGTCAGACCCTCACTCCCTCGGCATGTGGCGCGTGAATGGCGCTTTGCCACATATCGGCGCATGGTATGAGGCATGGAATGTGACTCCAGAATCACCACTTTATCTTGAACCAGAAAAACGTGTAAGTATTTGGTAAAATAATGCGCTGTGCGTATGAAATTTAGCTTCGCTGAAACCCATTGCAAACAATGAACAGTTAGCCCGGGCTAAAAATTCATGAAGTAACCTTTCACGAAGTAGCTTTCACGAAGCAACCTTTCATTCGCGCAGCGAATAACTATTCATAATTATGATAAAGCATGTCGTATTTTTCCGCCTATTAGATGAGGCGGAGGGCAAGACGAAATTGGAGAATGCCCAGATTATTCGTGATGGCTTGCTCGCATTGCGCGAGAAAATTGATGTATTGGTAGATGAGACGGTGGGTATCAATATCCCTAACGCCAAGAACACTGACCACGATATTTGCTTGACGTGCACCTTCCGCACATGGGAAGATTTGGATGAGTATGCTACGCACCCAGAGCATGTAAAGGTGGCACAGTATATCGGCAAGTGCAAAGCTGCGCGTAGCGCTGTGGATTACGAGGAATAAGTAGAAGCACGCCACCAACGGCACAACTTGCAAGCGATAATACAACACAAGAGGAGAGGGAATCACCACTCTCCTCTTGTACAATTACTTGGAGTGAAATACAGATCGGTATTATCACCCTTCCAAGTGAAACGATAGATGTCATAGGCATTAGTGTCCAATGGTTGAGATAGTGGCGCATCCAATGCTGCCATTCCCGTATAGTAGGTCTTGCCTACTTGAAATTGAATAGCGGATGTACCATCGCTTACACCATTGTTTTCATGGGCGGAGATACCATAAAGAATGCGCTTGTATGTGCCACTATATACATCTTTAAAACGCGATAGGAAGTATTCTCTTGGGCTTTCCCAACCCTGTTGGCGAAGCATCAGACTATCAATAGTTTCGCCTACCCATGGGGTATATGAATTGATTTCACCCAGACTATCTTTTGGATAGATATAATCCCAATATCCTTTTATCCGGTATTCAAAAAACACTGGCGTGCGACTGATAGAATCGGTAGTGATGCTTTGCAAAAACAGTTGTCCTACAGGCTTGTTTGCACCGGCATCTACCACAAATGCATATACCCAATATTCGGTAGAGGGTTGCAGAAGTGTAAAATACTGGTTGGTAGTACCATATTCCAACGCATATGAGGCAAAGTCTGCCACAAAAGGTGTTAGTTGCTGCAACTGTTGATTCCTCCAATATAGATAATCTACGTATGCGCTATCTAGTGCCAGCAGCATGAATTGTTTTGCTACCTTTTGAGGGTCTATTCCTTCTCGTGCAGGGTGAATACCTGTGAGGTAGAATGCTTTTTTGTTGGTGCTGAATTCAATATTGATATAACCTGCTGACACTTGTTGTACGTCAAAATGAATGTGCACTTTTTCGGTATGTGCTTCTACTTTGTCTGGCTGACAAGACATGAAGGTGAGCATTACCACCAATCCGTAGCAAATAAGCCATAACTTGGTCATATGTGACACAATATTTTTAAAAGTCATAATTGCCATTTTCTTCTGCTTCTTCGTTGATTAAAAGTGTTTGTACAGCGAAAATAAACCGCATACAAGTGGCTACGTGTCCGCCAAAATGACCAAAACTATATTGTATGTTCGCTCCTTTCCACTTGTTCTTAGCGCGGGTGGCATTTTCATATGGAACCACATCGTCATCAATAGAATGCATGATGAATACGGGTGCTTCGGGTATCCATGAATAAGTCAGAATAGAATTATTTACCATCGCTTTATAGAGTTCAGAAACCTCTTTGCTCGTTCGGTCCATACCTTTTGCAGATAGTAAGTCGCTAGTCACATTGGTACCGATGAGTTGGTTTATTTGACTAGTTGTATAGCGCTTACTATTGACCCATTCGTTAAGATTATCGTAGATGTATGGAGCCATAAGACTTTGCATATCGACATCCAGTTTGTTGCCAACAATGACACCTTGCATCATGATGGGGACTGCGCATGGGTAACTGGCGTAGTTGGTTTCGACAAATCGATCATAAGTGGCTTTGACGTCGTAAGGACCACCTCCTGCAAATACGCGACGAATCTTGATGTCGTCAAGTTCGTGGTGCTCAATAAGGTGCTGTACAGCCATAGTGGTAGCGCCTCCTTGAGAATACCCCATGAGGTAGATATCGTCGTGTTCGGGCTCACACCCTGCCGCTTTCATAAAAGGTAGAACAGCATAGTACATGTCTAACACGTTGCGAGCGGTGATATCCATGACAAGATAGGGATGGATGTGATCCGCCGTCACTCCATAACCTAGATAATCAGGAATTATTAAGGCGTAGCCCAATTTTACTAACAATCCTTCAAGCGGGAATATATTGCTAGGTGCTTCAGCATTACTAGCGATGGTGTAATGAGATACAAGGATATAGCGTTTGATTGGTTGTTTGGCTGGCAGAATTACTTTACCCGAGAGGGTGATGGGATTTCCGTCCAAATCTACTGACTCGTATATACCACTAAGCTCGATTGCAGTACTAATGGAGGCGAAATCCAAGAGTTGCTGCACCGCATGATTAATAGTTATAGAAGATGCTCGCTGTGGTTGTCTAATATCGGAGATGGTATCGGATGGGGTGCTAATTCCCCAAAGAGCCAGCTGATTAGGGTCTCGAGTGAGTTGCTGCAAATCGGTGATCTGCTGCTTAATCACACGAAACATACTTGTTTGAGTCGAGGAAATATTGGTAAAGTCCACATAATGCCATTCTCCCATCTGACAAGAGGTGAAAACCATAGATAAGATGAATAATATATAGGTTTTTGTCTTTAACATGCTATTGTAATAATTTATTTTTATAACCGGGCTCCCACCGAAGCAGTGAAAATTCTAGAACCGAGCATATACACTTCATTGGTGTTTGTGAGTGAGATCATACCGCCAATCTCAATGGCACCATACCAGCGTCCTTGCCCTACGCGTAATCCAAACAACGATATGTTGACGGCAGGAGCTACTGCCGTGCGTCTGCCTCGATAATCAACCTCAGTGCCCGTGTTGATATTCAAACCAACACCCAATGCTGAGTAGCAAGATACATACTCTTTATGCAGGTAGGAAAAGCGCACTTCGGGCATGATGACGACATTGTGGAAACTGCGGTTTTGTTTGCGTTGTAATTCAACACCTGTTCCATCGCGCAGTACTTGATCCCACAATACGCCGCTATAATCAATCAACGCACCGAAACTATAGCGATAGGTGGCATTGTAGATATATTCTGCAAATAAATGTTGTGTATATCGAAAATGTTCGTTATAGGTATTCTGATAGGTGGGCGGCATAACAGTGGGATGCCCCATGTCGCGCCATGCGATGGTTTCAAAACTTTGATCGCCCCATCCGATACGTATCTCGTGGGGAATGCTATCATAAGCATGGCGGCGTACTTCCCGAATAGAATCTTTGTATTGACGTATCTCTACATGAGTGGAATCGCGAAAATCTTTGATCTTGTGGCGAATAGAACGTATGCCCTGTTGCATGGTGACTTGTCCAGACATCATGGTGCAACAAAAAAGTACGAGAAAAAGCATACATTTTTTCATACAAATTTGATGACAAAAAGCATGCCAAATACACTTTTTGTGCTGAGCATTTTGCTGTTCCGTAATTTTTTTGTAATTTTGCACGCAAAATGAATTAATTATCGTTCAAATTCTAATATAATAATTTATGCGTATCGCAATTCTTGGTTACGGAAATATAGGTAAGGCAGCAGAACAAGCCATTTTGTCTGCGCCAAATATGGAGTTGGCTGGTATATATCATCACGATGATAATCTGGACAATGTGTCGGCAGATGTAGTTCTTATTTGTACACCTACGCGAGAGATGAGACGTTTTGCAACTCAACTATTGCAGCAAGGAATCAATGTGGTGGACTCTTTTGATGTGCATACAGATATCTATTCGCATCGTGCGGATTTACGAGTGCAAGCACTAGCCAGCAATGCTGTGAGTGTAGTGTCAGCTGGATGGGATCCAGGAACAGACTCTGTGATGCGAGCAATAATGTTGGCTATGGTACCAGAGGGCGTGACATATACGAATTTTGGTCCGGGGCGTTCTATGGGACATACCGTAGCGGCAAAAGCAATTAGTGGGGTAAAAGACGCGTTGTCAATGACTATTCCTATGGGACAAGGGGTGCATGCGCGTAAGGTGTTTGTAGAGTTAGAAGAAGGTGTGGATTTTGCACTAGTGAAGGCTGCTATTTTAGCAGATGATTACTTTGCGCATGATGCCACGGAAATAGTGTTAGTAGATTCGGTAGAGGCATTAAATACAGTAGGACATGGTGTGAATCTGGTTCGCGATGGTCAATCAAGCGGTGTGGCTAACCAACATATGGAATTTAATATGACTATCAATAATCCTGCTTTGACCGCTCAAGTCATGGTGTCGTGTGCTCGTGCTGCGGTACGCTTGCAGCAGGAGCGACAATATGGGGCATACACAATGATAGAGATTCCACCAATCTATTTATTACCAGGCGATGAAGAAAGTTTAATCCGTTGCTTAGTGTGAGTTTGCTATTGTTATATTCAAAATATCAAAGATATTTGCATATCTCAAAAAAAAAATGTACCTTTGTGCCGTTTTTATAAATTATAGTAATGAAAACATTAAAACTCATACAATCTGATTCTTATCTTCGTCCTTACGCCAATGCGATTGAAGGACGTTATAACTATGCTGTCTATCAAGAGAAGAAACTGACTGATGGACAGAAACTCAGTGATTGGGCGAATGGTCATCTCTATTTTGGCTTGCACAACGTGGAAGGTAAGTGGATTTTCCGCGAGTGGGCACCTAACGCCACGGCTATTTATATAATCGGAGACTTCAACGGATGGCAAAAGAACGAAGCTTATCGCTTGCAGCCCACTGAGAATGGCGTTTGGGAAGTGACTCTGGCTGAAGACATGCTCAAGCATGAACAACTATACAAACTGCTCGTAGAATGGCAAGGTGGCTCCGGAGAACGTATCCCAAGTTACGCACGCCGCGTGGTACAAGACGAACAAACCAAACTCTTCTCTGCACAAGTGTGGGAGCCAAAAGAGGTTAAAACAGAAAAGTTAAAAGTAAAAGGTGCAAAGCGTAGAAAAGCAGGCGACCCACTGTTTATCTACGAATGTCATATCGGTATGTCCAGCGAGGAGGAGAAGGTAAACTCCTACGATGAATTCCGTCGCGATGTACTGCCACGTATTGCTAAATTGGGCTATAACTGCTTGCAGATTATGGCCATCCAAGAGCACCCTTATTATGGCAGTTTCGGATACCACGTATCGAACTTCTTTGCCGTATCATCTCGCCAAGGCACACCCGAAGAACTCAAACACTTGATTGCTGATGCACATGCCTATGGCATGGATGTGATTATGGATCTTGTTCATTCGCATGCGGTAAAGAATGAATTGGAGGGATTGGGTAAATTTGATGGTTCTACCTATCAGTATTTCCACGATGGACCCAAACGCGAGCACCCAGCATGGGATAGTCTCTGCTTCAACTATGGCAAAGACGAGGTGCTTCATTTCTTGCTCTCCAACTGCAAGTTCTGGATGGATGAATATGACTTCGATGGTTTCCGCTTTGACGGCGTGACCTCTATGATGTACCAGAGTCACGGTCTGGGCGAGGACTTTGTGGACTACTCCTGCTACTACAATGGCAACGAGGATGGCGATGCGATATGCTACCTCACTTTGGCAAACAAGCTCATTCACGAAGTGAAGAAGAACGCCATTACAATAGCCGAGGACATGTCGGGTATGCCAGGATTGGCTTATCCTATCAAAGACGGCGGAATGGGCTTTGACTACCGATTGGCAATGGGTATTCCAGACTTCTGGATCAAGTATATCAAAGAAGTACGCGACGAAGACTGGAAGGCAGGTCATATCTTCTACGAGATGACCAACCGCCGTCAGGATGAGAAGACCATCTCCTATGCCGAGAGCCACGACCAAGCATTGGTGGGCGATAAGACGATCATCTTCCGCCTCTGCGATGCAGATATGTATTGGCACTTCGAGAAGGGTCACTCCACCTATATGGTGGATCGCGGTCTGGCACTCCACAAGATGATTCGCCTCGTGACTGCCTCCACCATCAATGGTGGTTACCTCACCTTCATGGGTAACGAGTTTGGTCATCCAGAGTGGATTGACTTCCCCCGTCAAGGCAACGGCTGGAGCCATAAGTATGCACGCCGCCAATGGAGTTTGGTGGATAACCCACGCTACTTCTTCTCCTGCCTCAACCTCTTCGACGAGAAGATGGTGCACCTACTGCGAGAGCACTTGACACCTGTCAAAGATAAACAATACGGCACACATCTTCCATGGGAAGATAAGCTCTGCGACAACGAGGGCGACCAAGTGGTAGCATTCCAACGCGGCGACCTGGTGTTTGTCTTCAACTGGAATGGAGTGAAGTCGTTCGAGGGCTATGGTATCCCTGTACCAGAAGGCAAATATAAAGTAGTACTCAATACCGACGCCAAAGAGTTCGCGGGCTTTGGTTTGTCGGACGATAGTGTGGAGCACTTCACACAACCCGATACGGGATATCTGCCAGCAGGCAAGGGATGGTTGCAACTCTATATCCCTGCCCGTAGCGCAGTTGTACTCCAGAAAGTGGATTAGGTCCCGCCTCGCGACTCCCGACAAAAAATATTAACACAATAAACATACACAACCATGAGATTAATCGTTCAACCAAACTATGACCTACTTTCAGAGTGGGCAGCAAACTATGTAGCTAAACGCATCAATGAGTTCGCTCCAAAAGAGGGTAATCCTTTCGTATTAGGTTTGCCAACTGGCTCTTCACCTCTCGGTATGTATCGCAATCTTATTAAATTATACCAAGAGGGTAAAGTTAGTTTCCGCAATATGGTAACATTCAACATGGATGAATATGTAGGAATACCTGAAGATCACCCAGAAAGTTATCATACTTTCATGTGGAAGAACTTCTTCTCTCATATTGATATCCGTCCTGAGAATGTGAATATCCTTAACGGTAATGCAGAGGATTTAGTAGCTGAGTGTGCTCGCTACGAAGAGAAAATCAAGAACTACGGAGGTATCAAACTATTCTTAGGTGGCATTGGTCCTGATGGTCATATTGCATTCAATGAGCCAGGTAGTTCACTCACATCTCGCACACGCAAGAAAGAACTTACTACCGACACCATCATCGCCAACTCTCGTTTCTTCGACAACGATGTAAACAAAGTGCCTAAGACTGCACTCACCGTAGGTGTAGGTACCATCATGGATGCCAAAGAGGTGCTTATTATGGTGAATGGTCATAACAAGGCACGTGCTCTCCAACACGCTGTAGAAGAGCCAATCTCACATATGTGGACCATCTCTGCGCTTCAAATGCACCAACACGGTATCATCGTGGCAGATGAAGCTGCTTGCGCTGAACTCAAAGTGGGTACTTACAACTACTTCAAAGACATTGAGAAGAACAACCTCGATCCAAAATCATTGCTCTAATGCTACAAATCTATAATACACTTAGTCGTCAAAAAGAGTATTTTCGCCCATTGCACGAAGGACACGTTGGTATGTATGTCTGCGGTCCTACCGTGTATGGCGACGCACACTTGGGACACGCACGCCCTGCTATCACCTTTGATTTACTCTATCGCTACTTGCAGCACCTCGGTTACAAGGTGCGCTATGTGCGCAATATCACCGATGTAGGTCATTTGGAGCATGATGCCGATGAGGGCGAAGATAAGATAGCCAAGAAAGCTCGCCTTGAGCAACTCGAACCTATGGAAGTCGTTCAGTATTTTACAAACCGCTATCACCGCGATATGGAACTGCTGAACGTGTTGCCACCATCTATCGAGCCACATGCTAGCGGACATATCATCGAGCAGATTGCTTTTGTGCAGAAAATCATGGACAAGGGCTATGCCTATGTCAGCAACGGTAGCGTATATATGGATGTCGAGAAATACGCCAAGGATTATCCTTATGGCAAACTCTCGGGTCGTAACCTCGAAGATATCGTTACCGAGACCCGCGAGCTCGATGGCCAGCAAGAGAAGAAGCATAGCTTCGACTTTGCACTATGGAAAAAAGCAGCACCTGAACATATCATGCACTGGCCAAGTCCTTGGAGCGAAGGCTTCCCTGGCTGGCATATGGAGTGTTCGGCTATGGGTACGAAGTACCTCGGCGAGCAGTTTGATATTCATGGTGGTGGTATGGACCTGATGTTCCCTCACCACGAAGCAGAGATTGCACAGAGTTGCGCAGCGTTGGGACACGACAGTGTCCACTATTGGATGCACAACAATATGATTACTATCGCAGGCAAGAAGATGGGTAAGAGCTACAACAACTTCATTACGTTGGAGCAATTCTTCGAGGGTAAGCACGAGTTGTTGGAACAACCATTCTCACCCATGACCATTCGTTTCTTCATTCTGCAAGCACACTATCGTTCTACAGTGGACTTCTCCAACGATGCACTCGTGGCAGCAGAGAAAGGATTGGCACGCCTCACCGAAGCATACCAACGCCTGATGAAGATTCAACCTTCAGCTACTACTTCTGAACATCTGAACCCTGAACTCCTCAACGCGCTTCGCACTCGTTGCCAAGAGGCAATGGATGATGATCTGAACTCGCCAATCGTGATTTCGCATTTGTTTGATTCCGCGCGCGCTATCAATACCATATTTGATGGCAAAGGCACTATCAATGAGGCAGACCTCAAGGAACTGCGTGAAGTGTGGAAGACCTACGCAATAGACATTCTCGGTTTGCAACTCGACGGTGCACAAGATACAGGTGCGGGTATAGATGCATACAAAGGCGCGATAGACATGCTGCTGAATATGCGTTTGGAGGCAAAACGCAACAAGGATTGGGCTACCAGCGACAAGATTCGCAACGAATTGACTGCTCTTGGCTTCACCATCAAAGATACCAAGGACGGCTTCGAATGGAGTTTATAACAATATTGAACAATGTTGAACTATATTGAGCAACTATTGAACATAAAATTAGTCCTGCTAGCAGCAGGATTAATTTTTGTATGTACTTCGTGTGCCCCTAAAGCGGATGAGGCAAATAATGATATGATAGAAGATGTTCTGGTCGCTTATCCTGGTCGCACGTTTAGCTATAAAGATAAGTTCTGTGATACCCAAGCCAAGCAGGAGAAAGCAGCTAAAACCATTGGTTTGGCGACTCCTCCGAAGAATCGCCAAGAGGCAGCACGTATGCGCAGCCAGTTGAAACTCATCAAAAGCAACGACAACTATATCGTGGATTCGCTTACGTATTCTATTCCGTATCTGGTGCCTGCTGCGGCAGCCGAACTAGAGCGTATTGGTGAGGGATTTGCGGATATTTTGCAACGCAATGGATTACCCCACTATCAGTTTTATGTCACCAGTGTGCTTCGCACCAAAGATGATATCAAACAACTACAAAAAAGTGGTAACATCAATGCTACCACTAATTCTTGCCACAACTATGGCACCACTTTTGACTTGGCATACTTCCGTTTTAATAAGGTAGCGCGCACGCGCGAATACATGCATCAAGATAATTTGAAATTGGTTTTAGGGCAAGTCTTGCTTAATGAGCAACGAGCTGGACGTATATATGTAAAATACGAATGGAAACAAGCCTGTTTTCATGTTACAGTAAGACAGTAGATTTTGCAAATCTTAATAAAAAGGTGTATTTTTTGAATAAAAAAACACTTTTGTTTGGTTCTTTCAAAATAATTGTGTACCTTTGCGGCGATAAATCACAATGGCTATATGCAAAACGAAATTCCTTTGATAGATTGCCCGATAGATTATATCTTTGGTGAGGCAAGTGGTAAAGTGCTAAATGAGTACATGCGTTTCCCTTGTAAGATCAAGTGTGGCGTGTATGCGTTTATGGCGGCGGGTACTGCGCGTGCCACCGTGAATATTACGCAGTATGAGTTTACAGAAAATGATGTGCTATATTTGGCTCCTAATAGTTTCTTCCGTGTGCATGAGTTTAGCGAAGATGCACGTGTGTTGTACATTGTGTTGTCATCTTCGTTCTTGGAAAAGAATGCATATAGTATTCGTCGACCTCGTTTGACAGTAATGGATGCATGTCAAATTGTGAATGTGAATGAGCAGCAAAAGAATGTAATTTTGCATTTTTCTCAAGTGTTAGAGGAGGCAGTCAATTGTGCTCCAAGTATGATTGATACGGAGCGTATGGTGCATGTGTATAATCTGATTCACTTGATTTTCCATGATTATTTATTAGCCAATAGCGAGAAGAAAACGCAACCGATGGATCGTAAGTCGGAGATATTCCAAGAATATAGCGAACTGGTGATGAAGCATTATCAAGAATGGCATCATGTATCGGAGTATGCTTCAGCAATGCATATTACCGTACCTCATTTGTGCTCTACGATTAAGCAAGCTAGTACGCGTACTGCAGGTGACTTAATAGTAGAAGCAATATTGACGGATGCTAAAGCGCAATTGAAGTTGTCAATTTCACCAATCAAAGAAATTGCCATTAGTTTGGGTTTTGAAAATGTGGCATTCTTTAATCGTTTCTTCAAAACACATACAGGAATGACACCAAAAGCGTATCGCATGGCGGACTGATAATATCTAAATTCGTGTTTTTTTTGTAAAAAAGCAAGAAATATTTGGTCAATCCAAAAAAAAGCAGTACCTTTGCACGCTTTTTCGCACGAAATTATTAACCAGCCCACGAGATGGGGCATAAAATGAGATAAAGACAATGAAACGTACATTCCAACCCAGCCAACGTCGTCGTCGTAACAAACACGGTTTCCGTGCTCGTATGGCTACTGCAAATGGTCGTCGCGTATTGGCAGCTCGCCGTGCACATGGTCGTAAGAAACTTACCGTAGCAGACGAAGGTCGTCATAAACGTTAAGAATAAGCCGAAGACCTTAAGGACACCTAAAGTCCTTAACGACCTTAAAGACCTTAGGGAAAAGAGTTGTGACTCCTTTCCCTTGTTGTGTTAAATAGTATAAAATTATAAGACTTCGTTTTTATGGAATCAACAAGACAACAAAAGATAGAACGTTTGATTCAGAAGGATCTAAGTGACATATTATTAAGGTACGCTCGCGCGATGCGCGGTACGCTAATATCTGTGAGTGAAGTACGAATTTCCACCGATTTAAGCATTGCTCACGTTTATTTAAGTGTGTTCCCACAGGATAAGGTGGCTAATACAATTGCACAAGTGCAAGAGGATACTGCCAAAATTCGTGGTGAAATGGGACATCTGCAACGCCATCAATTACGAATTATTCCTGAACTGCATTTCCATTTGGATGAAACCATTGATAAGATGGCACGTATAGACGAATTGCTCAAGCAATAATATTGATTGAGCCTTCGGAAATCTTACGGTATCGCTTCGGAAGTGCATGAAGACAGAATTAAAAATAGCATGGCGGTATTTGTTTTCGAAAAAACAATTCAATGCCATTCACATTATCACTGCTATATCTTCAGCAGCGGTAGGGGTGGTGACGGCTGCGATGATATGTGTATTAAGCGTGATGAATGGATTTGGGGTGTTGGTGGAACAAATGTTCTCGCAATTTGACCCCGATTTGCGTATTACAGCTCAAACAGGTAAGTCGTTTTCTATTTCAGAAGAGAAACGTGGTGAGTTGTTGGATTTGCCTTCGGTTAACTTATTGAGTGAAAGCATTACAGAAACGGCATTGGTTTATTTTGAGGATAAACAAATGCCTGTGCAATTGATGGGTGTAGACTCTTGTTTTGCTGCATTGACTGAGATTGAGCAAATTATTACAGATGGCCACTACGAGGTGTATGATGGTGCTTTTGATCGTGCAGTGTTAGGACAAGGATTGGCATGGAAATTAGGTATAGGTGCGCGTTTTGTACGTGGTATAGAAGTGTATGCGCCGAAGCGTGATGGAAAAGTGAATATGCTACGTCCCGATGTGAATTTTAATAGAGAAACCTGCTTTATTTCAGGCACTTTTGCTGTGAATCAGCAAAAGTATGATGAAAATATGATGTTGGTGGACATTAATTTGACACGCAGGTTATTAGATTATAGTGCCAATGAAGTGAGTGCTCTACAAATAGGTTTGGTAGAAGGGTATAGTACAAAAAATGCGAAGCGTGAGATTAGTAGTGTGCTAGGTGAAGGATATCTCCTACAAGATCGCTATGAACAACAAGAGGACTTTTTCAAGATCTTACGCATCGAAAAGTTGTTAACCGCACTATTACTAGTGTTCATACTTTTGATAGCGACGTTTAATGGCATAGGGGCACTATCCATGCTAATTCTTGACAAACAGCAAGACATTCGTACTTTATCTCATCTAGGTGCTGATGATAAAATGATTCGTAGAGTGTTTATGTTTGAAGGATGGATTAGTACTGCTTTAGGCGCATTTGCAGGTTTAATAATAGGTCTAGTGGTTTGTTTGTTACAAGAACATTTGGGGTTGTTGAAGTTGGGCAATGGCGCGGAATATATCGTATCGTCTTATCCAGTTGCTGTTCAGGGATGGGATATTGTGTTGGTAGTAATTGTTGTCTTGCTTTTAGGCGCTATATCTTCGTGGATACCTACACGCAAACTAAAAAAATGAAGAGTATGAAACTTTATTTGTATATCATAATACTATTGTTGGCGGTCGCTTGCCATCCTACTAACAAGCCAACACTTCCATCTGGATTACAGCGAGCAGATAGCATATATACACAGGCGGACTTTCGTACATATGGTGATTACTATAATAGTAATCACCAAGTATATGCAATTGACTTGCTATCCGAGGGCTTACAGTACGATTCCTTGTGGCGTATAACAGGATCGGGTTGTAATTTGTTTTTATCAGATATTTTTGTCGCTAGTGATAATACAATGCGATTACCAGCGGGTACTTATGAAATGGATTCCGCAGCTAAGGAAATGTGTTTTTTATGTGGCATGTATTTTGAGGGAAATGTCACAGGAACCTATCTGCTACAGATTGAAGAAGATCAAATACAGCGCATTACACTATTCACAAGTGGCACAATGAAGATCAATTATGAAGGTGATGACGTGTTGTTGGATTTTAACCTCTATACCGAGGACTCTACTTACTATCATGCCACCTACAAAGGTCCTGCGATGTACCGATAATGTACCAATGTTAGAAAAGGAATACCGCGCATATCTTAAATTAGAAAAAGGACTGAGTGCAAATTCAGTAGATGCTTATGAGCGTGATTACCAATGTTTGAAGACCTATATGGACAAACATGGTATAGATCCTGTTCGAGCAAGTTTTCATGATTTACAGGCATTTGTATTCGATACTTTCAAGGATGTTTCTTCCGTCCGTACTCAAGCTAGACTGATAGCAGGAGTACATTCGTTTTACCGTTTTCTGCTATATCATCATTATATCGAGCAAGACCCTTCAGAATTGTTAGAGACACCTAAAAAAGAATTGCACCTTCCAGATGTGTTGTCTTTAGATGAGGTAGACAGTATGATTGCGCAGATAGATATGTCAAAAGCCGAATCACATCGCAATAGAGCAATCATTGAAATGTTGTATGGAAGCGGTTTGCGCGTGAGCGAATTGGTAAATTTGAAGTTGAGTGATATATACATTCGAGAAGGTTATCTTCGTATTGTGGGTAAAGGTAATAAGCAACGACTAGTACCTATCTCTCGTGAATCAGTTAAATGGTTTGGATATTGGCTGGAAGACCGTGGTCGTTTAGATGTCAAGCCAGAGGCGATAGACATAGCATTCTTGAATCGCTATGGCAGACAATTAACGCGTGCGATGATATTTACAATTATCAAGACATTGGCTCGTAATGCAGGTATTCAAAAGACAATTTCACCTCATACTTTGCGCCATTCATTTGCAACACATCTCCTGCAAAACGGAGCAGATTTGCGTATCATACAGCAGTTACTTGGGCATGAAAGCATAAGTACTACTGAGATTTATACGCATGTGGATGTGCAAGATCTGCGTGCAGCAGTATTGAAATACCATCCAGAAAATAGATGAAACGCTTACTATTCATATTGCTTGGATTATGGGGCTTAATCGGTGGACTACGGGCTCAAGAAACCATAGTGGTTGGCGAAGTATTTGATGCTAACACTGGTAAACCATTGCCGAATGTGAATATTTATTTGCAAGGTACTCAAGTGGGCACGACCACCAATGCCGAAGGTTTATTTTTATTGCGTGAAGATTTGGATCGTTCGCGAATGATGGTGGTAAGTGCAGTAGGATATCATGTAGAACGCTTTAAGATAGAACCTCATACACAATCGGGTATAGACGTCGCATTACGAGAGAAAGTGGGAAGTTTGGCAGAGGTGTTTGTAGTACCACACGATAATCCAGCATTGCCTCTTATGGAAAAGGTTCGTGCGCGCAGGGTAGTAAATAGGCGCACAGTAGTGCTGGATGATTTAGAGGGGCAGACTACATTGTATGTGTCTGATATTCAGTCTAAAGTGCTTAAGCGAGCAATATGGAAGAGTTTGCAAGGTGGTATGATACAGCAAGCGGATAGTAGTTATTTGATTCCATTGTATTGGCGCCATCAAAAGGCAGATAGTGTGAGAGAAGAGGCGACTTTGTTGACACTGACCGACTATCAGATTTTGCTTGGTCAAATACCTAGCACTTTTGATTTTTATGACAATACATTGCCCTTCTTATCCACTTCTATGTTGAGCCCATTGGCGGCCTCGGGCAATGCATATTATCAATATTATTTGGTAGATAGTATGCAAGTAGATAAGGAAAAACACTATCTATTGCATTTTAAATCAAAAAATCCATTTTATGCTACGTTTAATGGTGAAATGACCATTGATTCTTCGAGTTACGCTCTGCGCAGTATTCGTGTAAATATACCTATTCAAAATAGTGTAAATTATCTTAAGGAATTTACAATTCAACAAAAATTTACACCAGATAATCAGTTGCAAACAGAGCAGGTGACGATGTTGTTGGATTTTGCAATTAAGACTCCTATTGGGAATGATACAACGCATATTTTCCCGACATTGCTGTTTGCACGCGACCAAAATATAGTCAATCATGTACAAAATAACGAAATTATTCAAGAATCTATCGCTGCGGATGATATGATCCTTCCTGCCTTGGATAGTCTAAATAATACACCATTGTTCAAAACTGCAAAATTGGTGGCATATGTATTACAGACAGGTTGTATCCCGACAAATAAATATGTGGAGATAGGTAAAGTGCACCACGTGTTTAAATTGAGCAAACATGAAGGTCTACGTGTGGGTATTCCATTGCGAACAACGGAAGATTTGTGGAAAAATGTGTGCTTGGAAGCAATGGTGGCATATGGATTGGGTGATAGAGCATGGAAGGGGTTAGGGCAGATGAATGTGGATTTCCCTACCGAGCGTAGGCATACGATGTATATGAGATATAGCGATGAGTATGTATATGGCGATGTGGATGATTTTTCTGAGTATATTCGTGAGAATAAAGTTTTTAATATGCAGATTAATCTGTTAACTCGTCTTTTACAAGGAGTGCCTTTTAATTCGGAGTACTATTATAACACCCTGACGCGTCGTCAAGAGGGACGTGTGCAATTTTTTGACGAATGGAATGATTTTTTGGAAACGCAAGCATACATCAAAATTGGAAAAACAGGATTAGGAGAACCGACTCGTAACTACTACGGTCAACCTACTATGTTTTATGCTACTCTTGGTGCTTCTGCTCGCGTGAGCTTCAATGAGCGTAAAGTCGATTCCTATTTCTATCGCCGACATATTTACAATCATTTGCCTATTCTATACATTGGGGCTGAAATGGGTAGTTATCATCTAGATAATATGCCTTCCTATCGTATGTATGGCAACTTGCAGTTAATGCTACGTCATAATGTAGATTTGGGTATGGCTGGCGAATTAGATTATCTCTTGCAAGCAGGTTTGATGTTTGGAAAGTTGCCTTATCCTTTACTGCATCATTTTGCAGCCAATCAAACGCATGCTTTTGATGCCTATCGTTTTTCGCTGATGAATAATTACCAATATGCTGCTGATAAATACATATCATTACATGCTCATTGGAATGGCAAGGGTGTATTGTTTAATTTGATTCCAGGTGTGCGTTATGCGCGGTTGCGTGAACTAATAGAGTTCAAAGTAGCATATGGCGGGCTGCGAGGTGAACACCAATCTGTACTATCTTTTCCTACTACACAAACAGGATATAGCACCATGCAGGCACTTGCCATTCCTTATGTGGAGGTAGGAGTAGGAATTGGTAATATCTTACGAATAGGAGAGGTGTATGGCGTATTTCGTTTGACCCACCTACAAGACCCAACATCGCCTTGGTGGGCAATACGTTTCCGCTTGCATTTAGGCATGTAGTTTAATCCTTATAAGGATTAATTACGAGTTCCATTTGTTCTTCCCAGTCAAAGAGTTGTTGTTGGCAATAAGTTAATAATTCTTTTGCCTCTTTCGCTTTGGCTTGATAAGATTCCATGCTCAATGCTTCTGATTGCTCCAACTTAGTAACAATCTTTTCGATACGTTTGATGGCTTGATCGTATGTGCTATTTACCTTTGCCATTGAATATGATAGCTATGGTGCGAAACATTATTTTAATATCTAAACTTAGTGACATGTTCTCTAGATAAACAATGTCATAATTCAAGCGTTGTATCATTTTATCCAAGGTGTCAGTATATCCCACCTTGATAGGACCCCAACTAGTGAGCCCTGGTCTAATCTTGTAGATCATACAGTAGTATGGCGCTTTTTCCTCTATCTGATTGATAAAATAGCGACGTTCTGGGCGTGGACCTACTATTGACATATCTCCACGGAGAATGTTCCAAAATTGTGGTAATTCGTCAATGCGATATTTGCGCATCCATTTGCCAATCTTAGTGATGCGAGGATCGTTGTCGGAGGTTAGTCTAGGTGTGCCATTTTCGGCATTATGCGTCATTGTCCTGAATTTGATGATATTGAAGGGCAGACCATGTAAGCCAATGCGTTCTTGCTTGTAAAAGATATTCCCTTTAGATGTGAGTTTGATAGTGATTCCGAGTATGATGAATGTTGGGAATAATAGAAGCAACATAATGCATGATGCAACAATGTCGAAGGCGCGCTTGATACATAATTCAGCATCGTTCATTTTGTGATCAGTAATACGAACCAACGGTTGCCTTTCCAGTTCCACAATCATTGCTGCACCTGTTAGCATATCGTACAGACGAGGAACTACAGATATTTCCACATTGTAGGGATATAATTGATTGATAAGGGAGTAAAGGTCTTCTTCTTTACTATTTTGCAGGTCTAAGATCACCTCATCGTATGGTTCAATGGCATTGGCTCGTTCAAAATCAGTTATATTGTCCAACGAATGAAGAGTATAGCAACGTGCTTGATTTTGGTCAAGTTTGTGAGATATGAAAGTGACTAGTAAACGTGGAATATAACTTCCTACAAATTGTATGGTAAATAATGCGATGAGAGATGTGAAATAATTACGGTAATCTGTGATAGGATCATCAATGATAATGCAGAAGAAAGCTCCTAAGGTGATGATTACGGATGATAGCAGCGTTCGTTTGAATTCACGTGAATAGCGTTTGCGAATGGGGCGTAGGTAGTAGCCTGACAGGTAATATACGCACAAACAACCAATCGGATAGATAATTAGCGGAGTGTAGAAATTGAACATAGGAATCAATATCGTATCCACTGAAAAAATCTTTCCCTCATACACCAACCAGCGGAAAACAAGAAAACCTCCCCATACCAATAACGAGGAAAGAATATCTACTAGTATGTATATTAGTTGTTGTTTTCTTCGTTTTTTTCCAGTAATCATACTTATTTTCGAATAATTGTTATGCGTTCTTTGTCATCAATTTTGATGATAGACGAAGGTTGGGCTGGGGTATTATCCTCACGACGGAATAGGCATATATAATCAACTGCGTTTATTATTTCAGGTGATATTTCGCTGAATGTTGCTGCGCTCGCTTCACCGCTAATATTTGCCGAAGTGGACACGATTGGGCGGCGTAATTGCTCGCAAAGGGCTTTGGAAAACACTTCTTGTGTGATACGAATACCTACGCTACCATCTTCTGCTAATAGATTAGGAGCCAGGTTCTTTGCGTTGGGATAAATGATGGTCATTGGGCGTTGTCCTTCGCTAGCTTCAAGGAGTATCCATGCTGTCTCTGGCACTTTTTCCATATATCCTTGCAGTTTACCTGCACCATCCAGAAGTACTAACATAGCCTTGCTGTCTATTCGTTTTTTTATTTCGTAGATACGTGCTACAGCGTCAGCATTTGTAGCATCACAACCGATACCCCATATAGTGTCAGTAGGGTAGAGTATTACTCCACCTTCACGAAGCACTTTTAGAGCGGCTTGTAAATCTGATTTTTCGTAGCGATTTTCCATTCAAGGGGCAAAATTACAAAAAAAAATGCATATATGCAAAAAAAAAAGAAGGATTGTCATCCCGACAACCCAATCTTTACTTAACCTTAAATCTAATACCATGAAAAACACGGTGCAAAAGTACTGCTTTTTTTTATACCCACCAAATATTTTGCCCTAAAATTATGTTTTATAACATGTTTTTCGAAATTTTGTAAAGTCAATTATGCAAAATATGGGTATTTTTGTGAAAAATTTGGTAATTTCAAAAAATAGCAGTAATTTTGTACCCGATAAAATTCGCGTCAATGGGCAATTGGCACAAAATTTGCAAAGAAATTAGTAAAAAACAACAAAATAACCTTTTTATAACACAATGAAACAATTAGATTTGACCCAGTACGGCATCGTAGGTACAACCGAGATCGTACACAATCCTTCTTACGAAGTACTCTTCGCAGAGGAGACAAAAGCAGAATTAACTGGCTTTGACAAGGGCCAAGAGACTGAGCTTGGCGCAGTAAACGTGATGACTGGTGTGTACACTGGTCGTTCTCCAAAAGACAAATTCATCGTTGATGACGCTCAAAGTCACGACAATGTATGGTGGACAAGCGAGGACTACAAGAACGACAACAAACCTATGTCTGAGGCTACTTGGGCTGTGGTAAAAGACATCGCTATCAAGGAGCTTTCTAACAAGCGCCTCTTCGTGGTTGACGCTTTCTGCGGTACCAACCCTGATACTCGTATTGCTGTTCGCTTCATCGTTGAGGTGGCATGGCAAGCACACTTCGTAACCAATATGTTTATCCAACCATCTGCTGAGGAGTTGGAGAACTTCGAGCCTAACTTCGTGATTTACAACGCTTCTAAGGCAAAAGTTGAGAACTACAAAGAGCTCGGTTTGAACTCTGAGACTTGCGTAGCATTCAACACTACCAGCCGCGAGCAAGTAATCCTCAACACCTGGTACGGTGGTGAGATGAAGAAGGGTATGTTCTCTATGATGAACTACTTCTTGCCTCTCCAAGGTATCGCTTCTATGCACTGCTCTGCTAACACCGACATGAACGGCGAGAACACCGCAGTATTCTTCGGCCTTTCTGGTACAGGTAAGACCACCCTTTCTACCGATCCTAAGCGTCTCCTTATCGGTGACGATGAGCACGGATGGGACGACAACGGCGTGTTCAACTTCGAGGGCGGTTGCTACGCTAAGGTTATCAACCTCGACAAAGAGTCTGAGCCAGACATCTACGCTGCTATCAAGCGCAACGCTCTCCTCGAGAACGTTACTGTTGATGAGAACGGCAAGATCGACTTCACCGACAAGAGCGTTACTGAGAACACCCGCGTAAGCTATCCTATCAACCACATCGAGAAGATCGTTCGCCCAATCTCTGCTGGTCCTGCAGCTAAGAACGTTATCTTCCTCTCTGCTGATGCATTCGGCGTATTGCCACCAGTTAGCATCTTGACTCCAGAGCAAACCAAATACTACTTCCTCAGTGGCTTTACTGCTAAACTCGCTGGTACTGAGCGTGGTATCACTGAGCCAACTCCTACTTTCTCTGCTTGCTTCGGCCAAGCATTCTTGGAGTTGCACCCAACTAAATATGCTGAGGAGCTCGTAAAACGCATGGAGAAATCTGGTGCTAAGGCTTACCTCGTTAACACTGGCTGGAACGGTACTGGCAAGCGTATCTCTATCAAGGATACACGTGGTATCATCGACGCTATCCTCGGTGGTGACATTTTGAACGCTCCTACCAAGAAGATCCCATTCTTCGATTTCGAGGTTCCAACTGCATTGCCAGGTGTTGATCCTGCAATCCTCGACCCACGCGACACTTATGCTGACGCTACTCAATGGGAAGAGAAGGCTAAGGATTTGGCAAGCCGTTTCATCAAGAACTTTGCTAAATACACCACCAACGAGGCAGGTAAAGCTCTCGTTGCAGCTGGCCCACAACTCTAATCATTTAGAGAATAAATATTCCAAGAAGGTGTGTCTATATAGACGCACCTTCTTTTTCCTTTATCAATTACGCACAATACACGCACTATTCACGCACAATAGACGCACAATAGACGCACAATACACGCACTATAAGCGCACAATAAGCGCACTATTCCTAATACTTTCTCGGAGGATGAAGATACAATCTCCTCCTTTACACCCTACACTCTACGCCCTACACTATCACTTTTATTAAGATTGCCATCTCTTTTGCTTCTCTTATACCTTGCCCTATTCCACCGACCGACGACCGAGAGAAGACCGACAGAACAACGGCACAACTCCCTACCCTGAAAAGTGCGTTTTGTTAAGAATGCCCTCTAAAAGAGTTGACTAAAGTCCTAAAAATGTTGACTCCTTTCCTGAAATAGTTGCCTATCCTCCAAACAAAAAATCGCACTAAAATGCGATTTTTCTTGCATATCCGAAAATTTTGTTGTACCTTTGCACCGAGATTTTAGAAGGGAATATAAGGATGAAGACAGGTAAGTTTACATACGGCAATAGCGTAATCTCCTATGCAACGGCATCGGAGTCATTGCTTGCAACACTTACCCCCCCCCTTTACAAACATCCTTATAATCAAATAGTTAGCCGTAGCAACACGGCTCGAAGTCATATATTGGCGTTACCACTTGGCATCTTGTATGCTCGGCGCGTAACGCCTTTTTTGTGTGCAAATTCTTAAACAATAATAAATAATTTCTAACATTCAAAAAGTATGAAGAATTTTAAGTTAATGGCAATTGCCCTCGTGGCAATGTTGGGTTTCGCAGCTTGCGATAAGGATTGCGACCACGAGTTCATTGAGTATGATAACACTAAAAACCTTGTAGGTACTTGGACTTATTTGGAAGAAGGTCAAGCCGAGGCTATGGTAATTAAGGAGGATGGCTCATTTAGCATAACAGGTGTTATGAATGGCGGTATTGGTGCTCTATACGAGGAGAAAGGTACTATCAAGGTTGTAAATAACAAAGTTACTCTCGCATACAACAGCGGTGATGTATTTGAGGGTCGCCTTGAATTGGTAGCAGGCAAGTCGTTGTCTATTGTCTTGAATGAGGAGTATGATATTCGTTTGACTTATGATTATTGTGCAAATGACCTTTCTGACGAGGTTGTTGGTATGTGGGTTTGCACATATGTTTCATGGATGGATGCAGATATGGCAATTAATATTTACCAAGCAGATGGTAAAGCCCTTTTTACAGGATTTGTAGGTAATGCAGATTTTGATTATGCATCAAATGTTGAAACAACATACAAAGTAATCGGTGATTTAATGTTCCAATTAAACCCTATGAGTTATGAAGGTGCCCCTGAATATTTAGCATTCCGTATGGATTATTCTCCTAATGGTTCAGAATATGGAGATGTGCTTACTAATACCAATTTAATGGCATTTGGTGATGAAACTATTGAAACTACTGCATCGTTGGTTCGTATCAAGCAGTCACTCGACCTCACAGGCAAGACATACGACTATAAATCTGCTTATGTTACCAACGCAAAGGGTAAGGACGAGGATTTTACTATTATGGGTAATACCTTCAACATAGCCAAAATTAAAGCATACGACTTTGATAAAATGTTCAACGCAGACTTATTCTGTGTAGAGTTAAATGCTAACTCATTCAAGTATAAATTACGCCTTGATAATGGTCAGGATACAGGATTTGACACTCCAATGACTGTTGATGGTAACAAGGTAATCCTTGATATGAGCGCTATAAACCCTGCTTTGCGTAAGGTTGAGATGTATATGTTCCAAGATGCTAATGATACTCAGGTACACATCTATATGCATACAGATGCTTTCATTAACTACTTTGCTAATATGGAGGTTTATACTTTGATTATGGAGGGTAAGATTAACCCTGCTGACTCAACTGCTGTTGCAAAAGTATTTGCTGATATGGAGGCACGAGTTGAGAGCATCAATGTAAGTTTCGTAATGAAGGCACGCAAATAATCTTATAGATTAAATAACTACACAATCAGGGGATGTACTTAACGGTGCATCCCCTGATCTAAGGCATTATGTCCGCTACGCCATCCAAAAAGCGTTAGACGCCATCTTCGCACAACCCAGATATTATTAAAAACGAAATGAAAAAGATTATATTCTTAATGATGTTAGTTGCAGTTGCAACTACTATCAAGGCACAAAACAACAACGCTACTCTTCTGCAGCCAGCAGGTAGTTACATCTACTACGGAGATCAAGCGTTCAACCTCAAGCAATGTGTAGATTTCCTTTCTACGCGTCATCAACCAGCTTATAAAACTTTCCAAAGCGGCTACAAATGTTATCAAGCTGGCTGGGGACTATTTGGCGCAGGTTTAGGTATGGATTTGATAGGATCTCTCGTCATAGCCTTTGGTCCAGAGGAAGGAAACGCTGCAATGCTCTATTCTGGTATGACTTGTCTCGGATTAGGAGCAGCGGCCATACTGGCATCAGTACCTACTATCTTCATCGGATACACTCGCTTGAATGATGGTATCGATATGTTCAATCACACTCAGGCAGCAGCTACATCTCAAGCATACTGGACTATCCAAGGCAGCCCAAACGGCATTGGATTGGCACTACACTTTTAATCAAATACAACGACTATCTTAATGATATATAGTACTTTACAATAATAATACAAACAACACAATGAAAAAGATTTTATTTGCATTTTTTGCAGTAGCAGCTCTCGCATTGACTGGCTGCGAGAAAAAAGGTATTGACATCATGAGTCTTGATGTTACTAAGTTGGACAACACCGAGTTTAAATGCTGGAAATGGACTGTTAAAAATTCTGGTTTTATGGATGGTACAGTCTATGTTTGGGACACTGAAGCTAATGTAGTTACAGTACTTCAAGCTACTTACAAAACAGCCCAATTAAACCACTACAAACCTGTCATTACCTACGAGGCAACTCCTGCTGATGACAAAGAGGGTTGCGAATCTAAAAACGAGTTTTAAGGGCACATTTAACCCACAGATGTGCTTTTTATCTGTTCTATGTATTGCTCTACTTCCTCACTATGGGGATAGTTCGGGAGCAATACTCGAAGTGCCATTCAAGGCACTTCTTCATCTATGCTTGCGCTGATTCCTCAGAGTGGGGACTCTTCGGGCGCTGCGCTCGGAGTGGGTTCCGTCGCACTCCTTCAGGTCGCGTAGCACAGAGGAAACTTTCGGCACAATCTTCGGCATACGAAAACTTTTTTTCAAAAAAATACACTCACGCGGGAAGCTTAGTAAACACAACACTTCCCGCGTGTTCTAGATACCCTTTGACCCTCCGCTTTCTCTAATCTTCGGCACAAAACTACCAAAATGCCGAAAATACGGCATTATTATAATATATGGAGGCACAAATAATATTAGATAATCGCCACAGATAGGGCACAACTAGGCGATAGATGTGCTACAGTGGTCGCGAAGTGGTCACGTAACCCGCAGCTAACTTGAAATAGATTATTAAATCGTCGGCACAATCGTCTTATCTCGCCCAATGGGCTCGAACGACAGCATGGTAAACGCCTACTCCTTTGCCTTGGGTACTACAAAGCCCACAACGCTGCAACCAATCAAGCCCGCAATCCAGACAACAATGCGGATAGGCATAGAGGAAATAAAGAACATAGTAGAGATAGCCACCATCGTGGTCATCAAAAGAATAATATATATTCGCTTGCGCAGGGTAAGACCACCTTTATCGCGATACTCGCGGATATACTTGCCCAAAAACGACTGCAACAGCCACGCTTGAAGACGAGGTGAACTGCGATAAAAACACCAAGATGCCAACAACACGAATGGCGTTGTTGGCAATCCTGGTACAAATATTCCCACCGTGCCAAGCACGACGGACAGACATCCTAAAATAATATAGAGTGCCCGCATTACTCAGCTGCTTGAGCTGGGCATTCTGCTTTGGCAGCGCAGCAGCTATCCGCTTTCTCGCATGGAGTAGCGCAAGCAGCCTTAGCAGCGCAACTGTCAGCTTGGCAGCACTTCTTCTCTACACACTCAGTCTTAGGGCAGCACTCCTTCGCGCACTCACCCTTGTCGGCTTTCTTGCAGCAGCAACTTACTGCGCAAAAAGCAACGGCAGCGATCAACAAAATCTTTTTCATAACACTTAAAAAATTAAAGTTTATATTCAAATGTAACCTTGCACTTAGCAGCAAAGTCGTTGCAAAGGTAGTATTTTATTTTGGAATATGCAAGAGGAATTGCTATAAAAACAATTTTTCTGCTGAAAGTTACGTGTTTAAGAATAGCAAATTACAAGGAAATAACAAATTACTTAAAAGATAACACGTATATATATTTAAGGAATAAATATCTTATACGTTTTATCATCCAAATGCAATATATACATCATTTTTGGTTGCAACTCTACTGGAGAATTAAGTGCAATATTGGTATAAACTGCCCTTCCATCCATGTTGTAAATAATACTACTTGTTAACTGCTGTTTGATAATCAGTTGATTATCATTAATAGTATATGGTAATTCAGCTCTATTAAGATTCTCCACAGCCGTCGCCCCTTTTCCAAATATAGCTATCAGTTCTATATCTTCAATGGCTGCAAAACGATATGGATTATAGGTAGATCCGTCATTCCATTGTAAAAATTTATATCCAGAATTAGGGAATGCTTCTACTACAACTTGCGTAGCATACTCATATTTTCCACCACCAGTAACAACACCCATTAAAAGATCATTCGATTTCACTGTCACCATTATTTCTGTCGGAGGACAATCGGAACTTACTGTAATATCAGTGAATGTTCCCCAAAGACCGTCTTCTTTATAAGCAGATAAACTTTCACAGGGAACTCGTACTCGTATATTTGTAGCAACCCCGTTAAAAGTTGTAGCATAAATAGTTGGAGGAATTTTTGCTTCCGTATTAATTTCGCTAATTGAACTAGTAAAAGCGAATGCATAAGGAGGAATTGTAGATACATTTTCTCCTATATTAATAGTAGTTAATCTGGAAACACCTTGTACAAAGCCAGGTGCATAAGAACTTCCCATTGCAGTTAAGTTGCGAGCATTGAGATTAAACGTAGTTAAAAAATAATTGTTCCAGAAAGCAGCATCACCCACATATGTACAATTTTCAGGAATAGTAACAACCGTAAAATCATTCCCGCAAAACGCGTTTGATTCTATCTTTTTGATGGACTCTGGCAAGATTAATTCTTGAGATAGATAACATTCATAAAATGCTCCCATACCTATTCTTGTAAATTTATTGTTATTGGGAAATTGCACTGTCTTTAGTTGGGAACAATGTGAAAAAGCATACGACTCTACACCCTCAACATAATATACCTTACCCTGATTCATTACAGTCTCTGGAATAATTAAATCTCCCGTCGGTCTATCATATCCCTTGTAAAAGGTATCAGTATTACTACTAAAATAAGCAGGATACGTGAGTGAAATAGTAGAGTCTGTACATATCTTACAATACAGGGTCTGTCCTGATTCACACACTACCGCAAAATTCCAATCAGCAGCAATAACATAAGAGATGCTGCAAAAAAACACAATTAGTAAAAATGTAAACTTTTTCATATCAAAGAATATTTAGCCCGCTCTAATACCTTTGCGGATTGGTAGAACAAACACCTTGCCAGACAATGTAACCTTGCACTTAGCAGCAAAGTTGCTGCAAAGGTAGTATTTTATTTTGGAATATGCAAGAGGAATTGTCTTTTTACTATTATTTTGCATCAGTGTGCGGTAGATGGTGGCACGGATAAAGCAGTCTAGACCCGCCATCTCCGTTTTCGCACGTTGGCAAGCCATACGCCAACTATCTATATTCGCCTTCTCGGCACCCGTAGGTGGATTCTTCTTCCCATCACGTGGATTTTCTACTACATACGATTCTTGGGCAAATTCGCCAATCACATTGCCTTGGGAATCAAAGACACGTTTGCGGCGGAAAATGGTCTTGCCTTGTTTGTTGAGTTTGCCCTCATAGAGTCAACAGGGGTGATAAATGTTGCTTGTGACATGTTTTTTATTTGGGTTTATATCGGTTAATATCGGTGAACAATAGTGAATAGAGGTAAGTAGATGAAGGTATAATCCCTCGGTGAAGTATCCTAAATCACCTACTAATTTGTAAATGAGTGCAAAGGTAGTAAAAAAATGCAAATAAACAAATATTTTTTGCATATATGCGTTTTTTTTTGTACTTTTGCAGGCTAAATTGGCGAATGGCAGTGAATAACGGTGAGAGGTTAAACAGTAAGAATGTGAATATCTATAATTATGGCAAAGAAAGCAAATTGGATGAATAGTAATGGGGGATTTGTACTCATTAACATGATAATAGCCGTGGTGGTGGTGATAGTAGTGGTACTGACCGTAATACTATCCCTAAGGCACTACACCCAACATGGAGAAGAAATAGTAGTGCCAGACATCACTAGTTTGTATATAGAAGAAGCACAAATAGTGGCGGAGTCAGAAGGGTTGTACGTAGTGGTGATAGACTCCACCTTCTCCAACAAAACCCCTCTAGGCACTATTGTGGAGCAAAATCCACAAGCGGGAGCAAAAGTAAAACATGGACGCAATATCTATGCCATACAGAATGCACGCTTCCGCAGACCTGTATTTCTGCCTGAACTGCGCGACCTAAGTTTGCGACAAGCAGAAACAACCATAGATGTGTTGGGATTGCAGGTGTCTGAAATACTATATGAGCCATCTACTTACAAGAATATCATCCTAGATATTCGCCAAAATGATAGTTCAATAGTAGCAGGCACGCGACTGGAGGAAGGCACAGCCGTCACATTAGTTGTAGGTAAAGGACAAGGTACGGAAAACGTAACAGTGCCATCGGTAATAGGTAAATCGCTGTATGACGCTCGCTCATGGTTGCTAGGGAACATGCTGACAGTAGGCGTAGTGGAATATGACGTAGAGCCCACAGAAGAAACGAAAGATTTGTATATTGTATATAGTCAATCGCCCGAAAGTGGCACAACAATTGTAGAAGGAACTAGTGTGAACCTCAAACTATCAACCGACATAGAAAAAACTGTGACGGCAGATAATGAGGTGGATGAGGAGGAGTTTTTTTAAACGGATATTGAACGCCCTTGGGGCTATTGGATAAAGGTTAAAGGTTAAAGATGAGAAATAGTGGATATGGAGCAAGAAGTGTGGGAACGTTGGCGGAGTGAGGTGGACAAAGGTCAGACACCGCAGCGTGTAGATAAGTACTTGGCAGAACATATGCCAGGCACTTCGCGTAATCGTATCCAAAATGCTGCCGATGCTGGCAACGTGTGGGTCAACAGCAAACCCGTAAGTAGCAACTACAAGGTTAAGCCACTTGACATCGTACAAGTACTTCTCGACCACGAACCACACGATTATACCATCCATCCTGAAGATATTCCCCTAAACATAATATATGAAGATGATGATGTACTAGTAATCAACAAGCCTGCAGGTATGGTGGTTCACCCTGGACATGGCAACTATGAGCATACTCTACTCAACGCCTTGGCATACTATTTCCGCGACAAATTAGACATCAATGACCCCAATATAGGACTTGTACATCGCATTGACAAGGACACAAGTGGCTTGCTACTAATAGCTAAAACACCTGAAGCTAAGACTAGTCTAGGGCAGCAGTTCTTTGAGCACACCACCGAGCGTACCTACAATGCACTGGTATGGGGTACATTTACGGAAGATAATGGCACGATTGAGGGGGCACTAGCACGAGATAATCGCGATCGCACTATATACAGGATATGGGATTTGGAAGAAAACCCCAATGCCAAAGAGGCCATCACCCACTGGCGCGTACTAGAGCGTTACCCTTATGTAACCCTCGTAGAGTGTAGATTGGAGACTGGACGCACGCATCAAATACGCGTACATATGAAAAGTATTGGACATCCGCTATTTGCAGATGAGAAATACGGCGGAATGGAAGTGTTGAAAGGATTGCGCACACAGAAATACAAACAATACATACAGAACTGCTTTGCACTTTGTCCTCGACAGGTGCTACACGCCAAGACCTTGGGCTTTGCCCACCCACGCTCAGGTGAGTGGATGCAGTTTGATAGCGAATGGGCAGAAGACATGTTAAACCTAATAAACAAATGGAGGAACTATGAACCGAATACTCTGGGCGGACGATGAGATTCACCTACTGAAGCCGTACATTATTTATTTACAAGAGAAGGGGTACGAAGTAATCCCTGTGAACAACGGACAAGACGCTATTGATGCTTGTCGTGAACAGCAATTCGATATTGTTTTCTTGGATGAAAACATGCCAGGTTTGTCGGGTTTGGAATCACTACAAGAGATTAAGGCGCTATGTCCCACTCTGCCTGTGGTGATGATTACCAAATCAGAAGAGGAGCATATCATGGAACAAGCTATCGGACAGAAGATAGCTGACTATTTGATTAAGCCTGTGAACCCAAGTCAGATACTGCTATGTTTGAAGAAGCATATTCACCAACGCGAGATTGTGGAAGAGCACACTAACACGAGTTATCGTCAAGAGTTCTCAGACATCACCTATATGATTGACACCGCCAACACGATAGAAGAGTGGATGGCGATAGAGCGCACACTAACACGATGGGAGTTAGAATTGGAGCATGTAGACTCTGCAATGCATGATATGCTACGCATGCAACGAGAACAAGCCAACAACGCCTTTGCCAAATTCGTAATGAAGAACTATGAGCATTGGTGGGCCAATCCAACCACACGTCCGATTATGTCGCAAGACGTGATGAAGAAGTATGTGTTTCCGCTAGTAGATGATGGCGAAAAAGTATTCTTCGTGGTGATTGATAACTTCCGATACGATCAATGGAAAGTAATACAACCCTTCTTGTCGGAATGGTTCACAGTGAAAGAAGAGCAGATGTACACCTCTATGCTGCCAACTGCCACGCAATATGCACGTAATGCCATCTTTGCTGGTTTGAGTCCGCTACAAATACAAGAGATGTACCCTCACTTGTGGATAGAAGAAGATGAAGAAGAAAGCAAAAACAACAACGAAGAAGCTTTGCTTCAAACACAACTTGACCGCTTCCGCAAACGCTATGGGTATAGTTATTACAAAGTGAATGAAAGCGACTTCTGCGAGAAAATCACTAAACAATTTAAAGGACTAAAGACACCACTCAATGTAGTAGTGCTGAACTTTATCGATATGCTTTCGCATTCGCGCACCGACAGCAAAATGATGCGCGAATTGGCAAATGATGAAGCAGCATATAGAAGTCTTACTTTGAGTTGGTTTAAGCACTCGCCTACGGCGGAGATGTTTCGCAAGATCGCTGCATTAGGGTACAAAGTGGTACTGACTACCGACCATGGCACTACGCACGTGAATAATGCAGTGCAGATCATTGGCGATAAGAACACCAACACCAACCTACGCTACAAAGTGGGCAAATCGTTGAACTTCCAATCGAAAAACTGCTTTGAAATCACACGTCCAAAGCAAGTTGGTTTGCCATGTCCAAACGTGAGCAGTAGTTATGTATTCTGCACAGGTAACGACTTCTTCGCTTACCCCAATAACTTCAATTATTACGCCCAATTCTATCGCAATACCTTCCAACATGGCGGTATATCCATGGAGGAGATGTTAATACCATTGGTGGTGTTGGAAGGGAAGTAGTAAGGAGGTTAGAATTTAAGGTTTAGAGTTTAGTGTTTAGAGTTATTCGGAGAATAGTATTGATAGTGGTAGTCATCAGCGTTGGTTGGTGCGCATGGTCACTATTGTCACACCGTATGCCGTGGCAGAAAATCAGAAGAACCGAACACGCATTGACAGTGGTGACATACAACACCAACGGCATGTTAGTGGATAAGAACGCGGAAGATAAACTAGCAATGCTAAACTATATCAAGCAACAAAAGGCCGATATAGTGTGTTTGCAAGAAGTATTGGTGTATAAAAATCCTAATCGCTTTACCTTACCCGATTTGCGCGATGCTATGCGTGAGTATCCTTATACCTATTACGATTTTAAAGTGTATAATAGCCGTCGGCAGTTTGGTAATGTGGTATTCTCGCGCTATCCACTGATCAATAAACAGACTATTCGCTATGAGTCGCAGTCGAATATCAGCAGCCAATGTGATGTAGTGGTGAGAAAAGATACGCTACGCTTGGTGGTCAATCACCTAGAGAGTTTTCGACTAAATGGCAACGATTTTAATCTTGACTCGCTGGGTGCTAACACTTTGCGCGAGAGTTCGCTAAATCGGAAATTGACGCATGCCAACCAATTACGTCGTAAGCAGGCCTACTCGGTACGTAGAGCCATATATCACTCGCCCTATCCTGTCATCGCAGTGGGCGACTTCAATGCTATACCATTATCAGCTATATATTGGATGATGAATATGGGATTACGTGATTGCTTTGCAGAGAGTAGCGTGGGGCGCTATGGAAGCACCTATGTACGCAAAGGCATAGGTGTGAGGATTGACTATATATTTACATCGCGCGCCCTATATCCTCTTGCTTGTCGTGTGGGTAAAGAGAGGTATTCAGACCACTATCCTGTGATAGCCACTATTGGTTGGTAGGGTATTGGAATCGGAGATTTACAAGGGTTCGTGGTAGTGATAATCACGATAATCTACAGAGTCATCATCACGTTTGATACGAGGATGACGCGGACGGAATAAGTCGCGCCATTTATTTTTGAATCTATCACCATACTGCCACCACAGAATCAGTATGCAACCAAATATCATACCACCAAGGTGAGCAAAGTGTGCTACATTATCGCTAGAAGAAGGTGCTAAGCCTGCGAAAAGTTCGATAAGTGCATAGATAATCACGAGCGTGCGCGCACGGATAGGTATAGGTATAAACATGATGAACATCCGCACATCAGGGAAAAGCCATCCAAAAGCAAGCAATATACCAAATACTGCACCACTAGCACCAATAGTCACAACGCGGTTAGCTAATTTACTAGCCATTACAGGATCAAGCGAAGCCAACACAGGTTGCAATTGCAGTGCCCAAACACACTCTTGTACTATTGCTGCACCTAAACCTGTGATTAAATAATAAATTAAAAAGCGTTTGCTCCCCCAATGCTCTTCTAAAGCAGGACCAAACATCATGACCGCAAACATGTTGAAGAACATATGCGTGAAGCCAGCATGCATAAACATGTAAGTAAACGGTTGCCAAAAATAAAAGTCAGACGCTGTGATATAGTGCAAGCCTAAATAGTGGTTGAGATCAACGCCATAACGTTCAAAAACAATACTTGCCAACCAACAAATAAGATTAATGATTAGCAGATTTTTTGTAATAGGGGGTAAATTACGCATCATTTAATAATTATGTTTTACACAAATTAACAACTACAAAAACTATGCAAAACAATTAAAACGAGAAAAAATGGCAGAAAAAATGCATTTTTTTGTCAAAAGTATTGGATATATCTAAAATTTGTAGTATCTTTGCCCAAGATTTTCGGAAAAAGCCGATAATAATTAATTAAACGTTTAATAAATTAAATTAAGTTTGTATGAACAAATCTGATCTCGTAGCTGCTATCGCAGCTGAAGCACAAATGCCTAAAGCACAAGCTCAAAAGGCTCTCGAAGCAACTGTTAATGCTATTGTTGGTGCCCTTCAAAAGGGTGAGAGCGTACAACTCGTTGGTTTTGGAACATTCGCTGTTGTTGAGAAAGCAGCTCGTCAAGGTGTTAACCCTGCAACTGGTGCTAAGATTGAAATTCCTGCTAAGAAGGTAGCTAAATTTAAAGCTGGTAAAGGCTTGGCTCTTTAAGAGTCGTTTATCGCGTATAACGAGTTGCTCTTTGGGCAACTCGTTTTTGCGTCAAAACCTCATTTAATCTATTAAGCGTAAGAGAATTATTAACTATAAAAACGAACAGACTATGTTAAATATTATTCTTTGTGGTGCTCCAGGTAGCGGAAAAGGAACACAATCTGATCTGATTGTAGAAAAATATGGTTTGCAGCACCTCTCAACAGGCGATGTACTGCGCCAAGAAATAAAGTCAGGCAGTGAACTAGGGAAAGAGATAGATGCCCTTATTTCAAAAGGCAACCTAGTACCAGATCACAAAATGAACCATCTGATTGAACATTATTTAGATGCACTGCCAGCAGACTGCAAAGGTATTATCTTTGACGGTTTTCCACGTACAGTAGTTCAAGCAGAAGCATTAGAGTTGCTCCTTGAGCGTCGCAACATGAAAGCCGTGATGATTGACTTGTATGTAGAAGAGGATGAAATCATCAAGCGCTTGCTGAATCGTGGAAAAACTAGTGGTCGTGCAGATGATAATTATGTGACTATCAAAAAGCGCATACAAATTTTCCACGAAGAGACACAACCTGTGTGCTCCTATTATTTGCATCGTCATAATTACTTTGCCATCAACGGCAACTACTCTGTTGATGATACGTTTAGCCAAATAGATCACATCCTGCAATTAATTCAAAAATAACCAAACACTAAACACCTAATAATGGCTTCATCCTCGTTTATTGATTATGTAAAAATATACTGCCGTTCAGGCAAAGGTGGTGCAGGTAGTTTGCACTTCCATCGTGCTAAATATGTACCGAAAGGTGGTCCTGATGGTGGCGACGGTGGACGAGGAGGACATATCATTCTTCGCGGTAATCGCAATCTCTGGACATTGCTTCACCTCAAATATCAAAAGCACATCTTTGCCACCGATGGAGGTCATGGTGGTCCATCTCGTTCGTTTGGTAAAGATGGCGAAGATAAAGTCATCGAAGTGCCTTGTGGTACAGTAGTTTACAATGGTGACACAGGAGAATATATGTGCGAAATTAAGGAGCACCAAGAAGAGATTATCCTATTTCGCGGCGGCAAAGGTGGTCTAGGTAATTGGCATTTCCGTACAGCTACCAACCAGGCTCCACGCTACGCACAACCGGGTGAACCATGCATGGAAGCGAATGTTATTCTGCAACTAAAAGTATTGGCAGATGTAGGTTTAGTAGGTTTCCCAAATGCAGGTAAATCCACATTACTTTCCGTGGTGAGTGCTGCCAAACCAGAGATTGCTGACTATCCATTTACTACGTTAACTCCGCAGTTAGGTATCGTGTCATATCGTGATAACCAATCGTTCTGTATGGCAGATATTCCTGGTATCATTGAGGGAGCTGCAGAAGGTCGTGGTTTAGGACTACGCTTCTTACGCCATATTGAACGTAATGCGGTACTATTGTTTATGGTACCCGTCATCACAGAGAACATCAAAAAAGAATACGAGATTTTGCTCTCGGAATTAGAGAAATATAATCCTCAACTACTCACCAAGGCACGCATCTTAGCGATATCCAAATGTGATATCGCAGATTCAGATATAGATCTCAATAAACTCACCCGACAATTATCTGATGAACTGGATATTCCTGTTATTTGCTTCTCTTCTGCAAGCAACATGGGTATTACCGAACTAAAAGACATGCTTTGGGAAGAACTGAATAAAGAACAAAACCAAGTCATCGAAATATCACATAGCCCTATTGATGTGAAAGTCATCGAACGCGTGGAAGAGGATGAGGACGAAAATGATGAACCACATACCATCTACCTCAACGAAGTGGAAGAAGATTGGGATTTGGACAAATATCGTGGTATAGGTTGGGATACACAAGATGAGTAATTTAATATTCTGTGCTTAGAGATAAGAATACATACGACCGATTTATAGCGTGGCGCGAGCAGCACATTCCACAAAAAAACTTAGTGTTAATCTTGAGTTTCTTTGTGGGAGCATTGGCTTCATGTGCAGCACAGTTGTTAAAACTCATGATTCACGCAATACAACATTTGGTTGAAAACCAACTAATTGCCCAACACCATTGGTGGTATTTAATCACGCCGATGATAGGTATTACATTAGCAGGATTATTTGTCAAATACGTGGTTAAAGATGATATTTCGCACGGTATAACTAAGATTCTCTATGCTATCTCGCAGCGCAAATCCATTATTAAGTTGCATAATACATGGTCGTCGCTAGTTGGCTCAGCACTAACTATCGGTTTGGGAGGTTCGGTTGGAGCCGAGGCACCAATAGTCTTAACTGGTGCAGCTATTGGTAGTAATCTCGCCAAACTTTTCCGCCTCGATCAAAAGACGATGATGCTCATGATTGGTTGTGGTGCGGCAGGTGCTATTGGTGGAATATTTCAAGCACCCATCGCTGGTTTGGTATTTACCCTTGAGGTACTAATGATGGACCTCACAATGACTCGCATGGCTCCATTGCTGATTTCATCCGTTACCGCAACTGCCATATCTTTTTTAGCAAATGGACAAGAGGCAATGTTTCCTCTCACCCATAGCGAGCCATTCTTTGTAGAACGCTTGCCTTGGTATTTGATTCTAGGTGTGATGTGTGGACTGGTGTCGCTGTATTTCACCCGTGGAATGAATGCACTAGAGCAACTCTTCAAGCGCCATGTGCAAAATATTTGGGTAAAATTCTTAGTAGGCGGTTCGATATTGGGTTTATTGCTTTTCCTCTTTCCGCCACTCTATGGTGAAGGATATGATGTGATTAAGCAACTTATCAATGGTGACTCGGTTTCGGCCATTGCAAATAGTCCTTTTGAGCATTTAGGCACAAGTTCGTGGATTTTGCTTGGTTATTTCTCTGCCATTGTACTACTAAAAATATTTGCTTCAGTAGCCACGAATGGTGGTGGCGGTGTGGGTGGAATCTTCGCACCATCACTCTTTATGGGAGCCATCACGGGCTTCATCTGCGCCCGACTGATGAATATTATTGGCATAGGTGTACCCGAAGCCAACTTTGCACTAGCAGGTATGTCGGGTTTAATGGCAGGTGTGATGCATGCGCCACTGACAGGTATCTTCCTTATTGCCGAACTCACAGGTGGTTATCATCTCTTTATGCCATTGATGGCTGTATCTGTCATCTCATTCTTGACAATCAAGATATTTGAGCCCCATAGCTTGTACGCGATGCGATTGGCACAAAAGGGCGAACTACTTACACACAACAAAGATCGCTCTGTACTAACATTAATGAAGGTAGAGAATGTCTTGGAAACGGACTTACGTACACTAAATCCCGAAATGACGTTGGGCGAGTTGGTCAAAGTGATTGCGCAAAGCAATCGCAACATTTTCCCCGTCGTAGATGCAGATGGCAAATTGTTGGGTATTCTGCTATTAGATGAAGTGCGCAATATCATGTTCCAACCGCGCTTGTACAACCGCTTCACGGTGAAACAACTAATGAACTCTCCTCAAGCCGTCCTAATTGACACAATGCCAATGGGGAAAGTAATGGAAGTATTCGAGGATACGGGCGCATGGAACTTACCCGTAGTAGATGAACAGAAACACTACCTCGGTTTCGTCTCAAAATCCAAGATTTTCAATTCATATCGCCACGTGCTTGTGCATTTCTCAGAAGAATAAACATATAATTAACTATGGAACAAAAAGATTTACAACGAATAAAACAACAGTTCAGCATAATTGGCAATAGTGCTCAACTCAATCGTGGTATAGAGATTGCTGTGCAAGTGGCTTTGACCGATTTGAGTGTGTTGATTACAGGCGAAAGTGGTGTAGGTAAAGAGCATTTTCCAAAGATTATTCATCAATATTCCGCACGCAAACATGGTCCATACTTCGCCGTTAACTGTGGTGCTATACCAGAGGGAACGATTGATAGCGAACTATTTGGACATGAAAAAGGTGCTTTTACTGATGCTAAAAGTGAGCGCAAAGGATATTTTGAGATAGCAGATGGCGGTACGTTGTTCTTGGACGAAGTAGGTGAATTACCTCTCTCTACGCAAGCCCGATTGCTGCGTGTTCTCGAGACGGGTGAATTTATCCGTATGGGTAGTTCGCATGTACAAAAAACTAATGTACGCGTAGTGGCTGCCACTAACCTCAATATTCCTCAAGCCATTGAGACTGGGCGTTTCCGCGAGGATTTATATTATCGTCTGAATACAGTTGAGATTAAAGTACCTGCACTACGTGAGCGCAAAGAAGACATTCCTCTACTCTTCCGTAAGTTTGTGGTGGATTTTGCTGAGAAATATCGCATGCCTGCTATTCGCTTGACGGATGAAGCGACGGAAATGCTCAAATCCTACTACTGGCAAGGCAACGTGCGCCAACTGAAGAATGTAGCAGAACAGATTAGTATTATAGAGCAGCGTCGTGAGATTACTCCCGATATTCTGTCGCATTACTTGCCTGTTCATCAAATGCATCAAGGTCTAGCACTTATGGGGCAACACTCACAAAATGCGCATGACACCTATATGAACGAACGCGAGTTGCTCTATAAGGTACTATTCGAGATGAAGCGCGATATGAATCAGATGAAAGATCAACTTTCTGCTTTACAAAATCACGACTCACGCGCAAAAAGAGAAGATGAACTCGTGGAGTGGGAACAAGGTCAGATTATAGCTCCTTCTGACTTGTCATTAGTGCAAGAAATAGAGCCTGAAGTAGCTATAGAAGAGCCTACTAAAGACCTTAAACTCGCTGATATGGAAAAAGATACGATACAACGAGCTCTACTGAAGAATGGCGGCAATCGTAAGGCAACAGCCATTGAATTAGGATTAAGTGAACGTACATTATATCGCAAAATCAAAGATTACGGACTATGAAAAATCTCCAATACCCTATATCCATTATTCGATATCCGATTATCATCGCCGCGTTGTTCCTAATGAATAGTTGCACTATATCCTATAAATTCAACGGTGCTTCTATCGACTATTCCACCACCAAGACCATCTCCATCGCTGATTTTCCCAATATGGCAGCATTGGTATATGCGCCACTATCCAACAACTTATCGGATGGTATTCGCGACCTCTTTCAACGTCAAACACGACTAGAACAAGTGCGGCGTGGTGGTAATCTTGAGCTAGAAGGCGAAATTACAGGTTACCAACTCACACCTATGGCGGTTTCGGCTGACAGTTATGCTTCGGAAACGAAACTGACCATTACGGTAAAGGTTCGATTCACCAACAACGTAGCACCTGAAGAGAGCTTTGAGAAAACATACACTGCATACCAGACTTTCGATTCATCACAAATGCTCACTGATGTGCAAGATGAGTTATGTAATACTATGATTATTGAGATTGCTGAGCAAATTTACAACGACACGGTCGCAAAATGGTAAAAAATTTGGTAGTATCAAAAAAAAGTTGTACCTTTGTCGGCTGATTGTGTTATTTACCATTAGAACTTTGAAACTTTTAAAACTTTTAAAACAATAAATTATGTACGTACTATTAACTATTTTAATTGTTATTGCAGCAGTATTGCTCACACTTCTTGTGATTGTTCAAAACAGCAAGGGTGGCGGTTTGGCTGCAGGTTTCTCTAGCGGAAACCAAGTAATGGGTGCTCCTAAGACTGCTGACTTCTTGGAAAAAGCAAGTTGGACACTGATGGCTATTATTATCGTTTTGAGTATTGTAGCTGTTGGTTTCAACAAAAGTAATGCTGCTTCTACCGAAGAAGGTAGTGCCATTACTGAGCAAGTGCAAGAGGCTTACGAAGCAGAGCAAGCTGTTCAAGCAGTTCCTGAGTTCGAAACAGAGGAAGTGGCTGAGTAATTTCCTACGAACAGTTGGAATTAGTTCCACAAAACAAATGAGAGGCAGACGTGCCTCTCATTTGTTTTTTTATATCTATCGGATATCATTTCTTCAGTTCGCCTGCGAAATACCTATCATACGACGCCATATCGATTAGTCCATGACCTGATAGGTTGAATAGTATCACTCGCTCTACGCCTTCCTCTTTTGCCTTAAGTGCCTCATCTATAGCCGCTTTGATGGCATGTGTAGATTCGGGCGCAGGGATAATTCCTTCCACTTGGCTAAAGAGTACACCCGCCTCAAAACTATCCAACTGATTGATATCCACCGCCTCTATCAGTCCATCTTGGCGCAATTGGCTGACGATAGCCCCCGCACCATGATAGCGCAATCCACCTGCATGGATGGCTTCTGGCTCGAAGTCGTGCCCCAACGTAAACATTGGGATAAGCGGCGTAAAGCCTTCAGTATCACCAAAATCGTATTCAAATCGTCCTTGCGTTAGCTTAGGACACGCCTCAGGTTCGGCAGCAATAAAGCGCGTTTTATATCCTTTGGTTAGGTTATCACGCATAAATGGAAAGGTTATTCCGCAGAAATTACTACCGCCACCAAAGCATCCAATCACCACATCAGGATAGTCGCCTGCTATCTCTATTTGCTTGCGGGCTTCCTCGCCGATGATAGTCTGATGGAGGCATACGTGATTGAGCACCGAGCCCAATCCATATCGCGTATCTGGCTGTTTGCGAGCCACTTCCACCGCCTCTGAGATTGCCATGCCCAAACTGCCTGGCGTATTGGGGAACTGTGCTCTCAGCGATCGCCCAGCTTCGGTGGTGAAGGATGGCGAAGGGATGATAGTTGCCCCATAGGTGCGCATCACGGACTTGCGGTATGGTTTCTGCTCGTAGCTGGAGTTCACCATAAATACGGTTAAGTCCAATCCAAAGTGTTTGCACGCGATAGACAACGCAGAGCCCCACTGCCCTGCTCCTGTCTCAGTGGTCATATGCTTGATTCCCTGCTGCTTATTGTAATATGCTTGAGGTATTGCAGAGTTCAGTTTGTGCGAGCCAACGGGGCTGACACTCTCGTTTTTGAAGTAGATTTTGGCAGGTGTATCCAGTGCTTTCTCCAGTCCACTGGCACGCACAAGAGGCGTTGGGCGGAAGATACGATATAGTTCTTGCACTTCTTCGGGTATATCAATATACGGCTCTTGCGAGAACTCTTGCTCTACTAATGCCTCTGCAAATAGCGAACTCATCTCCTCTTTTTTCAGCGGTTCACGCGTAACGGGATTGAGTAACGGAGCAGGTTTATTGGGCATATCTGCCACAATATTATACCATTGGGTAGGCATCTCATTTTCCTGCAATACAATCTTCTTCGTAATCTTCATACGTTCTAAATTTAATGGGGTTTACCAACGGCGGCGCAATAATCCGCCTATCAAACAAATCAACATATAGAATGGATATACCACCTCCAGCAGCAACGCTGTACCGAAGCCAACCGACTTGTCGCGTTTCTTAATCAAGTGATATTCAATCGGAAACTTCACAATCAAAGCCACAGGACATAACACCTGTATCACATTGGCTATCAATACGATTGCTCCGCAGCAAAGGATATCTTTGTCGGTGTATTTGGGCGCTTTGCCTGCCCAACGCATACGTTGTTTCCAAAACGAGCTCCACGAGGTGTGAGGGCGAACAATAGCAGTCAATTCCTCGTTCTCACTCACCGCAATCTTCAGCCCCCGACGTTTGAAGGACTCTAAGAGAAACATATCATCGCCACTGGGTATTTCGGTGTGCAAGTCCGGGTAGGACTCCAACCATCTATCGCGCTTGGCGATAAGGTTTGCTCCACTACACATAACTGCGTGCCCTCGCTTGGCAGTCTCGATGGTAAGTTGCTGGATAGCCGCATACTCCGCTATCTGCAAACGCTCCAGCAGCGATGGTTTCTCCCTTTTCGATTCCATCCGTAAAGGCAGGATGAGGAGATCGCTTTGCTGTAGATCGCTCGCGATGCTCGCTGTAGATTGCTTTGCTGTAGATCGTTCGCGATGCTCACTGAAGACACTATTGCTGATGGGAGACGGTAGGATGTCATCGTCCATCATCCATACATAGTCCGTTTCCGCAGCAGATATGAGGCGATAGAGGGCATGTTTCTTGCCCTTGCCTTCGTCATTGATTCCACGCCGAGGAACAACGATTGTTATTTGTGGTTTCTCGAATGACATCTATCTATTGTTGGTATGACTATTGTCCATCCATTATCCCGCTTACAAATAACGCTTGATCTGCACCAGATGGTGTGATAGTTTGCCATTGGTAAGGCGGATACCCATCTCATCGATTTTATCCACATGCACGTAGCCAGCGCAATGGATGACCTCCGTTGGACTAATCAACATACCCACATGCGTTATCTTCGTAGCCTCTGGGTTGCGGTCCGAATGGTCGAAGAATACCAAGTCGCTGGGTTGGGCTTCAGCCAACGAACTCACCACTTGTCCTTGCGTGACCTGTTCGCGGGCATTGCGCAAGAGATTAATGCCAAACACGCTATACACCGTTTGCGTGAAGCCTGAGCAGTCGTAGCCCATTATGTTCTTTCCACCCCATAGGTAGGGGACGTTCAGCAACGATTGTGCCACACGCACGATATCCTCGCCTTTAACCTCTAACCTCTCACCTTTAAGCTCATACACACAACGATGATTAATCTTATATTTCTTTCCCAGCACTTCGAAAGTGCCTTTTTTATAGAATGGCAATCGTGTGCCGATGGTAAGCATCATTTGCTCGCCAGTGACAGTGGCAGTAGCCACCGCCATAGGTGTAGCCACTACGCCCATCGCATCGGCTTGTTGATAGCGCTCGACCTCCTCATAGCTAACTGGCGTCATCATCTTAGATACTACCCAGCCTACTTGTCTATCCATAGTGGAGCGGATTTTGGTCCAGCTGGAGTGGCGATCCATCACTTCGCAAACTTCGCCAAAGAGCAACTGGGTAGCCTGTTCGGCGGCATGGGATGGTTCTTCGCGCACGGGGGTGACGGGGCAATAATTCATGACATATTCGGTGCTATGGGCGAGGCATGTGACAGCCATTAGGATAATGAACAGGATGAGTTTTTTCATATGCGGGTGGTTGTTTGAGAGAAAAGCGTTTCTATAAATTGCCCATTTTTATAAGTTAGAGCGGGGTGACGCCAGTGCCCGGTTTGTTGACCAACGTCAACTTGCCATCCACCAACTGAATACCCTCGTAAGGGTCATTGGCAAGCAGTACATGACCATCTAAGTCGGCATAATCCACCAACGGACTCAGCATCGCAGCCGCAGAGATACCTGCACTGGTCTCTGTCATACAGCCAATCATTACCTGCATACCCAACTCACGCGCCAAAGCGATCATCTTACGCGCCTCAGCTACTCCGCCACACTTCATCAGTTTGATATTGATACCGTCATAGTAGGGTTGCAGCCCTGCTACATCGGCATACGTTTGGCATGCCTCGTCGGCGATAATAGGCAGTTCTACCCGCTCGCAAAGCCAAGCATGTTCCTCGTTCATATGCTTGGGCATAGGCTGCTCAATAAGTACCACACCCTGTTCAGCCAACCATTGGCACATCTTCAGCGCATGCTCTTTGGTGGGCCAACCTTGGTTGGCATCTACATAGATAGGTTTGGTGCTAATGCTACGAATTAGGCGAATCATACGCTTGTCTTCTGCCTCCTCACGACCGAGTTTGACTTTGAGGATTTTTGCCCAGTCGGCTTCGCGCACCTTGAGCTGCACAATCGAATCGCTGGCATCGTAGCCAATCGTATAGCTGGTACAAGGGGTAGCATTTGGATCAATGTCCCACATCTGCCACAGAGGCTGTCCGTGGAGTTTACCATCAAGGTCGTGCAAAGCAATGTCGATGCTCGCCTTCGCTGCATGATTGCCTGGGGCAAGGTCGTTGACGAGTTGCATGATACTATCCACATTCAGTGGCTCGCGGCAGCTATTGATAACAGGTTGCGCCAACTTCAGAAAAGCGCAGACCGACTCTTGTGTCTCCTTGAGATAAGGGGGCAGCGCCGCCTCGCCGTATCCCGTTTGGTCACCCAGCGTGATGCGGGTGAGCACGATGGGAGTAGTGGTGCGGGTGTTGGTAGAGATACCAAAAGCATGGCGTAACTCGCCAGTAAATGGTTCGTACGTCAGTTGAGCCGTTTTTCCACACGACTGAGATATGCCGAAATACGCCTTATAGATGGCATTAGCCAATGCTTCAAGGACATCTTTTTCGGGATTGATTACATACCCATTGGTGATGGCTACGATACCCCAACCATCCGTAGGGCTCCATATCATGATACTACGTAATCCGTATGCGTCACCCGTATGTCCCACAGGGTAGTTGCCTGGCGTATTGTAGTGAGGATCATCTAGGAAATCTACAAACTCCATGAGGCACAATCCGTATTGGTCCTCGTAGTAGTCGTCTGTTAGCTTGATCCATACGGGTGTTTTCATGGTTTTGGCACTCTCCTCGGAGATGATACGCACGCCATTGAGCTGGCCATAGTTCATGTGCATCATCATATAGGTAGCCAAGTCGTGAGCAGAGATCTTTACGCCGCCAGTAGGCGAGAATATAGGTGCGGAGTAGCCCATGATATAATCATCGAGTCGGTGCGCCACGCTGCCGTAGGCATCGGATTCTACGTATTGTCCGTCGCGATAACGGTAGATGGAAGCACATTTGCTCATGTCTAGTTCGTCAATATTATGTCCTGCATGTAATCCAAGTGGTGTTATTACGCTATCCTTTACATAGCGGTCAAAACGTATGCCTGACACTTTCTCAAGGATAGCGCCTGCGAAGTTGAGCCCTAAATTAGAGTAGTTGTAGCCCGTACCAGGAGCGTAATCGTAATAGGTGGCACTGCAATCGCTATTCACAGCAGGATTGAGATGATTGAGTGTGGAATAATTCTCAGGGTCGCGGAAACTGGCTGTGTGTGAGAGCACCATGCGCAATGTAATAGGTACCTCTGGGTGATGTGGGTTGCGTACTTGGAAACCAATGAGATCACTCACATCATCATCGAGAGAGATGACGCCTTTTTCCACGAGTTGCATCAGGGATGTAGCGGTGAAGGACTTGGAGATAGATGCGATACGCATGAAATGATTGGTTGTCAAAGGTGTTTGATTGTCGAGATTGGCATATCCAAACGCCTTTTCATAAACTATCTGTCCATCTTGGACAATAACAGCAGCGACACCTACTGCTTGGTAGTCGTTCATCACTTGCTGAATAGCTTGGTCGGTGCGTTTCTCCGCGCTGGGAGCGCAACTCATCATCACTTGCATCATAGCTGCTAAAAACATAAAAACAGGATTGCTTCTCATATTATTATAATTTTAAGGTGTTAATTCGGTGAAACTGTTCCATAAACTGTGGATAGGATTTGCTGATGCAGGCGGTGTCGTCCACTTCGTAGCCAGCTATCAGCAATGCCATTGCCATGCGATGGTCGTGGTCGGTGCAGTGTTCGCGCACAGCGCGCAGGCGGTCGGATTCTTTGATGGGTAACGATTCGGTGCCTGTGGCATGTAACTCTATGCCCAAACGCTCGCAAGTAAGAGCGACTGCAGGGTAGAGGTCGGGGCAAGCGGAAAAATCTTGGCATAAGATTTCTTCCGCAGATCGCTGCGCTGTAGATCGGGCATCAATGCCCTGAAGATCGCTGCGCTGTAGATCGGCTACGCCTGTAGAAGCGATGGTGATGCCTTCGGGGGTATATTCAGTATGTACGCCGAGGTGAGCGAAGATGTCGGCAACGATTTTGTCGCCTTGTAACGAGTCGCGGAATAAGCCAGGGAGCGTAATCTCACCACCGTGAAGAGCGACATACTCGTACCAAAAGGCGGCGGAGCTCCAATCGCGTTCGATTTCTGAGTAAGGAGCAAGGAGTAAAGAGCCAAGATTTGTTACCTGCGTCTGATCTGTCGTTAGTAATTTGTCTTTGTTCTTAGTTCCTTGTTCCTTATTCCAAATCATCTCTTTAGTGAGAGTGATGTAAGGCGAGGTGCTATTGGTTTGGACGTTTGCGCCGATGAGGAGTAAGGCGGAAACGAACTGCGTAGATTGGGGATGGTTGAGGGTAATCGGTTTGCTCTTGTCGAGCGCCTTGCCCATAATACGCAAAGGCGGGAAGCCCTCTTCGCCCAAATACTCAATATCTGCGCCTATCTCACGCAAAGCATCTACTAACTGACCTATAGGGCGGTGGTGCATGCGTTCCACGCCGTCGAGAATAACCGTTTTTCCTTCTAACTGAGCACAATAAGCGGTGAGGAAGCGCATAGCGGTACCACAATTTCCCACATTGATATGTGGGGTTGAAAGAGTTTCTGAAGTTCTAAAAGTTTTAAGGGTAGTTAAAGCGCGGTGGAGAATCTGCACATCTTCGGGCAAAGTATCGGAGACGGGCATAAGCTCGTCTCCGTGTATGGATTGCAAAATCAATAGGCGATTGGCAATGGATTTTGATATTGGCAATTCAATGAGCATTGATTTTTTTAGTGTATGGTGTAAAGTGTATGGTGTAAAGGCTGGGGGATACGGCCTTGCCGCTACTTCCTGCCTTTAAACTTTAAACCATAAACTTTAAACTACATTAATTGATGTCAGGCAAGAAAGAATAATCGCGAGAGTAGCGGAGGTGCTGCTCGATATAGCCCTCTGTATAGTCAAGAGTAACATCCGTGATATTGCCTTCTGCATCGTAGTGCGCAGTATAAACAGGGTTAACAAAGCCCTTGTATGGAGCCAAGTTAAGTTTCTCGTAGCGCTCCAAAATCTCCTTGTGCAAGTTTTGATCCACTTTTACGGCATACTCCTCAACCATGGCTTTAGCTGCTGGATAATCGCCCTCGGAAGTGATGCGTTGGATCTCGCGGAGTAACTCGCCATAGAGGCGACGAATACCTTCGTAATCATTGATTTGCAGATAGTGTTTGCCATCGCGCTCTATCATCTCCACCTCGTTATTCCTTGCATTCTTGAATACCCAAAGCGCAATGAGTTGGCGGTTACGCATGTGCGACTCCTCGATGTCCTTGCTTGGCTCGATACGCACGAGTTGGGTCATGAGACCGTTCATCATTTGTTGATAGTAGAAGCCCTTGTATGCCTCTTCATCCTCCAACAAGCCGAGTTCTACCAATTTAGGGTCAGCCATATAGTAGAGACCGAGCAAGTCGGCACGCGCCTCCTCGATGGTAGAAGCATGCTCCTTGAGGGCATCTTTTGTCACGCCCGGCATAAGTTTACCAGAACCGTGACCCACGCACTCGTGGAGGTCGGTATGCAAGTCGCCACAAGCACCTGCCTTCTCATACATAGCAATCACCTCTGGGCTAATCATGAACTCCTCGTTGAAGCCATTGCCCTTGGCTGCTTCGTTGTATGCGTGGGTGATATTGTCGATGGTCACAGATTTTGAGCCATAGTCTTTGCGGATCCAGTTGGCATTAGGCAGGTTGATGCCGATTGGGGTAGCAGGATAGCAGTCGCCTGCGAGGATAGCAGCGGTAATAACCTTTGCGCTCACGCCTTTAACTTCCTCTTTCTTGTATTTCTTGTCGGTTGGTGAGTTGTCCTCGAACCATTGTGCGTTGTCGGAGATGGTTTGGCAGCGGTGGGTAGCACGCATGTCTTTGAAGTTCACGAGTGACTCCCAAGTACCTGTAATACCGAGAGGGTCAGCATATGTCTCGGTGAAACCGTTCACGAAGTCCACGCGGCTGTTGAGGTCTTTCACCCAAGCGATGCAGTATTCGTTGAAAGCGCGGAGGTCGCCTGTCTTGTTGAACTCAATCATCTTCTCGATAACGAGGCGTTGTTGGTCGTTCTCGGCGAAAGGCAGTGCTTTCTCGAGGTGCTCAACCACTTTTTCGAGAGCGGCACTATACATACCACCTACTTTGTAGGTACGCTCTACAACCTTACCGTTCTCCTTCACGAGTTTGCTGTTGAGACCAATCCACAATGGCTCTGCAGAGTTGTCTTTGTGTGCTTCGTAGTATGCCTCTGCTTCAGCTTGGGTCACGCCTTCGTAGTAGTTGTTAGCAGACGCGAGGAGCAAGTCTTCGCCGTCAAGACTCAAACTCTTTGGCATTACGGTTGGGTCGAAGATCACTGGTAGGATGGCCTCATCGTATGTCACACCTGCTTCGGCACATGCAGCAACGAACCACTCTTGAGAGAATTCTGGTTGGAACTTGTCAGAAGCGTAGTGATGGTGAATACCATTGGCAAACCATACGCGCTTGAGATATTTCTCGAAGTTGAGGAATTCCTCGCTTGTCTTGTCGCCCTTGTATTGGGTGTATAGGGCTTCGAGTGCGCGACGGATGCGCAGGTTGTAGCGACCATTTTGATCGTAGAGGATATCACGACCGTGCAAAGCAGCTTCGGTGAGGTGATAAACGAGGGTCTTTTGTTGCAGACTCAGTGAGTCAAATTCTGGCACTTGGTAGCGCAGAATCTCAAGGTCATAAAACTTGTCCACGGTGTAGTCGAATGTTTGTTCTTGTTTGCAGCATGCGCTGAGTGCTACGAGCGCCATGCCAAATAGGATTGTTTTTTTCATATGATTTGAATTGATTAGCTATATATTTCGCTGCAAAGGTAGTGATTTTTTCTGAAATATGCAAGTTTTTTTGAATTGACTTCAGATTTCCTTTTTTCACTTTCGATGCATCTCTATAATAATGCTGCAAAAATCTTCGGCGCGAAAGGGGTTTTGCGCCGAAGATTGGAGAATTTGGATGGTAAAATGGTATATACAACACGCGGGAAGTGCAGTATATACAGGGCTTCCCACATGGGTGTATTTTTTTGAAAAAAAGTTTCTCCGCGCGAAGATTGTGCCGAAGGTTATTGGGTGTATTATCATATTTATCCAATCTATGAACTTTCAGCAAACATTATTCCTCGCGGTCTTGCCCTCTAACTCGTTGGATTTCTTTTTCAATTCAATGTTTTGCCACTTGTAAAGAATGCAAAGTATCTTTTCGATATGCGTTGAAATTGTATTTGTTCATATTGTTAAGATTGTTTTGGTGTGTTGATAAAAAAGTGATGATAATTGTCAAGTAGGTGCTGAATATCTTCTTTGCCTACGGGATTGGATGATTGGATGGCAAATCGAATGAATATCAAGTAAGAATTGTGATTATTTCTCTTTTATGCGGTCGAGGCAGAAGTCTTTTCTACCGCATTGTTTGCAATGAGTGCCTTCCCATATGGAATCAAAGTGGCTCATGGCTGCGTCGATGAAGCCGAGTTCGTCGGTTAATATACCTGCTTCGAAATTGCGATTGGCTGCGGATTTCATACCCATGCCTGCACCTGTGAGATTGGCAGAGCCGATATACACAAGTTCGCTATCTATAACCACAATTTTCATATGGACACGTGGACACAGACGGCGTTCCATCTTGCTCCAAAGAGCAGGATACTTATCAAAATCTTCGCGGAAGGCTTGTCCTGGCTCTTTGGCATGGATAAGGCGTACTTCCACACCTTTCTTGACAAGATCGTTGAGAATCTGCAAAAGGGGAACGACAGTCTTCTCGGACTTCTTTACATACAGATCCTTCAGGTCAGCGGTTGCAATCCATAGTAACCGCTTGACCTTCGGTATCCGCGAAATAACTTCGCTATAGTGCTCTGTATCAGCGATGTAGTGGATCATTGGATTTTACCTCGCTATTCTTCTAATCCTAATTCGCAAAATCATATTAATGCATACTTGCCCTGATACTTGCTATTTGTGCCCTTTTTTGGGCAATTTGTGTCTTGTATGACGCGATATAATTCTTATTTGTCCTTGATTTATCTCGTGCATAATTGGCTCTTGCTCGTTGTAAATCACCCTGCAAATAGGCTATATCTCTTTGTAAATTAGCTATCTGTCTACGCTTAGCATCCTTATCTGTCTGCGAGTTGCTTGAATAAGACGAGGATGAAGTGCTTGTACTTCCAATTATTTTCAGTAACAAAACAAGAACTATGATACCAATAATAATCCAAAATAGTATTTTGATAAACTTCCAAATCTTCAGTAGAAGTGCTTTGAATCCTATTGGAGAGGATTCTATCTCATTTGAATTATCTGCTCTCTCATATATGTAATCCTCAGGTAAATCTAAAGGAGTATCACCAACTTCGTTAGGTTCTTCAACTATGGTTTCTCTTTCATTATCAATAAAAATTTCCTTATCTTGTCTTACTAGTGTTTTATCGACCTCTACATCACTATCTTGTTCAATAGTCTTCTCATTTTTATTAGAAGGTTTTTCTGTTTTTTTCTCTTTCTTCTGCCGAGTTAGATTTACTTTTCCTGACTTCTTATCTTTTTTACTTTCAGCTTGCAACAACATTAATTCTTGCAACGTGGTTTCATAATTTGCTATAATTTGGTTGATTGAATCAATTTGATACTTGCTATTCTCTATTAAAACCGATAACTCATTTCGTTCTTTTGACAATGATTCTGCTTTTTTGACGGCCTTTTTGTAGGCAGGAGAATTTGGATTCTTTTTTAAAGAATCAACTTTAGTCATTACTTTTTTAGAATCGGTAATAACTATTTGGTATTTAGCTATTACATTTTTTTGCTCATTAAATAAACGATTGACTTTTTGTTGTTCTTTTTTAAGATTGTTTTTGATTTCAGAAATCTCATTCCTTTGAGCTGTAATAACGCTACTACTCATGAGCAATAGCATTAAGAGAAATAATTTTGCTTTCATATCACTAGTAGATTGAATTTAGTATCAATAATTTGTTTTGGGAATATTTACATTTATAAGATGAAGATACTTTCTTTTGCTATCTTTTGTAGTTATATACTCATTTACATCATCTTAAATGCACAATTGTCAGAATGCAGCTCTTTATTAAGAGCTTCGATAATTGATGTCACCTCCTCACTTCTATACACTTTGGTCAAAAAATCCTCTAATTCTGCATCATTCATTTTTGCAATCGGGGTCTTAGCGTCAAAAGTCTGAGAATAAAAAGTTGTAGCAGATTTTTTGTTTGGTGCCTCAATTAATGAACATGCATTTTGTAGTGCATCGACAAAGTTTTTTTTGCTGTTCCAGCCCCTCTCTAAATGCAGGACTAATGTATATTTACAATCCTTATAAAGAGATTTTATTGATACTTTTGACCACTCCAAATGTATACTAGACCCAGAATCTTTCCAGTGTTTATTATATATTTGATACCATGTTGAGCCACTAGATATTTGATCATTAATTTCCCAATCATCGCCTAATATTTTTTTTGTCTTTTGAGTAAAATTATTCATCAGGATATCCAATTCGTTTTGACGATAAGTATTTAACATTTCTTGCGCAGCATTTAATTCTGTAAGTATTTTATCAAATTTATCGTATTGCTCTGCGAAACTAGAGTCTGCTTTTAGACCAATAAGTTCCAATATTTTTTTATCCATAATCAATTTTTTTTGTGAAGGACGCATCCAAAATAATCCTTCAAGGTGATCAATATATTGTTTAACGGCTGAGATAAGAAGTTCTTCTTTTATGATACAATTAGGAAGAATTTCTTCTTTTAACCAAGGTAAGATGTGAGATTTAAACGATAGATTAACATATCTATCTTCAAAAGATTTTTTATAATCAACATTATTATGTTTCCATGAATAATCCGCAGGCTCATGTTCGTCTGAAGGCAAATAAATAACGTATATATTTTCATCTTTAAATCCACTTTGTCGTGTTGATTGTATGTATCTTGCTAATTGAGCATCTTGATCAACTGCTCCTTTAATCTTATTTTCTAAAATGATAGCATAACCAGACTCTTTATCCCTTATCCATAAATCAATACGTTCTGTTTCTTGAGTAATAGTAGGTTTTTGTATCTCAATCTTCGCAAATTCTTCTTTTCCTTCTAATAGTGAAATATAGTGTAGCAGACTTTCCAATATTCTATATCGATAAAAGCCATCTTGATATTGAAGTAACTTCTGCAATATTCTGCTGTGAGCATTTTCATTAGCATGTAATTCATCTATTACATTGATATTATACGGTAAATTCTTTTTCTTTGCATTGACAAAATCATTAATAGCTTTAACTAAAATAAAAACTTCTTGCATCCGTTCATTTGACATATTTTTCATAACTTTAATATTTAATCGTTTAGCATTCTATTTATACAGTTCTGCCATTTTTTGGGCTTTGGATTGGATTTCTTCGCGGAGGGAGAGGGGAAGGAGGACTTCAACGTAGGGACCATTGGAAAGGATCTCTTTAGTGAGTTCGAAAGTGGGGACTAAATAATACTGAAATACAGAATATGCGTCCGTTGTTTCAATCTCCTCTTGTGAGTGGTGCAGAGGCAATGTGCGGAAGAACTTCACCTGTGAAGCATCCACGCGTAATTGCACTATCTCGGGTTGAGCGTTCGAAAGACTGGAGACACCATAGAAAGAACGGAAGTGCTCGTTAATATCAAAGTCGGTGGGAATCGTATAGCTAATATCTGTACGTTCGACCTCTGTGAAACGGTCAAGACTATATACCAATAACCGTCCATCGGGATACTCCGACTGTGCCAAGACATACCAACGCTGCTTGAAAACCTTTAGTCCGTAAGGCGCAATCGTAAAAGACTTGGCCTCGGACTTGGAAAAGCCCTGATGCGTTACACGTAAACGCACTCCATCGCGGATAGCCCCTAAAATAGTTGTGAGATATTGCTGTCCTGAGGGCATGGGCTCGAAGCCAATGTGTTTGCGGAGATGTACACCCTCGTTGATGAGATTATTGACGGTAAAAGTGCTTATCAACCACTTGCGAAGCTCGTTTCGCTGAAAATCGGTGGTGTTTTCTATGTAATAACCACGCGATTTGCTGAAGGCGATATTGATTTGAAATAGCTCCTGAATAGCATCTTTATAGCGATGGAATGTGCGTTCGGGAATAGCCATCTCGCCTTCGCTGAGCAAGGAACGGCACCAACGACGGTCAATCTCTTCACGAGAAATACTACCAGCAGAGTAGATGGTATCAATCAGCCAGATATAGCGGCTGAGCAAAAGAGCTGTGTTTTGTTTGGGCATAAGATTAGCATTTAATGCCACAAAAGTACAAAATTTCTTACACATATGCAAGTATAACTGCCAAAATGTGGCAATTTAGTGCAAAAATGCCACATTTTTTGAGGGCTTAGTGGGTACAAAATTCGCTATTCATATAGTATAAATAGGATAATCTATCGTTTATCTAACGTATATCTAACGTATATCTATCGTATATCTACCGTAATTGATAGCGAGATGATAGCGGAGGAACAGGTTAGTTTTCACTAACCCGTTCGCCCTTCTCGTTGATAAGATAGCTTTCTCCGTCCGTCCTTACTTACTGCGATGTGCGATACCTTGCTCGCCTTGTGGTGGTTGTAAACACGATGTAGTCACCATTGAATGCACGCATTTGTGCTAAGTTTGGAATTTGTTTCATCATATTGATTTAATTTTAGAGGTGAATATTTTTCTTTAATTGTCGCCTCAAGGTAAACAAACCCTTCTGAAACGCCAAAATGAGAAATGTAGTAGAGTGGTGGTAGCATGATGTAGTGAAATTTGGCGCAAAGATAATGCGTCTCCGTGCCAAATTGCGGCAGAGAAGAAAAAGATTAATGCAAAAAAACGCCATTTGTGCATGAAACACAAATGGCGATTGAGTGGTATTTTGAGAAGTTAATGACTTTGGGGCAGTAAGGACTTTATAGTCGTTAGGGAGATTAAAGCCAAAATTAAATTCTCTCTAATACGGTTTGTACGAGTTGTTTGATACGAGGTTTGTAGTCGGTGTTGGCGGCTTCGACTTTGCGTTGGGCGATGACGCAGCAGACGGTCATGGCCTTGTGTCCCATCAGCAAGCTGAGGCCTGCGATAGCACTACCTTCCATCTCGTAGTTGGTGATGCGTTGTCCCTCGTAACGGAAGTCAGTGATACGTTCGTTGATGTCTTTCACTGCCAAGTCACAGCGCAATACACGACCTTGAGGGCCATAGAAACCATTGGCAGCGATGGTGCAACCACGCATCATATCATCGCCTGCGATGCGGTTGACCAGTTCGGGGTTGGCAGCCACCACGTATGGGCGAGCCGCTTTGGCAGGATAGTGGATGAAGTCCACGAGTGCATCCTCAAAACCGAGGTCGGCAATCTCATCACGGCCTTCGTAGAAAGCCAAGACACCGTCCCAACCGATGGACTTCTCGCTCACAAGGAAAGTGCCGAGAGGGATATCCTCTTGCATGCCTCCACACGTGCCGATGCGCACAATCTCAAGTGTGCGGTGTTCGTCTTTCTCGGTGCGGGTGGCGAAGTCGATGTTGGCGAGAGCATCGAGTTCGTTGAGCACGATATCGCAGTTGTCGGTGCCAATACCCGTAGAGATACAGGAGATACGTTTGCCCTTGTATTTTCCTGTAATGGTATGAAACTCACGGCTTTGGATATCGCACTCGATACTGCCTTCATCGAAGAAGGAAGCCACCATATTTACGCGACCTTGGTCGCCGACTAATATCACTTTATCCGCCAGATGTTCGGGGCGAATGTGCAAATGGAATATGCTACCATCCTCATTGATAATGAGTTGGCTGGCAGGGAATGTCTTTTTCATAGTAAAACGTTGTTTTTTAGATCGCTCGCTACGCTCGCTTGTAGATCGGGCAGAGCCCTGTAGATCGCTGCGCTGTAGCGGTCGCAGAGCGGTCGGGTTAATGGTTAGGCTTGACCGCCGCCGAAGGACATAGGGATAGTACTTCCTGGGGCATGGGTGCCATTGATCTTGATGGTACCAAATTGCTTCTCGTATTTAGCTACGTTCTCTTGCAGCGCAAAGAGCAGTTTCTTGGTATTCTCTGGTGTCATGATGATGCGTGATTGTACATTAGCACTTTTTTGACCAGGCATCATACGCACGAAATCTACTACAAACTCCGATGAGGAGTGTGCTACGATAGCGAGGTTAGAATAATTACCTTCTGCCACTTCGGGCGAGAGGTTGATGTTGAGTTTTTGTTCTTCCATAATTGTATTGTTTAGTGTTGTTTAGAATTGTTCAAAATTGTATTACCAGTATATTTTTTGTTTTCTAAAAGTATTTACCGTCAATAGGTATAAAGTGACTATAGGCAACAAGATGTCGTATAGGATTATTTCTAAACTAAATCTGCCTAATTGTAGTTTATATGCTGCTCGATTAATAACAAATAGCATTATAAGCAATCTGATGAACCACAACATTATTGTAGTTGCCATCAACATATGACTTCCCAGAGATAGTGCAACAAGTAGCAATATATAAATCATCCCTCGCGCAAAAGGCTCAATTGTCAAGCGGAATTTATTGAGTGATGTATATTTATTGGATACAGAGAGGTGTCGTTGCTTTTGTTGCATCCACTGTTTCCACGTAGTTTTAGGAGCAGACCATGTTAGTGCATCGGGATTGCAGACTACATTCACGTTGGATTTTCTATGGTTACGCTTGCGGTAGTTGGTTGTCACTTTATTGACAAAGAGGTCATCATCTCCAGCCCGCACATCCAAGAGACCTTGGAAGCCTTGATTATTGAAGAAAGTACTGCGTCTATAAGATAGATTTCGTCCCACTCCCATATACGGATGTCCAGCCCGAGCCATTCCCATATATTGCAAGCCATTAAATAGGGTGTCGTAACTAATTAAGCCACTCAACAATGTTTCGCGTTCGAAATAGGGACTAAATCCAATTACCATTTCAGTAGATTCATGGTCATACCCCTTCATCATTTCACGAATCCAATTGCGACTTTCGGGACGACAATCCGCGTCGGTCAATAGGATATAATCATAGTGAGCCGCTTTAATACCGATTGTAAGGGCTAACTTCTTGCTGCTGATTACGCGCGCACCTTGGGGAACAAAAGTGTGATAGAAATTCGGATATTGACGTGCATACTGCTCTAGCACGATCAATGAATTATCCTCCGACTCGTCATCCACTACAATCACCTCATACTCAGGATAATCTTGCGACAATAACGTATGCAAATAGTTTTCTAGGTTCTCTCGTTCGTTGTGCGCACAAACCACCACACTCACTTTCGGCAGTGTCCTTGTTTGTACTGAAGAATCGGTTTTAGGCATTCGGATTAGCAAATAACGCAAATAGTAGTATAACTGAAAAGTCGTTACAACCAACAATCCTAAGAGTAGCCACAATTCCCACTCTTCAAACAAAAACTTAAGCCAATCTAACGCACTCTGCAACTGCACAGTTATTTCTTCTTTACAATCTTGCTAACTTTACTGCCTTTAGTTTTTCTTATCGCATCGGCAGCCATTTCTGCTACTTTCTTCGCACCCTCTTCTGTCAACAAGAATGCCTCATTCTCTACTGCTCCAATGTAGAACATTGAGGCATCTGCTTCTGACATAGACATCCACCACTCACGAGTCACTACTTCCAAATCCAAGAGTGGTAAGTTAAAATATTGCGCCATACGACGTACTACATCATCATATCCACCTAAACGATCAATCCAACAACCTTCGTGATAATAAGGGCGAGCAAGTGGAGTACACAAAACTAATTGCAACTTATTTTTTTGAGCGACCTCTACTACATCGTGAAAACGACGCACAAAAGCATCCAATGTACTATATTGTTCTGGGCTCAAGTCATTTAAATCATTGCCACCAAATTGCACGATTACCATTGCTTTAGCAGGGAGCTTCTCCAATTGCTTTAATCCATCATTATCTACAAAGGACTTCAAACTCATCCCATTCTTTGCCTCATTGTGTAGCACGACACCTTTCGCTAAATGTTCACTCAAAGCCTCACCCCAACCACGCACAAACGATTCTGAAGCCGTAGCCATAGAGCCATCACCAATTAACCAAACATTTGGTTTCGCAGCCAAACATACCGAGAAGCTAACACATACTAAGATTGATAGTAAAATAATTTTTTTCATAATCTTTACGTTAATATTATTACTTATCACAAAATTTAACGCGCAAAGTTACTACTTTTTTTTTATATATGCAATTTTTTTTGTAATTTTGCGCCATTATTCATTATTAGTCATGAATACACTTGGAAAAAACTTTGTTTTTACCTCTTTTGGAGAGTCACACGGCAAGGCGATAGGCGGTGTGCTTGACGGTGTGCCTGCGGGTGTGCATATTGATATGGATATGATTCGCGAGGCGTTAGATAAGCGGGCGGGGCGCGTTGCGCCAAGTTTAGAGGACGGCTGTGCCTACAGTTTAGAGTTTAAAGGCAAAGGAATATCCCCTCGTGCGTTGCTCGAGGGAGATGAGGTAGAGTGGCTGAGCGGAGTGATGGATGGGGTGACATTGGGTACACCGATTGCGTTTATCATTCGCAATAAAGATACTCGTCCTGAGGACTACGAATGGTTAAAAAACTCCTATCGCATTGGACATGCGGACCGCACTTATCAAGAGAAATATGGTATTCGTGACCACCGTGGCGGTGGCAGAGCGTCCGCACGAGAAACTGCTTCACGAGTGGTAGCAGGTAGTGTGGCGCAGCAATTGCTAAAAGAGAAGAATATCCACATTCATGCCGAATTGGTGCAAGTGGGTGAAGAGAAGAACCCTGAGCGATTTGATGAGTATATTGCTGCTATTCAGCGCGATGGCGATAGTATCGGTGGGGTGGTAGAGTGTGTGATTACGGGTTTACCAATTGGAGTTGGCGAGCCGATTTTTGATAAGTTACAGAGTCATTTGGCATTTGCCATGATGAGTATCAATGGCTGTAAAGGCTTTGAATATGGCTCTGGTTTTGAGGGCGTTTGTTTGAAAGGAAGTGAGATGTATCTGTCAGATAACCATACTCTTATCTCAGGCGGAATAGCAGGAGGCATATCCGATGGTACACCCGTGGTATTCCGTTGCGTATTCAAACCAACTGCTTCCAATCGCAATACCTTTGAGGCAATAAGGCGAGAAGGCGATGAGGCAAAAGGCAAGAGTATAGGTCGTCATGATGCCTGCATCGCTGTGCGGGCTGTGGCAGTGGTAGAAGCAATGGCAGCATTGGTGGTGCAAGATTTCTTTTAAGTAAATATAGTCCTATGCCAATAATGTGATTAAAGAGAAAAAACGTAATAGGAACATTAACGGTACTAGTAATAAATGCCATAGACTGAGGTCTTATAAATGAATTTGTATAAAAAACGAGGTCGTGCGACCTCGTTTTTTTGATAATGGACGGCTAGCGCCTAATGGATAATAGTTAGCCCAAACGCTCCAACTCCACGGTGAAGTGGCGCATCAATGGTGCTTCTTTCGTGATTGCCAAGCCACGAGTGATGGTCTCACGGCGGTCATAGACGTTCTTCAGCGCAGCAGCGATGACCTTCATGTGGTTGTCGGTATATACACGGCGAGGGATACAGAGGCGTACTAAGTCCAGTCCGCCAAAACGGTTCTCACGGGTCTCAGGGTCACGGTCAGCCAAGATATAACCAATCTCGCATGCACGGATACCTGCCTCGAGGTAGAGCTCGCAAGTCAATGTTTGCGCAGGGAACTCCTCAATAGGTACGTGGGTTAAGACCTTATCAGCGTCCACGAAGATGGCGTGACCGCCCGCAGGGCGTTGGTAAGGGATGCCGTACTCGTCGAGCAACTGAGCCAAGTATTCCACTTGGTGGATACGGGTATGAAGCATATCGAACTGGGTGTTCTCCTCGAGACCGACAGCCAACGCCGCCATATCACGGCCGTTCATACCGCCATAGGTGATGAAGCCCTCATAAGGGATACAGTAGCGTTTGCAGCCCTCGTACCAGTCCTCGCGGTTGGTAGCGATGAAGCCACCCATGTTGACGATACCGTCTTTCTTAGCAGACATGGTCATTGAGTCGGCATAGGAGAACATCTCGCGGGCAATCTCTTGGATAGACTTATCGGCATAGCCTTCCTCGCGAGTCTTGATGAAATAGGCATTCTCGGCAAAGCGCGCAGAGTCCATATTCACAGGTACGCCATAGCGGTGGCAGAGTTCGCATGTCTCGCGGATATTCTTCATGGAAACAGGTTGACCACCTACGGTGTTGTTGGTGACGGTGAGTACCATGAATGGAATATTGCCTGGGTTGTCCTTGAGGAGTTGCTCGAGGTGAACGAGGTCCACGTTACCCTTGAATGGGAGTTCGAGTTGGGTGTCCTTCGCCTCCTTGATAGTCACGTCGATGGCGTGTGCACGGCGTGCTTCGATATGACCTTTGGTGGTGTCGAAGTGGGCATTTCCAGGGATGATCTGACCCTCTTTTACGAGGTGAGAGAAGAGTACGTTCTCTGCTGCACGACCTTGGTGGGTTGGGATAACGTAGTTGAAACCTGTGATGCGGGTGATAGTGTCTTTCAGTTCGAAGAATGACTTACTGCCCGAATAACTCTCGTCGCCAAGCATGAGGGCCGCCCATTGGCGGTCAGACATGGCGCCTGTGCCAGAGTCGGTGAGAAGGTCGATGTACACTTGCTCGCTGCGGAGCATAAAGATGTTGTTTTTGGCTTCACGGAGCCATTGTTCGCGCTCTGCGCGTGTGGATTTGCGGATGGGCTCTACCATCTTGATTTTCCACGATTCTGCAAAAGGTAATTCCATGGATATATAAGGTTAAAAAAGTTTTAAGGGTTTCAAAGTTTCAATGTTTTAAGGGGCTGGTTTTGCGATGCGGTGGGTCCACCAAAGCCAGAGGCAGAAGAGCATACCATAGAAGAGGTACTTGAAGAGGTACTCGTGCAAGAACTCAAACCGCTGGGGATGATGCTCTATTGCCATAGCAATCAGGGTGATACGCAATATATTGAAAAGGTAGGCACACACGATACCGAGAGGGATGAACCATAGTTTGTGCTTCCAACTGCCGCGTGCAATGAGCATGATGACAATCCATATGAACGATTGCTTGAGAGCCGTGCAACTCCAGACAATGCGTGTGCCTGTGCCCGTTTCGAAATGTATGAGGTTGGGTTCGAAGAAATACACGTGTTCGTTGGTCAAAGATAACAACCAATACACGATGCTGGCAATATGGTGCGACATGAAGTCGAATGGGCGTGTGATATCTAAACCAAACCATGTGACTTGGCTACCCCCTTCGTCACCCAGTACGGTGAACTTCCAAAAATAGTTGGCTGCGAGCAATGCCACGACAAAGAGAAGAATGTCCATGTAAGGACGGAGGGCTTCTTTGATATGTTCAACATGGTTCAACATGGTTCAAAATTGTTCAACGTGGTTCATTACCTAAATCTTGGTCTTTGCGTATGGGGCGGCGTCCATAGGACAGAACTCGCCATCGAGGTACTTGAAGTAGCCTGCTTGGCAGACCATGGCCGCATTGTCGGTAGTGTAGGAGAATGGCGGAATATGTACTGTCCAACGATGGCGACGACCTAAATCAATCAATGCATCACGTAATCCACTATTTGCACTCACACCACCTGCTACTGCTATCTCATTGACTTTTAGATCCTTAGCTGCACGTTTGAGTTTATTGATGAGTATGTCAATAATCGTTCTCTGCAAGGAAGCACAAAGGTCGGCTTTGTTTTCCTCGATGAAATTCGCATTCTCTTTGAGGTTGTCGCGGAGGAAATACAGGAAGGAGGTCTTGAGTCCAGAGAAAGAATAATTGTACCCTGGGATATTGGGTTTGGCAAACGTAAATGCTTCGGCGTTGCCCTCTTTGGCTAGGCGATCAATCCATGGACCACCAGGGTAGGGAAGCCCCATGATTTTAGCGCACTTGTCAAATGCTTCACCTGCTGCGTCATCAATAGTCTGACCCACGATCTCCATCTCACGGTGGGATTTTACCAATACGATTTGGCTATTACCTCCACTAACGAGTAGGCATAGGAAGGGGAAGGAAGGGGATGCTTCGCTGTTGGACGGCGTACCGCCTATTGGACGCCCTGAAGGGCTATTGGACGCTACGCTATTGGTTTGGATGAAATGGGCAAGGATATGTGCTTGGAGATGGTTGACTTCTACGAGTGGTATGTTGAGCCCAAGTGCCATACCTTTGGCAAAACTGACGCCAACTAGCAAACTGCCCAATAAACCAGGACCACGTGTAAAAGCAATGGCGGACAAATCTTTGTTCGTTACGCCTGCTCGCTTGAGGGCGGCATCTACAACAGGTACGATATTTAATTGGTGAGCGCGACTGGCTAATTCGGGGACTACACCGCCGAACTCCTCATGTACTGCTTGTGAAGCCGTAACATTGCTTAATAGTATGCCATCACGAATGACAGCCGCAGAGGTGTCATCGCAACTTGATTCAATGGCTAAAATAACGACATTTTTCATTGCGACTGCAAAAGTACAAAAAATATTTTGTCAATCCAAATTTTTTTACTACCTTTGCACAAATTTACTGAAGTTTATACTGCGCGAGAGAAGAATACAAGGACGTAGGTGTGAATTTATATTTTTGGATATTGCGTTTGGCAGCATTGTTCGGACATCGGAAGGCAAAGAAGTTGGTGGCTGGGCAAGCAGAGGCTATAACAGAGTTGCAAGAGTGGCGTGCTACTATATGTGGTATGCCAGTGTTGTGGATACATGTGGCATCTGTGGGGGAGTTTGAACAAGCACGCCCTCTCATTGAGCGTTTGCACAGGGAGTTACCTTTTCGCAAAGTACTGCTGACGTTCTTTTCCCCTTCTGGGTATGAGTTACGCAAGAATTATCAACTGGTGGATAAAGTCTTATATTTGCCTTTCGCTACGCGTCGGAATGCTAAGAAATGGCTAGAAGTGCTTGCGCCAGAGATGGCGGTGTTTGTTAAGTATGAGTTTTGGCCAGCATACCTAAAGGCACTCAAAAAAAATAATGTACCCACGTATCTGATTTCTGCTATCTTTCGCCCTAAGCAGTTGTTTTTCAAACCCTGGGGCAAAGCTTATTTGAAACTACTATATACGTTTAAGCATATTTTTGTGCAGGATTCGTCTTCTGCTGATTTGCTGCAACAGCACGGTATAGCGAATGTGACGGTGGCTGGAGATACGCGTTTTGATCGTGTGGTGGAAGTGCGAAAGTTGACGAGAGATTTGCCGATAGTAGAAGGTTTTGTAGCAGGTGCTGAGCGCGTGATAGTAGCAGGAAGTACATGGCCAGAGGAAGAGCAGATGTTCGCGCGCTATGTGGCAGAACATGAGGATGTGAGGTTGGTGCTAGTACCGCATGAGATACACAATGATCACCTGCACCAGATATTTCAATATTTTGAAGGTCGCTACGTGCGCTATACCGAGGCAACTGCAGCGAGCGTGGATAAGTGTCGTGTGCTACTGGTTGATACGATAGGATTGCTATCTTCAATCTATCGATATGGACATGTGGCATACATTGGCGGAGGCTTTGGCGCAGGTATTCACAATACGCTGGAGGCAGCGGTATATGGTATGCCTGTGGTATTTGGACCGAAGTGGCAAAAGTTTCGTGAAGCTCGTGGGCTATTAAACGCAGGGGCAGCGAAGAGTGTGAAGAATTATCGCGAGTTTGCTGCGGCATTGGATAGTGCTTTTGAAAATCAACAAGCAATGGGACAAGCCGCTACGAATTATGTGAATAGCGAACTCGGTGCAACGGAGAAAATTTATCAGGAGATATTTTAGGGTTCCCGACTCGCGACTCAAATAAAAATAGAATAATAAAAACTATAAATATGGCACAAAAACCAAGTATTCCAAAAGGTACGCGTGATTTCTCTCCACTGGAGATGGCACGCCGAAATTATATTTTTGACACGATTAAGTCGGTGTTCTCGCTCTATGGCTTTCAGCAGATAGAGACTCCAGCGATGGAGAATCTCTCTACGCTGATGGGCAAGTATGGAGAAGAGGGCGACAAACTGCTGTTTAAGATTCTCAACTCAGGCGATTGGAAAGCGGCTGTTACCCATGAGGCATTGGATAATGCCACCATTGGTGCGCTCACCAATAAAGTGAGTGAGAAAGGTCTGCGTTATGATTTGACCGTACCTTTTGCGCGTTTTGTGGTACAACATCGTGAGGATATTCAATTTCCATTCAAGCGCTATCAGATTCAACCCGTATGGCGTGCTGACCGTCCACAGAAAGGTCGCTACCGTGAGTTCTATCAATGCGACGTGGATGTGGTGGGTACTAACTCACTACTCAGCGAGGTGGAACTGATACAAATCGTGGAGGAAGTGTATCGCCGTTTGGGTATTCGCGTAAGTCTGCATATCAACAACCGCAAGATTCTTGCTGGTATTGCTGAAGTGATTGGTCAGCCCGAACGCATTATTGATATCACCGTCGCAATCGACAAACTCGATAAGATAGGCATTGATAATGTGAATAAAGAACTGCTTGATAAGGGTTTACCACAAGAGGCAGTGGACGCACTGCAACCAATACTGAATTTGAGTGGTACCAATACCGAGAAATTGGATCAGTTGGAGCAAGTGTTGGCAGGTTGTGAAGTGGGACTGAAAGGTATAGAAGAATTGCGCACCATCTTTGCGTTGTATGCCGCAAGCACGCAAGATGGTAATTTGGCTACCTATGAGCCAAGTGGTTTGCAAATAGAATTGGATCTTTGCTTGGCACGTGGTCTGAACTACTATACTGGTGCTATCTTCGAGGTGAAAGCATTGGATGTACAAATGGGTAGTATCACAGGTGGTGGTCGCTATGACAACCTCACAGGTATTTTCGGTATGCCAAATGTATCGGGCGTGGGTATTTCGTTTGGTGCAGACCGTATTTATGATGTACTCTCCGAACTTAATCTTTATCCAGAGAACTTGCAATCTACAACTCAATTACTCTTTGCGACCTTCGGCGAACAAGAATTGCTGTACGCATTAGGTTGGGCAAAAGCACTTCGCGAGAAGGGTGTGAGCGTGGAAGTATATCCCGAACCCACGAAGATGAAGAAGCAAATGAGCTATGCCGATAGCAAGAAGATTCCGTTTGTGGCTATTGTGGGTGGTGATGAGATGACTGCAGGTAAAGTTATGCTCAAGAATATGCTTTCAGGTGAACAGCAATTGGTAACCCTAGAAGAACTAGTACAACTGGTATAACAAGTCATATTAATATAACTAGCATAAAAAAAGAGAGTTACACGCTCTCTTTTTTTATTAACTCTAGCAGTTGTTCGACCGCTTCTTCTTGTGGTATGTTTTTTAGCACGCATTCTTTGCCGCGATAGAGACTCACTTTGCCGCGTCCTGCGCCTACATAGCCATAATCGGCGTCCGCCATCTCGCCCGGACCATTGACAATACAGCCCATGATACCGATCTTCAGTCCTTGCAAGTGGGATGTGGCTGCTTTCACTTGAGCGATGGTTTGCTCCAAATCGAAGAGCGTACGACCGCAACCAGGGCAGGAGATATACTCCGTTTTATACATACGCACGCGCGCGGCTTGCAGGATGTCTTTGCTGAGTCGTGCTAAATCTTCTGCGGCGAAGTGGTCATTGTTGAGCACTAACTCTGTGCAGTTGTGATCCCAAAGCAAGCGACCACATTCGGCAGCCGCATGGAGTTGGAAGAGTTGCCAATCGGTGTCGGCGTTGGAGAAAAATACGGTTTTATCTTCTATCTTAACTTGGGTAGTAGCCGCATAACGAGTGCTTTGCTCATCAGCAAAGTAATCTACCAACGCTTTGGCAACAGGCAGTTCTTTTTCGGGTGCCTCGCTTAGACTCACGCGAATGGTGTCGCCTATGCCATCTGCGAGCAGTGCACCTATACCGACTGCGGACTTCACGCGGCCATCTTCACCTTCGCCTGCTTCTGTTACGCCTAAATGCAAAGGGAAAGCCATGCCCTCTTCCTGCATTTGCCAAACCAACAGACGGACAGTAGTGACCATCACGCGAGTGTTGCTGGCTTTGATAGAGAGGACAATATCTTTGAAATCTTCTGCCACTGCCACGCGCAAGAACTCCATGCAACTCTCTACCATGCCTTCGGGCGTGTCGCCATAGCGCGACATGATACGGTCACTCAGACTGCCGTGATTAACACCAATACGCAGGGCGGTCTTGTGCTCTTTGCAGATGTTGAGAAGTTGGATAAAGCGATTGCGAAGTCGCTGTAATTCAGTTTGATACTCCTCGTCGGTGTAGTCTATTTGCTTGAACTTACGGGCAGGGTCAATATAATTACCTGGATTGATGCGCACTTTCTCTACCACTTTTGCTGCCGCATCCGCTACATCGGATTGGAAGTGGACATCAGCCACGAGGGGGGTATGAGATCGCTTCTCTTGAAGCACGTGGTGTATCTGCGCAAGGGATTCTACTTCGCGCATGCCCTGAGTGGTGAAGCGTAGCAGTTCAGTACCTGCGGCAATACAACGTTCGGCTTGCGCCACACTACCTTCGATATCATTGGTAGAGGTGTTAGCCATTGTTTGAATACGAACAGGGTGCTCGCCGCCTATTGATAAACCGCCTACGTTTGTGGTTGTGGTTTGACGGCGGTGGTATGTCAGTTGGATATTCATAAAAGCCCGAATTTTGTGCAAAGTTACTCAAATATTTTGGATTAAGCAATAAAAATGGCACATTTTCACACTTTTTTTGCAAAATATTTGGTCATATCAAAAAAAAGCAGTACTTTTGCACCCGCTTTCGAATGGAAGTGTGCGTTTACGCGGGATTCAGTAGCTCAGCAGGTAGAGCACATCCCTTTTAAGGATGGGGTCCTGGGTTCGAGCCCCAGCTGAATCACAAGAGCAGAGGAAATACCTCTGCTCTCTTTTTTCTTATACCTTTCAACTGTTTCTTGAAGGAAATTTACTAAAACTTATTGCATCGCATCACGGAGCTTGTGCTTGATGTAGTGCTCGTCGGTGAAATGAGAACGGAGGTGAGGAGTCATCTCGGCATGAGCGAAGAACTTCTGGTATTCGCGTTTAATATCTTCGCCAAGATTGGGGTCGTGGGGTGTGTAGTGGCAGATGGTTTCTGGAGTGTCCTTGGGCTTGAAGGTCTTGAAGCGGAATAGGTCCTGCATCGTGAGTTTGAACTCCGTTTCGCCATTCTCGCGGCGACCGCGATACTTATTTACGCCTACAGCTTTTTTGAGTGAGGACATAGGATTGAGGACAGGATTGATAACAATCTTTCTGCCTGCGAAGTCCGCACACAAAACATAGAAGCCGCCCAACGAACTGCCAATCAGGTATTTAACGTCGGTGTTGGCAGCAATGAAATCGTTAATCTTCTTAACCGATTCGTCCACATGGTGATCCACTTCGAGTGGACACCACTCAAGTTCAGGGTAGTATTTGCGGAAATTGGTGATGGTGTCGGAGTGTATTGACCCTGCGAAGCCGTGGATGTAAACTGCTTTCATAGTAGATAGCTTCGCTGTTAGAAGTTAGACTGCCTTTGCAGTTCGCGGAAGATGGCTGCGCGGATGAAGCAGTCGAGACGGAGGTAAATTTTAGGATTATTGGTGCGAGGGTCAATAGGGGCGTCTGCTTCGCCACGGGTGAGTTGTGCCTCGAAACGTTGCTTCCATAAAGCAAGTTGTTCGGAGTCCTTTTGAATATGGCGCACTTGTTGGCAGGCAGTAGTCCAGTTGTCAATGCGTTGTTTCTCAGCACCTTTGGGTGGGTTCTTCTTCCAATCACGTGGGTTGTGCACCACATACGCCTCTTGCGCTAGTTCTCCGATGATATGCCCCTGTGTGTCAAAGACACGTTTGCGACGGAAGATGGTTTTGTCTTGGTTCTGTAGTTTGCCCTTGATAGTCTCTATTGGGGCAATAAATTTGATTTCTGCCATAGATGAGTTAATTATGAATTATGAATTTTGAATGTGGTCTTACCATAAAATGTGTCTTTTCTTGTGGCAGTGAAAGTGCAGTCTGCATTGTAAGAAGTATCGGGTTGGTATGCTGAATCACTAACTAATCACTAACTAATCACTAACTAATCTCTAACTAACGGTTAACTATATATAAGACTTTGCAAAGGTACAACAAAATTTTTAGATATGCAAGAAAATGGCGAAAAAATGGATATAAATATTGGAGTATTCTGATGAGAGTGCCTGTATGGAGAAGAAATGAAAATGATTGCAAAACTGGAAGAAGGTATGTGATATGGTACAATTGATAGAAAAAGTGGTTTTTAGTGTTATCGTGTAAGTGCTGAATATCAGTATTTTGTAAAAGATTTGTGAGGGAGGGGTAATTTTTTTTTATTTTTGTTTGTATGAATGCATTTTTTTTTGTACCTTTGCAGGCGGAAAAAGAAATCAACAATAGATTCTATTATGAAAACACTATAAACGATTAGCAATCAATGGAGAAAGCCGAAAATCCAATAAAGAGTAGGCGAAGACACTATAAAAAAAGAGATTATGAAACTAAAATCAGGTATCGTTCTCGCTGAAAACGAGAATCTCGTAATGGAGCTTGAAGCTGAATTGTGGGCAACAAGCCAAAACCCATTTGCTCAAATTTGGGGTCAAATTAAGAAATTGATTGGTTTGTTCTTTGGTATTAAACGTGAGGGCTTTGTTGTTATCACTGACCAACGCGTAGTTGAGGTTATCCAAACCAAGGCTTGCTGGGTATTGAACACAGGTAAAGTGGTTACATATTTGATGCCATCTAGCATCAAAGAGTGTGGTTACACCAAAGAGGGTACCATCTGTGGTTGCTTCTGCCAAGCTTACACATTCTACTATGAGGGTTGGACACAACGTACCGCTATTATGTTGAAGGATGCTGACGAGAAAGAGGCTCAAAGTGTAGTTGAGTCGTTCTACAAAGCATTGCAAGCAAGTAAATAATGAAGAGTCCGATATCAACAGTATCGCGATTTATTTATCTTAATGCATACGCCCTGCTCCTCCTTTTAGGTGGAGCAGGCTTTGCTATTATACCCCTGTTTGACAATGCAGTATGGGTAATTGTGGTGAAAGTGGTGGTAGGAGCAGTGTGCCTGAAAGGTGCATTTAGCATATTGTCGGGTTGGAATGATAAGAAGCGGAAATATGAGGTGCTGATGACTCGAAATCGAGAAAAACTGCGCCCCGATACATTTAAAGAATATATGGAAGCACCTTGCGGAAGGTTGCTGACACGGGTAGTGCTGAAGGATTTGGGACAGGCAGATCAGTATAAGATGCTGTGGAAAATGTATCATATCCCTTATTGGAAGCACTTGAAAAATGAATGCAAACCGAAGAAAACAGTGGTGTATGTGAATTCGGATTTTGTGAAAAAGAAAGATGCCAATAATTCTACAGAGTGATTGTTGTGATTAATTGTTTGAGTCTAGATGTAAATACGCCATTTATAATGCGTTGATAATGTGTGGTTTATAGAGAAAATGGGGGGGGTAAATTTTTCTTGCATATATGAGAAAAAAGCAGTACCTTTGCAGAAAAATATAAACAAATTAAATTCTATTTAGTGATGAAAACAATCAAAACAATTCTTTTTTGCCTTGTAGCAGTACTTTTTGCAAGTTGTGCAGGGCTAAACATGACTCCTTATGCGAATGATCCAGTAGAGACAAAGGTGGTTTTGTCGGAGTCTAATTACCACATTGTGAAAGAAGTAAGTGGCGAATGGACTGCAACGTATGTGTTTGGTATTGGTGGTCTTTCTAAGAAGGCACTGGAAAACAATGCGGTAAGCGAGATGTACAAGAACGCAGGACTGACTGGTAATCAACAGATTATTAACATCACCACCACACAGTCTGTGGAGACATGGGCACTAGTTTATTCGAAAGTACGTGCCATCGCTCATGGCTATGTGATTGAGTTTGAGGAATAATCGATGCTGCTGTGGGAAATGAAAAATGCACTCCGAGGGGAGTGCATTTTCTATATTATATATAAGGTGTAACCTTACATTACGATGTTCACGATGCGGCCGGGGACAACGATGACTTTCTTTGGAGCGGCGCCGTTGAGTTGTTTGGCGGTCAGTTCGTGAGCCATAACAATCTTCTCAACCTCCTCGCGTGGAGTGTCCTTTGCCACTTCAATAGTGAAGCGCACTTTACCATTGAACTGAACAGGGTACTTCTGCGTTGCCTCTACCAAGTACGTCTCATTACATTCGGGCCAGAGTGCGTCGCACACGGACCCCCTCACTCCCCCTTCAAGGGGGAAGGTGTTTTGACAAAGTTGATATGCTTCCTCTGCAATATGAGGAGCGTATGGAGCAAGCAAGATAGCGAAGGTCTTGAGGATAGCGACCTTGTTGCACTTGAGGGCTTGCAACTCGTTTTGCGCAATCATGAAGGCAGGGATGGAAGTGTTGAACGAGAAGTTCTCAATATCCCATGTGATCTTCTTGATGAGTTTGTGCAAGCTGCGCAACTCCTCTGCTGTTGGTTCGTCGTTGGAGAGGGTCTCGAACATGTTCCACCACTTGCGCAAGAAGCGGTGTACGCCATCGATACCATTGGTATCCCAAGGTTTGGACATCTCCAAAGGACCGAGGAACATCTCATACAAGCGCAAAGTATCCGCACCGTACTTAGCCACCACGTCGTCTGGGTTCACGACATTGAACATAGACTTAGACATCTTCTCCACTGCCCAACCGCAGATATATTGCTTTGGAGCCATTGGCGTGCCGATATATGGGTTATCTTCTACGGAAGTGCCATCTGCAAAGACAAACTGTGCGTTCTTAAACTCAGGCATCCAGTTGCGGAAAGCATCAATATCGAGTACGTCGTTCTTGACGATATTCACGTTTACGTGGATAGGTTGTACCTTATCTTTGTACTCTGGGTTGTCGATGAGGTTGTAGCTGATGAAGAGGTTGCCCGTTGCACCTTCGCCGATATAACGATATACGAAGTTGGAGCGACCTTGGATCATACCTTGGTTGATGAGCTTGCGGAATGGCTCGTCCTCGCAGATATAGCCGAGGTCGAAGAGGAACTTATTCCAGAAGCGGCTATAGATGAGGTGACCTGTAGCGTGCTCGGTACCGCCGATATAGAGGTTGACTTGACGCCAGTAGTCGTTGGCCTCTTTGCCCACGAGAGCAGCATCGTTGTGATTGTCCATATAGCGGAGGTAGTAAGCCGAAGAACCTGCGAAACCAGGCATGGTGCAAAGCTCCAATGGGAAGACAGACACGTTATCAATCAAGGACTTAGAAACGACCTTATTATTAGTGGTGTCCCATGCCCAGAGGTCAGCATTGCCAAGAGGTGGCTCGCCTGTGGTGGTAGGTTTGAAGTCAGACACCTCAGGCAAGAGGAGTGGCAAGCACTCTTCTGGGAGCATGTATGGCATACCGTCCTTGTAATATACAGGGAATGGTTCGCCCCAGTAGCGTTGGCGGCTGAAAACCGCATCACGGAGGCGGTAGTTCACTTTCACACGGCCAAGGCCAGTGTTGGTGATATGCTCCTTCATCGCTTGGATTGCGTCTTTCACTTGCATGCCATTGAGGAAGCCCGAATTGATCATCACGCCCTCTTTGGCATCGAAGCTTTGTTCGCTGACATCGGCACCCTCAATGAGGGGGATGATAGGCAAGTTGAAGTGCTTAGCGAAGGCATAGTCACGGCTATCGTGTGCAGGCACAGCCATGATGGCGCCCGTACCGTAACCACTTAGAACATAATCGCTTATATAGATAGGTATCTCAGCTTTGGTGAGAGGGTTGATAGCATACGAACCTGTGAAGACACCTGTCACACGGCGGTCAGCGATACGCTCACGCTCGGTACGGTTCTTCACCATTTGCAGATATGCCTCTACCTCTGCTTTTTGCTCCTCAGTAGTCACACGAGCCACATACTCGCTCTCAGGAGCCAACACCATGAAGGTCACACCATACACCGTATCTGCGCGGGTAGTGAAGATAGTGAATGGTTCGTCTTGACCCTTGATAGCGAAGCGCATCTCTGCACCCTCGCTGCGACCGATCCAGTTGCGTTGGGTCTCCTTGAGGGAGTCTGTCCAATCCACAGTATCAAGTCCTTGGAGCAGGCGTGGTGCGTAGGCACTTACACGGAGGTTCCATTGGCGCATGACTCGTTGCTCTACAGGATAGCCACCACGAACAGAAAGACCTTCGCTCACCTCATCGTTGGCAAGCACGCAGCCGAGCTCTGGACACCAGTTTACCTTCGTATCTGCCAGATAAGCAATACGATAGTTCATCAGGCGTTCTTGTTGCTCACGCTCTGTGAGGGTTGCCCATGTAGGATCAGTTTGCTCGAATTTCTCAATGAGCTTGCTGATAGGTTGCGCCTTTTGCAGAGAGGTATCGAAGTAGGAGTTGAACATTTGGATAAATGCCCATTGTGTCCACTTGTAGAAGTCTGGTGAGCAGGTCTTCACTTCGCGGTCCCAATCATAGTTGAAACCAATCTTTTGGAGTTGCTCAATGTAGTGAGCGATATTCTCCATCGTGGTTTTCTCTGGGTGTTGACCTGTTTGGATAGCATATTGCTCCGCAGGCAGACCATAGGAGTCAAAGCCCATTGGGTGGAGGACATTGAAGCCCTGTAGGCGTTTGTAGCGGCTGTAAATATCGCTGGCGATATAGCCGAGAGGGTGACCTACGTGCAAACCTGCGCCCGATGGGTAAGGGAACATATCGAGCACATAAAATGGCTTTTTATCGCTTTGGTTGCTGACTTTATAGGTGCCTGCTTTAGTCCATTCGGCTTGCCATTTCTTTTCTATTTCACTGAAATTGTAATCCATAAAACTATTTATGATTTAATTATTTGCTATTTGTTCGTTTTCAACTTCGGCTTGGCAGCCTCAAACAATCTGCTTATACCGTGGTCATTTAGGTGTGACCTTTGCGCTGCAAAGGTACGGAAATTTTTGCAGATATGCAAAATTTTGACCATTTTTGTGTAGAATATGCTGTTTATCGAAGATTTATTTGTGATTTTGTGTGATTTTTTCAAAAAGGAAGAGGAATAATGATATTGTTTTTTCAAAAAGGAAGAGGAATGGCTGTTTTTTGCACCTCAACGCTGCAAGTTTCGGGAGCACCATAGGAGATCTATGGGAGTTCTGTGGCTTTCTACAAACGCGTTTCTACAATAATGCTGCAAAAATCTTCAGCGCGATTATTAAGATTTGGACGTTATACCAATATATGCCTAAAAAAAGCGCAAGAGTGGCGCGAGATATGCTGTTTGGAAGGTTTTGGGAAGGAAGTTGAAAGGTATACGATTATTAAGATTTCAGTGGTTGTTCCACTCGCCAAATTGTAGCAGTCAAACAGCCACTCTCAAGCCACTCTCGCGCTACTATCAGAGATGGTACAATTATATCCAATACCTCTTCCATTGCAGAGCCTGCTCGGTAGTAACACCGTATAGAGTACAATATCTTTCCAATTGGGACTGAGTATAACGAGAGCCAAGCAGTTTCCAAACACAACCGGCTTTGTGTTTGGTCTCGGTTTCTGCATCGACAGTCATTTCATCGATGTACTCGGGCTTGAGACTAAAAGGGTAAATCGGATGCATCTCCTTCTGAATCGGGTTTTTCATCGAAATTACAGTCACCTTCTCGATAGTTTTCATAGAAATTGATACTAGATACAATATTTTCAAAGCACGAAATAAGTAAATCATATAATTCAGGTGCATTGTCGTAGAATATAATCCGAACATGTTTCGTCCATCCTACACTTGCTATCAATGTGTACCGATACGGGCAAATTCTACGCTTATCGCACTTCCGAAATCGAAGTACATAAATTGTTCCGTCATTACGATTTAAAGCTTGAGATGCTTCTGCTACAACAACTCTTGTATAAGCAATTTCATCATTAACATCTCTAGTCACATGCACAAAATCAACGCTGAAAGATGTGAGCGTGGCAATTGTGTCCTTGAAATGGAGAAGCATGACTTTTGTAGGAATGTATGCTTTATGGGGATTGTAATCTGTATTTTCCGGAAGGATGAGTCTTGGCACATGCATCATATATGTTGTAAGAATATCTACAACATTAGTCAACTCCTTGTCCGTTTGAAAATAAGGACTATTCTTTAATTTCAGATTTTTCTTTATCGCTTCAAACATGTCATTGGGAGAGAAGTTTCTTTCCATGAGATATAAATCATTCCAATACATGTAGAAAGGTTTATTGATTGACTGCCACTCATCTTCTGAAAGCTCACATTTCAATTCGTGCTCCAGGACTGCACGCAACCGTTCTTCCGTGAATGCGTCGTCATCGAAAGGATTGAACGGATGCCGCTTGGAAGGCTTAAAATACTTTGCATTTTGATAACCGTGTCCCAAGGTGTTCCAAGTTGCGCAGTGCAGACCTCCCCCAAGTCGCGTGAGCGACTGCGTGTATTTAATAGGATAAACCTCACAGTCAGGGAATGCCTCCTGAATGCGCTTGACTGCAGGCGCGTCAGACGGTTTACCGAGTTGCGCCATGAAGATCTTGTTTCCTACGCGGAGGAAATTGAGGTATTCCCAACTAAGGTCTGTAATGAGCGAACCATCGTCAGCTATTGCCATCATCCCGTCCACATGGCCATAGATGTCAGACTTGTCCCAATGCACTATCTTAATGGAGCGTGCATTGAGTGCTTTCTTTAGGTTCGCGATAAGCAAGTTACGAGGATAATTGGGGTTCTCCAAGAAGATCTTATCGGTCATATAGACATTACCACTCTTATCCGTGAGCACATTACCTCCGTCAAGAACGATATCCTCATACCGGAAAGGAGTCATCTCCAAATCGTCCCAGATAGGCACCATGTCTGGTTTGTACTTCTCGTAACGAGGTGCGCGCAGATAGTCCGGGTCGTAGCGGAACTGTGCAATGTCGCCTTTTCCATCAACCGTGATGGGCATATAGTCGCGTACCCATAGACGAGACTTTTTGCTAGTGTACGGTAACTCACAAAACTTGACATTAGCTGCCCTAAAAGCTGCAATAAGGCTCTTGAAAAAACGAGGAAAATGATACCGAAAAGCCATCGGTATAAATACGAAATCAGTTTGCGAATCGTGTAACATAACCTTTGCATTTATTAAGTTAATAATTAGTTATTTAGCTTTTGGCGCAAAGGTCAACTTTTTTTCGCAAACTTCCAAAAATATTCTGTTAAAAGCTGTTAAAAGTTTTAAAGAAGATATTAACAATAAAAAAGAGGACTTATGTCCTCTAAAATTATAAAATCTTAATAAATTCTTTTCTTGAAAAGCTCCATTTGCGTTCTCGTGGTTCTGCATATATATCTTTAGACCATTTTTCTCCGAGATATACGCCTTTTCGCTTTTCGACTTTCAGCTCTTCATGGTTATCAAACAAAAGAGATTTGTTATCTGTCCAAAGGATAGAGCCTGCATCGCCAAAACCATTAAGGATATCGTACAAGTAAGTCGATTGTGTGTTTGTAAATGGTTCTTGGGTATATACAAATTGGCTATTCTCTACTTTGAGATATTCTTTTTGCGCCTCATCATATACTTCATAGGCGCGTATAAGAACAGATGCTCTATACTCTTTATCGGGATTTTCAAATGCTATGTCATAACCCGAAGCGTGAGCATGAAAGGTTATAGGAGTAAAATAGGGGAGTTTTGCTTTAATATGATAATTGTCTCTATGGTAAACTATATCATCTTTGATTCCGTTCGGTTGTTCACTATGGAAATAGAATTCAACACGCTGGATATAAATGCGATACCTGTTAAGCACATGAATATACCCACCATACAAAAAGTACGGTGCTAGTTCTGAAAAAGCCTTTGATAATTGGGGTTCCGAACTATGATCCTTATTGGCAAACTCTAATAATTTATCTTTTAAACTTTTCATGGATGTCATTTTCTCCTTTTTTGTTTTGCTCGGAAGCACCGCTCGGAGAGGAACGATTTATTCTTTCTTAATAAATTTAACGATGCAATCAATACAAATAGGAGTGTCGGAAACTGCATCGATAAACACATTTGCAGGGTGCATATCTTCTAAGTGTAATCGCTCTCCGATATAATTTACACCTCGTCCATCGCCATTGTCACGAAAGCCCTTTTGAGCAACCATGAGGTCTATCTCATGCTTAGTTGCCAATCGTTTGCAAGTCACATAAGGCTGCGTACAAATAATGCGGAACAATCCCTCTGTATCACGTGTAAAGCCTATCACATTCATAGGCGTTTCCGCAAAGAGTGCATTGTGCAATACGATAGATTCCAATGCTCTGCCCAGCATAGCATAGATGGATGTACGAAGCTTGATGACAGAGGTGTCGCCATTTTGGTAATAGACTTTCGCTTCTGCTCCTTGGGCAATCATCGAACCATATTCCGCTTCGATATCCTTTTCGGCATTATCGAACCATATACCTCTGACTTCTGCCCATTGATGAACTAGTTGCTCTTGAAGTTCGTCTATCTCCCAATTTCCTGGGCTAACTTGGCTTGCTGAAGCATTTGCACTTGCTTCAAGGCTTGTTCGCGCGTAGCAGCTGACGAGGTACGCCCCAATGAGCATCTCACCTGCGCAGCAGAGACCTGCATGCTCCGCTTGATTGAATTGAGTAAGATTTGTTTTTCCATTGAGTATGTCGTTTGTGAAATTATCAATAAGTTGTGTTGTTTGCTCTGAAAATCCGTTATCACGAATAGCAGCATAGATTGATTCGATGCTTATTGGTGATGCGCTATTCAATAGTTCTTTTGACATGATTTTCTTTGCAATTTACAATTCCGCCTGCAAAGATACACTTTTTTTTCGAGATGTGCAAGAAAAATCGTTTTTTGAGGTGATTTTTCTGGTGTAGGATGTAAAGTGTAGGGTGTAGAGGCGAGAAATGTAAGTCAACGGTTTCAGGAATGGAGTCAACTTTTTTAGGATGGGAGACAACTTTTTTAGGTTCTCAATCTTAACAAAAAGCACTTTTGGCTTGCGGGAAGTTGAGTCGGAGTTCTCTCGGTCTTCTCCCGCTCGTCGGTCGGTAAAATGAGGGAAGGTATAAGAGAGGTAAAAGAGACGGCAATCTTAATAAAACGCACATTTTGTGATTTGGCGTTCTTAGGTTCTTCTTTGGTTCGTCCTTGGTCTTTAACACGGAGCAGATTGGGAAGGAATTAGGGAAGGGAATCTTAATAAAAGTACTTTTTGCGCTAAGTGCAGGCGGTGTCACTTTGTGGTGTGGTGTCGCCCAAAGGCGAGGCGGTGGCAGCAGAGCTGCGGTAGCGGCTCACGCAGTGAGCGGTGGGTACATAAGACGGAAAATGCTCGGCGAATTAACGCCGAGCATTAAACCAATCGCCTTTGCGATGTGATTACTTATTAGAGCAACTTCTTCACTTGGTCATAGACGTTTTGGGCAGTGAAGCCGAGTTTCTCGTCGAGCACTTTGTATGGTGCAGAGAAACCGAAGGAGTTGAGTCCCCAAACGGTGCCGTGCTCGCCTACAAGGCCTTCGAGGTTGCATGGCAGACCTGCGGTGAGGCCAAAGCGAGCTACGCCCTGTGGCAATACCTCAGCTTGATACTCCTTGCTTTGTTGACGGAAGATAGCCTCGGAAGGTACGCTGACAATCTGCAAGCGGATACCCTCTGCACGAAGGAGTTCGGCACCTGCCATGAGGGTAGAAACTTCGCTACCTGAAGCAATCATCACCACTTGTGGGTTCTCATCTTGGCTCACGATATACGCACCTTTCTTCACGCCAGCCTCTGAGGTATTAGGCACAGAGGTAACATCTTGGCGAGAGAGGATAAGGGCAGTTGGGGTATAGATATTCTCCATTGCCATCTTCCATGCAGCGGTAGTCTCCTCTGCATCTGCAGGGCGGAGCACCATCACGCTGGGGCGACCAGAGTGGTTGTGCAGTTTCTCCATGAGGCGGATTTGTGCTTCTTGCTCCACTGGCTCGTGGGTTGGGCCATCTTCACCTACGCGGAAAGCATCGTGGCTCCAAACGAACATCATCTGAATCTCCATGAGGGCAGCCATACGGATGGCAGGTTTCATATAGTCAGAGAAAACAAAGAACGTTCCGCAGGCAGGAATGATACCGCCGTGGAGTGCCATACCGATGCAGACACAAGCCATGGTGAGTTCGCTGACACCTGCTTGGAGGAAACGACCTGTGAAATCGTTAGGGGTGATGACGTGGGTATGTTTGAGGAAACCGTCCGTCTTGTCGGAGTTGCAGAGGTCGGCGGAGGATACAATCATGTTGCCGACATGCTCTGATAGATAAGCCAATACATTAGCAGACGCAGCACGGGTCGCCACGTTTTGCTTTTGCATGATTTCGCTCCAGTCCACGCAAGGCGCTTCGCCACGCATAAAGGTCTCATACTCGTTGGCAGCCAATGGGTTAGCGGTTGCCCACTCGTGGTAAGCGGCATAGCGTTGGTTGGTAATCTCGCGCAGTTCTTCGGCACGTTTGTCGTAGAGCGCTTGCACGTCAGGGAAGATTTGGAATGGGTTCTCTGGGTCACCACCGAGGTTCTTGACGGTAGCTTCGAAGCTAGCGCCAGACTTGCTGAGTGGCTGACCGTGGGTAGAGGTCTTACCCTCCCAGCTGTCGCCTTCAGCGGTCACGCAACCTTTACCCATAGAGGTATGACCGATAATGAGCGATGGGCGATTCTTCTCTGCTTGTGCATTGAGGATAGCTTGGCGGATAGCCTCTGGATCATGACCATCAATATCTTGTACATACCAACCCCATGCCTCGTACTTCATGGCTACATTCTCGGAACTTACTTCGTTGCAGTTGGTAGAGAGTTGTACTTCGTTGGAGTCGTAGTACATAATGAGGTTATCGAGCTTGAGGTGTCCTGCCATACGACCTGCGCCTTGGCTAATCTCCTCTTGGATACCACCATCGGAGATGAAAGCGTAGATAGTAGGATTGTGCACCTCGCCATAACGAGCGTTGAACCACTTAGCTGCGATAGCTGCACCGACAGCAAACGTGTGACCTTGACCAAGAGGACCAGAGGTGTTCTCAATGCCGCGTGCCACATTGCGCTCAGGGTGACCAGGAGTGACGCTACCCCATTGGCGGAGCTGTTGCAACTCCTCCATTGTGAAATGTCCTGTCATGCAGAGTTGTGCATAGAGCATTGGCGACATGTGACCTGGGTCAAGGAAGAAACGGTCGCGCGCTTCCCAACATGGATTCTCGGGGTCATGGATAAGGAACTCGGAGTAGAGCACTTGAACGAAGTCGGCACCACTCATTGAGCCACCTGGGTGACCACTCTTGGCCTTCTCGACCATTGCTGCGGCAAGGATACGGATGTTATCTGCCGCTTTTGTCATAAGTTGATTTGAATTCATGATTGTATCGTTAGTTAATATAGTTCAATGTTGTTAGAATTTATATGCGAGGTAGTAGTTAAATCCCCAATTGAAATCCTTCCGGAAACCTAAACCAGGAATATAATATGGCATCACTTCTCCCTCTTGGGCATTGCGTGTAAAAAGCAGTTTCATACGAACATACCATCCCATTTGAAATCCTTTATACACTTGCACTTGGCATCCTGCTACTATCTCTCCCCAACAGTCAAAACGTTGCTGGTCGTAGAAGTTAAGTCGTTGCTCTCCCCAATAATCACTATGCAGTTTCACATTCGTGAGGTCGTAGTTCTGGTACGCACTACCAAAGCGTAAACCAACTAGCATATTATTCTCCGACGCACCTTTCTTGACAACAGCCAAATCCATACCCAAACGACCAAAACCACCTTGCCCTTTGTGCATTCCACCATCTGCACTACGCTCCGCCATGGCATATCCTGCTTCAAGGGTAGGGTAGAAGCGTTTAGCAAGGCGCACATTGATGGCTGCTTCATAACTTTGTATCTTTCCTACTGAACGCGCCAACTCAAGAACGGAGTTTCCAACATCCAACTTCACGCTCATGCCCTGATATACAGCGGTGTCTGCATACTCGCGTGCGCTCGCGCATAACGCGAGGCAACAGAGGGATACTATGAGCAATAGTCTATTCATGCAGGTAAATACACAGATTGTCTTGTGCAACTGGTTCAACACTCGCATTGATAATACTTACGCTGTCCACGCGTGGGTCGCTTGACCATGCTGCGGTGATGGTATGATATACCGCACAACCGCATGCCATACTGATGAACTGCTGACGAGGGGTATGCTGGATAAAAAGTGTATCTATTTGGTTGTGATAAAGCATTAGATAGGCGGTTAGATTGGTGTCAGGTCGCAATTCCAGTCCCATGACTTTGACATCTTTGCCTTGCATGCCTATGTCGCTACCGATGCCTACAACGGCGATGCTATCCCACTGGGTGTAGTGTACAGTGTCGCCTGCCGCAGTGATGGAGTCAGCGGAGAGGGTGATTTGTACTGCAGTGCCTAACTCTTGATGACATGTGGTGTCAGGCTCACAAGCCGCGAAAAGGGAGCAAAGAACAAGGAATAAAGAGTAAAGACGAATATGCTTCGTCTGTCGTAATAGAAACTGATATGTCTTGATTCTTTGTTCTTGGTTCATGACTCACAATAATGTCTTTGCTTCGTTTTTAAGTGCTTGTAATGCAATTTCATTGGGCGTATCACCGTTGTTGCGATAGGCTGTGATTAGCGTTTTTGCATAGTCCAGCGCAGTGCTGTTGGCTGGCAACTGTTGCGCGATGCTATTCACGAAGGCAACGGTTTGTTGCTTGGCGTTGTCAATCAAACCCCACACCTCGTCACTTACATAAATCTGTTGGCTGAGGTTATGGTCATACTCTTGACGAATAGTATGCATCAGATGTGCTTGCACTTGCAGGGGAGTCATTTCCGCTAGGTTAATATCTACGAGCATGTGTTCTGGCGTAGTACGTTCTAGCAGCAACGCTAGACGCTCGTAAGCGCGCATACGCAAGGGAGAAATTTCTTTTTGGGAGAGTCGTTTGAGCTCCCAGAGGCGCTTTTCGGTCTCACTTTTATAGAATTTGTGCATGACTAACCATGTAGCCAAAAGTACGCATATCGCAGGTATGCAGTATTTTAAGATTTCTAACATAATCACCCAAATAGAATTTGGGTGCAAAGTTACAAAAAAAATCGCACATATGCAAGGGTTTGCCTTGCAAAATGTGCGATTTGATTTTATGTGGGTCTTTTTATTACTTAATCATGTCGCAACCCATGTATGGTTGGAGGGCTGCTGGTATGCGGATGCCTTCTGGCGTTTGGTTGTTTTCGAGAAGGGCAGCCACGATACGAGGGAGAGCGAGAGCAGAGCCGTTAAGTGTGTGGCAGAGAGTAACTTTCTTGTCCTCTGCGCGGCGATAGCGACAGTGCAAACGGTTGGCTTGGTAGGTGTCGAAATTAGATGTAGAAGATACCTCCAACCAACGGTGTTGTGCCTCAGAATACACCTCGAAGTCATAGCAGAGTGCTGCGGTGAAGGACATATCGCCACCACTAAGGCGGAGAACGCGATAAGGGAGTTCGAGTTTTTGGAGCAATCCTTCTACGTGCTCTAACATCTCCTTGTGGCTAGCATCAGAATGCTCTGGAGTGTCTATACGCACGATCTCCACCTTGCTGAACTCATGAAGGCGGTTGAGTCCACGCACATCCTTACCATACGAGCCTGCCTCGCGACGGAAGCATTGGGTGTAAGCGCAGTTCTTGATAGGCAATTGCGCCTCTTCGATGATGACGTCACGGTAGATATTGGTAACAGGCACCTCGGCTGTAGGAATAAGATAGAGGTTGTCGAGTTGGCAGTGGTACATTTGTCCTTCTTTATCAGGGAGTTGTCCTGTTCCATAACCACTGGCTTCGTTTACCACAGTAGGAGGCATAATCTCGGTATAGCCCGCTTTACTTGCTTCCGCGAGGAAGAAGTTGATTAACGCGCGTTGCAGGCGCGCGCCCATACCTATATATACAGGAAAGCCTGCGCCAGAAATCTTGACACCTAAATCGAAGTCAATAAGATTGTATTTTTTTGCCAACTCCCAGTGAGGAAGTTTGTCGTTGTTTGCCAATTGTTCGTCGGTGGCATTATCCCAATCGCGGATTGCGATAGTACCTTCGGCAGCGAGTTTATCGAGCATCGGTTGGTTAGCCCAGTTGCCGATTTTCACGACGAGGTTATCCTCAGCACTACCGCCCTCTGGCACGAGGTCGTATGGCACGTTAGGGATAGTGAGCAAGAGAGAGGTAAGGGATTCTTCTGCCTTTGTCATCTCTTGTTCGTAACCAGGGATAGCCTGTTTGAGAGCACCCGTTTGCGCTTTGGCAGCTTCTGCCTCTTCACGTTTTCCTTGTGCCATGAGTGCGCCAATCGACTTCGAGATTTTGTTCATCTCGGCAGAAGCAGCATCTTTCTTTTGTTGAGCAGCTTTGCGCTCCGTATCAAGGGCAATAACCTGCTCAATAGTCTCTGCCGCATTGGCAAAGTGCTTTTTCTCTAAGCCTGCGATGATGGCGGCTTTGTTGTCGTAAATTTGTTTGAGTGTCAACATATTATTGTAATTAAAAACAAATTTCTCCCGCCAACTGCCGAAGCAATCGGTAGGAGAAATTAGAATTAGTTTTCTCTTGCCGATTAAGCCTCTGCAATCGGCTGGATGGAAACGTATGATTTGTTATTACGCTTCTTTTGGAAGCATACGATACCATCTGTAAGAGCGAAGAGAGTGTGGTCAGAACCCATACCGATGTTCTCGCCTGGGTTGTGCACTGTACCACGTTGACGTACGATGATGTTACCAGCTTTAGCGAATTGACCACCAAAGATTTTTACACCAAGTCGTTTGCTTTCTGATTCACGGCCGTTCTTGGAACTACCGACACCTTTCTTATGTGCCATATCTCTTAAACTTTGCTTTTAAAAAGGTTAAACAATTAAGCCAAAACGATCTCCTTAACTACGAGATTGGTCAAATCTTGACGATGGCCGTTCAATTTACGATAGCCTTTGCGGCGTTTTTTGTGGAACACGAGAACTTTCTCGCCGCGGCACTCGTTGTCGAGTACTTCGCATACCACTTTTGCACCCTCTACAACAGGAGCACCTACTTTTACGTCTCCGTCGTTGTCAACGAGGAGTACTTTCTCGAATGTAACCTCAGCGCCCTTCTCAGCAGCCATGCGGTTAACAAAGAGTTTCTTGCCAGCCTCAACACGATATTGGAGGCCTTGCATTTCTACAATTGCGTACATTATTCAAATGTTTTTAATAAATTACATCGGTCAGGCGAGATGCGGAGTCCTCGACGTTGGCATACCCGAAATGGATATCATCCGTCCCCTCAGCAGCGCTACTTTGAAGCCCAAAAGCCGAAAAAGCGTGCAAAGGTACGACTTTTTTTTGGATTGACCAAATATTTTATTGGATTTTTTGTAAAAAAAGAGCAATTACTTATTTGCGCTGAGGTGGTTGTGGCTATAGGTTGTTCGTTTAACAAAAGATAAAGTATCGGTTTAGGGTATTGTACCATATTAATAATCAATAATTTATGTAAAAATAATTGTCTAAAAATTTGCATATGTGAAAAATTTTTTGTACCTTAGCTGTAGAAATGAAGAACAGATTAAGCATAGGGTACATAATAGAAAACGCTGAAGAAATTTGGCGCAATATTGCTAATACCACTTCAACAAGGGGTACATTACTTCATTCTACCAAACTACCTAAATGGAAATGGTTAGTAACATTATATTTATTCAGTATTAATAAAAGTATATCAGTAAGAGAATTAGCAAAGACAATTGATGTAAATAAAAATAGTAGTTATTTAATGCTACAAAAAATTAGATATAATCTATCACAAGAAGATATAAAATTAATTGGTGAAGTTATAATAGATGAAAGTTATATTGGTGGTTGGCAAAACAAACACCTTGCTTTAAAATGGGATTATATGCGTAAGAGGGGTTATATATCACCCAATGCAAAACATTACACTAAAACGCAAATATTAGCAGCAAGTAGTGATTATAAACAACACATTATATCAATGATAGATGAAGAAGGTACAACTAAATTATTACACCTTCCAAATCCTATTACAAAGGAGTGTATAAAATACGTATTAAAAAGAGAAATAGGTATTACTTCACTTGTATGTGATGAAAGTAAGTTATATGAGAATTGTGGTTTACCAATTGAAACAAACAACCATAGTAAGCACCAATGGCTAACAGCAAGTGGTAAATCAAGTAATGCTGTAGAGAATAGATTTAGTTGGACAAAGAGAAAGATTAAATACAATACACATACAAGTGAAAAGTATTTACAATTATATCTAAATCAATTTGCGTGGCAAAATAATGTAAAATATATGAGTAAAGAAGATAAGTTTAATAATCTTCTTAAAATTGTTATACATAAAAAAATCACGCTAAAAGAGTTATTTAGTTTTAATTATAAAAAAGACTATCCAAAATCACGTAGAGAAAAAGAGATAGAGAATTTAAAACTGATACAGGATGCATTAGGCGAATTTGCAACCGTAACATTACGATAAATTTTTTATGGGACAATGCTCGGTTTAGTATGCTGAATCACTAACTAATCACTAACTAATCACTAACTAATCGCTAACTAATCACTAACTAATATCTAACTATTGATACGAAGATAATGCGTGAGAGATTAGGAGAGATGCGGTAGAAGGATGGATTGCAGAAAGTGAGTGGAAATATTGGGGTGGTAAGAGGTAGTAAAGCAATGATTTTGCACTTAAAATTAATGAAAAACACAAAAGATTTGGTAGTTTCGAAAAAAAGTAGTAACTTTGCAAGCTTAAAATTTTGTAAAATAGGATAAATCGTTGACTTGCTAAAATGTAACGTGTTATGGCACAAGAAAATAAGGAAATAGATTTTCGCGCATGGGTAATGCGGATATTGAGTAATTGGTATTGGTTTTTGCTGAGTGCGGTGGTATTCGGATTGTTAGGTTTGTTCTGCTATTTTTCAACCACTTACAAGTTTACAGTTGAGTCGGAAATTATGCTTCGTGAGGCAGAAAATGGCAATTCATTCTTACAACCAGAGATGTTGGATATGTTGGGTATGAAGGGCGAGAAAAAAGTGGATGATGAAATAATTGCATTGACCTCTCGTGATATTATAAGTAAGGTGATCTCAGATTTGGGATTGCAACAAGAGTATCGTAAGAAAAAAGGATTACGTTGGATAGGGCAATATCCAAAGAGTGATATCTTGTTAGTAGCATCTTCTGAGTACTTAGAGGATTTGGTTTATGTGGTGGAAATTGATGTTAAAGTACGTAAAAATGATTATGTGGTGCATGTGGAATGTGCTCGCAAACATAGCAGGCACGTTGTAGATGATTTGACAAAGCCGTTCGAGACCTGTGCAGGTACATTATGCTTTGATGTGTTGGAGCCAGAACAAGTGGTAAAAGGTGCACGGTATAATATAAAGGTGTATCCCAAATCAATAATGGTGAGCTTATGTGCGAGTCGAATTCGTGTAGTTCCATCTAAAAAAGATTCGAAGGTTATAATAATATCTTCTAAAACAGATATTCCTGGGCGAGAGCAGGATTTTATTCGAACATTGGTGGATTTGTATAATGCAGATGCAATGCATGATAAGAACATGGTTGCGCAAAATACAGCTATGTTTATTGATGAGCGTTTACAGGTGTTGAAAGATGAATTGTTGCAAGCAGAGGAGAATTTGGTACAATATCTTGAGAAATACGAACTAGTTGAGCCAGAATTGGAAAGAGAATTATTCTTGAATGAAGAACAGGAATATCGTCGGCAGATGAGTGAAGTGGAAACACAAATAAATATGATTACTCATTTGTGTGAATTCATGGAAGATAAAGCCAATGAAGATGATTTGTTGCCAGCAATGTTTATGATTCCAACATATCAGTCGCAGAATCAAGATCAGCCAACGACATCGAATGTAGGTGTGTCATGGTTGTCATTGATTACGGCAGTAGAGGATTATAATTCGTTGATTATTAGTAAGATGCGTCTTGACGAAACAATCGCAGAAGAGAAACAGCAGATAGCTCAGATAGATGCAGAATTGGCAGCGTTGCGTGCGAATATAATGACCACTATTAAAAACGTGCGCAATACGATGTTAATCGCAAAGCAAGATTTGGAGAAGCATTTTGCGTTGACTAATCAAAAGCGGAACGATATTCCAGAACATGTGAGGACGTATGAAAAGATGTTACGCGAAAAGAAACTGAAAGAAAAATTGTATTTGCTCGTTTGCGAACAACGTGAAGAGAACGCGATGTTGTTGAGCTCTACCATCTTGCCGATTAAGGTTATAGTTCAAGCACAAGCCGACCCCATACCTGTAAGCCCCAAATATCGTACGATACTCATATACTTGATAATAGGATTGATATTTCCATTGGGTATCATGATTGTATATGATATGTTGAATAATAGAGTGTCAGATAATTTTAAGGATTTAACAGAACGCTTGAAAATCTCATTAGTGGGTCTATTAGTGAAGAATAATTCTCGCAGTGGACACATTGTAGTATGTGATGGAGAAAATTCTGCAGCAGCAGAATCGTTTCGCAGTTTGCGTGCAAACCTCCGCTTTATGCAACCTGCGGAGGCAAAATGTCCTGTGATATTGGTAACTTCAAGTGCGAATGGAGAGGGTAAAACGTATACAGCCACCAATCTGGCTGTATCAATGGCATTGCTAGGTAAAAAAGTGGCATTAGTCGGTTTGGATCTTCGCAAACCGATGTTGGCAACATACTTGAATTTGCCTTCTCGTGGATGTTTAGTCAACTATTTGACGGATTCAGATTGTGTATTGGACGATGTGATAGTGGCATCTTCAGTGAAGAATTTGGACGTCCTTTCTGCAAATACGGTGCCAGCAAATCCAAGTGAATTGTTACAGAGTGATAGGGTAGAGACACTATTTACAGAATTGCGCGAACGATACGACTATGTAATCGTTGACTCTGCATCAGTATCGTTAGTGAGCGATACATTCTTCTTAAGCAGTGTGGTGGATATGACTGTGTATGTTGTGCGTGTTAATCATACTACTTTTGATCTTGTTGGTTATATCAACAAGGTCTATGACCAACAACGCTTACCAAAGATGGTGGCTGTGCTGAATGGTGTGGATGCGAAGAAAGTTAGAATAATCAATTGCCTATGATTCTTTGTGTAGCCGAAAAGCCGTCCGTAGGACGAGATATAGCGCGCGTGCTGGGAGCTAATACCCAGCACGACGGTTTTATGGAGGGCAATGGCTACTGCGTGACATGGACTTTTGGTCACCTCTGCGCGCTGCTTGACCCACACGAATATAGCGAGCAATGGAAGGGGTGGAACCTATCTTCATTGCCGATGGTGCCTGCGCGCTTTGGAATCAAAGTGACCGACGATAAGGGCGTTCAGAAGCAATTCAATACGATCAAGGATCTCATTGCCAAGGCGGATGAAGTGATCAACTGTGGTGATGCTGGGCAAGAGGGAGAGCTGATACAGCGATGGGTGTATCAGAAAGCTGGTTGCAAAGTGCCTGTAAAGCGATTGTGGATTTCGTCGCTGACGGAAGATGCTATCCGTGAGGGTTTTCAAAAGCTCAAAGACCAAAGCGAATACCAACGCCTCTACGAAGCAGGTATGATGCGCGCTATTGGTGACTGGTTACTAGGCATGAACGCTACGCGTGCATACACTTTGCGTTTTGCGAAGGGGGTAGGGAAGGACCGCCAGGTGCTGAGTATTGGTCGTGTGCAGACGCCCACATTGGCACTGATAGTCAAACGACAACACGAGATAGAGAACTTTGTACCTCGCACTTATTGGGAACTCAAAACACTTTACCGCGATACTATTTTCTCTGCACAATTGCCTGTGGAAGAGGATGATTATGCGATTACTTCGCTTGAGAAGGGGCAGGCATTAGTGGATTCAATCAAGGACCTGCCACTAGAAATCACTTCCGTGGAGAAGAAGAAAGGCACGGAATACGCACCTCGGTTGTTTGACCTCACTTCGTTGCAGGTAGAGTGCAATAAGAAGTTCAGCCTTTCGGCAGATGATACGCTGAAGATTATCCAAAGTCTCTACGAGAAGCATGTTACTACATATCCGCGTGTGGATACCACCTATTTGAGCGATGATATCTATCCCAAAGTGCCTGCTACATTGCAAGGTATAAAGGATTATTTCCCACAAGTGACACCATTGCTGCCACTCAAGGCGGATGGCAAGAAGGGGGCAGGCAGTCTGCCAAAGTCGAAAAAGGTGTTTGATAATAAGAAGGTTACCGACCACCATGCTATCATTCCTACTGGTCAACGACCAGACAACCTCTCGGAACTGGAGCGCAAGGTGTATAATTTGGTAGCTTTGCGATTTATCGCGGCTTTCTATCCCGATTGCGAGGTCTCGAACACGACTGTACTAGCCAAAGCAGGTGAGATTGATTTCAAAGTGACTGGTCGCCAAATCCTCAAGATGGGGTGGCGTGAGGTCTTTGCCAAGGAAAAGCAAGAGGATGAGCCACAAGAAGAGCAGAAGAATTTGCCTGCGTTTGTAAAAGGTGAGTCTGGTCCTCATGAACCACAACTGCAAGAGAAAACTACCACTCCACCGAAATATTATACCGAGGCTACTTTGCTGCGTGCGATGGAAACGGCTGGTAAGACAGTTGAGGACGAAGAACTGCGTGATGCGATGAAGGAGAACGGTATTGGTCGTCCAAGTACTCGTGCAGCTATCATTGAGAAACTCTTCCAACGCAAATATATCGTGCGTGAGAAAAAGAATATCCACGCTACGCCGTTAGGTATCAATCTGATACAAACAATCATTTCGCCGTTGCTGAAATCGGCTGAACTCACTGGACTGTGGGAGAAGAAACTCCGTGCTATTGAGCGTGGTGATTATACAGCACAAAACTTCTTAGACGAACTCAAGCAGATGACTGCTGAGGTTGTGCGCGAAGTGAAAGCTGATAAATCGGGTATGCGTTGTCCTGTCTGTGGACGCGGTACTATCATTCGTGGGCGCACTCGCTATGGCTGTTCTCGTTGGCGTGAGGGCTGCACCTATGCCGAGCAGTTTTAACTAGTTGTTGCTACGGACTTACAACCCCTTAAAGAACTCCACCACCATATCTGCTACCTGCTTGGTCTTGCGGCTGATGCGGTGGTTTTCGTTTTCTACAACGATTAGTTCGGCGCGCTCGCCATAGGTGCGTTTGAAATCTTCGCTACACCACATCGGTACGAGTGTGTCATCGCTACCGTGAATGATTCTTACGGGACCGTTGTAGGCTTCGGCTGTGCCGTAGATGTCCAACTGCTGTGTGCTCAAGATATATTCTCGGCTCACCTTCATCATACCAAAGCATTTGACGTACTCGGGTGGGTTCTTTGGGTCGAACTTCGCACCCAACATACTGCCTTGGTTGCAAGCTGTCTTCAGTACCGAAGCAGGAGCAATCAGCACCAGTCCGTATGGCTGTTTTTTACTGCCTGATGCAGCAATCCGTCCTGCGGTCATGGATGCCACTACGCCACCTTGCGAGTGTCCTAATAGTCCAATCTTGCTCACATACGGCAGCGAACATGCATACTGCCACATGGCTGTGGCTTCGGCAATCTCGTTCTCGATAGTCATTTTTACCATCTCGCCTTCGCTGCTCCAGTGTCCACCGAAGTTGAAGCGAATAGAGGCGATGCCTGCCTGAGCTAGTTGGCGAGCGATAGTAGGCATAGGTGTGATGCGTTGGCTGGCGAAGATGCCGTGCATGAGAATCACCATTGGGCACGTGTCCGTTTCGGGATTAAAGCCCTCTGGCAGTGTGACGGTCATTGCCAGTCCGCCTTGCGGACCATATACTTGGAAGTCTTTTGCGAAAATCGCTGTGGATAGCAGTGCAAACACTGCTACTGTGAGAATTCTTTTCATGTGGTTGGTTTGTGTGGGTTAGGTGAATATATTTGATTATTTCGCCATGCGAACAATATCGTTGATGACCATACTGGCGAGGGTCATGCCAAAGACGCCCACTACTGGAGCAATGGTGCCCTGCTCGCCTGCAATCTCCTCGGAATAGACGCATTGAATCTTAGAGGCAGGCATTAGTCCTGCCTTTTTCATTTTAGTGCGTAAGGCACGCGCAAGAGGGCAACCTTGCACTTTCCAGAACTCGGCTGTGCGGATGTTCTGCGCCTTGAGTTTGCGCCCCGCACCCATACTGGAATAGACTTGACACCCTGCTGCGGTAGCGTTGTAGAGCAGTAGTGCCTTGCAATCCACCATGTCAATGGCGTCAATTACGATATCGTATTGCGCGAGGTCAAAACTGTCGGCTGTTTCGCTGTTGTATTGTCGGTCGATGATTTGGACGTCTGCTTCGGGACAGATTTGCAGCAATCGCTTTTGCATTTCTTGCACTTTGTTCTGCCCGATGTTGGCTGCGGTGGCTACTAGTTGGCGATTGAGATTGGTGGTGTCCACTTTGTCGAAGTCCACAAGGGTCAGGTGTCCGATGCCCGTGCGGAGTAGGGTTTCTGCGCACCATCCGCCCACGCCTCCTACACCAAATAGAATGACCCGTGCGCGCTGCAATGCCGCAAATCCTTCTTCGCCTATCAGTTGTATCGTTCGTGTAAACATAGTATTCTATAATTTGTCCGCAAAGTTAGTGTATTTTTCTGATATATTCAAAATTTAGTGTTATATAAAGTGATGTTGTAATATTTTGAGGGGTTATTTCACCACCACAAGTGTTGCGCCTTCTTCGTAGAGGGAGAAATCGGCGTCGTGTACTTCTACACGGTTGGCGAAATCGCGGCGGAGTATCTGCCGTATCTCGTTGCGCAGTACGCCGTTGCCTTTGCCATGCACAATGACTATTCGTTTGCCGCGGTAGCGGATATGCTGTTGCATCTGCATGCGGAAATAGCGCAGTTGGTATTGGTGTTTCTCCACATCGCTCATGCCTGCAGCGTTGGTGGGTAGTGCATTGATGTGCAAATCTATGACAAGTTCATCGCGTTGCCTTTTGGGGCGTTTGGCGGTGGCTGTATGGGGTGTAGGTGCAGATGGTTGTGGTTCTGTAGGGATAGGTTTGACGGTCTTGGCTACGCGTTGATAGCTTTGTGCGCTGTGGCATGGTACGCAACTGCTGGCAGGTATAGGACCGACATCAAAGCCATCGTCTGTTTCGATCCAAACGAGTTGTTTGTTGTTATCCACTTGAATCACTGTCCCTCCGCCTACGGCATCCAGGAATCGTATTTTATCGCCTTTTTTCATTTCGTTTTTTCTCGCTGCAAAGGTACACAAAATTATTGAAACACACAACACACTTGCTCCTTTTTTTTTGCAGAGGCTTCATTCTTTTAAGAAAAAAGGAGCAAGCCATATATGAACTTTATGGGGAGAGGAGAGGGAAGTGGGTGTGGAACCACTAAGTCTTACATGCTTGTTTGGAAATTCCGAACTACCACTTTTTGACTTGCTCCTTTTTTTGTTGAGTTTGCTGCTTTTTAGTGAGAAAAAAAGGAGCAAGCTGTATGTGAGATATTGGTGAGGATTGGAGTGTGAAATAGAAGAGGGTGGCAGAGAAGAGGACGGATGCAATGTGCATGTGGTTATTGCATGTTAGTAGTAGTGAACTGAGCCCAGCGTTGTAGACCGTTGGCGGAAAGGCGGTATGCTTGTTCGGGTTTGTTTGGAGAGTCTGGATAAGCCAAAACAACATAACCTCGGGCAATAGCAGGACGAAGATAGTTATCCATGAAGTTACGGCGACTTCTTTGTTTCAGACCCAAATATGCGATGATCTGTCGTCGTGGCATGGTTTGATCGCCAATAGCCAGTATAAGTTTTTGTATACGTCCTTCAGCTTTGTCTGTGGACAGGGTGGGAGGGATTGGTTGTGATGGTTGTTCTACCGTTTGAGTTGATTCTTCTATCGCTTCAATATAGAAACTGAATGGTCTGAATCCATCGTTGCAGCTAATCATGGCGCTCATAGGGTTTTGCATCCATCCGTCGTAGAAATTGCCTTTTCCTTGAGATAGTTGTTCCACAAACTGATGCATAGATTCCCATGCAGCTAAGCATAACCCTTCAGGGCATTTGCCATCTATGGATATCCATTGTTGTCCTTCTTGCACGCTACATGCGTGTTCAATGGGATTTTCATACTTCGCCATTAAATCAGTATATACCGTTTGGCGAATAGCGGTGATGCGAACTTTTGCCATAATCTGTGTGATATTTGCTGCAAAGGTACACAAAATTATTGAAACACACAATATACTTGCTCCTTTTTTTTCGCAGAGGCTTCATTCTTTTAAGAAAAAAGGAGCAAGCTATATATGAACTTTATGGGGAGGGGAGAGGGAAGTGAGTGTGGAACCACTAAGTCTTACATGCTTGTTTGGAAATTCCGAACAACCACTTTTTGACTTGCTCCTTTTTTGTATTTGGTTTGCTGCTTTTTGTGAGAAAAAAGGAGCAAGCTATATGTGAGTATATTAAGTATGTGTGAGTATGTGTGAGTATGTGTGAGAATGTGTGGGTGTGTATAAATGTATGGGTATGTATAAATATGTGTGGGTGTGAATAAATATGTATGAGTGTGTATAAATGTGTATGGGTATGTATGATTTGTTTCTTTGTGTGGAGATGGGGGATTATTCTTTGTTTTTGACTTGCTCCTTTTTTTATTTGGTTTACTACTTTTTGCGAGAAAAAAGGAGCAAGCTATATGTGAGTATATTAAGTATGTGTGAGAATGTGTGGGTGTGAATAAATATATATGAGTGTGTATAAATGTGTATGGGTATGTATGATTTGTTTCTTTGTGTGGAGATGGGGGATTATTCTTTGTTTTTGACTTGCTCCTTTTTTGTTTAGTTTGCTGCTTTTTGTGAGAAAAAAGGAGCCAGCTATATGTGAGTATATTAAGTATGTGTGAGAATGTGTGAGAATGTGTGGGTGTGTATAAATGTATGGGTATGTATGATTTGTTTCTTTGTGTGGAGATGGAGGGATTATTCTTTGTTTTTGACTTGCTCCTTTTTTTTGTTTGGTTTACTGTTTTTTTGTGAGAAAAAAGGAGCAAGCCATGTATGAGTGTGTGAGGAGGGGATAGGTAATTATAAATTTGCTTCTCGGTTTGGAGAGTGGGGATTATATCATATCAATCAGCAGTTGTTTGAGTTTCTTGTTGGATGATGAGGTGTATGTTTATTATTATATTGGAGAGAAAAGTGCAAATTAGTTGTATTTTCTGTGGCTTTATATGTGGTGGATGCGGTTTTTATGATTTCATCTTTGACTTGCTCCTTTTTTTTGTTGAGTTTGCTGCTTTCCCGTAAGAAAAAAGGAGCAAGCTATGTGTGAGTGTGTATAAATATGTATAAGTGTGTGTGGGGGGATAGATATGTATAGATATGTATAGATATGTATGGGTATGTGTGGGTATGTATAGGTGTGTGAGGATATGTGTGGGTAATTATGAATATGTGAGGGGGAGTGATAAGTAATTATAAAGTAGTTCCTCGGTGTGGAGAGTGGGGATTATATCATATCTATCAGCAGTTGTTGGAGTTGTTGGCTTGTATCTTGCTGGATGATGAGGTGATTTTTCTTGTCATATTGGAGAGAAAAGTGGATATGAATTGGTTTTTATGGGGTATGGGGGAGTTGGGTTTTAGAGAGTAATAAGAGAATTTGAAACTCTAAAAACGTCCCACATTTGTCCCACATTTGTTCCATAAATGTCCCGAATATGTCCTTATTTTTTTGGAATGATTTTAATCTTCTAGTTGTTCTTCTTTGGGCGCAATTGGAAAATGATAGAGTTTCAATATTCTCATTAATAGTTCCTCAGATTCTGATTCTGTTTCGGTATAGCGTTTCACCATTGTGGTAAAAGCAATATAAAATAGAAAAGCCTTTAATATTGCATCATCAATTGTTGGAGAGATTATAGCTCCTAATTGCTGAATATTGTAGATAGCATAAGTAAAGAGATATATCACATATAAAAATGAAATTAAAAAATGCATATTCCCTGTCTGGAGCATATACATAGATATATCAACAATTTCATTTGTTCTTGGCTTAGTACTCCAAATTTTACAAACACCTCTTTTTTTAATGAAATGCTTGATATAATCTGTATAATTACTAAGAATAGACGAGGTAAATGCAATTAAAAGAAAAAGACTCAAATCATGATTAATAGGAACATGTACAACTTTTAATGCAACAATAATTATTGTCATAACCCCTGCAACAAATATTACTGCAAAAAGATATGCTGAAATAATAGCGATAGATGGTATAATTAAATGCAATACACCATATAAAAGGTTAAAGGGTATTTTATATACTGTTACAATAATTTTACCATATTTATTTTTAGGAGTAGGTAAAAAGAAGAGTATCAGTGTATAAATAATACTAAAGACTATTATCCACATCCCTAACTTCAGTGAAATATTTTGAAATAGTAGTGTGATTCCACATACTATTGCAGAACTTAGCACAAATAGTAGAAGCAACAAAAGTTTCATTTTAAATAATAGGCTTATTTTCATTTTTCCCATAATCTTTTACTATACAATAAGATGCACTTATTGTAAATTATTTTTTGATTGTTATTTATTAGGCTCTATCATTTCTTCTAATATGCCCTTTAATTTTTCGCGCGATTCTGTATTTATAAGTAGGGACATCAACTCATCATCTAACTTTATACCATAGTATGCTTCTCTAACACCTCCCATATCATTTGTAGATTTGTATATTTTACCAGGAAAAGGTAACAATTTATAAAAGGGTTCATCTTCCATATAATGCAGAACATTCAACAAACCATCTGATACATACTTGTTAAAAATGACAGAGTGCCAAGAGTATCTTTGCCATATACATTCATACCATCGTTCTATGTTGAGATTAAAAGAAATCATTAAGTTCGGAATATCATCTACATTGAGTTTATTCCAATTTTGATTGGCTATTAAATCAATAATTGCTAACATTAACATTGGTTTATAAGGTGTTTTTGTACCACGAATCGTTGATCGTTTCATATTCCGAAAAAGGTCAATATAATAATCCAATGATGACAAAGTTTCCTTTTTTGTTTTTTCAATTAATGGTTGACAAAGTTTTTTATTTACGACTCGATCCCTAAGAGATTTTTTATCTTTGAAATTGCGTGATATATTTTGTATTATATCTGTATAATTATCAGTACCATCTTCTTTTTTATAATAAAACGGTTTAATAGAAACACAATTCTTATGTTCAAAAAGTGTATTTAGCAATGTGCGATCTGAATTTCCACACGAATGTCCCATGATATATATTTGATAAGGTTTAGAGTCTATAAATTGAAGTAATTCTCGATAGTTACTTGCTTCTAAATACTTAATAGATTTTACATTACGGAGATATTCATTGTCATTTTTGTTGGATATTTCTTTGTAACAATCATCTAATTCATCTCCATAACCGAAAATCATTGAGTTTAAACTTTTAAGGTCCCCATGAATGTGATTTATACGAAAATGTCTTCCGAATTTAGGTAAGTATGTATCAGCAGTATGTGTGTAGTTAAAATTTACTAACATTATGGAATTGGGTAACAAGGCAGGAGTATCATTGTTCCGCATCTCCCATATACTTTCATCTTTTTCTTGAAGATCTTTGATGTGATCCTCTACGTCATATTTATGAATAGATTTATACATTGAAAGTTCATTTATATAACTACCTATAACATCGAATATCTTATTATATTCCATGCGCTCTGCTATTAAATCTTGAAATGTTTGTTTTGCTTCAACTGCAATATCATGTTTCTTTATTGATTCATATATTTTCTTCTTAATACTATCATTTATTTCTATTTTATGGTTATTATTATTCAATGTAAGATATTCATATAGTTTTTGAGTCAACACATCCAATTGTTTATTTAGTTCTTCATGTGTAACTCTTGGATTCTCTTTTATTGACTCACATAGCAACTTATAATAAACACCTTCTATATCTACCCAATTGCTATGGTTGTAGACTTTCATTATATCTTCAAGTAAAGCATAGAGAGTAAATTTGATAATAGATTGTTCTTGCAAAATGCATACAAAGTCATATCCTTCTAAACTATAATCTTCAGGGATATTCTTCAATATTTCTATTTTGCATAATCCATCGTCAATAATTGTTTCCGAGCGAACAAATAATTTATTCATCCATTTCTCCCAATACCAATTAATGAAATCTGCATAGCTTGTTTTCAAGCCATGTGCGAGGTCAAAGCCATTTCCTATAAGTACAATTCTATTCATGGTTAAAGTTTAATTATTGTATGTTTAAGTTTCCGTTATATTTGATTTATTCTAGTTCTTCTTTTGTTATAGGGGTTTTGAGGCAATCTAATAATTCAGGGAATGTGATAGTATTTGGTCGAAGAGTGAAATTATTTTGCTGCTTGATAGCAGTATCTACGCCTAGTTTCTTCCACAAAGCATTCATATCAAATCCATGCTCTTCTAATATTTGTTTGCGAATACCTTTTCCTTTTATGTTGAACAATAGATAATATTCTGCATTAGGATTTTGAGATGGATATTCATGGTTGCTAATCAAATCAGCTTTTGTGATTATTCTTGGGCCTTTACCATCTAACTGACATAAACTAATCCCCTCTTTGCCATGTAAAAGAATATATTTAGCAGACAATAATTGTGGAGTTACATCCACTGATCCTTTTGCATCACCAAGACGAGCATTGTATAATCTTTTCTCCAATATCCACTTTTTGTGTTGGTCATTTTTGTAATACCCTATCAATATCGTATCTACACTACTACATTGGATAGCAGCACGTGGTGGGAGTTGGGGTTGTTGACCAAGCGTGTAGTTATCTTGTATTGTGAAATCCTTCTCTAGCATTGCGAGCAGTTGTGCGTGCTCGGTTTCCATGGCTGTGCGTTTGGTGGCGTCAGCGATGGTGTTTGGATTTTGCAATGCAAGTGTCAATATCTCTTTATCATCAAACGGAGTAAAGACTTTACCAATTAGTTGTTTGAAGTGCGTTTGTACATAGTCTTCTGGTACTACACCTTTGGAGCGCATTGGATAGAATTGATATTGAGTAGCCAATACATCTTGTATATTCTTGCGGAACTCACGGCGCACTTCATCTTTCCAAACGGCCTTTTCTGATTGCTTGTTGCGAGCATATAGCGCAATCACAAACAAGAAATTGACATTATAGCGCGATAGCAATAGGGTGTCGCGGTCAAATAGACGGTCCTCAAACTGGTATTGCACAGTTGGGTTGTCCTTCATCGGGGTGAGTTTGATCTCGCGATGCGAATAGCTAAAATCGTCCTTCTCCATTGCTGCGCTAATAAAGAAGTTCGGCAAGATATTGTAGCCTTCCGTTTGGTCGTCACGCACCTTGATATCTGGATTAGGCTTGCTTTCATCCAACCATAGGTTGATATTGTATTGGATGATATTTCGTGCGTAGGTGTATTGTTTGTAGATAGAATGCTCGCCAAGGTGTCCGCCAATGCGGTAGTACTTGCTATCGCCAATGTAGTAGGTTTGCGTTTCTTCTCCCTCAGGCTGCATGAGCCCTTTGTAGGTATAGAGGTGGTCCACGAGCTTGCCGTCTTTTTGTTCGGTTAGTTCTTTTGGCAAGGCTGCTTTATCCACACTACTACCTATTAACTCGTCAATGATGGCTTCGAAGACAATATAGAAGTTCTTGACGAGCAGATACTCTTTGAGGTCAGCTGTGATATGTATTTTCTCAGCGTTGTCAAAGAAAGCGTAGCACAAATCCCAAAGCTCTAGGGCAAGGTCTGAATAGTATTTGTATTTGATTTGGCGCAAACGGATGCGTCCTCTCCCCGCCATATAGCTTGCAAACTGCGCTCCTTTGATGAGTGGAAAACCTACATTGATTTTCACTTGGAAGCCATACGCCTCGCTAATATAGTTGAGGATGGAGTAATAGATAATCAGAAGCTCCTCATCAAAATTAATTTGTCGCTTCTTATTAACAGGATTGAGGTAGATAGGGCTATTATCTTGGATGATAGCTTGCGAGCGATTGATGGTGCGAGTCCAATTGATCTTGTTGAATCCAGAGTGGATATTCTTGAGGATAAAGGTGATGAAATCTTGGTGGTCTTTATTAAATTGGATGAGTGATAGCAGAATATCCAATAGCGTATTAGAGCGACGGCGCATACCATGTCCCACTTGTGATATTTGGCGATGGTAGATGATATCACTTTGCTTGTGTGATTGTTGGAAAACGGATATAGCACGATGAATCCAAACAGCAAACTCGTAGATGAACTTGCGTTCCTCTTGTGTGAGAGCATTCTCCTTCTTGTCCAAATCAATAAGAGCTTTAGGGTCATATTTCCCAAATACTTTTCCGCTCTCATCCATCAGTACTTTGGGGAGGATGAAGACACAATCACGCAGTTGAGGGTTGTAGAAATAGCCCACATAGCTGAGGGATACATCGCCTTCGATATCTTGCAATGCATCCGACCCAACGCCATGTAGCACCTCACGGACGAGCTCTACTGGGTATTTATATTCTTCAAGAAGGAGTTTCAATTATTCAAATATTTATCGAAGACCTCTCGCATGCGGAGTAGTCTATCAATGATAAGATCAAATATACTTTGCTCATTATTAAAATCTACATTGTACTCCGCATATATATCAATTCTCTCTCGTGTACCAACCTTTCCTTCCCAAGTCAAATTTATGTCACCAAGTTCTGACTGAATAGCTGCCTTATGACTATACAAAGTGTTGTATAATTGTTCGTCCATAGTTTCATACTTGACAAACAACTTATTTGCTTTATGCTTGATTACCACACATAAGTAACCTTTCTTTTGAAGCACATGGAATTGACAATAATAGTTTTTTGTTGGCGTTTGGCGACCACCAAAATATTGCATGTAATCTGCATCATTTTGAGCGTATTTTAGATATCGTGTCCAAAAATCCAAACGCTTTTGTTGTAATGCAGATAAATCATCGTTGCTGAGATTTACTGCTTCTTCATCGATTTCTGATATTAGATCCGATGTAGAAACTCCCAAATTCTCCATCAATGTCTTGATGGTTGCTTCATTGGCATCGCCTAATGGAGTGTAGAACTTGTTAAAAGTTAGTTTTCCTTCTCCGTCTTGGAATGCTTTGTCTGAGAGTTCGTAATCTTTGAATACATCGTTCCAAAGATAGAAAACTACTTTGTTCACAAATTTTTCTGCATCAATCTTTCCGTTGCAAGCTTTGCAGAAGAAGTAGCCAAGTTTTTTATCTTCGGAGCTTGTCATGTTACCAATTACATTGTTGATCTTCTCCACAAAGTCCCACCAATCGTATTCTACATCTGAAAGGGCGATTGTCCAATTCTCGCCTGCATCATGGATTGGCATATATTTCCAGTCCCAACGACGCTTGAAGGCACTATCAATTGGGAAGAGTGATTGGTCGGAAGTGTTCATCGTCGCCCAAATGTGGAGGTTGGCTGGGAGTACAAGTTCCTCACCCGATAGGATATTTGCTTCCAAGTCATACCCTGCAAACTCTTTTGCGAGATAGTCACGGATATCTTGATCTGCCTTGATTGGGTATTCCGATACGCCATCTTTACGGTCGAGGAGTTGGAATATATCGCCGAAGATTTGTGCACAATTACCACGGTTAATTTCCTCAATTACAAGGAATACAGGCTGCTCTGGATTCTGCCATGCTGCTACATAAGCTTTGAGGAATGCTTGAGGAACGAAGGAATAAACGATTTTGTCGTTTTGTACATGCTTTGCCATTTCTTCACCAATAGCAATGCCTTTTCCTACTTCTACAGTCATTGACTCTGGGAAATCGCAAGCGACAACAATACGTTTAATATCAGCTGCTGAAAGCCCTTTCAATGAACACCAATATTTTGCAGCAAACTTATGGCAAGGATAGGTGTGTCCTAAGGTTTTAATTTCAGAGAGCTTGTCAATTAACTCATCTGCCGAATATAGTCTATCCGCACTCTTCATGGTAGGTTTGTATGCACCGACAAATGTAGAGTAGTCACTATCAGGGTGGAAAGTTGTGCGGAAAACGAGTGCATTGGGAGTATTTTGAATCTCCTTGTTTACCTTATGACTCTTTCCTGTACCAGGTGCTCCATAGAAGATTTGTTGGAGAGGAAAATCTCCTTTATTTCTTTTCATATTTGAAGTATTAATTGACATGTTTGGCTTAAATCCTTCTGCAATTGCTTCTAATTTTTGTATAGTATTTTGTAAGTAATTTTCAGAAATAGCTATATCTTTATCAGTATCATATTCATCTAATTCTGGTTGATTTCCCCAAACAATAATCTTACTTAAGGTAGAAAATAATGGTTTAGTTTGAACTGTTGAATTTGCATTTGCGACAGGATCTGTAAAAAACAATGAACCATTATTTCTCCATTCTGTTTCATCATATTTTGTCAAGTGTTGAAAAACATCCAAATGAGTTAACATATCTTTTAGTGTTTGCAAAAGATTATCAACTCCTATTTGAAAATATTTAGCTCCACCTCTTCGTCCAGAGTTACTAAAAGTAATGTAGCCGCCTCTAGGACTTAGCTCTGCTTTAAACTCGCTCATGCCAGAAGCACTATCAAGATATGAATATAAATTTTTCATGATATATGAGATATTAATTGTTTAAATATTTCATTTGTTATCGCTTTAATAACAGGTACTGCAACACTATTTCCGAATTGTTTATAAGCCTCTTTTTTCGATACTACGATTCTGAACTCAAGTTGTTTCTCTTCTTTCGTAGTAACATAACCGCCTCCATTTCCTATTATATAATACCCTTGAAGTCTTCCTGCTTCAACAGGAGTAAGAAGTCGAGGATTTTTCCCTATGTTAGATTGATCTATCAATATCTCACTTCCATCCTTCCAGTAACGTGCGGAAATGGTGCTTGAATAAGGGCTATCTACTGTAAATAATGAATAGCCAAATCCTTTACCGTTTTGTTTATTTCGTTTCTTTCGTTCTTGATGACCAATCCACATTTTATCACTAATAGTGTATGAAAGATCAATAGTTTCACTTGGCTCTAATATATCTGAAAGTTTTGTCGGAATAGTTCCCAACTTCAGAAGTTTTTTATCATATATGATAGATTCATTCAAAGCTATTCCATAAGGGAATTGAAAATTATCTACATGTATAATCTCTTTATACCATGCTACAATAAACAATCGTTCCCTATTTTGAGGAACACCAAAGTGTTTGGCATTTAAAACCTCATAAGAATAATTGTATCCTAATTCAGTCAATGTTGCCAAAATCACTTCTAAAGTTCTACCATTATCATGATTTTTGAGTCCTCTAACATTCTCTAAGAATAACACTTTTGGAGGAACTCCTCGCTGAATTTTATGTCGTACAATATTAGCGATATTAAAAAACAAAGTACCTCTCGTATCGTCAAATCCTTTCTTTAACCCTGCCACAGAAAATGGCTGACATGGAAAGCCTGCGCAGCATATATCAAAATCAGGTATTGTGTCTGGATTGGCTTTAGTTATATCCTCGTTAAAGTATAGATATTCTCCTTTGCTGTTTTTTTTGAACAATAGAGGCTGAATTGAAGCATAGTTAGACTCATAAGATAAACGAGCATATCTATCCAGTTCGCTAGCAAATACACATTTAGCTCCTACTGAATGTAATGCAGTATGAAACCCTCCTATTCCTGCAAATAAATCTATGAATGTATATTTCTTCCTTGTTGTCATCTGTTTACTCCTCTAGATTATTTATCTTTGTTTCCAATCCTTGTCTATCAAATTATTTGTACTTCCACAGCCAACAAGTCTGCAATTATAAACTTAACTTTATTACTATCAGGAGATACACAATAACAGTATCGGTTTTCTTGAATTGTAATCCATTGACTCAAAAAGGAACATGCGTTATTGTTCTCTGGAATAAGTACAAAATTATTCAACAAACTACGACTTCCTACTTCTGGCAGTATATCTCCAACATATGGCTTAAAGAATAATTGTTTTTGTACATCAGACATCTCTTGCAATAACCACATAGATACATTGCATTGATTATCCCATGAAATTGCATCATTCTCATATGCTAAATGCCCCCAAGCCAATTTATGTATAACTTTTTTGAATCTATCTTTTTCGTAATCATATATAGTAACTCCCCCGAAATCTCTTATTTGTGGGGCTATACGCTCTTGCAATTTAGGCGAGTGCAAAAGAGTCTTGCGGGTTTTCTCTCTTTGGATTTTATGAGGATCTACGGTATTCTCCTTTATACAATAATAAAACAAGAGACATATTCTTCATCTATAGAGAACTCATAATTGCATTTATGACAGCAAGGAACGACTGGCATGTTTTGTGGATATGGTTGATTGAGGAAACACCGAGATGGTACATGGTCTTCGGTCTCAGCGAAATCACCACAATATGCACAACAATTGTTTAGTCTGTCATCTGCATAATATGTCTTATTCGAATTCATTGCATTTAAGAGTTTTTATAATTTTTGTACTAATCATTGACCGCTATAATTTCAAAGTAGATTATCTTATAATCATGTCTTTTTGCAGGTAGAATAGTACATCTGCTATTTTACGATAATGTTCTTTATCTTTATGTTGGGTTAAACAGTTGACAATTTCTCTGCTGACTTGAAATTTGAATCTATCTCGGAATAAAGAATAGTCATTAATCGTTTCTAAAGAAATACTATTACATAAAGCATTGACAAGAGCATTATTGTAAATGTCTATATCGTCTCTCGAGAAATCTTCTATCGTTGTTTTATGTAGATTTTTCCAATGACGTGCATCATCCAAACTTGTAGGCATTTTGCCAAATCCAATAGCATTGGTTAATTTGTATTTCTTAATAAATTCTGCAGAGTTACAAGCTAATAAAAAGAGTCGTTTATTAGCCAATAACATTACATTCGCTTTGCCAAATAATTCTGTTTCATCACTACCGCTTGCAAACAAACTATCACTTGTTCCATGTCCTAAAAACAGAACCGTATCCGCTTTCTCAACTGCATTATAAATCTCCTCTATAGTGTCATCTTCGCTATCTACATCATATCCTATTTGAACTGCAAATAAGGTTGCGTTAATATGATCACACAAACTCTGTAAGAAGTCAGTTGTATGATCTCTTTCCAAAGAATATATGCATACTATTTTACTCATGGTTTACAGTGGTAAGGTAAGCTATAGTTTGGGACAGTATCATATCTATCCATTCTTTCGATCTAGAGTCTGAATTTTTTTCTATGATATCAGCAATCTCACCTAAAGTTTTTCCTTTGAATTCAGGATAACAAGATTGAAAGACTACATTTTCGTTTGAACGTAACAATTGCATGAGACTTTGTTTAAAAAAATCATTTTGCTCGGTCCGTAAATATTTAATGAGTTCATCTCTATAATCTGTTCTATCGATGCAATTAATAATTTGAGCTTCTATCAACTTATTAATTCCTTCTACAAGTTCTTCAATTGTTGCATTTTTATGTTCTTTTCCTACAACATATGTAATCACCTTATTCCAATTCCCAGAATAGATAAAGAAATTTAGTTTTGGACGCATTTCACGTATCATATGAACCACATTCAGACCCGTAAATTCATCACATTCCAAATCAAAATCTGTTAACGCTACATCTATATGTTTGGAGAAAATTCGTTGCCTTATTTCTTCCTTTAATTTTGTTTCATCTAAATCCTCTGAATTTTCTTTTTTTAATTCTGCAGCAGAAGTACGTATTGGAATAAAATCGAAATCAAACTCCTGACCAAATTGTGCTTTAATACCATTAATGACTGCTGTTTGTGATTTGTCATCAATTATCAATATACATTTTTTCATTGCTATAGTGATTTATTTAAAAGTTAAGCGGAAAGTAGCACCCGTATCGAAATATAATCCATTTCCAACAAATTCAATATTGCCATTAATACTATCTTTCATACGTTCACGAATTGTACTTAATCCTATGCCAGATCCTCCTCTACGATTAGTGATTCCTTCCTCAAAAATACTCTCTGAAGTGAAAGTGTTCAAATCTACTCCTTTACCATTGTCAGTAAAGTCAACAATGTATGTTCTGCCATCTCTAGAAAAGTCTACTCGTATTTCTGTTGCACCTGCTTTATCTGAATTACTCTTAAGATTATCCAAAACTATAGACAAATCCAAAACAGGAATTTTTTTCTCAAGAGGCTCTACTATGGTTGAATAATATTGTATCTTTAGATCTTTGTAATTTGCAAAATACTCCTCAATAAATGTTTGAATATCTACCAAATTAGACTGAGCTAATAAAGTTAAGTCTGCTTTTGTAATTAATTTTGAAAGTTTATTTATTTTTCCTGTATGATATTCCAATTCATCTAAAGATGTTCTTAAATCATGTATATTATTATTCTCCCATTGATTTTTAGCTGTTTTAATCACACTTATAGCATCATTTGACGAAATTAATATAACATGCATTAAGTCACGAACCTCTTTTGATGTGTTTTGGGTAGCCTGAAGATATTTGTTTTTTTGAATTTGAGCATCTAAGTTCTTTTCTGCCTCTTTACGTTTTTTTTCTGCTTCTTCTTTTAGTCGTTCAGCTTGTGCTACTCGTTCATCAGCATCCTTTTTTGTATTTTCAATCTCACTATCTTTTTCTTCAAGTTGTTTTTGAATAAGTTCTATGATACGAGTTTGTTCTTCAATCGTTTTCTTAAAAGCCTGAATTTCGATTATCGCTTTTGATGTGGCTTCATTAGTTGTATATTTTGAAAAAGCAGACAATTGTTTTTCGAGTTCTTCACTTTCAGTTGCCTTTTTTCGTAATATTTGTGCTAGTAATTCTCCAGATATTTTCCTATTTTCGAAATCAGCTAATAATTGTTCAAATTCTTTTTCGGCAATGGCTTTCTCTTCCGCTATTTTTGATTCAATGAGAGTTTCGTTTATGTACAGCTCAACAACTTTTTTAGGAGTTGCACCAATTATAGAATGTATACTTTCGTAAATTCTATTTTGTTTGATGTTATTATCTTCTTGATATCTTAAGTTATCCTCTGTTAATTCTCCTTTTATGATTTTTCTTTCTATTTCAGAAATCTTATTTCTATCTTCGTCAGGGATACTATCCCAATTTAATCCATCAACAATATATCGCTCTAATCTTCTTAAAACCTTATAAAAAACTCCTTGTTTTCTATCTGTTAACAATATATAGTTATCATTTTTTACAACACCTTCGCGGCTAGATATTATTTGAAATGCATTATCGGTATCTAAAATTTCTATTTGCCCTACCAAATCGCGAGCACTAATAAAACGTGCATAACCTTGAATTCGTCTTTGCTCTAATTTTAACCAATCATCTCCTTCTTCACCGTAAGGTGGGATACGAAATCCATTCAAGAATAAAAATATCGAACCATAATCAACGGAGCGAATTCCCGTTTGTTTAGTAAAAAAGGCTTTTGCATAAGTATTAAGGAAGTACAAAGTAATTTTAAAGTCCTTTATTGCAGGGTAGTAATCTGAATATTCTTTTATCCAATATATTACTTCTCCCTTATCTTTCAATGTAGTAAGTATTTGTGTGCCATTTTCGATAGTGGTACATTCAATACTTGTGGTTTTAAAATCAAGTTTTCTAAAAATAGTGTTTTCTATTTTCCCAATAAACTGATCAACTTCTTCTTTACAAGCATTCTCGAATTTAAATTCATCGGCATTTAAGTATATACCGAAGTCATTTTTTTCGAAAGCTTGATTAGGGTTAATGAGCTTTTCAAGATATTTCTTTAAATTAGTTAGTTTGTCTGTTATCCAATTGTCTACACTATAAGTTACCCAATTACTTCTTAATTTGATAATCTCTAATATTACACCGTGTTCAAAAGGAGTAAACCCTCTTTGGAGTAATTCGCTACTAGATATTATTTCATAATCTAATGCTATTGATTGTATTTCTGTTGCTTGATTGTCTATTTCAAATTTTTCCCAATCAATTCTCAACACAACATATTCTTCTCCACTTTTTTTTGAGTATAAGTTAAGGTATTTTCCCAATCGATCACAAGAGAAACGGCCAACTCCTTTGGCTCCTGCCATCATACGATTATATTGCCTATTATTTGCTTTTTTTTCAGAATAGGCAATATTGAGCCACTTATCACGAATGTCAGTAAGACCCATTCCCACGCCATCATCTTGAATGATTAATCGAGATGTCTTCTCAGAATATCCTTCTACATAGCTATCGTCATTTTGTTTGAGGTTGCAGAACGAAATATCAACCCTCTTTGCGTCTGCGTCAAAAGAGTTTTTGACTAATTCAAGTATAGCAATATTATCATCATTGATAAGATCCTTACCAATAATGCTTTTAATCTGAACATTGGTTTTAAAATGCAATTGTTCCATATTACAACATTTTCAATAATACAACACCTGCCAACTCTGCAAAGAGAGGTGGAATAGCATTGCCGACTTGTGTGCATCGTGGTACTTCTAATTTGCGCATTTGTCCACCAGTGGTGTATTTCTTTTTGAACTGATACCAATCCGGAAAAGATTGAATACGAGCGCACTCGCGCACGGTCATAATGCGAGGTTCACAGTAGTGTAAATAATCATCTGGCTGTCCAGTGATAGTAGGAGATACAGTATGAGGATCAAGAACTGTGATACCACGCTGCAGAATCCCCCAAGGCTCACGAGCCTTACCGTCAATACGTTTCCCCCTAATTGGATATTCTGCTAACAAACGATTGTAACATGCTAATTTTCCTGCAGTATGTTTAGCAAAAGCATGGCTATCGGCAGCATCACCCTCTATAAACTGTTCGCCTCGTAAATATTGCTGATAAGCAGATAAGACAGGACCGTATTTGCCTGCCATAAATCCCTTGCGATCACACGAAGGAGTTTCTCCGTAACTGCGTAATAAGTCAGAAATAGCCTCCTCTAATGTCGTAGTTATTGATAGGTTTTTCTTCTTTAAGAAGGATTTTCTCTTGTCTTTAAGAAGAGTCTCAAACTCAGAGGCGCTGCGGTTTAATTCTTTCTGAATTCCAACTAGAATGAAACGTTTACGACGTTGTGGAACTCCATACTCAGAAAAGTCGATTATATGTGGACACACATCATATCCCAATTTTTCCAACTCTTCTACTACTATCTGAGAATAAGGACGCGTGTTGTCATTCTTATTTTTCTTGAAAGCATATGTAAAGCCTTTTACGTTCTCAAAGAGAATCATTTTGGGTTTGACAAGCTCAATGAACTTAATATACGAAAAAACAAGCTGATTGCGTATATCATCTGCTACACGTTTGCCTGCCATAGAGAAACCTTGACAAGGTGGACCACCTGCGACGAGATCAACTGTACCTTGTAAAGCTTTTAATTGGTCTGAATATTTTTCAAGCACCTCATTGATGTCATGTGCCGTTTTAGGTAACCAATCTGGCCAATCAAAGTGCTTTTTGCTTTCTATAAGGTTGTGGCGCAATGTTTCAAATGCGAATTCATTCTTCTCTATGGCAAACAAACCGTGCCAGCCTGCCTGATACAAGCCTAAACTAAGTCCTCCGCATCCTGCGAAAAGATCAATAACGGTATGTTTATTTTTCTTCATATTCAGCTTCCCAATTAAAAAAGACATATTTTAGCGCGCAAAGATACAACTTTTTTTGCATATATGCAAATAATACCGCTATTTTCTGAAAAAATGGCGGTGTTATTGGTGTCGGCTGCGCCGAGGTTGTGTGCGCGGAGCGCAGGTAGTGTCACGTAGTGAGGGTGTGCGCCTTCGGCGGGTGGAGGGGAATATAGATCGGCTGCGCCTGTAGATCGCTCGCTATGCTCGCTGTAGATGGTAGATCGGGCTACACCCTTGGAGAGGGAATCGGGAGACGCGAGAGGGGAGACTATCGAGCGCTAGACGGATGGTGGGGTGGAGAGGGGGATAGTCAATCTTAACAAACAGCACATTTCCTAATTCGGAGTTCTTAGGTCGTTCCTTGGTTCATCCTTGGTTCGTCCTTGGTTTTTAGCCCGAGAGAGAAAGAGAAGGTACTAAGGGCAGGAATCTTAAGAAAAGTGATTTTAGTTTACCCCCGCTCCCTTCCTAAAGGGAGGGGAGAATGAAGCCGCTCATAAATCCTTACCCCAATGAAAATGACATAGCGAATTAGCGCAAGAGGATATATGCCAATGAACCTGCACTGATGACCAACCAGAGGAGAATGCCTTGCAGCAGAGGGCGGATACCGACAGACTTAATCGTATCAATAGAAAGCGATGCGCCGATGAAGAACATCGTAATCACAAGTCCCTTACGCGCAATACCATAGATGAATTGTCCTACTTGTGGAATATCAGTAAGTACATAGGTATTCAACAACATAGCAACAATAAAAAACAAGATAAACCATGGGATGCTAATCTTCTTGCCTTCGCTGCGGAAGATAACCGCTGTCAGTAGTGCTAAAGGGATAATCCACAATGCACGGGTGAGTTTGATAGTGGTAGCCACTTGCAGTGCCTCTTCGCCATACGCTGCGCCTGCGCCTACCACAGAACTAGTATCATGGATAGCGATAGCAGCCCATGTGCCGAACTCCTGTTGCGTCATGCCCAGCCAATGTCCCAACGCAGGAAAAAGGAAGAGAGCGATAGCGTTGAGGATGAAAATAGTGGCGAGTGCCATAGACATATCGCTGTCCTTCGCCTTAATGATAGGCCCTACTGCTGCGATAGCACTGCCTCCGCAGATAGCCGTACCCGAACTGATGAGATAGGCGGTATTGCGGTTGACCTTCAGCAGTTTGCAGCCGATGAGCATACCAATCAGGAGTGTGCCGAAAACCGAAACGATAGTAAACAACATACCCTCTTTGCCCGATGCCAACGAAGCATGCAGGTTCATGCCAAAGCCCAAACCGATGACGGAATACTGAAGCAGTTTCTTAGACACATTCTTGTTGAAAGTGGGATATGCCTGTCCGCAAGTGAGTGCGAAAACAAGACCGAGAAACAATGCCACAGGTGGAGTAACCCATGAGGACAGTACCGCCAAGGCGGGGATATAATCGCACAAAAGGCAGAGGGTGAGTATTGATAGCAGGGCAATGTAGATGGGTTTGTTGTAGGTGCGGAGCATATGTTTTAGTGTTTAGTGAACGCCCTTACGGGCTGCTGTTTAGTGTTTAGAGGAAAGTTGTTCGGCGATTTTGAGGGCGGCATTGATGCCATCGAGAGCAGAGGAGGTGATACCACCTGCGTAGCCCGCACCTTCGCCACAAGGATATAAATGAGGAGTAGAGATTGACTGCAATGTCTCTGGGTCGCGAGGGATACGCACTGCACTACTGCTGCGGCTCTCTACACCAAGGATAACGGCTTCGTTGGTTAAGAAACCACGGTACTTGCGGTCGAAATCGCGGAAGCCCTGTTGCAAGCGTTTGCCTATGTGTTCGGGCAACCACTCGTGCATGCTGCTGGAACGCACGCCCGGCAAGTAACTACATGCAGGCAGGGTGCTGCTCTTGCGCCCTTCCACGAAGTCGCGCAGGCGTTGGGCAGGAGCGATAGAAGGGGCGGAGCCGTGCTCGAAAGCGAGGCGTTCCAACTCCTGTTGGAAGCGCAGACCAGCAAGCAAGTTTGCTTGTGGGTATTGGACGCCCCGCGGGCTAATGGGTAATGGACGCTGCGCTAATGGGTAATGGAGAAGATCTTCGGGGCGGATTTCGACAACCATGCCTGAATTGGCAAAGGGAGAGTTGCGGTGGCTGGCAGACATGCCATTGACCACACAACCACGAGCATCGCTGCCTGCAGGGACGATATGTCCGCCTGGACACATACAGAAAGAATACACGCCACGACCTTGCACCTGCGTCACGAGTGAGTACGAGGCATTGCCAATCAACTGAATGAGTTCGGGCGATGGGTCGTGGTACATGAGGCGATTGATAAGTGCCTGAGGATGTTCGACACGCACACCCATAGCGAAACCCTTATTCGCGAGGGCGACACCGCTATCGAGGAGCATCTGGTAAGTGTCGTGGGCGGAGTGGCCGATGGCCAGAATTAGTGGGCTATTAGGCGATAAGGCGAAAGGCGAGAGGCGAGAGATACAGGTGTCGAAATGGACTTCGCCACCGTGCTCGATGATGCACTCGCGCATGGCGCGGATGATAGAAGGTAGGCGGTCGCTGCCGATATGGGCATGCGCCTCATAGAGAATAGTATCGCTGGCACCGAAGTGATGAAAGAGCTCCATCACACGCTGCATATTGCCGCGTTTCTTGCTGCGCGAGTAGAGTTTGCCATCGGAGAAAGTACCTGCACCACCTTCGCCAAAGCAGTAGTTGGATTCGGCATTCAGTCCCTGATTGCGATTGAGGATAGCAATGTCTTTCTTGCGCTCGCTGACGGGTTTGCCACGCTCGTAAATGATAGGTTTGATGCCATGTTCGAGCAGCGTGAGGGCAGCGAAGAGTCCTGCTGGTCCTGCGCCGATGATAGCTGCAGAGTGCTTGGCATGGTGCACGTCTTGGAAAACAGGTGCCTCGTACAGAGGGATAGGTGCATCCTTGGGCAAAGGGTTGCCCTGCTCGTCGGTGAGCACGGTGAGATGGACCTTGAGCGCACGCTGGCGGGCATCAATAGAACGCTTTACGACGCGGTAGCGTTGCTCCGCGTCGTAAGCTTTATCAGGGGATAATATGAGCGTTGTTTGGTTCATGAATAGATCGCTTCGCTGCTAGATGCTAGACCGTTTCACTGTTAGATCGCGACTTTGTCGCTGTTAGATTCTGGGGTCTAACTTCTAACAATGTAGTGGTCTAATTTCTAACAGCACCTTAGGTGCGGTCTTACTTTTTCAGCGCTTCCATTACTTTGCTTTCGATCTCGTCGGCGAGGTCTGGGTTGTCGCGGAGGACGTTCTTGGCAGCATCGCGACCTTGAGCGAGTTTGTTGCCATCGTAGCTATACCATGAGCCAGACTTGGTCAAGATACCGTACTCTACACCCATATCCACGAGTTCGCCTACGCGAGAGATACCCTCGTTGAACATGAGGTCAAACTCCGCTTTCTTGAATGGAGGTGCTACCTTGTTCTTGATGACCTTCACGCGCACTTGGTTACCGATAATCTCGTCGCCATCCTTGATAGCACTTGCCTTGCGGATGTCGAGGCGAACGGAAGCGTAGAACTTCAGCGCGTTACCACCTGTAGTAGTCTCTGGGTTGCCGAACATCACGCCGATCTTCTCGCGGAGTTGGTTGATGAAGATACAGGTGGTGTTGGTCTTGTTGATAGTAGCGGTGAGTTTGCGGAGCGCTTGCGACATGAGTCGTGCTTGCAAGCCCACACGGTTGTCGCCCATGTCGCCTTCGATCTCGGCTTTTGGGGTGAGAGCAGCTACAGAGTCGATGACCACCAAATCCACGGCTGCACTACGGATGAGTTCGTCTGCGATGTCGAGGGCTTGTTCGCCGCAGTCCGGTTGAGCAATGAGGAGGTTATCGGTGTCCACACCCAGTTTCTCCGCATAAAAGCGGTCAAATGCGTGTTCAGCATCGATGATAGCAGCGATACCGCCTTGCTTCTGCACCTCAGCCATAGCGTGGATAGCGAGGGTGGTCTTACCAGAAGACTCTGGACCGTAGATCTCCACCACACGACCGCGAGGGTAGCCGCCTACGCCAAGCGCGATGTTCAAACCTACTGAACCTGAAGGGATTACAGGTACATCTTCTATCTTATCGTCGCCCAATTTCATGATGGCGCCTTTGCCGAAATCTTTATCGATTTTTGCCATGGCCAGTTGCAAGGCCTTTAGTTTCTCTGGTGAGGGCATTTTCTTTTCTTCTGCCATAGTCGTATAAATGTTTTAAGGGTTAAAAGAGTTTTAAACGTTTTAAAGGTGCGTTATCGAACGCGAGTGCAAAGGTAGTACTTTTTTTGCATTTATGCAAATAGTAATAGTATTTTTTCTGTCTTTATGCTTCGTGATGCAAAAACTGGGCAATCATGTCGATGCAAAAAGTGATGACTGTAGCCGAAGCAAGACTGATGAGTAATGTTAAAAATAGATTCATACGTGTGCGATTTTTAAGTGGTTAAACATATATTTTTTTGAAATCGGGTGCAAAGGTACTGCTTCAAACTGCTAAAACTTGTCAGTATGTAAGAAAAAATGCACTTTTCCACAAAAAAAGTGCATTTTTTAGGTTAGAGGACGCGGCAGAGCCGCTATAGAACGGCGCGAGGCGCCTATAGGACGCCCTTTGGGCTATTGGTTATAGACATGGGGAAATAAAAAGCCCTCACATTGGTGATGTGAGGGCTGGAGGTGTAGGGACGGGAGATTAGTCGATATACTGCACTTTGTTGATGTTGCGAGGTTTGGCTGCGGGTGATTCGTTGGCATAGCCAAAGCCGACACAGAGGCAGAGTTCGTAGTTGTCGCTGAAGCCCAATAGAGCAAGAATCTCTGCGCTGTTTTGTGCATCATTGATAAAGCGAACAGGGCTGCCGAGGCAGATAGAGCCAACGCCCAGCGATTGGGCAGCGAGCATCATGTTGCCTGCGAGTAGTCCGCAGTCGTATGCCGAGAAATCGTAACCAAGGTCACGAGCGATGAAGGTCATCACTGGTGCACCACGCATACAGCCGCGTACCATCTCTGGTTGGAGAGCAGGATTACCAGTCACCATCAGATCTTGAACTTGTTGCATAGTAGCAGGGTTGTCGATGATACGTACTTCCCATGACTGTTTGTTCTGACCATTAGCAGCATTGATACCGCAGGTCATGATTTGCATCATCGTGTCGCGTGCCACGGGGGTAGCGTGGTACTGACGGATGCTTCGACGTGACATGATGGCGTTGATGACTTCGTTGTTCATAGGTTCGTTGTTTTGAGGGGTAGGATTGCAACCTACCAATGTGAGTGCCAAAAGTGGCAGGAGGATAAAAATCTGTTTCATAATTGTTTTATATAGGATTAGAATTGTGCGGTTATTGTACGGTTATAGTGCGGTTATTGTGCGGTGCGTCTGAACATTATCTATATTTCCCTTCGTTGGTATCGTCGAGGATGCTGAGGTAACTTTCGTAGCGCGAGAGGGCAATATGGCCATCTACTACTGCTTGGTACACAGCGCACCCAGGTTCGCCTGTGTGCAGGCAATTGGAGTAGCGGCAATCGCGTGCTATCTCAAAAATCTCGCGGAAGTAGTGGCTTACTTCCTCTTTCTTGATGTCGAGTAGCCCGAAGCCCTTGATGCCAGGGGTGTCGATGATCCAAGAATGTTGTGTAGGGTTGTGTAGTGGGTACATCTCGGAGAAAGTGGTGGTGTGCATACCTTTGTGGTGGGCAGAGGAGATGGCTCCTGTACGAGCAATATCTTTGCCGAGGATGGCATTGAGTAGGGTAGATTTGCCTACGCCAGAATTGCCAGAGAGGAGAGTAACTTTGCCATCGAAGATGGCAGAGATGAGGTGATTAGGCGATTGGGCGATTGGGCTATCAGGCGAAGAAGTGAGGGTTATTGCAGAGATAGCGTAGGTAGGATAGCCAAGCGACTCATATAGTTGGCGAAGGGTGGAGAGTTGCTGTAGTTCTTCTTCGGTGAGTAGGTCCACCTTATTAAATATTATGCACGCGGGCACGCGATAAGCTTCGCATGTGGCTAGGAAACGGTCGATGAAGGTAGTGGAGGTCTCGGGATGGCGGAGTGTGACAATCAGTGCTGCCATATCCACGTTGGCAGCTATGATGTGTGAGGCATAGCTGAGATTAGTGGCTCGGCGAATGATGTAGTTCTTGCGGTCGTATAGTTCAGTAATCCAGTTGGTGCCATCTTCTAGTTGGGTTACCTCTACATGGTCGCCAATCGCAATAGGATTGGTAGAACGAATACCTCGAATACGGAAGTTGCCTTTGACATGGCAGTCGGCGGTGGTTCCGTCTTCGAAGTGCACTCCGTAGCTGGTGCCGGTAGATTTTATGACTAGTCCTTTCATTCTAAAACGCTTCTGTTGCTGTTAGGTAAAAACTGTATGCATTGATGTTGTTCCATCGTGGGTCAATGTTGCTGCGAGCGATGTCGAAGCGGATGTTGACTTTAGCGCGGTTGATGGTGGCTCTTAGTCCGAGTCCATAGCCCACTTTGGGTACTGCCCAGTGCCAATTGTGGTAGTCATAGACATCTCCTATGCCAGCGAACACTGCGGCGCGGAAGATACTCCAGATGGGTATGCGGAGTTCGGCTTGCAGTGCCATCATGATGTCGTCGCGAAACATGTCGCTATTGATACCTCTAATACCGTCTTGTCCGCCTAGGCGTGGGAGCATAGGGTAGAGGGTAAGGTGGGAGATGTGGTATGGTGATAGCATCAGTTGTGCCTTGAATTGCCAAGCAAAGACGAGGTCACAGGGCAATGGTACATAGTGTCGCAAATCGGCAAATAGTAGGCCATTGACGGTGGCTTGTTGTCCTTGGGGTATGTCTATCTGGTTGGTATATGCGGCTGCTGCGGTGACTTTGGCAAAGATACCCTTGGTGGGGTAGAAGACATTGTCTCGCGAGTCGTATTGGGCTACAGCACCCAATGCCAGTTGCACTAGCGGATTGACGGTGGTGTAGGTGTCTTGGATGCAGAATCGTGCGATGAGCATATCTGCCATCGGGCCAACGGCTATGTGTTTGCCCACATAAATAGGCGCTTGGATGTTGAGGTAACCGCGTTGTAGTTGGTAGGGTGTTCCCTGACGGAGCATGCCGATGCCGGTGTTGCCTTCGTTGGCAAAGTGGGAGTCGTGGTAGATGCCGTAGTAGGTGGCTGGTCGGTCGCTATAGCCAGCGCGGAATTGGAGTTGCCAAGAGCTTACTCCCTTATTCTGGACTCCGGACTCCCGATTCCCGAAATACAACGACCCTTGGGCATTGATATACCATTGGTGGTTGAGCGAGTAGGTGCCATCGAGTTGGACGATGGAGGTTCGCTCTTGATTGGGTAGGCGGAAGTAACCTTGCGCAGCGGCACCAAACTCCCATGTGGATTCGGGTGAGTAGTTGATGACGGGTATGCCCATAGCGGGCAGGTTGAGCAGGCTATCAAGCGAAATAGCATGAGACATTGGGATAGCCAATGCCCATGCTATTGCCAGTATGAGTGATCGCTTTGCGATAGTAGTTTAGAGGTGATGAGGCGAGAGGCGAGAGGCGAAGAGGCTCGAAACTAGGCAGCTCTGCTGCCCACGCCTTTAACCTTTAACCTCTAACCTTTAACCTAAACTTACACGGTCATGATTTCTTTCTCCTTGGCTGCGTAGATTTCGTCGATGCGCTTCACATATTTGTCGTGAAGTTTTTGTGCATCGCTCTCCGCATCTTTCTCAGCGTCCTCTGGCAAACCTTCTTTGATTTGCTTTTTGAGTGTGTCAATGGCATCGCGGCGTGCGTTGCGTACGCTCACTTTTGCGTTCTCGGCTTCGCCTTTGCATTGCTTAGCGAGTTCTTTACGGCGTTCCTCGGTCAATGGTGGTATCATGAGTCGGATGCACTCGCCATTGTTGTTTGGAGCCAAACCAACGCTGGAGTTGATCAATGCGCGCTCGATTTCGGAGAGCATTTTCTTCTCCCAAGGTTGGATTTGGATGGTGCGAGCGTCAGGGGTGGTGATAGTAGCCACATTGGATAGTGGCGACATTTGTCCGTAGTATTCCACCTTGACTACATCCAAGATTCGTGCACTGGCTTTGCCTGCGCGGATGCGCGCCAAAGCGTCGTCGAGGTACATGACAGCAGATTCCATCAATTCCTCTGCTTCGTTCAAAATAACTTTAGGTTCGATCATGGTTATCAGGGTTTTACAAGTGTTCCTATTTGTTGTCCGTTCATTACTTTCTCGAGGTTGCCTACGGTGTCCATGTCAAAGACATAGATTGGCATGTTGTTCTCGCGGCACATAGTGATGGCAGTGAGGTCCATGACTTTGAGCTTCATCTCGAGAATCTCGTCGTAGGTGATCTGTGTGTATTTGGTAGCCGTAGGGTCTTTCTCTGGGTCAGCGGTGTAGATGCCGTCCACGCGTGTACCCTTCATCATCACATCTGCTTTGAGTTCGATAGCGCGAAGCACGGAAGCGGTGTCGGTAGTGAAATATGGATTGCCCGTACCGCCAGCGATGATGACAATATTGCCTTTGTTGAGTAGGCGAAGGGCTTTGTCTGTGCTATAGAGTTCGCCAACTGGCTCCATGCGCACGCTAGTGAGAACGCGTGCTCTCTGTCCGATAGCTTCGAGGGCAGAGCAAAGTGCGAGCGAGTTGATGACTGTGGCTAGCATGCCCATTTGGTCGCCTTTCACGCGGTCAAAACCTTTTTGTGCGCCGCTAAGACCACGGAAGATGTTACCTCCGCCAATGACGATAGCCACTTGCACACCCGTATTGGCGATAGTGCGTATTTGTTCTGCATAGTCAGCAAGACGCTGTGGGTCAATACCGTATTGCTGTGCGCCCATGAGGCTTTCGCCTGAAAGTTTTAGGAGTATTCGTTTGTACATTTGTGTCTTTTTTTAGAAATTATAATATATGGTATGATATACACATGTATACTTATCCGCCGCAAAATTACAACTTTTTTGCGATATATGCAAATATGTTGTGATTTTTTGCTTTTTTCTATCTCGATTTATCCTGAAGATACCCCGAAGATACCCTAAAGATAGTTCATACATAATCAAGGAATATTCATATTTTTTATGATTCACTTATGTGTGAGTATTCTTAAAAAAATAATCAACCATATTTAGGATAAGATATATTTTTCAATTTTTTTGGAAATTTCCAAAGATTTTAGTACCTTTGCACCAAATTTTTAAGAAAATTCTCTTGGAAAACAATGGTCGTTCATATTATAGAGTAGCGGAGCATCTGTTTGCTGTGGAATGCAGCGACAGTGCACTACTGCAATATATGAAGAACTATGAGCCGTTTGCCGTGGAAGAATTGTTAGACGAGAGGCGAAAGGCGAAAGGCGAAAGGCGAGAAGGCGAGGGGATTTTCACGCTACGCGTGGAAGGCCATGAGGCGAGAGGCGAAAGGCGAAAGGCTAGAGGCGAGGAGTATGTCCATGTGCTGACCGATAATGCGGAGGAAGATATGCCTCGGATTGAAGTTTATCGGGCGATAAGGCGAGAAGGCGATGAGGCGAGGGAGTGGTTGTTCCGCGTGGCGATGGTGGCAAAGGCACCCATAAGCTGCGAGATAGAGTGTAACGAGGATTTTACCCAAGGAGTGCTATACATTATGCCTGACTGTCAGGATGTTAGATTCTGTATCGACAACGCGCTGATGCTGCTATTTGCTTTCCGAACCGCACCGATGATGACACTAGAGATGCACGCTGCGGTGGTGGTGAGGGACGAGGCGAGAGGATATTTGTTTTTGGGGCATAGCGGGACGGGTAAGTCCACGCATGCGCGGCATTGGCTGGCAGCGTTCGACGACGCGTGGCTACTCAACGATGATAACCCAATACTGCGCGTGATGGAAGACGGCGAAGTGCGCGTGTATGGCTCGCCATGGAGCGGCAAGACACCTTGTTACAAGAATGCGTATGCGCGCGTAGGAGGAATAGTGAAACTGAGCCAAGCACCACACAATAAGATCCGAACCATCTCGCTGCCAGAGGCATATGCGTATATGCTGTCGTCGGCATCGGGAATGAAAATGGATAGGCATATGGCAGACTGTATGTATGAAAGTATCAAACATGTGATTACACATGTGAAATGCTACCATATGGAGTGTCTGCCGAATACGGAGGCCGCAGAGGTCGCCCAGAGGGGGATGGAATAGAGTGGTGTAGGATGGTATAGAGTGGTACCGCGAAGCGCTACAATCGATTATGAAGAAAAGCAATGATATATTGATGCCAGAGTTTGAGCGACTGCTCAAGAGTGGGCATATGGTGGAGTTTGTGCCACGAGGAGTGAGTATGCGTCCCTTTATAGAGGGAGGGCAGGATAAAGTGATTCTGCATGAGTGTAAAAGACCAGCAGTGGGTATGATCGTACTGGCGAAGGTGAATGACACCTATGTGCTGCACCGTATCTACAAGATCGAGGGCAAGAAGATTACACTTCGCGGCGACGGAAACCTCACCGGTTCAGAGACTTGCACCGCTGCGGATATCATAGGGTGCGTGGTTCGACTGAAGAACAAAGATGGCAAGCGACTGAGATTGACCAATGGTACACTGTGGCGCCATCTGCCTACTTTCGTTAGGAGATTCTGCCTGAAAGTGTATCGGACTATCATCAAAATAAAATCTTACGACAATGAAGACTAAGCAAGGGTTTCGCCTCCGCGAACTAGGGGGTGACTATATACTGATAGGCGAGAGTGCCGAACTGGTGAACTTCAACCACCTCATTACCTTTAATGAGGCAGCGGCGTATCTATGGCAACAGGTGGAAGGCAAGGAGTTTGATGCCGAAACATTGACACAGTTGCTGCTGGCAGAATACGAAGTGAGCGAGGAGATCGCTCGACGAGATGCCCAAGCAACGCTGGAGGATTGGAAGGAAGTGGGGATTGTGGGGTAGTGGACGCTGCGCTATTGGACGGCTTTGCCTAATGGGTAATGGACGGCGTTCCGCCTAATGGGTAAGGGACGGCTGTGCCTAATATGGGAAGTCGGGAGACTGGATACAGATATGAAACAAGCTCAGATATTTTTCTCGATATTACGGTCGGTGATGTGGGGGACGGAGGTCGAAGTGCCAGCTGAGACCGACTGGCGAGGCGTGATGAATCTGGCAGCACGTCAGAAATGTTTGCACGCCTTCAGCGTGTGGACCAAAACACATCGTATCACTACACCTTACGACAAGACACTACAACCACAGATGTTTATGACCATGCAACGTCAAGTGCGGCTCAACCACTTGGCTGCTGACGTAATTACATTGCTGGCTGAACATCATATCCCTGCTACGCTGATCAAAGGTTATAGTCTAGCAGGACTATACCCCGATCCCGATACGCGCGACTTTGGCGATGTGGATATCTATGTGGGCGAGGAGAACTACTTGCGTGCTGCCGAGATCGTGACCGAGGCTTTTCCCGAAGCACATTGGCATTCGGCTCTGCATGGCGGAATACACTATATACTAGTAATAGATGAGAACCTAGACCGCGTGGTGGAACTGCATCGCGTGACTATGGAGATGCATGACAGGAAAGCCGATGCGCTCTATCAAGCGTTTACGAAGAAGTATCTGAGTGGAGCAGAGTTGAGTAGCGTGGTATGGAGGGGCGTGGAGTTGCCCGTGCCACCAGTGGCGTATAATGCGCTGTATGTATTTATGCATGCATGGCATCACTTTGAGAGTACGGGTGTGGGTTTCCGTCCGTTGGCTGACTGGGCATTGTGTCTGCATGATGCGCATGAGCAGTTGTCGGAGACGGAGTGGCAGGCACTATGCGGAGAGATAGACCACATATTGACAGCCCTGCATATGAAAACCGCATGGCAGACCTTTGGGCACGTGCTAGTGAAGGCATTGCACCTACCCAGCGAGTGTTTTCCACTATATACTGATAGTTATCAGCGTCGTGCCGAGAGGTTGCAGCGTCAGTTGCTGCGCGATGGACATGGTGGAAGACCATGGAAACTGAATATACAAGAAATCGCCCTAATGAGGCGATTTCCGTGGGAACGACCTGAACGACATCGTGTGTTGCAGGTCGGCTATACAGCATGTAAACTAGTCTATGATGCTTGGCAGATGGGTAAGTTCTTTCCCGATTTGGCCTGGCATGAACTTATACATTCTCTTCGTCTTGCATGTACCAAGAAGCATTGATGGCTTATGGTATAAAAATCTTGCTAGAAGTATTTCCTACCAAAATATACACACCTTTGAGGGGCATATTTAGGGAATGGACATCGTTATTTAGAATGGTGCCAATCTTATTTCCCATCATATCATATACGGTGGTCATTTGCTGATTGGTGATAGACTCTATATCGGTAGAGGTACCTGCTACGAAGGCTTGGATGATAGCAGCTCCTGCAAACTGCTTTTTGTCGCTCAACATTGGGCGTAGATAGAAAGTATATTCACCTTTTTCAGGCATTTTAGCCGTGATAGTCTTTTTATCAATAATATTGTCAGCAATAACCTTGCCTCTCTTGTCGTACAAGCGTAGCTTGAAATACGGCGCATCGCTTTCCCATGCGGCAGTCATTTGCATGCCGTCAAGAGAGAATTGAAAATCGGTAATTGGCATTTGGATGGAAGAGAAATGTTGGTATACATATCCTTGCAATTGTGGTGTGTTGTCTGCGAAGGATAGTTTCCCTAATGCAATTACCGTATCACAAGCATGCAGTTCCTCTCCCGTTGTCCATAAGTCATTATTGAGCCAGAGCATATGGGTGCAGGCGAGGGTGTTGGCGATATCACTATCGTCGGAAATATCGAAAGAGGCAGCTTGCTGTTCGATAATCTCTTTCGGAGTATGGTGGATCATAGCCACTCCTCCTGTCACTAGATATTCGATAGGAGAAGTCTGAGGATAGGCATACTGGCGGCTCAACGCAATGGCTTTAGACGCCTCAATAGGAGTAGCTACTTGGTAGGTAATGGCATTAGTATAGTCTTGATACTCACCATTTTGCTCTTGATACCAATGAGTAGTTGGAGCTTGTAAAAGGCCTTGATATGTCTGCCCATTGAATGTAAGGGAGTACTGGATGGAAATCTGTGCGGAGTCTTGCTCCGTGAAGGTGAGTTGTATGTCGCTTATGGTATGTTGCTTACAATCGTTGGCATTACCAATGGCACAAACGGCTCCAGCCAAGTTGATATGACCAGGCGTATTATTGGTCTTGCTAAGCTGGTAGCTACCAATAATGGAGGTGTTGCTATTGCTCGTAAAGGTGCAACGTATCAACCACTCGTCTTGGGCTGTAGTATCCCAGAATTCAGGCGAATATAGATCCATTTGCCATTGATGGCTTCCTGAAAGGTTGGTGTAATCGACCTGCATAGTGGTAGGTGGCTGTATGTCTTTGATATCGAAGAATATAGAGTCGCTGGTTAGCGTAAACGAATACTGTGGATATCCCTGTCCATGTAGTAGGATGGGGTATTGGTTTTGCTGCTCATCTTCACATGCTATAACTAGGTAATACTCGCCATTGGGCAGTTTGCTAGCGATAGTGGATGATAGATTCATCTCTGTATAGATATAGCCAGGACGCAATTTGATTCGTTGTAATGAGATGCGTTCGACCAATGTATGCTGATTATCATAGATATAATAGCCTGCGTAACCACTAATATCGGCTGTACCAGCATCACCGATATTCTCTATGTAATAGGTCACCTTGTCGTTGCGTGCGATGCGGTGATTACTTTTTTGGGTTGCTCTAGCATATATAAATGGTTGAGATATACCTCCTTGATCAGGGCGAATGTTGGTGTACAGAGTCACCTCCTCCGTGAAGGCGAGATTGGAACTGCTACCACCTGTGCCATGTTGCCCCGGGTCTAGTGCTGACAAAGCATAGAAACCGTTGCCGCTACCATCCCATCCCCAGTTGATGTGCACATATCCATCGGCATGAATGCCATCGCATACGAAGGCGTGTCCTTCGTCGTTGGTGGTTCGGCCACTAATATATATAGGTCGTCCTTCTTGCAACTCTGTGGCAACAACCGTCAAGATGTCGTATTCTGGTAGGTAATCTTTGAGTAGCGGTTGGATAGCAGCATCGTAGCCAAAATTTCTATTCAGCGCTTGCATACCCCATTCGGAAACTGCTCCACTACCTTGTGGGTGGTAACTCATGAATGATGCTACACCAGTATGGTACATCAGGGTTGCCACAGCATTCGCTTCTGCTTCAGTATATTGTTTTTTGTAGCTAGGTAGCATTTGCTCCCAACCATAGGTGGTTTGTGAGAAGTCTTCGCTGATATGAATCTCTTTGCCTATATTGTATGAATTGCTACCTATCCCCATTTTGGGATGCTTGTGGGCATACATGATTTGGCTAATGGCTGTGGCTACACAACCAGCTACACTGCGTTCGCCATTGATGATGGGACACAGATTATTGAAAGGTTTCCCCTGTCCCCATATGGTTTCACCTAAAATAGGTTCGATATTTGGTAATGGGTCATTGATTGCTCCGCCTATGCGCTTGAGTCCGATATGGGATGTCATTGTCTTGGCGCGTGTCAGTTCGTTGGCATACATTGTGAGCCAGAACTGCATATTTTCAGGAATATCCGTATGATCAAAACTCTCATGATCGCTATAACCCAAGATTGTACGTGCGTTGTCTTCAGCAGAAACCATCACAAAACCATCCGATTGTAGGTCGTTAAAGACAAAGACAGCAGGTGTGTTGTCCGCTTGGTATTTTGTATATACTAGTTGGACAGGATGCTGTGTGGAAATAGCGGATGCAGCGCGCTGCAAGCGTTGTATAGGAGCAGTTTGTGATTGCTGGATAAATTGACTAGCGATGTTTGCCGCTTCTTGAGGAGTACGGGCAAACAAAATGGTGCTTACTAGGCAAGCAAACAGACTAATACCAAATATTCGTTTCATTCGTTATTTATCTTCTTCTTTATACCAACTAGCGTACATTGCATAGTTGTGCGCAATCTTACGATTGATCTCGTTGGTTTGCTCAGGATCAGCCTTCTTGATAAACTTAGCTGGTACGCCGCCCCATACTTCGTATGGGCCAATTTGCGTATTCTTGAGCACCAAGGAGCCTGCCGCCACAATAGCCCCTTCGCCGACTACCACGCCGTCAAGCAGGGTCGACCCCATGCCGATAAGGGCGTAGTCATGAACATCGGCGCCATGAATAGTAACATTGTGCCCTACCGACACATAGTCGCCAATGGTGATGGTGCTTTTCTCGTAGAGCGTGTGCAAGACGGAGCCGTCTTGGATATTGACATGGTTGCCAATCTTGATCCAATTGACATCGCCACGCAATACCGCATTAAACCAAATGGAGCAACCGTCGCCGATGACGGTATCACCGACGATGGTTGCATTCTCTGCCAAAAAGCAGTCCTTGCCTATTTGCGGAGTAAATCCGCGTACAGGAACGATGAGAGCCATAATTATCTTGCTGCGATGATTGCGCAGAAATCAGCAGCTTTGAGGCTTGCGCCACCGATAAGACCACCGTCCACGTCTGGGTTAGCAAAGAGCTCTGCAGCGTTCTTTGCGTTGCAGCTACCACCGTAGAGAATAGTGCAATCCTCAGCTACTTGTTCGCCGTATTTCTCTGCTACGAGGCCACGGATATATGCGTGAATCTCTTGTGCTTGCTCAGGAGTAGCAGTCAGACCTGTACCGATAGCCCATACTGGCTCGTATGCCAACACGATTTTGCCAAAGTCCTCTGCGCTGAGGTGGAATACACTGCCTTCGAGTTGTGCTTTTACCACTTCGTTTTGTTTGCCTGCTTCACGCTCCTCTTTTACCTCGCCGATGCAGAAGATAGGACGGAGGTTGTTAGCGAGTGCCAACTCTACTTTGTCCTTCAATATCTCGTAGGTCTCACCGTAATAAGCACGACGCTCAGAGTGACCAAGAATGCAGTACTCAGCACCCGTAGAAGCCACCATAGCAGCGCTCACTTCGCCAGTGTATGCACCTTTCTCCTTGTCAGCGCAGTTCTCAGCAGCCACAGCGATTGGGCTATCTTTCAAGAGCTCAGCCACAGTAGCCAAGTGGATGAAAGGAGTGCCGATAACTACGGCGCATGATGGGTTAACAACTTGATTTTTCAATTCGGTAGCAAGAGCTACACCTTCTTGCAGGGTCATATTCATTTTCCAGTTGCCTGCAACCATTTTTGTTCTCATAATTCGTTATTTATTTTTTAAGTTATACTTATCAATTACTACACCATTTTGCAGCACAATCACTCCTGGATTGGCGCGGACAATGGTTTTTAGTGTCACAGGATCGCATGTGCAAACACATTCGCTTAAACTTGGATATTCCAATCCCAATGCTATTATTTCATCTGTACCAGAGCCAGTCAAGATATATCCCATCGCCTCACCATCCAACAATGCCTCTACTTTTGCCATCTGTTTTTTGTCAGCTTTAGCAAGGTCATACATCACCACCAACGTCACGGGTTCTTCGCTCTCCAGAATATCCCATGTGATATCCTCGTAATCTGCATTCATGATTTCAAAATCATGGATAGGTGGCTCATAGCCTTTCTTGATGAGTTTCGATTCTTGACGCACGAATGTCCATGTGCTGTCGCCCTTTGGATAGTTTTCCAGTGTAAACGTCTGCTCTACGCCGTCTTTCGCATATACAAACGAAAATTCATACTGATCGGGCTCTGCATCTTCTGGATACTCCATTAGTGTAGGTAAGTGATTACCAATCTTATACGGACGGAAATCTGCTATTGGCAAATGCTGTTTTGTCCATGTCATAAAGGCGATAGCCGCAGCAATAGTCGTCGCAGCAATCACTATCTCCATCCACCAACTCCATAGCTGACGAACACTCTTGCGTAGCCCTACTAACACGATAGCCAATATAATCAGCACTACATTCTTCCAGAATGTTTGCCAGTTAGTCAGTACAACGGCATCGCCAAAGCATCCGCAGTCGCTTACAGGATTGGTCAGCGCAATATACAACGTCAGTGGGGTCATCACACAGTAGAATGCCAACGCAATCCACGATGTCCATTTGGTACGTACATTCATCACCATGCACACACCCAATAGCAACTCCAATATAATCAGCCCCCAAGCAGCCACCTCGGCCATAGGCAGCAAGTCGGTAAAGAAACCTCCAAAGGCCTTCAAATAATCTTCAATCTTATATACTGTTCCCAGGGGGTCAATTGCTTTCACTGCCCCCGAGAAGATAAATACCACACCTAGCAATGTGCGGCAGATAGCGGCTATAATTGTTTTAATTTGCTTCATTTTCCATCAATTTAATAAGGTAAAACACTGCATAATTCAGCATATCGAAATAGTTGCCATCCGCGCCTTCAGAAATCAATGTTTGATTATCATTGGCAGTAATCGACTTGTTGCGATTGATTTTCGTGAGAATAATGTCCGTCAAACTTGACGCAAACATATCTCTCCATGCTTCGCCATAGTCGTGGTTCTTCTTGAGCATCAGTGCTTTCGCCTCTGCCATATAGTGATCGTATAGTTCAATAGCGCGCTCAGCGGTCATATCCACAGAATCGGCAAAGCCTTCGTGCAACTGTATCAAGCCGATGATGCTATAGTTCACAATAGCCATCATCTCGCCTTCAATACTCTCGCCTACCATGTTCACACCTGTTTGTTCAATCTCGCGAACACGCTTTGCCTTGATAAATAGCTGATCATTAACGGTTTGCGGACGCATGATACGCCAACTTGGACCGTAGTCCTTCATTTTCAGTTCATAAATTCTGCGGCATTTACTTGCCACAATATCAAATTGCTCTGGAGTCTTCATTATTGCTTGTTAATATAAATCTTTGTTGAATTGTCGCCCGTGCGTTGGATACATATGCCATCAGCAGGTACGTCAAACGGACGATTATCATTTGCCTGCTTGCTATCTACCATGCGACCCATCAAATCGTAAAGAACTACGGCTTGTTGTGCATCCAAATCCTCAATACCTGTAGTCTTTGTGCTAATCTCAAATTGCACTTCTACCGCCTCACCGATGTAATACTCTTGTGCTTCATCCATAGGACGAATCCATAGGGTGTAAGTGCCGTCAGCTAAATTCTTGAGGGAGGCGGATTTGAAGTTAATAATGTCTTCTGCCTGCTTTTCTCCCGCAGCATTGGTTATTCTCACGTGGAAATTAGGTGCATCGCTCTCCCATGAGAAATGCACGGTACTTCCTTCGGTGGTGACTTGCAAGTTGCGGATAGAGTAGTCTATATCGCTTGTAATTTGGATAATGAAGGTCGTTTCCACCGCATCGCCGATGTAATATTCTTGTGCTTCATCCACAGGGCGAATCCATAGGGTGTAAGTTCCATTTTCGAGATTAGCCAAATACACGTTTGTAAAGTCAATAATACCATTTGCCGCAACATCTCCGTTCTCTTTGGTCACTTTCATATGGAAGTAAGGTGCTTCACTCTCGAAGTTAAAGAACACGGTATCTTGGTTCGTTGTCACTTGCAAGTTCTTAATGGAGTAATCCACTGGTTGCTCGCCATCTGTGTGCTGGTACACATATCCCTTAATCTCAGGAGTGTTACCGTTGTAGTTTTGCACCTGTCCATATATAACCACTTCATCGCCCAATGCAATCTCATTGCCCGTTGTGAAGTCTGTGTTATTCAGCCACTTAGTGTTATAGCAGTAGAATTGATTTTCCTTTGTTCCATCATCGGAGATGTCAAATCGTGCTTGAGTGTATTGCACAATTTGCTCAGGCGTATTGCGCATATTGGAGATAATTCCACTCACAAAATACGACATATCTGTCACATATGTATGGCTCAATGCCTTAGTCATTGCCAATGCGCGAGAAGCAGGAATCGTACTAGCCAATTCGGTGGTCACATAATTGTGATAGTAGTAATATTTGTCTTCAGCTGTATCATACATACACCAATTAGGTTCTGCTATAGTTAGGCTATTGTTTAGTGTTTCTCCATCTACTTCTACATAGTACTCTACTTTCACCTTCCCATCACCTGCATCGGTAATGGTCAAGTGCATATCTTCGATGGCATGTTGATAGCATGCTTGATAATAGCCTATCGCGTACAACCCACCCGCATCAATCGTACCTACAGCGCCACTATTTTGGCTATCTAATACGTAAGAGCCAACTACCGAAGTGGTACTTCCACTATTGAGTCTAAAGCGCAATAGTACCTCGTTGTCTGATTCATAATCGCTCCAGAAGTAACTAGAATACAAATCAATTTTCCACACATTACTTTGATCTACGTTTGTTACGTCAATATTAGTTATGGCAGCTAGTTCTGTAGTGCCTCCGACACTGCCAGTTTCTTCACCAAACGTGATAGTGCTACTGGTCACTGTCATAGGGAAGCGTACGACTCCTTTACCTTTGACCAAAATAGGTTGGATAACATCGGCATCATCGGTATAGCCGACTTCCATTTCGTAACTGCCATTAGCTATATTGTTAGGAATAGCGGCAGACACAGCTATAGGCTCTGTGTAGCCATAACCTGTTGGCAATTCAAATGTACCTATAGGTACGGTCTTGATCAAATTATCATTCGTGTCATAAATATAATAACTCAATGTTCCTGCTGCGGTAGCCATGCCCACACTTACCAGTCTATCTAAGCTTATCGCCACTTTTGCATTGCGACTAATCTCAGTGCCTGATGTAAAGGTCAATTGATCCACGGTCATTAATGGTGTTGCCACGCCCCCTTTGTCGGGTTGAATACCTGTGAACACCTCCACGCCCTCGGTGAATGCCATATCGCTCGCACTACCGCCCGTGCCTTGTTGCTCTGGATCGAGTGCGGAAAGCGCAAAATAGCCGTTCGATATACCGTTCCAACCCCAGTTAATATGCAGATATCCATCGCTTTGCATACCGTCGCATACAAATGCATGCCCCTCTTGGTTTTTAGTCGAACCGCTTACATATACAGGGTGACCAATTTGCAAATCTGCGGCAACGGCAGCCAATAACTCTTCCTCATTCATGAAGTCCTTTGGAAGTGTCTTGATTCCTTTGTCATAACCAAAATACGTACCTATATTAGCTAAGGCAATAGATGATGCAGCACCACTACCATCTGGGTCATAATCCATATCTGCTGCTACGCCCACGTGATACATCAGTGTCGCCACTGCATTGGCTTGAGTACTATTGTAGTTGTTGTGGTAATATGACAGCATATTATTCCAATCATAGGTTGTCGCACCAAAGTTAACACTGAGTTTCAACTTGTTAGACTCCGAAGTATACGTTTTACTGCCAGTACCTTTGGTTGGATATTTGTGCACATACATAATCTGACTGATTGCGGTCGCCACACAACCAGTTACACTACGTTCACCACCCACTGTCGGACATAGGTTATTATACGGCGTGCCCTGTCCCCATTCCACATTGCCCAAGATAGGTGCAATGGTCGGATAGGTGGTGGCTGCTGCGCGTTTACTGCGAGTCAGTGCCACTTGTCCTGCTTTCAGTACGGGTTTGTTAGCTTCGTAGCGTGCCAATTCATCAGCATACATCTGCAACCAAAATTGCATATTCTCAGGAATATCTGTTGCATCAAATCGACCATTGTCCGAGTATCCCAACACTGCACGCGTATCATCGTTTGCCGACACCAATACAAAGCCTTCTTGTCCATTAAACACATACACCGCAGGCTCGTTATCTGCCTGCGTCTGCGTATATGCTATTGCCACAGGTGCTGTCACGGCATCTGCCTTTTCTGCTTGTTGCATACGACGAACAGCAGGTGTGTTCTTGTTACCCAGAAACTCACTTGCCACACACGCGGCCTGCTCTGGTGTACGTGCCCAAATGCTCATGCAGTACAGCAAACCACCAATCAACCATAACTTTTTCATATCTCTAAACACTAAACTCTAAACACTAAACACTAAACCTTCGTATATATCGACTCCAAATTCCGTGCTTTCTCATTGATATCCAGCCCATAACCTATGATAAACGCAGGTGGAATAGCCAATCCGTAGTATTTGGGTTTTACCTCTTCGTAACGTAGCGATTCTGGCTTATACAAGAATGATGTTAAAGCCACTGAAGTGGCTCCCATCTCACGCAAATTATTCATAAACGCACGCATGGTGATGCCAGTATCCACAATATCTTCTACCACAATTACGTCGCGACCTTTCACATCCACCTGCAATGGAATCAGCATGTCTACTTTGCCTGTTGTTTCGGTACCTTCGTACGATTTCAAACGAACAAACGTGATTTCTGCAGGCAAACTAATATGCTTCATCAAGTCAGATGCATACATAAATGCACCATTCAGCACGCATACAAACAGTGGCTCTTTGCCTGCATAGTCCGCGTTGATTTCTTGAGCTACGCGAGCTACTTGCTTTTGTATCTCTTCTGCAGAAATACTCTCCTTAAAAAACAAACCTTCGTACTCCAACATAACGACAAATAAATGTAGAAAAATGAATATTGTACACAACTTCCCAAATTCGCTACAAAGTTACAACAAAAAATGCAAATACGCAAGTTTAGTACGTATTATTTTCAAAAATGAATAGATTTTATCCTTTCTAAGCTCTGACAAAACATTCACCACATCATCTCTCAACTCTACTTATCACAACTCTTAACTCTCTTATTAATAATAGGTGATTCTTAGGTTATTCATAGGTGATTTATAGGTTATTCGTAGGTTATTTAGCTACTTCTCCTATAGGATCAAATGCACTTATCTTTAATGTTCTTTCACTAATTTTATAAATTATTAATAATTCATAAAGCTTGATTTGGCATAGTTTTTGACAATGTATATACGTCATAAAAAGATATTCCGATGAAAAAGATTACAATCATATTCTTATTATGCGTAGCTGCAGCCACAGCTATGGCGCAGAAGACATTGTCAGGAACCATTCTTTCTAAAACTGACGGGCAGCCCGTGGAGATGGCTACCGTGCGTTTGTTCGCATACGAGGGTGGCGACTCTACTATGGTGCAGGGTGCACAAACTTATTATGATGGACTATTCATTCTCAGCAATATCCGTGCAGGTAAGTACCGCCTACTTGTATCGTCAGTAGGATACAATGAGCATAGCCAATGGGTGGAGATGAAGAATGCCGATTTAGACTTGCCTGCAATACGATTGACGGAGCAAGTGCAAGAGTTAGCAGAGGTAAATGTACAGGGGAGGGCAGCCGAAATGACGGTTAAAGGTGATACCATTGAGTATAATACTGCGGCCTACCAAGTAGCTGAAACCGCCACAGTAGAGGAACTGCTCAAGAAGATGAATGGCGTAGAGGTGGACAAAGAGGGTAATGTGACCATCAATGGTGAGGAAATAAAGGGTGTGCGCATTGACGGCAAGAAGTTCTTTGGCGATGATGTACAGACTGCCACGAAGAATATCCCCGCCGATATGATTGAGAAGATTCAAGTCATTGACGAGAAGAGCGAAATGGCTAAACTCACGGGCTTTGAAGATGATGAGACGGAGCGTATCATCAATCTCAATCTGAAGAAAGACCGCAAGAAAGGACTATTTGGCAACTACTCTGGTGCACTAGGCACAGACCTTGTGACGGATGACGGCGGATGGTTCGACTATGGCAATCCAGCATACGGCGCAACGGATGCTGCGCGTATGGTGCATTTCTTGGAGAATGATGCGCGCTACAATGCCAATATCTTCACCAATCTGCTGTTAGGTGAGAGTCAGACAACCATTATAGGTAGTGCCAACAACACCAACGAGATTCGCTCACGTCGCGGACGCGGTTGGTTCGGCGGACAAAACGCAGGTATCACAGCGTCTGAGAACTTAGGAGTGAACACCAATATAGACTTGACTGGCAAGTTAGACAAGAAAGACGATAAAACCGAACTGCTACTCGGTGGTGATGCAACGCTGAATCACTCGGTAAATGACACGCGTACCCAGTCGCAAAAGGAGAGTTACAGCGAGGAGGCAACCTATATTGACCAAGACTCCACCAACAAAGTCACCCATGCATGGGACGCGCAGATGCGTCTGGAGATGGAGTATCAGATTGACTCCATGAACAAGGTCATCCTTCGCCCACAAATCAGCTATTCCAACTCGCGCTACGCACAGACCAACGACTATACCTACGAGCGCGACTCGGTGCTGATCAACGACGGCTATCAAAATCAAAGTAGTCTGCAAGAGGAGATTTCTGCGGCTATTCGTGCGACCTACAACCATAAGTTTGCTAAACCTGGTCGCAGTCTGACGATGCGTGCGAACGTGACCTTCAAGAATACCAAAGGCGAGACCGATACCTATGCCTTTGATAATCTGACTAATGCGGCACTTGTGGACCAAAATACCCTCTCGCACAACAATGCCCTCAGCTACTCGCTGCGTACATCGTTTGTGGAGCCCATCTATGGAAAGAATCACTTTATCGAAACGGTGCTTTCGCTTTCGGGTAGCAACCGCAATTCGGTGAAAGACCAATATTCTATGGATAGTATTACTGGCAACTATGAATACGATAGTGTCTATTCCAATGCCCTCACCAACGATATGTACACCGAGCAATTGGAACTCAACTATCGCTGGGTAAACGAGAAGATGGACCTCACCGCTGGTGCGCGTGTGCTGGCCACACAGACACACTCCACGACCTATTACGGCAATACCCTCGCGCGCGATACCTTATATAACAGATGGAACTGGTCGCCAAACGTGCGCTTCCGCTATAAGTTCGGACAAAAGGAGTTTGCCCGCATCGTCTATCGCGGACATGTCAATCAGCCTACTATCCAACAGATGGAACCCGTGCGCAACAACTCCGACGCGATGAACGAGACAGTGGGTAACTTAGGACTGAATCCTGCCTTCAGCCACAACATCTTTGCCATGTATTCGAAGTTTAATCAGGAGAAGTTCTCCAGTATGATGGTGGGTATGAATGCCAACCTCACACAAGATGCACTGACCAATAATACCATCTACGACCAGACGGGTAAACGCTATATGCAGACGGTTAATTCGGAGATGATACCATGGTATGTGGGTGCGCACTTTATGTCCAACACACCTTTCTACAAGAAGATGTTCCAATTCCACTCGCGTACAGCCGTGAGCTACAACCAACGTGTGGCGTATGTACTCCGTGAGCAGGATGCCGATGAAATAGCGCAACTGATTGCTGCCGACCAATTGCCTTTGGGCGATGCTTCCAAGACGGGTAACTTCCGCATGAGTAGTGACTTGACCCTCCGCTTTACTCATAAGATTGTGGATATAGGCGTGAAGAACACCAATGTCTATTCGCTGACCCACAACTCGCTCAACAAGAAGAACATTAGCCATATCGGTGATTGGATTATCTCGGGCGATGTCACGTTCCATTTACCTAAATCGTGGAATATAGCCACAGATATCGCTTATACCTCGCGCAGCGGTTATCAGGGGTTGACCGATGTGAACGAACTCATCTGGAACTTTTCGATAGACAAGACTTGGAATAACTCCACACTCACCCTCAAGGTGTACGACCTCTTGAACGACAAGAAGAATATCGTACAAACGGTCAACGAGACGAGTGTCAGTTACCAGAAGTTCAATACCTTGCCTACCTACGCCATGCTGACCTACACCTACAAGCTCAACCGCATGGGCGGACTGAAAGCTACTGGCGCTGCGGCATGGCAACAGCAGATGTACGAGTCAGGTGGTCGCCCGCCAATGGGTCTACCGAGATGATTGGTGTCGTGATTCCCGACTCCCGATTCAGAGGCTAAGATATTTCTCCCCAATTAACGACGGTTTGACGCAGATGGTCAAGCCGTTGTTTGTAGATACGATTGTGCATCTCGTCTAGCAATGGGTCGGCATCAAGAATAGCCATAGCTGCTTGGCGAGCAACATCTAAGATTTGTCCATCGTGAGTGAGACTCGCGATACGCAATTCAAATGGTAGCCCCGACTGCTGCGTACCTTCGAGGTCGCCAGGACCACGCAATTGCAAATCGGCTTCCGCGATACGGAAACCATCATTGGTGGCTACCATAATATCCATACGTTTGCGGGTGTCCTTACTCAGTTCGAGTTTGGTGAGTAGCAGGCAATAACTCTGGTCGGCTCCACGACCTACGCGACCGCGCAGTTGGTGCAGTTGGCTCAGTCCGAAACGCTCGGCGTTCTCGATAATCATCACGCTGGCATTGGGTACATTCACACCTACTTCAATGACGGTGGTGGCTACGAGTATCTGCGTCTCGCCACAAGCAAAACGCTGCATTTGCTCATCTTTGTCCTTGGCGCGCATCTGCCCATGCACCATAGAGATTTTATATTGTGGGAAAGTTTGGCAGAGGGTGTTATAGCCGTTTTGAAGGTCTTGCAAGTCTAGTTTCTCGTTCTCTTTGATGAGGGGGAACACCACATACACTTGTCTGCCCATATCAATCTGCTGCGTAATAAACTGATTGATAGTCGTGCGGCGCTCAATATTATAATGCAGTGTGTGCACTGGTTTGCGCCCAGGGGGCAATTCATCAATGATACTCACGTGCAAATCCCCGTAAACAGTCATTGCCAAAGTGCGAGGAATAGGGGTGGCAGTCATCACAAGTACATGAGGGGGACGGATGTTCTTCTCCCAAAGTTTGGCACGCTGCGCCACACCAAAGCGATGTTGCTCATCAATGATACATAGTCCGAGGTTGGCAAACTGCACCTCTTTCTCAATCAGTGCGTGTGTGCCAATAAGTATGTCTATTTCTCCGTTGCGTAGTTGCTCGTGCAGAGGTATGCGCTGCTTGGCGGTAGTAGAACCAGTTAATAGTTGACAGTTGACAGTTGGCAGTTGACAATTAGCGTCTTGTGCTTTATCCAACAATAACTTGATTGTCTCATAGTGCTGATTGGCGAGGATTTCGGTGGGCGCCATAATGCATGCCTGATAGCCATTATCGACCGCCAGCAATGCTGTCAGCAATGCTACAATCGTTTTGCCGCTGCCTACATCGCCTTGCAGCAGGCGATTCATTTGTTTGCCCGACTTGAGGTCGCTCTGTATCTCACGTAGCACTCGCTTCTGTGCGTTGGTGAGCGCATAGGGTAGGGCATTGTATTGGGCATGGAAAGCCTTACCTACGATTGGCATGCGAAAACCCTCGTTCTGCTCGCGGCGCTTCATCTGGCGCAGAATCTGCATCTGAATATAGAAGAGTTCCTCAAATTTCATTCGCTCACGCGCCTTCTGCATGGCGATTTGGTCTTTCGGGAAGTGGATATTCGCCAACGCTTCGGTAAGCGACATGAGGTGTTGCTGCTCAATGAGGTCAATGCCTAACGTTTCGCGCACACCACCCTGGCGCAATAATGGCATAAGTTCGGCGGTGATATTGCGAATGGCTTTGGAGTTGAGTCCCGCACGCTTCATGCCCTCGGTGGTATTATAATACGGCTCAAGTCCTTTGGTCATCTCTGGCTTGACCTTCGCCATAGGGGTGAGTTCGGGGTGTACGAAATTGTACTGATGGTTGAAACGTGAGGGTTTACCGAAAAGCAGATACTGGGTATTGCGCTCTAATTTGAGGTACTTGATGCCTTTGAACCATACCAGTTCGATGGTATGTCGTCCGTCGGTGAAAGTGGCTGAGAGGCGTGCGCCAGCGCCCATACCAATGGTGTGCCACTCGGTGATGTGACCAATGATTTGCACATAGGTGTCTTCATCATCAATCTCGTGGATGAAATAGAATCGGCTGCGGTCAATATACTTGTACGGAAACTGGTATAGCATATCGAGCGCGGACTTTACTCCGAGCTCTTTACGAAGAATGTCGGCACGCTTAGCGCCGACACCCTTACAGAATTCTATATTTTGGATGGATAAATCCATCTCAAGAATAACTCGATTATTATTGCAAACGGAAGTTTACAGGTACGGTATATTTCACGCGTACTGGTTTACCGCGTTGCTTACCTGGTTTCCACTTAGGCATTGACTTAATCACACGGATAGCCTCTTTATCCAATGATGGCTCACCAGATGAACGAACAGCTTGTACATCCACGATACTACCATCTTTGTTCACCACAAACTGGCAGATTACGCGACCTTGGATACCGTTTTCTTGTGCGATAACTGGGTACTTCACATTCTCAGCAAGATACTTGAAGAGCGCTTGTTGACCACCAGGGAATTCTGGCATTGACTCTACTACAACGAAAATCACTTCCTCTTCCTCTTCTTCTACCGGAGCTTCAACTGGAGGAGCAATTATAACCTCTACATCTTTATCGTCTTCAGTGTTGATTTCGATAGTCTCAACCTCAACATCATCTTCTACCACGTTCAATACTTCTACTTCTTGTACTGCTGGTGGTGGAGGTGGTGGAGGAGTCTCTTGAGTGGTTTGTTGAATGTCAATCTCTTCTTCAAAGAAGAAATCGGTGTCCGTTACTTCGTACTTTGTTACTTCCTTCTCTGTCCATTCGAAAGCAACATAGCAGATACTCAATACAAGCACAAGACCTATGAGTACATAGGTTAACTTCTTGTCCTCTAAGCTTGCGTTAGGTGATTTTTTCAGTTGCATATAGATTAAATTTAAAATTCAGTCGCGTTTGGGTAAAAAGACATATATTCCTTTCAGCGTGCAAATTTACTGCTTTTTTTTGAAATGAGCAAATATCTCTTATGTTTTTTACAAAAATTTCATAAAATAGTTGTAATTTTGGGATAATTGTTGTACTTTTGCAGTCGAAATGGATTTAAGAACTTTATTGAAATCTTCTGGTGTACGCAATTTTTCCAAATTGCTTTCTGCTAATGTAGTGGCGCAGGTCATTGGTCTTGTGGTATACCCTATCTTAACGCGTATGTACGCGCCCGAGGATTTTGGGTTACTGAATTTATTCTTAAGTATAAGTGGTGTACTGGTCATCTTTTCTACTGCAGAATATTATAATGCTATAGTACTACCCAAAGATAGGAAAGAAGGGCTAAATGTTGTATATGTCTGTATTTCGGTATTATTATTTGTCGTATTGCTAACGTTGTTTAGCGTGATTTTCGCCGCAGATATAGCACGACTATTTGATGCACCTGCGTTGACCAAGTACTATTGGATGATGCCCATTTTGGTCTTCGTGTCGGGAGGATGGAATATTGTAAATTACTGGTATATACGTTCTAATCACTATAACTGTATCACTTATTATCAGTTATCACAAAGTGTTTTATCGGCAAGTGGTAAACTAGGCTTTGGCTATGCAGGCTTATTGAGCGGAGGTATGATTTATTCTGTGGTATTTGCTCCTTGTCTAGCTTTGCTCATGACAGCATGGAAGTCACTGATAAGCCTATTTAAGAGAAAGTATAACAGCAGAGAAATATGGGCGACAGCTAAAAAGTATAGAAATTTTCCGTTATATTCTTTACCGCGTAGTTTTGTGAATATGCTTGCAGGTCAACTGCCAGTGCTATTATTAACACCTTTGTTCGGGTCACAGTATGTTGGTTGGTGGAGTATGGCTTTGCTATTAGGGTTTATGCCTATTAGTATGGTGTCGAAATCTATTTATCAGGTATTATACCAATATACTACAGAGCGCGTTAACAGCCATCTGTTGATAGGATCTTTTTTTCGTCGTTTCACGTTAATTGTGCTTCTGGTGGGAATCCCATTATTTGGTGTATTGTATTGGTTTATGCCTGATTTGACGCTATTGTTTTTGGGCGAGGGTTGGGATAATACTGGCGTATATCTGCGTTGGATGCTACCATGGTTATTAAGCAGTGTGCTAACGTCTAGTACAGGCTTTTTATCGGATATATTTTTCAGACAAAAGATTGGTTTTGCGTTTGAAATATTAACTGCACTGCTTCGTACTATCGGTGTGATAATAGGTGTAGTTGTAAAGGATTTTTCTATATCAATTATTGGCTATGTTCTAGGTAGCTGCCTAGCTGTTACGGCTCAATACATTTGGTTGTTGACTCTTACTATACGTTACGATGCCCAAATCCGTTCTTCAGAAAACGCAGCATCTGGTGGTAGCGAAAAATAATCATTTGTTTTAATAGAAATGCATATTGCCGCATACTATGGGATGTGGTTATAAGAGTGGGATATGATCGTTGTTGTATTAGGGTAGAATAGCGATATCCTGGAAAATATCCATTACAAATATTATTTCCATGTACAATTTCACACCACATAGCATTTAAGGATATTAGGGTGAGTTTGCTGGTATCTATTTTGGTATGGTCAATCCCTAGACTAGTGCGAAGACTATCATATGGTTCTAAGAAAGTAAGAAAATGATTCTTTGGGTATACAATGGCATATGCAATATCTTTGGTCTCAAACCACTGAATGCCTTTTGGAAATGATATGATAGTTGCTTTATTTTCGATATACTGCAAATGGGATTGCAGTATATCTACAAAATCAAGTGCTAGCATATCATCGCTATCCATTCTGGTGGATAGTAAATAGTCGTAATGTTCTATATACTTTCTCCCTATATTTTGGTATAATATGTTTATGTCATCGTAGTACGAACAGTATTCAACTTTAATCACTGGATAGGTTTGTACATATTGCTCAAGTCGTTGTTGGTATATGGTAGGTGTTTGGTCATGCACTAGGATAATCCATGTGAAGTTTTGGTTCGTCTGTCCTATAATGGATGGTAAACAATATGCTTCAAATAATCGAAAGCGTTCCTCCAACCAAGCGGTCTGTATGTGAATATCGCTTTCTAAAGCATACTGCAGATTAAAACGGGTTAATATAATATGTCTATAAGTCATCGATGAATTGGGTGAAATGAGATGTGAGTTTATTCCAGTTATATTTTTCTATTGCTAACCTTCTGGCGTTAGTACAATGTTCATGATAGCGATTATCATTCATATACATTTCAATGGCTTCAACTGCTTCTGCACTATTAGCGACAAGTTGGGTGCACTGCTCTACCTCAGGGAAACCTTTTTTTATAGCGTTCAGATTGGAGTATATAGCGGGGCGCCCACACGCGATATAATAAAATAGTTTGATAGGCAGACATCGCGTATTTTCCATATCAATATCGCGGAGGTCTAAAAATAGGTCATATTGGGTAATCTGTTCACAAAACTCTTCAAAGGACATAAATGGCAATATGTTGATTGTTAGGTTGACTTGGCTTAAATTGTCTGACCATTCATCGCGCGTAATCACGTCCAAATGGAATGTTGTATGAGGATATTTCTCTGCAATAGTTTGGACTACTTCTTGCACACGCAGCCACCCTTTCTCTTTTGTTAATGCGCCTGCATAAAGCATACGACATTCTTGAGAAATGCTTTTAACATGGGGTCTTGATTTAATGTATTTTAAATCAGGATAATACGATAGTGCGAGAGCTGGTTTCTTTGGGAATAATCGCTGAAAAGGTTTCGCTTTATCTTCTTCCCCAAATATAAATGCATTTGCTCGATGCCCTGCCCATAAATTTGCAATGAACATTAGTAGTGCCTTGCTGACTTTACCTAAACGAATATTTCTCAAATTCTTTTTAGAGGGATACCATTCGGTGATATCATAGATGATTTGAGCAGAGGTATGCTTGATCTTCCACATAGCTCGTGGGGTATCTACAATATAAATATCCGCAGGTAAGGTGGTAAAATGTGCAAAAGTTTCCATACCATAAATTGCTACAGTATGACCTGCTCTGCGTAGTGTTACTGCTTGATGATACAATACGCGCTCATCAGTTGAATAATGTGCAGATTGGAGAAATATGATATGTTTATTGCTCATCCTTTGTGATGGATACTATCGCATCTTCCTTTCTCTTAACCAATTATAGACTTTGGCGAACCAGAACCACCAATGATAGTATTTCTCTACACTATAGTATGTTGTCCGCGTACTTCCGAATTGTTTGTAATGGTTGGCAACACCTCTAATCATACTACCCTCAAAGTCGAATGCCACACCCTTTTGTCGTGCCAATTTAATAGCTTCAAGCACTAGCAATGCGCTTGCGCCTGAATTTTTGTATTGAGGGTCATAACAAGGAATCAAATAATACATGCTATGCTTGTCCCAAACCAAAAATGCGGCAGCTAATACTTGATTATCAGCATTACAAATGGCGATAATCTCGCTTTTTTTGTGTCGCGCTGTTTTGCGCTCTAACACAAGCAAAAACTCCCGTGAATAACTGATTTCTTTTCCTTGTGCTTGTAAACATTGGCTGTGGAAACGATAGAATCTCTCTGCCGTCATGGAGGTATCAGCATGTAGTGACAATGCTTTTTGCAACTGGCGCTTCTTGTTTTTCGAGAAAGCTCCTATTACTTTGTCAAGATTGGATAAATCTTCGAGGCGGTACGTAATGCGCTCTCGCTTTTTGAATCCCCATGCTTCCATCGCTTCTGCTGCAGGACTATTAATGGGATAGTGTTGGTAATAATAACTCAATTTTAACGCACTTAGTTGCAGGGTAAACTCATGACATATTGCGGTCACTTGCATCAAGTCCTCAACTATATCCTCGCGCATCCATATACCTCCTATTTGGGTCATTTGTGGCATAATGATATATCTCATCCATGCTCTCTTACGAATAAGATATGGCATGGCAGCTCGGATCTTACCATTTTCATCTAAACTAAGCAAGACGTCCCATTGCTTCCCAGCGCACACTGCATCCATCCACCAATCGGTCATGAACAGTGGCAAATCGCCATTTGTTTGGCAAAATTCACGGTATAGTTCTTTGTTGGTCATATCCCCCAATATACAATTTGTGTGCAAAGATACGATTTTTTATTGAAATATACAAACAATACTTGCAAAATTCAAAAAAAAGCAGTACTTTTGCACTGCAATTCAAAATAATCTATAAATTCTGTTTGTCATGATTGTGGAAACAAGTCCCTACAAAGTTTTTGCTCTTTCTCAAGGAGGTGAGCTCGCTAAGCGTGTATGTGAGTATTTAGGATGTTCTTTAGGTAATATCCAAGTTGCTCGTTTTTCCGACGGTGAGTTTGCCGTAAGTTTCGAAGAGTCTGTGCGTGGTCAGTCGGTATATATTGTGCAATCCACTTGCCCAAGTAGCGACAATATTATGGAGCTTTTGCTTGCCATTGATGCTGCCAAGCGTGCTAGTGCATACAAGGTGATTGCCGTTATTCCTTATTTTGGTTGGGCTCGCCAAGACCGTAAGGACAAACCACGTGTATCCATTGGTGCGAAAGTATGTGCTAACTTGTTGCAAGGCGTAGGCGTTGACCGCGTGATAACAGTGGATCTCCATGCTGACCAAATTCAGGGTTTCTTTGATGTTCCTGTTGATCACCTCTATGGTGCGAATGTGTTGGCTGATTATGTGCAACACCTTAATTTGGACAACCTTATCGTCGCATCTCCTGACGTGGGCGGTACTAAGCGTGCTTCGGTCTTTGCAAAAAAACTCACAGCACTCACCAAGCAGGAGGTACCTATGGTAATCTGCTACAAGCATCGTCCTAATGCCAACCAAATTGGCGAGATGCGTGTGCTAGGTGATGTGAAGGATAAGAATGTGGTTATTATTGATGATATTGCTGATACTGCAGGTACGCTGTGCAAGGCAGCTGAAGTAATGAAGGAGGCTGGAGCGAAATCGGTTCGTGCGCTGGTAAGCCACGGGTTAATGTCAGGTCCTGCTTGCGACCGCGTAGCGAATTCCGCATTGGAGGAATTGGTATTCACCGATTCTATTCCATTCAACAAAGAGCGTTGCCAAAAGGTTAGCATCGCATCTATGGCTAAACCTATCGCGCAAACTATCCTGGCTATCCAGAACCATCGTTCGGTTAGCGAATTGAATATACACTAACTTGATTTATAGACAGTTATTATATATTGCTATATCGATAGTTTTGCTCTCTTGTCAGACTAAAACTAAGACACCTACAGATGTCCGCTGTACTTTTTCAGCGGACTCTGCATATACGTATATCGCCCAACAGGTGGCTTTTGGAGCACGTGTGCCTGGCTCTGATGAGCATGCTGCTTGCGGTGATTGGCTTGTTCGCAAACTAGCGTACTTCGGTGCACAAGTCCATAATCAATATGGTACAATGCCTAACTATGCTGGTGAACAACAGCCTATTCGTAATATCGTAAGTTATTTCGAAGGAACGGCATCTCATACCATTCTTCTCTGTGCACATTGGGACACGCGCCCATGGACCGATGAGGAGACGAATTACGAAGACCGTTTTTATTTTGTACCAGGAGCGAATGATGGTGCGAGTGGAGTGGGAGTCATTTTAGAGGTCTTACGCCAATGTGCAATACTCAAAGACAAAGGTGAATACGTACCTAATTTGCAGATTGTCTTCTTCGATTGTGAGGATATGGGCACCCCTACCCACTATACGGGCAAGCAACGTGAACATACTTGGTGCCTCGGCAGCCAATACTGGGCAAAAGAACTCAAAATTCAAAATTCAAAATTCAAAATTCAATACGGTATTCTCCTTGATATGGTCGGTGATCCATCTGCCACCTTCCCTCGGGAGTATTTCTCTGCGATGTATGCAAGTGGGTATGTCGAAAAGATATGGCGCACTGCTGCCCAATTGGGATATGCACGCTATTTCGTGCAGCAGTCCACTTATTACCCCATTACTGATGATCACTACTATGTCAATACTATAGCAGGAATTCCATGCGTGGATATCATTGATTACAAGCCGAATACAGAGACGGGGTTTGCCGAGTGGTGGCATACTCGTCAAGATGATATGCAGAATATAAACAAACAAACCTTACAGGCAGTCGGAGAAACTGTCATCACAACGATATGCTCGAAATAAAAAATCTACATGCCTCCATTGCAGGCAAAGAAATACTCAAGGGACTCAACCTTACTGTTCACGAGGGCGAGGTACACGCCATCATGGGTCCTAACGGCGCAGGTAAATCCACATTGTCTAATGTGCTGACTGGTCATCCTGCATATACTGTCACAGCTGGCGAAGTCTTCTTCCGTGGCAAGAACCTCCTAACCATGTCACCAGAGGAGCGTGCGCGCGAGGGTATGTTCCTGTCTTTCCAATATCCAGTGGAGATACCAGGTGTATCAATGGTCAATTTCATGCGTACTGCTGTCAACGAGAAGCGCAGGCACGAGGGCAAGCCTGCTCTCTCTGCCACCGATTTTCTCAAACTCATGCGCGAGAAAAAAGCCCTTGTTGGTATGGATAATCGCCTTACCAAACGCTCTGTCAATGAGGGATTTTCGGGAGGTGAGAAGAAACGCAACGAGATATTCCAGATGGCCATGCTCGAACCTTGCCTATCCATTCTTGATGAGACGGATTCTGGATTGGATATTGATGCGCTGCGTATTGTCGCTGAAGGTGTCAATGCACTCAAAACGCCTCATACAGCTTCCATCGTTATCACCCACTACCAACGCTTGCTGGATTATATCGTACCTGATTTCGTACATGTCTTAGCTGACGGCAAGATTGTTCGTACAGGTGGCAAAGAACTTGCACTCGAACTCGAAGACAAAGGCTATGCCTTTCTTAATGAACAACCTTGAACCATCTTGAACAATGTTGAACGAAATCATTCTACATCCTGGCGAACATCGTGAGATTATCTTGCTCAACGAGCCTGATACCAATTGGCATATCATTCAAGAGGCCAACTCCACCCTCCTACTACATGTGGTCGCATTGCCTCATCCCAACGATAAAGCCCAATGGCATACCGCCATCACGGTAGAACATAAAGCAACAGGCTGTAAGACTGAGATGTATGGACTTGCTCTTTTGCACTCACAACAGCAACATCATCTTACCACACGCGTGCTTCATAATGTAGGCGGGGGCTATTCATCGCAACTCTTCAAGTTTGTCTTGGATGACGAGTCAAAGGCTTCTTTCAAGGGCAAACTAAAGATATTGCCTGATGCGCAACAAGTAGAGGCATATCAAACCAACCGCAATATCTTACTCTCGCGCCAAGCAGAGATGACTACCGAACCGCAACTCGAGATCTATGCTGATGATGTCAAAGCTAGCCATGGTGCCACTACTGGTCAACTTGACGATTCGGCGCTCTTCTACATGCAGCAACGCTGCATCAGCCGCGAAACGGCACGCAAACTGCTGCTTTGTGCGTTTTTTGATGATGTGGTGCGCACATTATCTGATGAAAAATTGCAGGAAGATATCCTCGAGAAAATCAGCGATTATATTGCTTAGTCTCTTACCAACTACGCACTATTCACGCACTATTCACGCACAATAGACGCACAATACACGGACAATACACGCACTATTCCTATCACTTCCCCAATGGATGATTATGATATGTGCCTAACACAAAATTAGTGCATACGCTGAATAGCGTAGTCTAGTAGCCCGATTAGACTTTCTTTGTATTTATTATCTGGGAAAATTTGGAGAGTATCTATTGCTTTCTTGCGATATTTTTCCATCAGTTGATGGGCATAGCGAATACCATCGTAACGCAACACAAACGAGCGAATTTCTTGCTCTGCCTCAAACGTATCAATATGTTGAGAGTCATTGGCTAACGCCTCGGCTAATTCTTTGATTTGATTTGCCTCTTCTTTTGTAGCGCGTTGCAGCGATTTGATGATAGGTATCGTGGCCTTGCCATCGCGCAGGTCATTCATGGTAGGTTTACCCAAGTCTTCGATATCTGAATAATCAAATACATCATCTTTCAACTGAAAGCACAATCCCAAGTACATACCAAATTGTCGCATAGCATTCTGCTGTCTGTTGGTAGCACCTGCGCTCACAGCGCCTGCTTCACTACATGCCGAGAATAGGTGTGCCGTTTTATGCTTTATTACTTGCAGGTATTGTTCTTCGTCAATCCACATCGACTCGCCTGCATGTAGTTGTAGTAGTTCACCAGAGGTAAGCGAAGCACACATGTCTGATACAATGTTTAGGATAGTCGTATTGCGAACTGATGACAATAGTTCGATGGACTTAGATAGCATAAAGTCGCCAACCAGAATGGCTATTTTATTGTTCCATTTCTCATGAATCGCCTTGTCCCCTCTGCGTATTGGTGTGTCATCCACTACGTCATCGTGCATCAGCGATGCGGTGTGCATCAGTTCCAAGCTAACTGCCGTTTGTATAGTCTTGTCTGTAATGCCTCTGCATAGTCCTGCCGATAATAATACCATGATGGGGCGCAGTTGTTTACCGCGTTTGGTATAAACGTAGTCTAGCACTTCGCTTAGTAAGGGATTATCCGACTGTAGTATTTCGGCAAAAACAGCTTCAAACTGCTTAAACTCGGTTTGTATGACACTGCGAAAATTATCCATTACTCCCACTTTGCTGAATTGAGATAACCGCGATATACATCACTCAATGACTCTGTTTGTGATTGACCTCCTATGATATAGATGTTGTGGTCATTATCCACCACCACACTTTGGTTTTGTCGAGTGATATATGTGTTTGGTAGTTGGTTGTTCGTAGTGTCAGGTACATACCAGTTCATGCCTTCATCATCCGAGTATAGCATATCGCTGCGCCATTTCAAATCATTATCTATACCGCCAAACATCATCAAACGATGGTCATATTGGATAATCGAAATGCCTGTCAGCGAATTGAAGCTTGGCTGTGCTATAGAGAAGTCTTTTAGGCGATACCCATCATACGAAGCATATTCTAAATTCCATCTAGTGTTTACCGCCTCACCGGCCATGTTGCGTCCTCCAACTACCATGGCACGTGGGCGCTCGCTGCTACTGCCAAACGACAATGCAGTAAAGTCGCTAATGGGGAAATTCGAGGGTAATATACCGTTCTTGATACCTGACAATTGCTGCATTACTTCGATGCTATCTTCAGTTATGGTGGCCAATTGCAACTCGCTATTTGTGTTCTGTACCAAGCACCATGCTTTGCCAGCAAAACTCACCACCATATTCACCAGTTTATATCCGCCTACCGTGTTTGTCCATTTATCCCAAGTTAATCCATCAGTTGAGCTATATAGTGCATTATCATCTATGTAATATAAAGTGTCATGATGTTGTATAATATCGCGCACGTGGCAGGGCGTAGGGAGTGTTGAGATAGTGCTGTTCAGCTGTGTCCACTTATCGCCTTTGTTTGACTGGTATGCTTGGGTGGACCATCCATTATTCACCAATAGCAGCAATTTGCCACGATGGAAGAAGGCTTTTGTCTCGCAACTCTGCTTAGCAAATATATGCTCTGTCATGCGTTCCCATACAAACAAATCTGGGTTTGCTTTATGCACGTCAATCTCTATGCGATACCATCTCTCGTTCTCTAAGTTTGATGACACTACGTGCAAATAGATAGGGCGCTTTGTAAAGTCCATCGTATCCACGCCAGTACTCTCTATTATTGTGTCAGGGAAAATAAAACTAGCAGAACCTGGTGTCTCCATATAAGTTACATATGGAACCACGCTATCTAATCGTGTACCAAACAATAGCGAATCGGCACTGTATATCAATCCCGTATCGCTGCGATGCTCAATCGTATAGGTCGCTTTGGTCAAACCTATATTAGCGGTGTCTTTGTAGAATGTAAAATTCTTTACCCTTGTTTCCGAAGAAGTGGTGACTTGCGTGCTTTCCTCATCACAACCCACCAATATTATTCCGATAAATACTAAAAATATGTAAATAAATTTGCGCATAGTTACAAAATTTCGCACAAAGATACTACTTTTTTTGCACACGTGCAAAAAAAGTAGTACTTTTGTACGTTTTTTTAGTGGAATTATGCTTTTCGAATCATTACTTTTAGATATCAGCAAGTTTTTGCCGAACAAAAAGTTGCTCCGTGAAAAGAATCAGATGCGTGAGTTGTTAGCGCAGAAGCGTCGAATCTTAACCAAGGAGCAAATTGAGGAAAATTCGGCTGTTGTTGTATCGCATTTGGAGCAGTTGCCTGCTTTTCAGGCAGCCAAATCGGTACTAATCTATTATCCTACTCACAACGAGGTAGAGCTTTTGTCTTTAATCAAAAAGTATAAGAAAGAGAAGACTTTTCTTTTTCCAGTTGTCCACCGCAAGTTTATGACGGCTTGCCCATATGAGGGCAATGCCAAGATGCATCGTGGTCAGTTCAATATCCCTGAACCTACTACCGCGCCCTTTACAGGTCATATTGACCTCATTCTTGTGCCAGGAGTAGCTTTTGATGCCGAGGGCAATCGCCTTGGACGTGGCGGAGGATATTACGACCGTTTTATCAACACGCTCTCATCTCATGCCACTCTGGTTGGGGTGGGCTACGATTTCCAACTAGTAAATCATGTGCCTACCAATCGCCGCGACAAGAAGATGCACTTCATCATCTCCCCAACTCGTGGCATCATCAAAATTCCAAACTAATCTGCTGCTTACGTTGCTCCACAATCTTCTGATCGGTCTGTGCGGTCAGTTTAGCTTCGCCTGTTCGGTAGTAGTATATCATACCGTATGCTTGACATTTCTGTAGTTTTGCATAGGGTAGTTCATCTTTGTAGAATGCTTCTACTTGATCCCAGATATCCAAGATGATTGTGTCGGCTTTTTTGCGCAGTGTTTCGGTGTCCTCATATACACGGCTATGCGTTTTCTTGTGCAACTGATGGCTAGTGTAATCTTCTTTAAACATTTCGTAGTGCACTTTCACCTTGTTGATAGAGGGGTTGTAGATAGCAAATCCTCCTGCTGCGGTGCGCTTCATTTCGCCGTCGATGATATTTTGTCCCCATTCCATCAATCCTTCCTCTGTAGTCAAGTCGGGTAGGGTATTGCTTTTTGGGTCCAAGTGGTACAACTCTTTCTGACTACGTTTTATCTCTCCGCGAATAACGGCTAAGTTCAGTACTTGGATGAAGTGTGAGATGTACATACGCGCATTGTGTATGCGATGACGATATTGCTTGTTTGCTGTTACCTTGCTATCAAAATTAGCATGGTATTGTGCCACTTGATTTTCAAACTGCATCAAGAAGCGTTGCGCTTCTGTGATAGTACGATAATTGATTGCTTGATCATTGTACGCAGCATTTCCTGCTTGTTGTATTGCTTTCTGCAATGCTCGCAGACGTGCTTGATCTGTTTTTGGTAATCGACGATAAGGCATATATCTCTAAACTCTAAACACTAAACACTAAACTCTAAACACTCCTCGCAAGCAGCTTCTCCGCCATTTGGCGCAGCTGTTCAGTAGCGGCATTTTGTGGCAGTGTATCTAGTATTTGCAAGGCTTTCTTGGTGTAATCTGCCACCACTTGTTCACATATCTCGCGCACGCCCAATTGCTCAAAAATCTCTTTTACGCGTGCAATCTTCTCTTTGTTGTCATCCAGCAATTTTCCATACCAATCTTCCAACTCTTCTCTTGCCTCTAGGCTTATCGCCTCATCACCTAATAGCCTCATCGCCTGTAGATATACAAACGTCTTCTTGTTGCAGGCAATATCTCCACCTATGGCTTTACCAAAAGTCTTTGGGTCGCCCCATACATCCAATATGTCATCTTGTATCTGGAAAGCCAGTCCGATGTTGATACCGAACTGATATAGTGCTCTTTGTTCTTCTTCGGTTGCTCCAGCGATGTAGGCTCCTATCTGCAATGCATTGGCTAGTAATACCGATGTTTTTAGGCGAATCATCATCAGGTATTCATCGATGCTCACATTGTTTTCCTGTTCGAAGTCCACATCATATTGTTGTCCTTCGCAGATTTCGGTAGCCATCTGGTTAAATAGTTGCAGTACGCGCGCGAGCGTGTGTGTGGGTACCTTACTTAATTGTGTATAAGCTTCTATCATCATCTGGTCGCCAGAGAGGATAGCGGTATTTTCGTTCCATTGTATGTGTACTGTTGGACGTCCGCGACGCACTTCTGCTTTGTCCATCACGTCATCGTGAAGTAGAGTGAAGTTGTGAAAAATCTCTAGTGCCAATGCTGCAGGCAATACGTCTTCATCTTTACCGCCGAACATTTGGCTAGCTATGATTGCCAACTGCGGACGCACACGCTTACCGCCTGCTGCTAATGTGTAGGCGATTGGTGCGTATAAGCCCTTGGGCTCACGATCCCAATTGAGTTGTAATATCTTGCTATTAATATCCATATCTCTAAACACTAAACTCGAAACACTAAACGGTGAAATTGTCTTCCACAATTTCACTAAGCACCTGACCAATATTCAATCCTGCTGCGCGTATTTGCTGCGGAATAAACGATGTTGCAGTCATACCTGGTGTAGTATTCACTTCTAGCAGATTAATTGTCCATCCTCCCTCTTCGCCTAATCGCCTCATCGCCTCATCGCCCTCTCGCCTCATCGCCTCATCGCCTGTCAATATATAATCCACGCGAATGATTCCCTTACATCCTAGTATATCGTATATTTTCAGTGTCAGAGCTTGCACCTCATCGCGCACGCTATCGGGGATACGTGCAGGGGTGATTTCTTCTACTTGTCCGTTGTATTTCGCATCGTAGTCAAAGAACTCGTTGCTTGTCACCACTTCGGTGATGGGAAAAGCTACGGCTTTGTTTTTAGTCTTGTACACACCGCATGTGATTTCTATGCCCTTCATCTCTGCCTCGCAAATCACCTCGTCGCCTTCGCCAAAGGCTTTTTCTATCGCGGGTACCACATCTTCCAGAGTCTTCACTTTGGTTACGCCAAACGACGACCCACCTACATTTGTTTTGATAAAACATGGCAATCCTACTTGCTTAATAATATCTTCGCCTATCGCCTCATCGCCTAATTGCCTCATCGCCTCTTTGCGCAGCAAAACACTCTCCGCCACATTCACACCAAATCCCTTCAGGTACTGGTTGCAGGTGTATTTGTTGAACGTCATGGCTGCAGCCAATACGCCGCAACAGGAGTAGGGTACTCCCACCATGTCCAAGTATCCTTGCAGCACACCGTTCTCGCCGGGTGTGCCGTGGATAGTGATATATGCAAAGTCAAATTGTATTTTTTCGCCCTTGTAGGTGTATGAGAAGTCGTTTTTGTCGATATCCACCCACTTTTCAGATTCTATAGGCACGGCACCATTGTGCTTTTCTATCTCTATATTGGTTTCCGCCAATGCGCGCCACTCTTTCCCACGCAAACAAACAATGGTCAAATCATAGTCATGCCTTGACTCCTGACTTGCGATTTCCGATAAAAACGAGTAGATCCCTGCTGCGCTGCGTAACGACACTTCGTATTCCGAACTGTCCCCACCTGCTATGATAGCTATTTTGCGACGCATAAGAAGTAAGAATTTTGTTGCCAAACTAGGACTCGAACCCAGACAGACAGAACCAGAATCTGTAGTGCTACCATTACACCATTTGGCAGTGATTATGTCTTCGTAAGACGCATGTCTTTCTCAAATCGGGCACAAAATTACTGCTTTTTTATTACATATGCAAATAAATTTCACTTTTTTCGTCAAAATATTTGCGTGATTGCAAAAAAAGCAGTAATTTTGCAGCCGATTTTCGACTATAGTCTCTGGCGATCAGCATAGAGCACGCTTTTTTGCGGCTTGAACAGTAGCGTATACTATAGTTACTTAACCCATTAAAAAACAAAAGAAAATGGATTTAATGAAAATTGCCGAAGAGGCATTCGCTGGCGAGAAGAAAGAGTTTCCAGCATTCGCTGCAGGTGATCAAGTGACTGTAGCTTATCGTATTAAAGAGGGTAACAAGGAGCGTATTCAGGAGTTCCGCGGTGATGTTATTTGCATCCACGGTAGCGGTGATAAGAAGCGTTTCACTGTTCGTAAGATGTCTGGCAACGTAGGTGTTGAGCGTATCTTCCCTATGGATAGCCCATTCATCGAGAAAATTACTGTTAACAAGTACGGTAAAGTTCGTCGCTCTAAATTGTACTACTTGCGTGCACTCACTGGTAAGAAAGCTCGTATTCCAGAGCGCCGCGTAAAGTAATCTTCGATTAGAACGCAATCGCGATTCAGCGAATAAAATAGCCGAGGTCCCCCTCGGCTATTTTATTGAATCATATACCTGTTGACACTGATTGTCATTATCCTCGAATTGACCTTTAAAAACAACAGAGCCGAGAACTTCTCGGCTCGTGTTATTGTTTATCTACAGCCACTTTGTGGCGATCTACCATCTACAGGGCTTTAGCCCGATCTACAGCGCAGCGATCTTACAAGCGATGTCCCTGCGCGTCGAAAATGCCCTCCGCGGTACGGATGATGAGCTTACCGTCGATGAGGTATTTCTCAATGCCTTTCGCCTCATCGCCTACATTACCCACTCCTGTGGTCACATCCTTCTGTGGTTGGATATGGAGCGCAAAGCGATTCTCGTAACTACCAGCAGACAGAGTAATGGTATAATCGTCGAGCAAGAGGTTAGTGCGTGTATTTGTCTCGTAGTCAATGAGTTCTACCACCATACCCTCTGTGCCGTCAGGCATACGGAAGGTGTACTCACCTTCGGTGGCAATCTTCACGCCAACAGGCACGATAACCTCTTCCATTGGTAATGTGTTACCCGCAAATGGGATGCCTTCAGACAATGTATAGATATTAGGTTTGCCGCTATTGAATACTTTGTTGAGGTCTTTGTTTTGGTCGAAGGTCGTTGTACCATCTTCATCTAAAGCTACAAATGTTTGGTCTTGCTTTTCGCCTTCTGTATTGGCAAGTTCGAGGCGCATGGTTACAGATGAACGTTCTGCTTGTGCTCTGCGAGGTGCCGCCAATGGTTCAGGCACCGTTTCATTGATAGGGTTCCAAGTAATAGTACCTGCAAACTGCACCATATAGCCGTAGAAGGATTTGTAGGTAGCAGTCTTACCATCTTCAGGAGTATAGTTATAACTTGTTCGGTTATTATTGTTGTCAAAAGTATAACTATATTGATAACGGAAACTTGGTGCTTCAGTTAATTCTTTATATTCTGGATCATTATCTTTATCATATTCTTTCACAGTCGCATTATTGTAACTGGTAGTACCAATCATCTTCCAGTTGCTATCTTGCAAGTAGCGATTATGGAGAGTAAGAGTACATGGATGATTTGGGTAAGTGACAGTAAGTTGTTGCGTTGACTGCTGCTGCAAATCAAATCCACTACCGATAGATGGGAAGTAGAGACGTAGCATAGAGATTATTTCTTTTTGTCCTTCTATAACATCGCCATTTGCATCAGTCTTATCCACTTCTATCTCATTCCATGTGGCATTTTTCTTGTCAAATGCGAGCAGATATCCTTCACCTGCCTTCAACGTGTCCTTAGGAGACATCCACTCCCAGAATGTTGCCGTCTCTGCATACCAACCCTTTTGAGCGCGAAGGTCACCGCGATAGCGTTGAATACCCCATAATTCCATATAACCATGCACACCAGATATACTACCTACCACGCAGTCAAATGGTAAAGTGAACATATATTGCTCTTCATGACGTTCGTCTTCATTTGTACTACCACGGTGCAATTCCATTGCAAAGAATAGACTCTTTAAATTATTAATTTCACCATTGCCAGATAGTGTAATCTGTGGTACATTTTCATTCTCCTTGCGGATGAAAAGTACATCCGCATTTACTGTTTTATCTGTAGTAATAGTTAAGTCTGTTGCTATTTCCCAAACAGCTATGATTCGGTTCGTTTTGAAATCATACACTACGCGCACTTTATATACGCCATTATCCGTGCCCGAACCAATAACCGTTTTCTGAATAGGTGTGCTAGTTTCTTCGCCAGTTACTTCATTGATGCCGTAGCCCAATAAGTGGTTATACACAGTAGTATCAGTACGAGGTGATTTGGCTTCTACATACAGAGAAGCAGAAGGTGTTCCGTTGGTAATATTTACGTAAACATCTCGCTCATATACCCAGTTGCTGACATCGCGGAATTTATTGCCGTCATTATTAGTATTGTTTCCGTATGGTAATTTTTTTGTACATTCCTTATCTGCATATGCATTGTCACAATGCAAATTGAGATAGCTTGCGTCTGCACTACCTTGCAGAACAGCTCGGCCGAAATAGTTGGTACGTGGGTCATAACCGAAGCGTACATTGATAACTTTACCTGTACCAACCTTGATATCGCCATATTCATTAGTATTCTTATCTTGCAACAATTTGCCAGCTAGGTCATCGTTGTAGTCGTTTGCCACGCAGGCACTTACATCTTTACCATCGTAACCTCCAGAGTTCATAGCTTGTACCCAATAGTGGTTGTAGAACTCACCTTCGCGTGAAACAAATTCAGTGAATGTGCGGCTAGCTTTTTCGGAGTCTGTCCAATCATGAATAGAGTTCCAACCCTTGTTGCTGATATCGCCATCTGTACCCCATGTACGGATGTAGAAGTTACCTGAATAAACTGCTACATTGGTAAGACCTGTACCATCTGCATTAAGTTTTGCTGTATAGACGTTTGACGCTGTGAATGTTTCAGGTGCGATTGTTGCATGCAAATTGCCGTTCTTATACAACATGACTACACCTGAACGGTAATTAACTTCATCTTTACCAGGAGCAAAGAATGAGAGAATATCAGAGGTGCTGGTGACTATATTAGAAGAATACTCCTTACCATTTTGCATGACTATCTTCACTTGGTATTCATCTGCATCCTCCCAGCAATAATCGCCAGAACGTGAAATGGAAGGTTGATTCCCATATCCTTCATTTTTCATCGTATAACATCCATCTGTACTAACATCTTTTACATCTGGTGATTTGCGCCAATTGTCATTCATGTTTTCATAAAACACCAAGAAACTTGTTTTTCCGTTAGTGTGTAATGGCACTTCCGCTTGTAGATATTTATACTTTCCAGACTCCTCATACACAAATTCCAATGCAATATCTGCATTATAACCAGAACTATACCAATAGTGTATCTTAATTTCGGAATTATTGTTCCAACCAATATTGTCATATGTTCCTCCATCTGCTATTGGCACCTTCACTTGAATAGTGATGTGCGTATCTTTTTCTACGGTTACTTGGAATTTTTTGGTAACAGTTTCCTCGTGCAATGTGTAGTTCACAGTGATGGTGGTTGTGCCATCTTCGTGACCATATACGATGATGTTGGTTCCTGACATGATAGCTGTTGCAACAGTCGTGTTGGCGCTGCTAACTGTAGCTGTCACATCGCTCAGTTTATTACCCAAACTTACTTGTATAGAAGGTGAAACTATTTTTTGCTCGCCCTGTGTAAGAGTGATATTGTCAATATTACTTACTGCCAAATCACCAGGGCAATCGGCATTGGTAAGTGTGTAGTTGTTATATCCATTTTGATTAACCTTGTTATTACTTAATTGATAACATGTATTTTCACTTGGTATCTCGTAGTTGAAGGTTTGATTTGCATCGCTTCCGCCGTTTACGATAAAGTGGTCGTAGTATGGGTATTTCACCACGAATACGCGCCATGTACCAAAGTGTTGAGCAAAACTCTCACCAGGCCATTCGGTCTTCACATCTGCTGCACCAGCGTCGTCTCCGCGCCACATATATACATTGCTCAATATGCTATTGGGATCGTTGACCTTGATAGTGACTAATTTATAAACAGCCACTTCGGTACGTACCTCAAATACACGTCCTGCCACTTCTTCGGTTGTAGCGGTGAAGGTCAAGATACCTACTTGTTGAGCAGGTGTGTATTCGGTTGCATATTTTTCATTATAGGTTGTTGTTAATGTGGTTTCGTTAACCTTGATAGTTACGTTTCCAGTGTAACCATTGTAGGTGGCACTATATGATACTTCTACGTTGGTTCCTTGTTGTACTTTCTCTAAACTGATTTCGTCTCCAGGGGTGGTCAAAAGTACCATTTCAGGTGTCAAGACTTGTTGGAAGTAAACCGTGGTGGTAGCTTCGGTTCCCTTCTTTCCGTAAGAGTCTTTGTAGTAGGTGGTGATAGTGATAGGAGTAACCTCGGTGGTGATGTTCGTTAGGTCAAACGTATTGGCTGTTTGCTCTGTCTCACCTACTTTGTAGTAGGCAGTCAATCCTGCTACTTCTGTCAGTGGGGTTACTGTCAATCTTACCGTTTCATCGTTGTATAATTGGTAAGGGGTAGCTTGCGCTCCATCGCCTGCAATCCATTCATTGATTGTCTGCTCCTTATATACGCGCACTGCGGTGTATGTGACTGCAGGTGTTGTTGGTAGAGCGGGGTAGGTGATCTTCACTTGTGGTGCGGTCAAGGATATACCATCTGCTCCAGACCAACGGATATGAATGGTGTATGAACCTGCTTGCGTTGATTTGAATTTGATTGCGGAATTGGCATCTTTCCAAATCTTTACCCAGTCAGCACATGATTGAAGGGCGCTGACAGAATTGCCGTATTCCGCAGAATTATTTGCATAGTCTTTTACTTTGAAACTGTATTCGGTATTTGCAGCCAAAGTAACGATGCATGCCCAACTGCCATCGCCTTGCTTGGTGAAATATGGATTGTTGCCAGGGAGGGTGTTGGTAGCATGTTTGCTAATCAATTGGTATCTCTCTGAGAAGGTCGCAACGAGTAATCCATCGCCTATTGTACCATTACCGCTAAGGGTGGTAGTATTGCCTGTGGTAGCAGAACTTACTGCAGGAGCAGTTGCAGTCCAACTTTGTGTATAATAACCCTCAGCAGGAGTTGCGGTAACAGTAACGGTGGTTTCCACACCCACACTTGCCTCTTGTGGTGATACTGTTCCCTTGTTATCATCGGATGATTTGATGTCAATAGAGGCTTTGTTTTCAACAAATACTGCTTTCACAGTTACATCCGCATTCACAGTGCAGGTGTAAGATGGATCAGTCGATAATTGATTACCACTCCCGTCTGTCCACTTAGAGAAAGTGTAACCAGTATTTGCTTCTTGTGTAAATACAACACTTTTTCCCTTTAACACATAGTCGCCAGAAGTAATTGCAACTCCATCCACTTTGGCAGTAACAGTCTTACCCCCCGTCCCCTTACTAAAGGTTACTTTGTATGCCTCTGGATAGGTTACGGAGAGGTTTTTATTAGAACTGTTGAATGTGAAAGTATAATTGCCTGCGACATCGGTTTTAAGAGTTAAATTATTGCTGCTTGTGCTTAATGTCTTACTTGACGATGCACGCGTAAGATCTCCACTGCTTGCACCATACCACTCTGAATCATATACAATCTTGAAAGTATATGTGGTGTTCGCGTTTAGGCTACGAGTGACAGTATAAGTACCCGAGCCAGTCATGTCAAATTCACCTGTATTAGTTGCGTCTGCTGGATTTGCAGCTGATATACGCAATTGATTATATACAGGCCATGTGACTTCTAAAGTTGGCTTTGAAGAATCATCATAGTTGAGGTGGAAAGTATATTTACCTGCTAGATAAGGCTTAAAGCGTATGTTGTTACTAGCGCTGGTGGAAAGCGTGAGGTTATTGTTCTCTTTGGTTAGCCAATAATGATCACCACCAGATCCCCAACCTAACCATTTTTTATTGTCATCGGAGCCTGCTGCATTATAAATTTTAAATTCCCATTGATTGTCATTAGGAGTTACTTTACTTTGAGGGACATCAATTTCCCAATAAACATCATTAGAATTCGCGTTCCCAGAATGCTTTTTCATCATTGTATTTTGATTAGCATTCCATCCTTCAGAAAAAGGTCCAGCATTATCACCTTGTACGTAGTATGTACTTGTTAAATCTTCTGCATAATTTGCAACGACTTCAGCAGCTTTGCTATCGCCATTAGAGCGAACAGTGATGTTTGTTGCATCAGCTGCTCCGCCATCGGTGCGGGTACAATTGGTAAGCGTCCAACCTGTAAAAGTGTAGCCATTGCCTGCTGCAGTAGCTGTGACTGTGGCTGTGGTTTCATAACCTATTGAATTTACTGATGCTGTTGGAACTGCATAGCCAGGGTCGCCTGCATCGTATTTATTGGAGGTTGTCAGCGTGGACATGTTTTCCGTAGCAGAAGCAGTCACTATAACCGAACCATTTTTTACGGTTACGGTTGTGTTTGCTGTTGTTGCGTTGCCGAATGTAGCGTTTGCTGCTGGATTAGCAGTCCAAGTGCTGAAAGTGTAACCCGTTTTAGGTGTGGCTGTGATATTGTAGGTGCTTCCTAATGTTACAGGGTCAGTAGAACCACCAACGGTGTTTATTCCATCGCCTGCCAGTACGGTCAAGGAGTGGGTTGCTGTTGAGCGGAAGTTGGCTTTCAATGTACCTGCGGCAGTTGCAGTGATGGTTGTAGAAGCAGCTGTCGTATTTGCTACAACAACACCTCCTGTAGCTGTCCAATTAACAAATTCGTAATTTGCATCTGGAGTGGCAGTGACTGCCGTCGTTGTGACTTGTCCAATAGTCTTATTTCCTAAAGGAGATACTGTTCCGCCAGAGCCTGCTGAGATAGTGACAGCATATGTATTCTCTGTCCAAATAGGAGTAATTGTTACATTGCTGGTAAGTGTATAGGTTTGAGAAGCGATGTCTGCTGCAGCAATAGTAGTAGTTGTACTACCATTATTGATTTGTACACCGCCAAAGGTATATCCTGTAGAGGCAGATGCGCTGAATTTAAGAACAGTGAGGTGAATTTTGCTTGCACCAGTAGCAATAGTGTTGTTGTCGTAGTCCTTTACGGTTAGTGTGCCACCTGTAGGGCTATTGATTGTGACAGTATAGTCTGATTTAGTAGAAGTAGACCAATTGTATACAGTACACTTCGTATCAAAGTGCGTAACTGAAGTAGTCCCATTTGCCTTATAAATTGTAGTTGCGTTCCAAACAGATGTGCGAATATTTGTCACATTATTGTTGCCATGGTACACAAATTTATATACATTTTCACCGTTAGAGTCCCACCATTTCTCTTTGCTGACTACCCAACCTGATGCTCCATCCCATGAATTTCCATTATTCCATCCTTTTGCCAATTTCCAAAGGTACTGTGTACCAGAAACACGAGTCATGGCATAGCAAGATGTATGAGAATCATGACCGATATAAACGTAACAGTTCGTCCATTTTGATGTGGAGTTATCAAAGTATAAATCCACATTTGATTGGTTGATAGCCGCCCACGCATTACTAACTCCCATTAGTAGGAGAATGAGGATAGCAGTTGTTCGTATACCTTTGGTATATCCTTGTAATAGGTTAAGAAATTGTTTCGCCTTCTTCTCGGCGCAATTTGTAAATGTTTTATTCATGATTTTTGTTATTTTAGTCTGTAGAATTTTAGTTTCACGCTTATTATGATGTTTTAGTATGCCTTTTATACTTAAATGTAATTTTGAGCAATGTTCTCTATTATCTGTGCTAAGGCAGATGAATATTCAAAGTCCATATCAAGAAGCAGTGGTATTGGTACATTATGCTTGTAATAATATGGATGAGGGTTAGGAGCCAATATTATTTCGTAGTTATACCAAAAATACAATTCAAATAATTTATTGTAAGTTTCACCACGTGTTCTACAAGCGGTAAGTATAATATCGCATCCTATCTGCTCAAAATCATCTATGGATTCAGGCATACGAGAATCTGGATCTCCTTGGCTCTCAACACCTATTAAACAATTATTTATATTAACAACACCTTGAACATCCCCATCATCTTTAATAAGGTTATTAGGATACTTATTTGATAATATATTCCACACTCCTTTGATTGAGGTAGATTTGCCCATATATCCATGACCACAATCAGCAATAATATAACGAGGTCTACTATAATCAACAGGGAGCTCACGCATCGTATTCTCAATTTGAAAGCCCCTATTATTTACCTTTAATTCATACCATTTATGATCCAAGTTATCCAAAAGTTGTAGGTAACATGTAAATCCCAATGCTTCAGAAGAAAACGTATGTAATTGTTCTTTACTCCACTGGATTCCTACGATATTGGCCACACGCCGTAAAGCATCAACGAGTTGTTCTGGTTCCCATTCTGCATAGTTTTGCAGTATGTTTGCTACTTCCTTAGCAAATGCAATAACTTTTTGAGGACGAGACAATGCTTCTTGTATTTCCTCTTTGAGCACCCCTGGAATATTTTCTAATTCTTGTTGATTAGCTACAATATGTGGTTGTTTATCCCCGTACAAAGGTATTTCTATTTCTACCTTTTTTCGTTTCCCGTTTACAAGTATCGGCTGTTTTGTTTTCTTATGAATATGAACCGAAGTAATATCCATCGGACGACCATCTCCCCTCTGATGGCTATCAATGCGCAGTATCTGATTATTAATTAATGGTTTCATATTTTTTCTTTTCTCCCTTTTGGGTGGTTTTGCTTTTATCTTATTTCTTTTATCTCTTGTTTTTATCTCTCAAATTAACGCACATGAATTGTCATTGATTTTACATCCTTATTTATGTCCGCAGAACTCACTCTTAAAATCACAACTCCCTCATTATCAACACTCATTCTTTAAAACTATGTTAGGACATTTGTGGCATTTTTGGCATTTGTGGCATTTTTGGCATTTTGAAATTCCTGAAAATCCCTATATTCCCGTTTCCCTAATTATCCTTTTCTACTTTTGCAAAGCTCTTGCTTTACTATGTCATTACTATGTCATTACTATGTGATTACTATGTTATTCCGCTACCCTTGCGCTACCTTTACGCTATCTTCAGGGTATCTTCAGGGTATCTTCGGGACATCCTATATATATCCCTTATACATCCCTTGGTTATCCTATGCTGCTCCTTCGGTGAGGTTCCGATGAGATTCCAATCAGGTTCCGATGAGGTTCCGATGGAAGTAAGGGGCATGTAAGGGGCAAATATTATGCCGTCTGCTTCTTGCGTAACCTAATAACCACCGCCGCCACTGCTGCAAACAATAGCAATATCCATGGTTCGCCTACAGGGCTGCCACCTTGCGTACCAGGGTCACCACCTCCGGCAAGATTCTTCCTCCCACTTATTCCTTTTGGACCGCTATTGCTATTGCCACTCTCGCTGGGCGGAGTGTCATTAAACGGCTCATACACAGTGCCTTGGTATGCCTTGTACTCGGTGGAGAGTGCCTCTGCATTACCCATCACACGATAGTCGCTCTTCATCGCACCACCATACGCTCCCCACTGCTGTGAGGAAGCGGTCGGTTGTGTATAACCGCCAACTTGATAAGAGTTAGATGCATTGTAGGATTGAGCGTAAACCTCTACGCCAAAAGCAAATAAAATCAGTAAACATGCGCATTTCATAACTGCGCCAAGAGAGTGTGTCTGTTCAGTATTATTAACTAGCATAATTGTTAGTGTTTTTTATCAAATTTAAAGTTTTCACATAAAGCGTGGCAAAGTTACAACATTTTTTTGAATCACACAAGTATTACTATGAAATTTATTTCATTCTTTCTTGCAAACGATTGCAAACAGGGATAGTTACGTACAAAAAAAGGAGGCATCGCCTCCTGTGATTTCAGTTAGATTTGGATAGAAAAGAGGGTTATTGAAGTTCATTACACTACAATGGTATATCTGTATAAAAACAGTGATTTGAGCAAATTTTTCATACAAAAAGTGCTCAAAATAAGAAAATTTATCTCATTTGAGCACAAACAAGACAACAAAATTGCTCAAAACGAGGAATTTTATCTCGTTTGAGCACGAAAGCGCGCGTTTTTTGTATCACACAACCGACCGCTTCCTCACAGCAGTGGGGAGCGTATGGTGGTGCGATGAAGAGCGACTATCGTGTGATGGGTAATGCAGATGTACTCTCAACTGAGTACAAGGCATACCAAGGCACTGTGTATGAGCCGTTTAATAACACTCCTCCAAGCGAGGGTGGAAGTGGTCCTAGAGGCATCTCTGGCAGACGCAATGGCAACTCTTGGAGTGGTCCTGGTATGGGTGAAGGCAATGGCGGTGAAGAAGGTGATGACCCTAATCGTGATGAAGGTGAGCCTGTAGATGGTCCCGTTGGCGAACCCTTTGTGCTGTTGCTGTTTGCGGCAGTGGCGGCACTTTTCGTGGCACGTCGCCAACGCCAAGCAGCATAACCCTAGCTGAAACACTCGCATGTTTATCAGTTGCTGTTGTGGTTAGCACAATCTTCCAACAGATAAACAACGCACCCAACGAATTGACAATCATTGACTCCTTAATTGACAATCATTGTCTTTAAAAAATAACCCCGTCGCTCCGCGACAAAAAGCGATCTTTGAAACACTGTATTTTGTAGAGTATAGCAACGCACTTTGCAAGTTTATTTTCTCGAAAATATTTTTGCAAAAATCCTTGCGTATATGCATTTTTTTTAGTACCTTTGCACCATAAAACATAATAGCTATGGAGCAAAGTGAAATCAAATTATTCGAAGGACAAAACATCCGTTACGTTTGGGATGAACAGAAGGAGCAATACTTCTTCTCTGTGGTAGATGTCATCCAAGTGTTGACCGATAGCCCACGCCCTCGCAAGTATTGGAACGCGCTGAAAACCAAGCTGCAAGCAGAAGGAAGTGAAGTGTCCCAAAATATGGGACAGTTGAAATTGCCTGCTCTAGATGGCAAGATGCGTCTTACCGACGTGGCTACAACGGAGCAGTTGTTGCGCCTCATTCAGTCGGTGCCGAGCAAGAAAGCTGAGCCATTCAAGTTGTGGTTGGCTGAGGTCGGTCGTCAGCGATTGGAGCAGTTGCAAGACCCCGAGCAGAGTATAGAGCAGGCGATTCGTGATTACCGTCGCTTGGGGTATTCGGAGGCATGGATTAACCAGCGTATCAAGACCATTGAGGTACGCAAGGGCTTGACCGATGAATGGAAACGTGGCGGTATGCAGGAGGAGCGCGACTATGCGATTTTAACAGACATTATCTCCAAGGCATGGAGTGGAATGACGACTCGCGAGTATAAGCAGCACAAGGGACTGCGCAAAGAGAGTTTGCGCGATAACATGACCAATGTTGAGCTGATGCTCAATGGTCTTGCGGAGGCGGCTGCTACGGAGTTGAGTCAGCGCGAGAACCCACAAGGTTTTAGCGAGAACGCGCAGATAGCGCAACGCGGTGGCAATGTAGCCCATGTGGCTCGTGAGCAACTGGAGCATGAGTTGGGAACTACGGTGATTTCTGACAAACGCGCGCTGCATTTCACGACTCCGCCCGATGAATTGCCATTGAGCACCGAAGAGTAATTTGATTGCATAGCAATCTAACGGCTATATTCTACAAGTTCTTAGTCTTTACGGATTAGGAACTTGTTTGTTTTATAACTATGAGCAAACAAAATACAATATAACAACGGCGTTGCCCCTTACTCCCGTAGGGGCTTCATAGGAACTCACCGAAGGGGCAAGGGACTTTGACCAGGGATGAATAGAGCAAAAACATAAACGCGGAGCTACTAACGTGAGCGAAGCGAACCTAAGAGCGATCTTTGACATAGTGGAATTACTAAAAATGATTCTGGCATTTTGATGACACAAAACGCCAAAGTCGTTCATAAAAGTGTGTCATTTTATGCAAAAGTCGTTCATGAAAATGCGAAAAATCACAAAAAGTCGTTCATAAAAATGTAAATCATTTGCATATATCATTTATTTTCAGTACCTTTGCGGCGAATTTAAAAACATATCAATAAAACATACATATGGAACGGCTAATAATTGAAGAATTGTTGCAATGGAAAACCAGTCCACGACGCAAGCCATTGATACTAAATGGCGCGCGACAAGTTGGCAAGACATGGATTCTAAAGCATTTTGGAGAAATGCATTATGACAATGTAGCATATATCAACTGCGATAAGGAGTCGCTGGCTGCCAAATTGTTTGAAGATTATGATGTCAAACGCATCGTTCAAGCATTGGAAGCGATGACCAACACCCAGATTGTTGCAGGTAAAACACTCATTATCATAGATGAGATTCAGGAGGTTCCACGAGGACTGCATGCCCTAAAGTATTTTGCTGAAAACGCACCCGAGCAACACATCGCTGTTGCGGGTTCACTGTTGGGACTATTGCTACACCAAGGCGAGAGTTTTCCTGTTGGCAAAGTGAATATGTTGCAAATGCATCCTATGACTTTTCTGGAATTTCTCAAAGCAATAGGAGAGGATAAGATGTACCAACAGCTCCTGAATAGAGAATGGAGCGTAACGAACACAGTACACGAAAAGATTGTAAAGCATTTGCGCATGTATCTCTATGTCGGAGGAATGCCAGAGGCGGTACAGGCGTATTGTGACAATGTGCCATTGCGTGAGATTCGCAGCATTCACAACGAAATTCTCACGGCATATATCAACGACCTTTCGAAGCATGCCCCTAAAGAGCAGGTGGTTCGTATTACGCAAGTATTCCGATCAGTTCCAACACAAATAGCTAAAGAAAACAAGAAGTTTGTATTTGGAATGCTCAAAAAAGGCGCAAGAGCCAAGGATTTTGAATTGGCTATCCAATGGTTGATGGACGCTGGACTTGTGCATAAAGTCTGTCAGGTTAGCAAACCAGAAGCGCCATTGACCTTTTATGAAGAGGCAGATGCGTTCAAACTGTTCTTGTTGGATTGCGGATTATTAGGTGCAATGAATATGACAGATGCCACAGAAGCCATGCTGACAGATAACATCTTTGAGGAGTACAATGGTGCGTTGACAGAACAATTGGTACTTCAAGAGCTAAAGTGCTTGCCAAACTTGCCTGTGTATTACTATAACAAACCAAATTCGCAACAAGAGATTGATTTTGTGATTGAGATTAAAAATCGTGCTATTCCTGTAGAAGCCAAAGCAGGAGAGAACTTGCAAGCGAAATCGTTGAAACAATTCATACAGGAGAATAAATCAGAAAAGGCAATCAAGACCTCTCTCAAACAATACAAAGGCAACGAGATTATAGACAATGTACCTCTATATGCATTGTATTGTTATCTTCAGGAACCACACTGAGTTGTAAGATAAATTCATACCAACCACTTTCCCAAAAACGGTAATTCCACTAATTGACGGAGTTGCCGTTTTTGTTTAGGTTGGCCCTTGTATTGCCCCTTACATGCCCCTTACTTCCATAGGGACTTCATAGGGACTTCGCCGAAGAATCAGTATAGGATAACCAAGGGATGTATAAAGGATATATATAGGATGTCCCGAAGATACCCTGAAGATACCCCGAAGATAGGGCATTTGGTCATTGGCTTGACCTCTGCTCACAAAACAAAATAATAACTAGACTAAAATAACAAAAATCATGAATACAACATTTACAAATTACGCCGAGAAGAAGGCGAAACAAATTCTTAATCTATTACAAGGCTATACCAAAGGTATACGAATAACTGCCATCCTCATTCTCCTACTCATGGGAGTTAGTAATGCGTGGGCGTGGACAGCGCACTTTTCTCTTATGGGCGATCCTGTTGGTAATAATTGGCAGAATGATCGAGATTTCATGATTAACACAAGTACAGGAACTACGGACGAGTGGTATATCTATGCATATGTAGCAAATAATCAATATTTTGCTTTAAACAATGGAAGTAATCAGTACGGACCTTCAAGCAACGGTCAGGCTATAAAAAACGGCACAGGTGGAGGTCAGGGCAATTATAATACAAATTCATGGAAATTCACAGGAACTAGTGGAATCATAAAGATTTGCTGTGCGGAAAGTAATGACCGTGAATGGTATCCATGGGTATGGGTAGAAGAATCCGCACCAACTATCAAATTTAAACATCCATGGAATGGTGGTAGTTGGAGTGAACAAACAGCAACAAAACAAAATGACGGGACATATACCTACGATGGTAAATATGGAAATAACAAAGGCTTTAATGCAGGTCCTTCTGGTAAGTACAAATATAACGCAAGTCAAACAACCGTAGAAGGTTCACCCGCTACAGGAGATATGTGTAGATTTATTTGGAATCCTGTTGGTTATGTACAAGGAGGAGCAGAAACAAAAGCATCTGGAACATTTAAAATTGTTAAACTTTGTTCGCTCACCTATGATGGCAATGGAAAAACAGGAGGAACAGTACCTTCTGCTACTAACAACCAACTATATAACACATCTATTACATTATCATCCGAAACTTTAACTAAGGCTGGTTATACACATACTGGTTGGAATACCAAAGCAGATGGCACAGGAACCCATTATGACAAAGGAGCATCCTACACATTAACAGCAGCGAGTACCACTCTCTATGCAGAATGGACATCTACCGCTCCTACCATAACCATTTCTACTGAAAAAACATACTTAAGAACAGCTTATGATAAATTAATTTTAAAGATTTATTACTCAAATATCCCAGAAGGATATACTTATCGTGTCCATGCAACTCCAGAGGCTTACTTCAATGGTAATGAGAATGGGGATAATGTTGATCGGGTGAGTATTTCAGGTAATGGAAACACTACTTTTGTATCTAATGGATATCTTGCCCAGAATCAATATACTGTAGAAGTGATATTATGGAATAATGGTGGTGCAACAGATATAATATCAAATTCCCTTTCCATCACGGTAGAACCTCAATTATCTGTTCAAACACGAGCTCGTTTTAATAATCAAATAAACACAACTGCCGCAGAGCACCCACAACCAGAATGGGTACATCCTTCGCAGAATGTAGGAGAAACAATTACAGCTAGCGAACCGAAACCAGGTTATACATTTGCGGGTTGGACTGCTAATGATGATAACCTTATTAAGTTTGATAATCCTAATTCACTTACAACTATTGTTAAATCGAAAGTAAATGGTAATAACAATGCAGTGGCTTACGCCAACTATACCCGTGTAGAAACCTATGCCTTTATACAAGGTCGTTTTCGTGTGAATAGTGCATCACGAAATCAGATGACATATACTTATGATGATGGTGGTCAATGGAACGAAGGGAGCACTAATATCCAAATGGAATATGATGATACAAACTCACGTTTCTATCTTCACACATATATGAAGCCTAAAGAGCTAACAGAGCCCCATGGTACTAATTGTGGTGAATGTAAGCCTTATTTTTATATTAAAACAAGTACCTCTAGTAGTTCTCTTACGAATGCTACACCATATTGGTCTTCATCCAAACAATATATAATAGAAGCGGGAAAAGAGAACAAAAAGGAATTAACGAATTCTTCTAGCAATGTGGTTAACAATAACTTACGCTTTAACACTCAAGATGAATCAGGTTATGTAATATTATATTTCGATCAACAATACATCTGGTATGAGTTGGAGCATAGATTAGAATACGATGCCAACGGTGGTACAGGTAGTGCACCAAGCAGAACGTATCATCTTAAAGGTTCCACAACTACTACCGCTTCGGACAACATATTCACTCGTGACGGCTATGATTTCCAGGGTTGGAACACCAAAGCAGATGGTACGGGCAATCAGTATGAGGCAGAAGCAAACATTACGATAGAGGCAAACACAACTCTCTACGCACAATGGGCAAAACCAACATTCACCGTTACACTAGACCCACAGGGTGGTACAGACGGAACTACTTCTGTTGAAGCAACTTATGGAGAAGAAATGCCCGAAGCAACGATGCCTCAGCGTGAGGGATTTACTTTTGGCGGATATTTCACAGAGACTAATGGCGGTGGCACTCAGTATTACAATGCTGATGGCTCTAGTACGAAGAATTGGGATATCAAAGAACCTAAAACCCTCTACGCCAAATGGATACAACAATATGTGATTGTGGGTAATGGTAAAGGTAGTTGGCTGAATGGTGCTAACTGGATAGAAAGTGTGATAGCAGATGATAGCTTTGACGTTACCAAGCAGTCAAGCAATATTATTGATGGTAGTGTTACCTACTCTGCTTGTCCTGCTGGACTGAAGAACTTCCGCATTGTGCCATGGGGTAAATGGGATACAAATCATGGTAAAGAGCAGCTAACTAGTTGCAATGTACCTTCCTACACCAATGAAGACAATAATATTGCGTTCGTAACTGTGGCGGAAGCTGCCATCACAATCGGATTTGATGGCACGAATATTACAGTACAAGTAGATTATGATGCTGAAGATTTAGCCAATGTAAAAGCCGAAGTCGTCGCAGACACAAAACGAATGTTCTATTTTGGAGACGAGTTAACAGATCGATCAAGGCAGTATTTATACGTTAATGAACTTGAAAATAGCACAGATAACCACGTTGTTACAGAAACGAAAGGATTACTTTTAGAAGGTGTAGGTGCACAAAAGTGGCTAGCTGTGGCGATACTGCCTCCTAAGACATATAACATTTCTAATGATGCTAACTGGGGAGGTGTTTCTACAGGTGAAGTTGTTCAAGCGGGTGCAATATATGCATGGCACGGCAATCAAGTGATGGTAAAAACAGCAGGCACCCCGCCGACATTAGGAGATGTAAGCATTAGAGTAGGAAGAGCCAACTCTGGATTAACTGCATCTGCTGGCGGCTCCTCTATCGGACAGGCACAAACCATCACCGATTACTACTATAAAAAGGAGGGTGAGAGTACTTGGACTAAGTTTGACCCGAATAACGTAAGTGCTTTGCCAGTAGGTATATACAAGGTACACGCGCTCGCACACGATGGCAATATCTACGTGCGCACCGCAGAACCTGCTACTTTGACGATATATGACGATTACACCATCACCTATAAAGATCAAGGCGGTAGTGCTTTCACTGGTGCACACGAAGCTGGTTGTCCTGCTATACACCTCTACGGACAGACAACTGAACTGAAATCAGCAACCAAAACTGGTTATGAGTTTGGCGGTTGGTTTACAAGTCCAGATTGTACAGGCGAACCTATCACTACACTTGGAGCAACAGATTATACTGCAGACATTACCCTCTACGCTAAGTGGACTGCCAAGACTTATCCCGTTACCCTTGACCAAACTGGTGCAAAAACACCAGGAACTCCCTCTGTAACTGCTACTTATTATGCTGCAATGCCTCACATAGAAACTCTACCTACTCCAAAAGATGGCTATGCATTTGCAGGATATTACGACCAAAAAGATGGCGCAGGTACACAATATTATGACGCAGAGGGCGCGAGCGCGCACGTGTGGGATAAGGCAAATGATGGTATTCTCTATGCAAAATGGGAGGCAATCACTTACACCATCACTTATCATCTCAACGGTGGAAGTGGCGCCGCAAACAGCACTTACACCATCGAATCTGAGGATATTATCTTACCAACCCCTACTAAAGCAGGTCACACCTTTGGCGGTTGGTATGACAACGAAGGTTGTACAGGAGAAGCTATTACCAAGATAGCTCAAGGTTCTACTGGCCACAAAGAGTATTGGGCAAAGTGGACAATCAATAGTTATACCATCCTCTTTGGTACAGAAGATGGCGGAACTGTAAGTGCTACTGTAGGTGGGAATGCAATCAGTAGTGGTACTTCACTTACGTATGGTACACAAGTTCAATTGACTGCCACTCCCGAACCTGGGTATTCTTTCAGCGAATGGACAAATGGTAGTGGCAATGAGGTTTCTACATCCAATCCTTATACAGTGACCATAGACGGCAATATCACCCGAAATGCTGTCTTTATTGAAGCGACTACCCTGTATCTCAAACCAAACGCTGATTGGCTGAAAGACGGTGCACGCTTCGCTGCGTATGCATTTGATGGAGGAGAGGCAACTTGGTATGATATGGAAGAAGTGGGATGTTCTGGTATTTATTCATGTGCCATTCCGGGAAGTTATAATAAGGTTATTTTTGGGCGCATGAATCCAAACAAAACGGAGAATAATTTTGATAATGAAGTAAGATGGGAACAGACCATTGATTTAAGTATTCCAACAGATGGTACTAATTTATTCACTGTCACAAACAAGCCAGTAGGAAGCAACTGGAATGGTGAATGGGAATCCGAGCCATTTAATCCTCTAGCATATACTATTACGCTGGAAGGTGAAGGTGGTACGATAGAAATCACACATGAAGGTGGTACAGCTACGGAGAATACTACTGTAGCACCCAATACCATCATCACCGTTGCTCTTTACCCTCATAGCGGTTACACGGTAGGTACACCTAAAATAAAGATTGGTTCCAATGCTGCAGCTAACTTGGTAGTAGGGCAAAAATATACTATTTGCGGACCTACTACGATTACCGCTAATTGGGTTGAAACGAAATATGCTGTAGCAGTTAATTCAAACAATAATACTTACGGAACGGTAAGTCCAAGCTCTGTACAAGTGGGACAATACACTCCTTCTCAGAAGATTACTGCTACGCCGAAAGCTGGTTATCGTTTTGTGAATTGGACAGCCACCGAAGGTGTGTCAATCAATTCCCCAATCTTTGAATCCACCACCATCACTGCTTCCCAAGCAGGTACACTAACCGCCAACTTCGAAAAAGACCCTACCGTTTACCTCAAGCCAAGTGCTGTTTGGAAAAAAGATGGTGCACGTTTTGCAGTGTATTGGTGGAAGGATACAAAGAACGGTTGGATAGATATGACCACTGTCGGCTGTAACGACGAATATTATACAGCCGAATTGCCTGCAGGAGTTACGAATTTTAAGTTTGTTAGGTTAAAACCTAGTGGTGGGCATGCTTTTAGCAATGCATGGGATCAGACTATAGATCTTACCTTGCCAACTAACGCCAACAACCTATTTGCAATGAAAAAATTGCATCTCAATATAGGAGAATGGAATAAAGATAATCAGAAATGTTATGCGGCACACTTCTACAATTCATCAAATGAAAGTAAGACCATTAATTTGACCGAAGGTAATGATCCGATGGTTTATTACTGCGATATACCAACGGATAAACATTATACGAATGTTGTGTTCTATCGTGTGAATCCTAGTAATACTGGAGAAATATGGCATCAAACAAATGACCTGACTATAGACGGCGATTTCTACACGATTACCTCATTCGGTGGAGATGGTAACAAAGCAGAAGGTACTTGGACGTTACAGAGTATAGGTGAATGGTTGGCGTTGCCGTTGCCTACTATCACCTACACTCAACCAGAGAATGGTACGATTATCGTTAAGACCATACGAGGTGTGGAAATACCTAGCGGAACAAAAGTTCCATGGGATACGCAAGTCCTCGTGTCGGTACAACCGAATACAGGATATTCTGTTGAATATGCTAATATCGATATTGGTGGTACACAGCATGATGTTCAATCGGGTACACCTTACACCATCTGCGGAAATACAACTATCTCTGCTACCATGGAAGAACATACAGATTACTATCTAGTAGGTTTGGATGGTGATTGGAGCCCTAAAGCAACAAACAAGTTTGTGGATGGGAAACTGAATATCAACCTCGAAGGAAATGGTACAAAAGAATTTAAAATTATCAAGCAACAAGGTAATGCGCAAAAATGGCTGAGCAAACAGTTTACGTTCAAACCTACGGCTCTCACGACTTCGGGTATCACTGAGGATGGCGAAAATATGAAGATTGAGACGGTGCATAATGGCATTTACCAGTTTACGTGGAATAATGGTACGCTGACTGTGGCATATCCAGACGTATGTTACTTGCATGGAGACTTTAATAGTTGGACAGATCACCCAAATCATGCGTTGCACAACAGAGATGCAAAAGTATTCTTGGAAGAGGGTGTTACGTATGAGTTTAAAGTGGCAGAAAAGGGAGTATATCGTACACAGAGCGGCAACTTATGGGAAACTCCGATTACTTATACTGAGGGTGGCAAGACTATTATAATGAATGATGCTACTTCTTATGACTCGGAACCACATCATAACTCCAAAATCACCGCTAATATGTCAGGATTCTACATCTTCCATTACGATGCAGAGACAAAGAAATTAACTATTTCCTTCCCTCTGGATGTAGACGACTATCGTTTAGCGTACAAAGATGATATTCATCCTTTCCACCCTGCAGGAATTTACATCAAACAATGCACAAGTGGAGAACAATTGGATACAATAAGTTTCTTCGTACATCATGAGAAAAAACCGCTTATCATTTTACAACAATGCTTGTCAGTCACTGGAAACTCTGCAACATGGGAAACCGTTTGCACGTATGAAACCACCAAAAATTTAGAAACAAATATTGAAGGTCATGGCATAGATTCGACGGGTGTATTCAACTTTGTATTGCAACAAACCAACGACCCTGAACATGCTGCTCAACTCTTGACAGAAGATGTACATCCATACACGGGCGACTACTACATCCGTACAAATGCAGCTCCAGGTAAGTGGGTGGAATTCCAGCAAGATGGCAACAAAATGACATACAGCAGTTATGCAGATAACAACGAGCCATTTAGCCACTACTTCTGTAAGTGGGTATCCACAGAAGCAGAAGCTGCAAATAATACAAATAATGTGAAATATACCATTGCCAATGACTATAGCTATTGCATATCCGACACTTTGGCTGCTGACCCAGAAGATGCAAGTCCTCGAATTGTGGCAAATGCAAGTGGTGATTTGCCTACCAATAGCGCAAACGTGCGCTTTGGTTGGGATTGGGGTACCAACCAACTTACACGTGCATACATGGCAGGTGCTACTAATGCCACAGCGGCTACATTCTTACGAATAGAACAAGCAGAGGACTTGGAGAATAACGAAGGAGCGGCTGTAACAGAGATTAATTTTACAGACTTGCAAAACTGGATTTATCAAGTGGATGTGAGAGCCAAAAACACAACAACGATAAAACTGACTGCGCTGTATGCTGAGCATCTACAATATTTCAAGGGTGATAAAGATAATAGCATGAGGTTGTTGTCGAGTGATGCAGCGGAGAATAAATGGTTTAATATGCGATTAACTTATGATTTCAAGACGAACCACTTGATTATAGCTTGGTTACCTGATGATAAACCAATAGGGGGTGAGTTAGATGCAGATATGATGGTGATTCGTGAGCACAATAGGACTGGTGTATCGGTTACTCAATTAAATTTGAATAATGCCTTGGAAAAGGTGAAAACAGTATATGCCGTGATGAGCTTTACACAAGATTGGATTAAGAAAAACTCGCGTGAGCAAAGCATCTACTGGGTATCCTTCCCATTTGATGTGAAACTCTCTGAGGCATTCGGATTCGGAGAGTATGCCGATGCGTGGATCATGCAATACTACGATGGCGAAGAACGTGCTAAGAAGGGTTTATATGCAAACTCAGGTACCTATTGGAAGTATATCTTTGATCCAGAGACGATATTAAAGAAAGGTGTGGGTTACGTATTGGTACTTGATCTAAATAAGGTTAAGTTTAATCATGGTGTAAATAGCGTTAGTCTCTATTTCCCATCCAATGGTGAGGTGGGTACGATTACGCAAGCGGAGGAGCCAAATGTCACAGTAGAGGTACCTGCTCACCAATGTAATTTAGGTGTAAGTACAACAGGTATGGATCATAATATTACGGACTCGCACTGGAACCTCATTGGTGTACCTGCGTTCAAAGAAATTGACCAATTCAATGTTACGCAATACCATTATGACCAACAAGATGCTAGTTTCTACTATAAGTTCAATACGAATTTGAGTAAGTACACTGTTATAAGTTCTACAAGTGTGACTTTCGAAGCAATGTATTCGTATATGGTACAGTTTGCTGGAACAATCAACTGGACAACCAAAACAGTTGAGGGTGTTACTCCTGCCCAACTCGCAGCACGTCGCAATAGCGAGAGTGAGTTGCCAGAGAAGGTAGTTCTGAACGTAGAGTTGCTTCAAGGTGAAGAGATGGCAGACCAAACTTTCGTACAACTGCAGCAAGAGGGCGCAACCGCTGACTTTGATATGAACCTCGACCTCACGAAGATTATCAATAGTGGTGCGAACATCTACACCCTCGCAGGCGAGCAACGTATCCAGTCTGCAGGTAATGCGCTGCCAATGGGCGAAGCCATTGTGCCAGTGGGTGTACAAATCGCTACCGAAGGCGAATACACCTTCCGTATGCCTGACGGCACAGAGGGTGTGGTGGTAGAACTCATTGACTACGAGACCAATACGCGTACCAATCTTTTGCTTAGCGATTATATCGTCACCCTGCCAAAGGGCACAGAAGAAAATCGTTTTGCACTGCATATCCAACCTGAGAAGGATGTGACCACAGGAGTGGGTAATGTAGGCGATGAGGCGAAAGGCATTGAGAAATACCTCATCGACGGCAAACTCATCATCCGCACCGCAGAGGGTATCTTCGATGCGCAGGGACATAGGTTGTAAGATTGCTGCCCAAAAACCTCGCTGAAGGTTAAAGGTTAAAGGCGAGAGGTTAGAGGTTAGAGGCGAGGATAAGAAAAATGAGTTGGACACCAATCCAACTCATTTTTTACATTCCAGCCTTTACACTTTACACCCTACACTTTACACCTTACACTTTACACCTTACACCCTACACCCTACACTTTACACCTTACACTCTACACCTTACACCCTACACTCTAAACAGTAGCCCACATCGTGGGCGTTCACTAAACCGCATCATTGGCACACATCCGTCACGTGGCTAGTGGTAACCGAGTGGTTTGCGAACTTCAAAATATGTTATATTTTCTCTAAAATTTGGATAATTCAGAAAAAAGCAGTAACTTTGCGCGGAATATTATAAAATTGGAAATGTCATGGCACGCATACTGGTGATTGATGACGAGCGCGCGATACGCAATACGCTCAAAGAGATACTAGAGTTTGAGGGCTATACAGTAGATATAGCAGAGAACGGACGTGTGGGCTTGGAGAAAGCCCTCACGGCACATTTCGACCTTATCTATACCGATATTAAAATGCCAGAAATGGACGGTATGGAGGTGCTTCAGTCCTACCGCAAAACCATCCAAGAGCATGGAGGAGAAGAAGCGCCTGTGGTGATGATCTCTGGACATGGCACTGTGGAGACGGCCGTGGAAGCACTCAAAAATGGTGCGTTTGACTTCATCGTTAAGCCACTCGACCTCAACCGCCTGCTACTCACTACCCAACATGCCATTGAGCACAAATCGCTCGTACAAGAAACCAAAGTGCTGCGCAAAAAGATTGGTGCACGCAATAAGATGGTGGGCGAGAGTGCTGCCATCGAGCGCGTGCGCGCGGTGATAGAAAAGGTGGCACCCACCGAAGCACGAGTGATGATTACAGGTGCCAATGGTACGGGCAAAGAGGTAGTTGCACACCTTATTCATGAAAATAGTGCACGTGCCAAGAAACCAATGGTAGAGGTCAACTGCGCTGCTATACCTAGTGAACTCATTGAGAGTGAACTGTTTGGACATACCAAAGGTAGTTTTACTAGTGCCATCAAAGACAGAGCAGGTAAGTTTGAGCAAGCCGATGGCGGTACACTCTTCCTCGATGAGATTGGCGATATGAGTCTATCAGCACAAGCCAAAGTGCTACGCGCACTACAAGAGAACGAGATTACACGCGTAGGTAGCGACAAACCAATCAAAGTCAACGTGCGCGTACTGGCGGCTACGAACAAAGACCTCAAGCACGAGATAGCCGAAGGACGCTTCCGCGAGGACTTGTTCCACCGACTCAACGTTATTCCTATTCACGTACCTGCGCTCGATGAGAGAAAAGAGGATATACCTTTGCTAGTCAATCACTTTGCAGAGCATATATGCCAAGAACAGGGGTGGAAAATCAAGACCTTTGATGATAGTGCACTGACCGCATTGCAAGCATGCAATTGGCCAGGTAATATCCGCGAACTGCGCAACGTAGTGGAGCGACTTATCATCCTCGGCGGCGATACCATTACTGCTGACGATGTGGCGACATTCGCGTGATGGAACTTAATAGTAGGTGTCGCGATTCGGGAGTCGGGAATTAGGAATAGTAATGATTTTGCGAGAACTTAACATATTGAACTACAAGAATATCCGCGAAGCTGCCATGCAGTTCTCGGATAAGCTCAATTGTTTTATCGGGCTCAACGGTCAAGGCAAAACCAATGTGCTTGACGCAATATACTACCTCAGTTTCACTAAGTCTGCCTACAATGCGATTGATAGCCAAAATATCCACCACGATGAGGAGATGGCTATGATACAAGGACAATACCTCTTGGGCGAAGACATCGAAACGATTAGTTGTGGACTCAAGCGAGGCGTGAAAAAGCAGTTTCGTCGTGGTAAGAAAGATTATAAGCGACTACTTGACCACATAGGGCTGATTCCGCTAGTGATGGTATCGCCACAAGATAGCGAACTAGTGGTAGAAGGCAGCGATGAGCGACGCAAGTTTATGGACGGAGTCATCTCGCAGTACAGCAAACCCTATCTGGAGCACCTTACGCAATACAATGCCTTGCTCAAGCAACGCAATGCCCTGCTCAAGCAATATGCTGAGGTAGCAGCCGACGCATTGCCTGTGGCATTGTTTGAAGTATTGGAGATGCAACTCGTACAACATGCGCTACCTATTTACCAAGAGCGAGTGCGCTTTATTGAGCAGTTTGTCCCCTACTTCCAAGAGGTATACCGCGCCATATCGGGGGATAAGGAGCAAGTGGCACTGCAATACATATCGCAACTCCACGAACGCGACCTGACTGAAGCACTCGCACGCACACGTCAACGCGACCTCATACTAGGGTGGACATCGCAGGGCATACACAAAGATGAACTGGAGATGTCGCTCGGCAACTATCCGCTCAAGCGCGTGGGCAGCCAAGGACAGCAGAAGACCTATCTCTTGGCGATGAAACTGGGACAGGCGCTGTACTTAGATTCGGTGCATGCAGTGAATACGAAGCCGATATTGCTATTAGATGACATCTTCGACAAACTAGATAGCGAACGCGTGGAAAGGATTGTGCAACTGGTTGTAGGTGAGCAGTTTGGACAGATATTCATTACCGATACTGACCGCCAACACCTGACTGCTATTCTAAGCGAACAATATATGAATGCCAAAGTTTGGCATGTGGATAATGGACAAATTATTGAATCAAACAAACAATAGTTTAATTAACTCAATTATTAATCTTAAAAACAAAAAAAGTATGAAAAAAATTACTCTTTTTCTAAGTGCAATGCTCTTTAGCCTGATGAGCATGGCTCAAACAACGGTAAAAATGGACTTTACTACTGCCGAAGGGTTGGATGCTTTAGGTATTCCTCAACCAACCGTTGCTGATGGTAGTGCATACAAAACAGACTTGGAAGTTGGCTCTGTTTATACACAGGAGGGAGTCACTTTTACAGCAACAAAGCATGGTAGCGCAGCTACTCGTATATGGAAGACAACTTCTTATCAAGAATTACGTCATTATAAAGGTGGTGTTATTACCATCGGTGCTCCAACTGGAAAAGTGATTACAAAGATTGAGTTGACAGGTTATACTGATGTGATTGGCTTCGAAAATGTCACAGATGGAGTATGGGAAGGATCTTTATCTTCAGTTGACCTAACGGCAGAAGCAAATGCTGCTACTATTAAGATCCAGACGATTACTGTTACTTTAGGCGAAGGTGGTGGTGAAAATCCTGGTGGTGACAACCCTGGAGGTGAACTAACCGAAGAAGTGACTATTAGCGATTTGGCTTATGCGATGGCTTTCTACGAGGAAGAGGAAGGCTTTGCCTATTGGGAAATGCAATTGTTTAATTTGGATGCAACAGGAGAGGGTATTGACTTTCCACTTGCAATGGTAGCTGTAGAGGCAAAGAGCAAAACTGCGCTCAATGGTACATATGATATGCTTATGGCTGTATATGGAACTGGAGAAGATGCTGAAGGATATGTTGAGGGTGTTTACATGAGCGAGGATGCTGCTGGTACATTGACCATCAAGAATGTAGATAACGAAGGAACTTACTCATTTGTAGGTACATTCGTTGGTGAGGATGGTAAGACATACAAACTGAACACAGAATCATTTATGATGTGGGTAGAAGATGGTGTTACTGGTGAGGAGATTACCTTGAATGAAAATGGTGACGACACCCCAGGCGATGATGACCCTGTAACTCCTCCTGCTGGTGGTGGTGTGACATTCGATGCAGATGTGGACAAAGGTAATGCAACTGAAACTCGTGCTGCCTATGAAGTGGCTAAGGAAGGTATCACAATGTCTGTAACAGACGGTCGTCTTGGTACATACAATAATGAGGTACACTATCGCATCTATAAGAGTGCTACCATGACCCTCACTTCTACAGTAGGTAATATCGTTTCTGTAGAGTTTACTTGCACAGGAAATGATGATGAAGATTATGGTCCAGCTCACTTCACTGTTGATAGTGGCAACTATACCTATGCTGGTGCTATGGGTACATGGACTGGCAATGTATCTACAGTGGTCTTCACTGCAACTACTGCTCAAGTACGTGCTTCTCAAATCGTTGTGAAGGTTGCTACTGGTACGGGCCTTGAGGATGTAACTACCATCGAGATCCCTGTTAAGGTAATGCAAAATGGTCAAGTGATGATTATCCGTGGCGAGAACGTTTACAATGTACTTGGTGCACAAGTGAAGTAATCACTATTTCATCATACTAAAATAGGCTACCTTTTGTAGGTAGCCTATTTTTTGTTTAGAGAACGCTCACAAAGCGAACTTCTGTTTAGTGTTTAGAGTGCGTTAACTTCTCGGAAACGTACTTGCTCGCGGCAGAAGCGGAACTCAACTGGGCAGTACTTGAAGCCGCGTTCGTTGGTCACAGGTTTACCCCAAAATAGATAGGCATGCTCACCACGACGAACATAAGCACCTTCTTCTTTCCACTGTTCATAAGTCTTTAATTCGGCATCGATGAGGTTGTAGCACTCGCGAAGTAGCTGATTACAAGTGTATTTACTACGACCTGCTGCCTTTGCCATTTCTACAAGACCATCGGTAATAGTACGCAAATGCATACGGTAATCGTGCATCTTAGATGAGAGTTGATTGCTGGTGAGTGTATTCACCTCGTTGATTGTAGTTGTCATAGTTGTAAAAAATTAAAAGTGAATAATATTTGATTTAAATTCTAGTTGGTTTCGCCAAAATTTGCATCCAAACAATAATACTGTAGATATTGTTGAATAATTCTGTAGCATTGGTGTGTAAATCCTTTTGGTTAAAATTCAATTCTAGTTGCATAATCTTACAAGTTTTAGTGGTTATTTTCAATTGACGGTGCAAAATTACTACATCAAACTGCTAAAACTTGTCAGTATCTAAGAAAAAATGCACTTTTTTTTGAGAAAAGTGCATCTTTTTGTTTAGTGTTTAGAGTTTAGTGTTTAGAGGCTGGGTTTAAGTTTACCTTAAACACAATACATTTCGTAGGCTTTTTGGGCTTCGTCGCGGAAGATGGCAACTAACTCTTCGGGTTCGCGTATGCGGATATCTGTGCCGTGGGTACGTAACTCTTGAATGAAATCCAGAGTGGGAGCTATATAATACTCAAAAAATGTATTGCCGTGGAACTGGCGTAGCTCTTTTTGCGAAGCGTGCAAAGGCAAAAGGCGAAGAAATTGTGCTGATTGAGGCGTTGCTTCGATAATCACCTTCGTAGGCGTAGCATTGCGGAAAACTCCATAGTAGGGCGCAAAGAAGGACTTGGCGTTGAAGTTCTTAGGATAAACGAACTTGTCGGTTGTGGGGCGCATATCTTGTACCCGATCCAAGGCGTAGATACGCCTCTCATTGGGGTGGGTAGATGGGCAGCCAGCTACATACCATCGTTGCTTAAATACCTTTAAGCAATAAGGTGCAAGCGCCAATTCGTATTGCTCTTGGCGATTAAAACTGTGATATGTGAAGCGGAGTTGAGTGCGGTGCTTAATGGCATCTACAATCATACTCAGAAATTGTGCCCCCTCGGGAATATCTTCGTATAAGATACATGCATTCATATCCTGTGCTTGATCCATCATGGAGTGTACCGCCATAGCATTGAGCAGCCATTTGCGAGTACCACCTGATATATCATCTTTATTCTCTATGTAATAGACGTTGCCGCGCGACTTGCTACAACGGATAGTTACATCAAAAATCTCCTGTATTTCCTCTTTATAGCGATGGAACTTACGTTCAGGAAACTCCGTCTCATGGTTGTCGTTGTAGCGGCAATGTGCCCAACGACGGTTGATATCTTCGCGAGTTAGATTGCCAGAGGCAATCGTGTCAATCAACCAGAAATAAACGTTTACTTGATGTGCTGCCATATTGTGTGTTGAGTGTTTAGAGTTTAGTGTTTAGTGATTCGCATTTCGCAGTGTTTGCAGTCGAACTCTAGAGTGAGGATAGTGCCGTTTTGCAAACGCAGATAGCGTGGTTCGTTGGTCATAGGATTGCTCTTCCTACAGTGTCCTAACTCATGGAGGATACAATATTTGCAGGTCATGAGGGGGTAATGGGACGCTTCGCTGTAGGACGGCGTGCCGCCTATTGGATATTGGACGCCCGTTGGGCTATTGGGTAATGGACGCTTCGCTATTGGATATTGGACGCCCTGCGGGCTATGGGAAGCAATGAGCTCTCTACGCCATTGGTTGAGTAAGCTAGTAGGTATGAAATATGGGAAGGTGTCGGAGCATAATTGGTCGTGTGCAAAGATTTGGATATCGTTGGCGATATAATCAGTATCTCCGAGTTTGCTCAATTGCTGAATGATGGTTTGTAATGCACGCTCTGGGTTAGTGGCAGATTGATGCTCCGCTTCAAATATCGTACTCTTCTCTCCGATTGTTAGGCGATAGCCTTCTGGTATTATCTCAAAACGAATATCTACTGGTATTTGTCGTTTGGCTCGCAGCGAACGTAGAAATTCGTTATCGAGATTTCTATACAGCGTTGTTCCGATTACCCGATTCCCGATTTGCGACACCTGAATATTTGGAAAAATCCAATCACCTTCTATACGGTTGATTGCGAAGCCTTGATCTTCGTAGCAGATACCATCGCCATTATGCAACGTGATATTGGGACGCAGTTGCACACGAATGGCATTGTGCTTGGTGGCAATGACTGTGCCAATCTTCTCGCCTGTGGATTTGGGTGTTTGCCAATTCGCCATTTTGGCGGTGCGACCGTGCAAGAAATAATCAGTACCTCCACGATGAAAAGTCTTAGCAGGGTTAGGAGTGAAACTATATTGATAGACCGAACGTGTAGAGGCATGTTGTAGAGTAGGATGACTATCCATTAGTTGGTCAAGCAGTTGACGATAGTATGCCACAATATTGGTGACATAGTCGCGATCCTTTAATCTGCCCTCAATCTTGAAGGTGGTTATGCCCGCTTCAATCATCTCAGCAAGATAGCGACTGCGGTCCATATCTTGCAACGAAAGCAGGTAACGCTGGTGAATAGGTTGTCCATTGTTGTCTATAATCTCATTGCCATCTTTGTCTAGTAAATCGTAGCGTTGACGGCAGAGTTGGGCGCAGCAACCGCGATTGGCACTACGATTCATCAATGCCTCCGATAGATAACATCTACCGCTATAGCTCACGCAAAGGGCTCCGTGGACGAAGGCTTCGAGTTCGATGGGGGCGACTTCGTCGCGGTGTAGGGTGTAGGGGGTAGAGTGTAAAGTATGGTGGATGTCGCGGATTTGTTCGAGGGATAGTTCGCGTGCGAGGACAGCACGACGGAACCCCATTTGTTGCAAGCGAAGTACTTGCTCTGGGGTGCGGTTGTCGCATTGCGTAGAAGCATGCAAGCGAATAGGTGGCAAATCGTAATCCAGCAAATGTAGGTCTTGGATAATAAGAGCATCTACTCCTACCTTATATAGTTCGTGCGCGAGCGCGCATGCGCGAGGATATTCATCTTCGTGGAGCAGGGTGTTGAGTGTGACAAGTACTTTAACACCAAAGCGATGGGCATACTTGACCAACTGCGTAATATCCTCCAAAGAGTTGCCTGCTGCTTGGCGCGCACCAAACTCGGGTGCACCAATGTACACCGCATCAGCACCCGCTTGAATGGCTGCTATTCCTACTTCCAAATCACGAGCAGGAGCGAGGAGTGATATTTTATAGTTGACAATTGACAGTTTACAGTTGACAGTTAGCGGAGCATATTGCTGAGTTGGTACATGACTATACCAGCAGTAACGCTGACGTTGAGCGAGTGCTTGGTACCATACTGCGGAATCTCAATACAACCATCGGCAGCATCTACTACCTCTTGTTGTACACCAAACACCTCATGTCCCATCACAATAGCAGTCTTTTGATTTTGAGGCAATTGTAGGTCACCAAGCATGGTCGCTCCATGTGCTTGCTCAATGGCATAGACCGTATAGCCGTCGGCTTGCAACGCCTTGACGGCATCCAGAGTGTGCTCAAAATAGCGCCAATCCACGGTGAGTTCTGCACCGAGGGCGGTCTTGTGAATCTCGTTGTTGGGTGGACAGCAACATATTCCACACAGCCATACTCCTTGCAGGCAAAATGCATCCGCTGTGCGGAATACGGCACCGATATTATGTTGGCTGCGGACATTGTCCAGTACCACAACGAGGGGTACCTTCTGTGCCTCGTGGAATGCCTCTGGGGTGAGGCGGTTCATTTCTTGTATCGTTGTTTTTTGCATAATTGTTGTCTTGTGATCCTATAGCAAGGGTATAGGAATAGTGCGTGTATTGTGCGTTTATTGTGCGTGTATTGTGCGTGAATAGTGCGTCTATTGTGCGTGTATTGTGCGTGAATAGTGCGTCTATTGTGCGTGAAATATAAAAGGCAAACAGATGGTCAGTAATTCGTTTTCTTGGTCAATATTGATGATAAAATCCTCGTGTAGCGGAATGAGTTGGTCGTTGTCAAGGGTGATGAGGGTGTTGATAGTGGTTTCATCCACGTGTACGATGGTGCCCAGTTCGCCTTGATCGGTATCCAATACTCGGTAGCCCGTAAGACTTTGCCAAGTAGGCAGCAGTTCATCTTCTTCGCTTAGATCGCTGGCGAGCATATATGCCTGACAACCAATGAGTGCTTGTGCCGATTGTTCATCCGTGATATGATCCAGTTGGAAGATAAGCGAGTCGCTACCTTTGCCACGCCAATCAAGTACACGGAAAGGAACAAGGATATTGTCGATGTTGAGAATAAGGAAAGTAGCATCTGCATTATCCCAAAACTCGTTGCTAGTAAGGCACTGAATTTCACCACGTTTCCCATGTGTGCGGGTGATGCGGCCAATAGCTATTACTTCTTCTTTTGTTATCATTGTATAGTGTGAATAGTTTGTAGTGCATTATAGATGATATGCCCTTCGGTGGTATATCCCATTTGCTGTAGTAGCGTCATATAATCGCGTACTTGCTCAAGATGGGATTTGGGTTGTTCGTGACCGAATTTATAATCAATGACAATAGCATGGAGATCTTTAATCATCACGCGGTCAGGGCGTTGCATGTTGCCCGAAGGAGTGATGATGTCTTGTTCAGCGAGTATGCGGTATTGGTCAGTAAACCACTCATTGTGATTTTCACGTTGTATGAGTGATTGGAGTTGAGCGAGTTGCTGACGCATTTCAATAGCTTGCTGATCAGTTACTTGTCCTTCTCGCAGTAGTTTCAATAACTGTGGTTCAGCATCCTGCCATGTGCGGATATGTGATAGCCAAAGGTGCATCAAAATACCTAAATCGACCGTAGCCAATGGGGTGTCTTGTGCGAAGTCATCTTCCGCTCTGCTGCGTAGCGTGAGTCGCTCTCCAATAGGTACAGACACGTATTGAGCAGGAATGGTAGGGAACTCGTCATCGTTGTCAGGAGGCAGTGGCGCAGGGACGCCTTGCGTGGGGATACAATAGATGAGTTGGTCATTAAGCAGGTTTTTGTAGATCGCATGCACTTCTGCTCCTACGCTACCTGCTGTTTTGCGATTTAATTGCCCGTAGATGTATAAGCGGTATTTAGGGCGCGTAATGGCAACGTATGTGAGGTTGAGATTATCGATGGATTGAGCAATCTGCTCCTGAATATATTCGTTGCGGAAATGCGATTGCAGCAGGGCTTGCGAAGGACGTATCGCCACCAGAGGTAGTTGGTTAAATGGTGGCATTTGTGGCTCACACCAAATGATGTCGTTTTGGCGGTTTTTGGTTAGCTCCCACGTGAAGAATGGTATGAAAACGATGTCAAACTCTAATCCCTTGCTGCTATGTATGGTCATGATGCGGATAGCGTCAGGGGCTTGTGGAGCAGGAATAGTTTTGTTTTTTCCTTTTCGTTCCCAAAACGTGAGGAATGCCTTGCGGTCTGCTGTGCGATTCTGAGTGAATAGGTAGATAATATCTTGAAAAGCAGTGAGATATGGAATGAGTTCCTTTTGCTGCGGTAGTTGCAAGATGTCGATAAGTTGTTGTACTTGTTCATAGAGGGGAAGTCGCTGTGCTTGTAATATCGCATCGGTTTGCTTGTCAGTGAAATTGCCAAAATGCTGCTGGATATATGCTTGGTGTATTGGTTCGAGAACATGACCTTCTTGTTGAAGCAGGTTGATTAAGAGTTGTATGACAGGGTGAGCACCAAGTTGCAACCCCTCGGATGACTGCACATTGTAGCCATGGCCGATGAGGAACTGCGCGAGCATAGCAGCTTGACTAGTATAGCGAACAAGTAGTGTAACTCGTTTGAGGTCAATACCTTCTTGCTGTAGCGATTGAAGTTGAAGATGCAATTGCTCGAGTGTTTGTTCTTCCGCAGTATCGCCTTCGAAGAACTGCATGTGGAAATAGCCCTGATATTGCTTGGCTGGTTCCTGATGCATATACTCTGGATCGAAGATATAGGCAATGTCAGTACCTAAATCATCTTGATTGTATTTTGTGCAGATGTTTCCTGCTACGCGTTGGCTAAACGCCTGCATCAGTTTTTCATTTTCTTGAATGATGATAGGGGCGGTACGCCAGTTGCTAGGCATGATATGTGCTTGATGGCGAGGGAACTGATAGGGGATGCCCTTGAGCAGGCTCCAGTCGGAGTTGCGGAAACGATAGATACTCTGCTTGACATCTCCAACAATCAGGTTGTCAGCATGATACCCTTCGCTTTCTTGGATGAGGGGCGCGAAATTCTCCCATTGAAGTGCACTAGTGTCTTGAAACTCGTCAATCATATAGTGGCGAAAGTATTGCCCGAAACGTTCGTAAATGAATGGTGCTTCTTGTCCGTCAATGATTTGGTTGACCAGTTGGTTAGTTTCTGAAATGGGTAAGCGACCGATATGGCGATTGGTTGTTTCAATCTGTTTGGCTACATCTTGTAGAATACCAAGTGTGTAAAGATGCGGTAGAATCTCTTTGGCAGTAATATAATCACGTGCTGTCTTGCCTGTACATAGCTCGTTGAGCGAGAGGAAGATAGGAAATAGTTGCTTGTCGTAGATCTCTAGTAGAATAGTTTGCTCCGCTTTAGATGTCTTGGATTTGGTAAGAATTTTGATAGGGTCGGCAAGTACGTTGAAGAACGTAGTTCCCATGGCTGCTTTTAACCAATTCTCAGGGGATTTCTTGAAGGCCGCTAGGATATTTCTATTCCATTTCTCTTCTGCTTGGGTTTGAAAAATCAGATTGGCTTGTAGCAGTAATGTGGCGATTTGTTGCTCACTATTGGTGCAAATTTGCTGTAAATCAGTACGGTATTTCCGCAGGAAATCTTTATCTTCGAAAATCTCTTGCAACTTAGGCATACGACGTATGACCTGTTCTCGAAGCAGTTGTCGAGAGAACAATTTAATGGATTCGTTAGGATTCCATCTATGATCTTCATCAATATTCTTCTGGATGAATTCGAGTAACCATTTGATAAGTTCCTTATCGTCAGTATATTCCTCTCTGATTCGCTTAAAGATTTCGTCCACAGCCTCTTGTATCATTTCTTCTCCATCGAGTGATAGGTCGTAGGTGGCAGATAGTCCTAGTTCTCGAGCAAAAGTGCGGATGACCTGCTGAAAGAAACCATCAATGGTAGAAATGGAAAAGCGTGAGTAGTCTTGCAAGATACCAATGAGCAGATGGTTAGCACGCTGCTGTAATTGTTCGATGGTGATACCTAGGTCCTGCAGCAAAAATTGTCTATGTAGAGAGTTTTCAGGATTGGTGGATAGAATGAACAATTCGTGTAAGATGCGCTCTTTCATCTCTGCTGTGGCTTTCTTGGTGAAGGTGACAGCTAAGATGCGGCTATGTGGAAGTCGTTTGTCGTCAGCAGGTTGCGCATCACGTAGCAACATACGTAAGTATTCGCGTGTAAGGGTGAAGGTCTTTCCACTTCCAGCAGAGGCATTGTAGATATGTAGCATGGCAGCAGTCGTTTAGTTGATTACACGCAATGTCAGACCGGTGACACTAGTATTGATTATAGTACGATATTTGCGTAGAGGTTCGTGTGTGAATCCTTGTGTAGGAAGTGCTAAACCATAGCTGAGATCAAACTGTTCGTTGCAAATAGGGCATACTGCATAGATACCATCTATCTCAACGGGTTTGTTGGGTTTGAGGCAATGCGGACAGCAAAGGTCAGCAGCATGGTAGTTTCCATCCATTGCTATCCAAAGGAGCAAGCCAGCATAGCCTACGTACTCGCGTTCGTATCTTGACTGGGTGACTGTAATCGTTTGGAAGCCGTTGTCAACGATGAAATGTGGGTATTCACTCGTGATATTGAGAGTGAAATTGACAGGTACGGAAGGCACCGAACTGCGGTAATTAGGGTTCTCGCAGCTGATAAAGAGTGTGGTAATGAACAATATGATGATATACGAATACCTCATCAATTCACTCTTTTGAGTTCTACACGGAATATGAGAGTGGAGTAAGGAGGAATATGGCTGCTGGTACCTTCTAAACCTGTGCCATCAATGCCATAGCCTAAATCGTATGGAATGTAAAACTCATAGATGCCAAACTCGTGCATCTTTTTCAGCCCTTCGCTGAAACCTGGTACAAAGTCACTTACATAACCCATGTACTCTTCTGTAGCATCAAATTGATATCCATTGATGAGTTTGCCAGTGTATTTGATGGTAACTAGTTTGGTGTCATCTGGTCGTGCCGAGTGCTCCCAACCTGCGAAAATACACTTGTATTGTAGCCCAGTAGGGGTGGATTTGACACTGTCGTTTTGGGCATTTTGGAGTAGCCACAGTTCGTTCTGTGTTTTCCAATCGAGCCAATCATTTTGTTTACAACTGCATACTAGCATAACCATGCATAGTAGGGCAAATATCTTTGTTGTTTTCATATGCAAATACTATTTTTAATTCGTTTGTAGTTAATACTTTTCATTTTTGTTATTGTGCTAACCATAGACTAGGATTGAGTATGGAGCGATCTTTGTATATTTGGAAATATAGTTCCGTTTTATTATCTTCACTAGCATCGGTGAATATTGTTCCGATGTTTTGTTTTGCCTTTACCTTGTCGCCTTGTTTGACGTTGATGGATTTGAGTGGCGAATAGACGCTACGGTAGTTACCATGTTGGATAATCACAGCATAGTTACCATTCATTTGTGCGCACCATGTTACTTCTCCTTCATATACGGCTCGAGCAGCGGCACCACTAACAGTTTGCAGGTATATGCCTTTGTTATCAATGGTCACGTGTTCGTGTAGGGGGTGCTGGTGTTTGCCAAAATGTCCACTGATGTATCCTTTCTCTACAGGCCAAGGCATGCGCCCTTGATTGGCTTCAAAACCACCTGCAATGAGTTGTTGCTCCTTGGTTAAAGTGGTAGTCGTTCGCACTTGTTTGGCAATCAGTTCTTCAATTTGCTTGTTGAGTGCATCTGCTTTTTTCTGTTGTGCTTTTTGTTGTGCGAGCAAGTCTTTTTCTTTTTTCTTGAGTGATTGTAGCATATTCTTTTGTTTGCGCTCATCACTAGTGAGTTTATCTTGTTCGCGTTTTTGATTTTTCAAAGCAACAGCGCGATCGTTGCGTCGTTGCTCAAGCAGGTTGTTTTGTATGTCTATGTCCGTCTGTAGTTGTTCTATTTGTCGTACTTGTTCTTTGCGATAGGTAGCAAACTCTTGCATATATCTCACACGCCGAGTGAGCTGCTGAAAGTTTTGCGAAGATAGGATAAATAGTAAAGGCGACTGCTGCATATCTGCATAGTGCGTTTCTCGAATCAAGCGAGCATAGTCTTGTTTGCAGTCTTCTAGCTTATCTTGCAAACTTTGTCGTTTGGAGCGCAACTGTCCCATCTCGTTATTCAGACCAGAAATTTCTGATTGGATATTGCGGATGAGTTTTTTTCGCGTTTTAATATCGTTGTTGAGCAGATTGAGTTTGTTGACAGTAGCAGTCTCATTTTGTTTGGTTTGCTTGAGCATTTTCTGTGTCTGCTCTAGTTGCTGCTGGAGTTCGCGTTGCTGCTTCTGCAGTTCTTTTACACTTTGTGCAGGCAATGCTAATACCATCAGTAAGGTGATATATATGACAATGATTCGTTTCATAAAGGTAATATGTCACGCAGTGAAATGTGTTTATATTTCTGTGTATCTAAACGTTTGGGTACTTTTAGTGAATTGTACTCGCGCTGGCTGAAAGTGCAATCAATAGATAATTGGTGTCCTCCAATGCGAAAACTTCGTTCGCTTTTGGCTTGGATTTTTGGTGTAGTAGGTACGGTCATAAACTCTTGTATCATTTTGAATGATGGGGTAGGATGGATTGCCGTTGTTGACGCATCACTAAAATTGATAGTTGTATAACGACGATTCATCTTATCGAAAATCAATACACTGTCTTGATTGACCTCTATGCGTACCATTTCAATACCTAACATTGGTTGCAATGATATGATAATCAATTCATTTCGCCATAATTGTACGGTGCATCCCATCGTGTGTTGATGCTCATCTAACTGCATGCTGACATTGGCTTTTTGAGTCAATGTCTGGTAGCGGCGTGGTTCCACAGAGCGCGATGTGCTACATGATGAGAAGATTACGCTCAGCAGGAGCAATATGGGCAATAGGCGCTTCATTGTTTCAGTTTCTTTAAAATGGCTTTGCGGTGTGTGGTTATCTCTTTTATCGTTTGTGGTGTAGCGCAATCCATAGCTCGTAAGATATAGAAATGTGCCGTTTCGTAGTCGCCCATTGTGTACATAATCCATGCGTAAGTGTCTAAGTATATAGGATTGCTAGGCTCTGCCATAATGGTAGTACGTGATAGTTGTTCTGCACGGGTTAGATTTTGTTTTGCAAGGCATAGATGCCATGCAAGATTATTCATCAGCATTAAGTTACGGGGTTCGAAACGCAACAATGCTGTATAGGCTAATATCATTTTTTCCGGTGGCTGTTGCGTTTCTTCATAGAGTTGCGCGCGGAATACTTGAAACTGCATATTGTCGGGTTCTTCCTCAAGAAAACGCTCCACTTCATAGATTGCCATTTTATTATTCTTCATCATAGCATTTAGACGATAGCGTTGCATCGCACTCATCGCAGTATAACCTGCGATAGAGTCCAGACGATCTTGCATATGGAGAGCCCTCTTATAATCTTTTACATGGATATATGCTCGTTGTAGCATGGCATGTACATCTTCGTCCTTAGGATTAGCCTTTGCGACTTTTTCTAAATCACGAATGGCGGTTTTCTCTTGCTTCTTATCCTTGCTTTGTAGTAAATACAGAGTATGTTGATACCAATAGGTGCTAGGTTCTAAAGCAAAAGCACGATGAAAATAATGTGCTGCTTTCTCTGATTGGTCAAACGCCTCCATGAATACTCCCATATAATAATTAACTGCAGCATCATTGGGCTTCAAGTCATGGCAAAACTGTACTAATTCCCAAGCTGGTGCAATCTCCTGCTTTTGAATTAGTCGCTGTGCTTCATAGAAATAGTAGAGAAACTGTTGGTCTTCTTCCACATTTCCCCATACTGTTCCTGTTGAGAACAGCATCAGAATACCGATTAATATTAATTTGCCGTTTTTGAACACTATATCTTAAACTCTTATTTCACGCCGCTATGCCCAAAACCTCCAGCTCCGCGTTCGGTTTCCCCGAGAACCTTCACTTCTATCAATTCGGGTTGCTCATGCTTAGCAATCACCATCTGGCAAATGCGCTCTCCTGGTTCAATAGTTTGTGGTTCGCTGCTGAGGTTAATGAGAATCACTCCGATCTCGCCGCGATAATCGGCATCAATTGTTCCTGGGGTGTTCAATACCGTTAGTCCGCGTTTGAGTGCCAAACCGCTACGAGGACGAATCTGTGCTTCATAGCCCACGGGCAACTCAATGTACAAACCAGTTGGCAATAGTTTGCGCTCTAATGGTTGCAAGGTAACTGGCTCTGCCAAATGGCAACGGATATCCATACCTGCTGCCTGCTCACTCTCGTAGCGTGGCAACGGATTGCAACTCTTATTGATAATTTTTATTTCCATATATTTAAAATCTTTTTTTTACCAACACTTTTAAACCATCTTCTACAATCTTTACATGCAACTCTGCAGGCATTGTCATAGGTGTACCATCAATATGCATTGGACCATCGCTGTTACGAGTTAGGGTTAATTCTTTTGTGCGGATGGTAGTCATGTATAACTTCTCATCTATATTTTTGGTGAACAAACTTAGTGCCAAACCTGCTGCTGCGACCATAGGGAACTCACTTACGATAGCTACATCTAACCATCCATCTTGTACACTTGCTTTAGGAGCGATATACGCATCGTATCCCCATTGTCCAGCATTAGCAAAGTTTACCAAGAATGCAGTTGTTGTTTGGTTGATACCATTTCCAGTTATGTGATACGTTTCGGGCTTGTATTGGAATAAATCTTTGAAAATGCTTTGAAGGTATCCCTTGAATCCACGACTACTGTCGGAGAAATCGTGTGCTACTACAGCATCAAAACCTACACCACAGGTTGAGAAAAATGGTATGTTGTTCACCATTCCGTAGTCCACGTTGATTACCTCGCTGCTATTCAGCATCTCTATGGCACGATTCATACGAGTAGAGATCTCTAGGTGACGAGCAAAACCGTTGCCACTACCATTGGGAATAATACCGAGTGCTGTGTTTGTGCCAATAAGCCCAGTTGCCACTTCATTTACCGTTCCATCGCCACCTACTGCTACTACCGCATAATAGTCTTGCATGGCAAATTGTTGTGCTAGCTGAGTCGCATGACCGGCATACTCGGTGACTACCACTGTGGGAGCAAATAGTTGCGGGTCTAGTAACTCTCGAATCAATTTTGCCACACGGTTTTTGGCTTTAGTACCTGAAACAGGGTTTACGATAAATGCTATATTTTTCATCTTTTACATATGTTAGACAATTTTACGCCAAAGTAACGCGCAAAGGTACAAAAAAAAAATGATATTACAAAATATCTTTGACTATTTAGTCAAAATATATTATAATCTGCGTAAAACACTTGGTTCCTATTGCTTGTATGATATATTTTGTTTACCTTTGCAAACAAATTTTCATATTGCCATTTATAACCATGTTTACACCATCTGACTTGACCCAACTTGAGGCGCGTGGCATTTCTGTAGAGAAAGCCGAAAAGCAACTCCAGTCATTCGCAACTGGTTTCCCAGAATTAGACATTGTTTCAGCCGCTTCGGTTGGAAACGGAGTCCTTAACCCATCTGAAGAAGAAATCGATGCCTACGTAAAGGCGTGGCAAGATTATCTTGATGAGGGGCATACCGTCCTAAAGTTCGTACCAGCTAGTGGAGCGGCAAGCCGCATGTTTAAAAACTTGTTTGAGTACTTAGAAGATGGCAAAAAGACCGATTTCATCGAGAAATTCTTGTCGGAAAAAGACCATTTTGCCTTTGGTCCTCAACTTGCTAATCTAGACGAACAAGCCGCCGTCTCTCATTTGCTCAAAGATATGAACTATGGCAACCTACCTAAGGGCTTGCTACTCTTCCATTCTTACGAAGATGGTCCTCGTACTCCAGCACTAGAGCATCTTGTAGAAGGGGCAATGTACGCAGCTTCTAAGGGAGAAGTAAATATTCACTTCACAGTTAGCCACGAGCATCTGCCTCTGTTCCAAGCACATATTGCAGAAAACCTATCTGCATACGAAGCGAAATTAGGTGTTAAGTTTCACGTATCCTACTCTGAACAAAAGCCTTCTACCGATACACTGGCTGCTAATCCCGATGGCACACCATTCCGTACTGCAGATGGCAAGTTGCTTTTCCGTCCGGGGGGACATGGTGCATTGATTGAAAACCTCAATGAGCAATCGGCAGACATCATATTCATCAAGAATATTGACAATGTAGTGCCAGACCGCCTCAAAGGCGATACCGTTCGCTACAAGCAACTGCTTGCAGGTGTATTAGTTACAGAGCAAAAGAAAGTATTTGAGAAATTGCAAGATCCTAATCTCAGTGCAGAGGAACGTGCTCGTTTAGCTCGTCCATTGCGTGTGTGCGGCGTGGTTAAGAATACAGGTGAGCCTGGTGGTGGTCCTTTCCTTGTGCGTGAAGAGGATGGTAGTATCTCTTGCCAAATTTTAGAGTCTAGCCAAATCTCTGACCCTGCACTTATGCAACAAGCTACCCACTTCAACCCTGTGGATCTCGTGTGTGCTACCCGCGACGTGGAGGGCAAACCATTCTATTTGCCTGACTTTGTAGATGAGAAGACGGGCTTTATCTCGCATAAGTCCAAAGACGGTAAGGAACTGTTGGCATTGGAGTTGCCAGGGTTATGGAATGGTACAATGAGTCGTTGGAATACCATCTTCGTAGAAGTACCCGTATCCACCTTCAATCCTGTGAAGACGGTGAATGATTTACTACGTGCAGAACATCAATAATGACTGTAGATAAAGCATATTTTTTTGACATGGATGGGGTGTTGTTTGATTCAATGCCCCATCATGCTATTGCTTGGGAAGAGGTAATGAAAATACACGATTTGCCGTTTACGGCCTACGATTGTTATATCAATGAAGGTCGTACAGGCGAGTCTGTAATCCGTGAGGCATTTCAAAAGGCACTTGGTAGAGATGCTACTCCTGACGAAGTAAAAACAATATATGCGGAGAAATCTGCATACTATCATCAACTATTAAAGACCACAACTCCTACAATCCCTGGTGTGGCTGATGTACTACAGTATGTAAAGAATAGCGGTAGTCAGATTTGGGTTGTTACTGGATCTGGTATGCGAATACTACTGGATAGCCTAAATACCGTATTCCCATCTGTCTTTCAGCAAGATAGAATGATAACTGCTTTTGATGTCACACGTGGTAAACCTGATCCTGAACCCTATCTAAAAGCATGGGAGCGCTCTGGACTCCCAAAAGAGAAATGTTTTGTCATCGAAAATGCACCTTTAGGTATTCGTTCTGGTAAGGCGGCAGGACTAACCGTTTATGCAGTGAATACAGGTATTCTTACGCGCGGAGACTTGATTGATGCAGGGGCAGATGAGGTGTTCAATTCAATGAAAGAATTGCTTGTTTTCTTGCAAGTACAATAAGTGACTACTACTCTTTTCGGAAAATATCTTCGGGATATTCTACATGCGTGAGAAATAGCCCTTCAGCAGGGGCTGAGTCGCCTGCTGCGCAGCGGTTGTGCTGCGTGATGACCTCGGCAAACTGCTCCTTAGTCATCTTACCACGACCGACTTCAAACAATGTACCTACTACCGCACGCACCATATTACGCAGAAAACGGTCAGCAGCGATAGTGAATACGGCGTGTCCGTTGCCCAATTCTTTCCACTCAGCACGCGTAAGGTCGCAAATCGTGGTCTTGACATCCGTATTCGTGCGGCAGAAAGAAGCAAAATCCTGTTTGCCAATCAACAATTGTGCTGCCTCATTCATCGCTGCGAAGTCCAATCCTGGGCGTACACGCGTGGCTTGTGTACAAAGGAAAGGGTCTTTGTGATCAATGATATGATATTCGTATGTACGACGCACTGCATCAAAGCGTGCATGCGCATCATCCCTCACAGGGTAAACATCAAAGACTGCGATAGAATCGGGCAAAATGCCGTTGAGGCGGAAGACCAAATTAGGGGGTATAGGACGCACTATTGGGCTATTGGACGGTGTTCCGCCTATTGGATATTGGCTATTGGGTAAATCAAAATGCGCATACATCTCGCGGGCATGTACACCTGCGTCGGTGCGACCAGCAAAAGTGAACGGTACCTCCTCACGGAAAATCATAGCCAACGCCTGTTCCATAGTTTCCTGAACAGTCACGCCATTAGGCTGGCGTTGCGAGCCATGAAAGGCAGTACCATCATATGCAAAGCGGAGGAAATAGCGCATGTTCTGTTTAGTGGACGCCCTAAAGGGCTACTGTTTAGTGATTAATGACTGGATTTGCTGGTTGATTTCGGGAGAGAGGTTTTTGAACCATGCTACGGCGCAACCTCCTCCGATAAGTACTAAGGAACGAACGATACTACTAAACCATATATTATTGATAGGCAAGTACTTCTGCCATAGGAAATTCAAATTAAGTATCACCACAATCAGCAGCAGAATCTTCAGATGTTGGCGCGTGAAAGTTGGCGCATGAAGCGTGTAACGAACTGTCAATGTGATAAATAGAAAATATATTGCGTAGGCTATGAGATTGCTCACGGCTGCTCCATTCATGCCGAAATGAGGAATGAGAAGATTATTGAGCAATATGGACAAGGTGGTTAGGATAAACGAAAACAATAGCGAGAAAGCGTAAAAACGCGAATAGTTGAGGGCGGAAGAGGTAAACGTACATACCGCAATAAACAATTGGCTTGTTGCTAACATCAATACCACTTGACGGGCTGAGGCATAGGTCTCGCCATTGGGTAGTATATGGAAAATGAGGTCGATATTTAGCCAAATTACACAAAGGATGATTCCGCCTATAAGTAGCAATGTACTACTGACTTGCTGTATGAGGTGGGCCGTCTCGTGTTGGTTGTTCTCTTTGATAGCAGTCGCCAACTGTGGTGCCGCAATTGCAGCCATCGAACGATAAGGGATACTGACCATCACGGCGATATAGGTGGCGATGGCGAAGATGCCCGTATAAGCAAGACCCATCTCGGCAGTGATAAAGAAAGATGAAAGAGTAGGGGCTAACACCGAAGCTACTGCGGAAATAAGTAGGAAGCCCGTATAAAGCAAGTATTGTCGCACCAATGAGCGATTGTTGCGTAAGAAGTTCCAATCTGGGCGCAAAGAAATTTCGCCCAGCGAAAAGAGATAGCCCATATTGCAGAACATCGCCACGGCATACACGCTGCATAATGCCACTACAAAACCATTGATATCCACTACGCGGAATGCGTAGAGTAGGTAGGCAACGAGCAATCCAATGCGAGTGATGAGTTCGCGCACGGCACGAGGCACTACAATGCGCATACGCACGTTGGCATTGGTCTCGAAAACAGTCTGATAGAGCATGAAGAATGCCATAGGTAGCACCATATAGTAGTACTCTACAAACAGAGGCGATTTCTCGCCAAACCATTGGCTAAGTGGTTCGTGGCATGCGCAATACACTGCGGTAAAGAGTGCGAAGCCAATGAGTGGCACAATTAGTGTCCAGAAAAAGAAACCGTGGTCAGAGTTCTTGCCTATAACCTCCAATCTTTCGTCTTTCGCCTTAAAGTGTGGATAGAAGCGGATGATGGAGGACGAAGTACCGAGTTGGGCAAGTCCGATAAAGAGTGTAGCAGCATCCACCAATACGCGTGCCAAACCAATCTCCTCAGCCGAGAGGAAACGCGTCAGCACAAAGAACGTAGTAACAAAGCCCACCGCCACCCCAAGATAGGTGACGATGGTGCCTTGAATACTTTGTTTGGCGATGATGCCCATAATCTACTTCTCGATTTCAAGCAACTCAACTTCGAAAATAAGGGTAGAGTATGGAGGGATAGAACCTGCTTGTTGTGCGCCGTAACCCAACTCTTGTGGGATATAGAAGCGGAACTTGCTGCCAACAGGCATGAGTTGTACGCCTTCGGTCCAACCTTTGATTACTTGGTTCAAACCAAATACGATAGGTTCGCCACGATCTACACTGCTGTCGAATACAGTACCGTCGATGAGGGTACCATGATAGTGTACTTTAACGCGATCTGTAGCAGCAGGTTTTTTGCCTTTACCCATCTTGATTACCTCATATTGAAGACCACTCTCGGTAACTTTTACGCCTTCTTTGAGTGCGTTTTCAGCCAAGAACTTCTCACCATCTTCTTTCACAGTACCGTATTTGATATTGTTCATTGTTGTTTGGATATACTCGCCTGCTTGTTCGCCAGTCATGGTGGTGTCACCGAGTAAGCCGTTGATGAAACCTTGCTTGATAAGAGCAAAATCAGTAGCCAAACTTGGTTCGCCAATTAAGCCTTGAGCCTCTTGTGATTTGATGTTTTTACCGATTTGTTCACCCATATTTACGATTTGTGGATTTTTAACGGTACTCTTCAGACCTTTGTTGATATAGGTGATAAAATCTTTAGTCATTTGCCCAGTAGTGTCCATGAGCAATACGTAGCGAGCTACTTCGTCACCATTAAGATAACCAAATGCGTAGTTGATACTATCGTTTTGGTTTTTCAATTCAATGGTCTTTACTTTGTAGATGCATTTGCCTTTTACGACTTTGCCCATCTCTAAGCTATCGTTGATGGTAGCAGAAGCTTGGTATTGTGCTTGGAAGTAGTTGCGTGCATCTTCTGCTTTCATCATAGTAGTGTCATGGCGTAAGCCGTTTACCAATCCTTGGAAGAACACTTTTTGGTTGATAGCCCATGCAGGATTGTCTGCTAAACCAGTTTTCTCTGCGTTCTTGATAGCTTGACCAATATTTTTACCGATGTTAGCTGCTTCGCTCAATTCTTCTATTTTGCCATCGTAACCACGTTGTAGTGCATCGATAAACTCAGTAATGGTTTCAATAGAAGAATCGTTGCGTAATTGATACATTTTCATTTGTGCACCATTCACTACGCCAAGAGCATAGTTCATACTGTCGTTTTGGTTAGTGAGGGCAACTTTTTCTATTTGATAAGTGTTGCCACATGAAATCATTGCCATTGCAGCAATGAGAAGAATAGATACTTTTTTCATTGTTAATTGTATATTTAGTTGATTATTATTCAATTCCTAGCAACTCTACGGTGAAGATTAATGCTGCGTATGGAGGAATGTTGGCTCCTGCACCGCGCTCGCCGTATGCCAGTTGGTATGGCAAGTAGAGTTTGTATTTGCTACCGATAGACATGAGTTGCAGACCCTCTGTCCAACCTTTGATGACTTGGTTGAGACCAAAAGTGATGCTCTCGCCGCGCTTGTAGCTGCTATCGAAGACAGTGCCATCGATGAGGGTACCTTCGTAGTGTACACGTACTTTGTCGGTTGCTTTAGGTTTTTGTCCGATAGTTGCTTCCAATACTTCGTATTGCAAACCGCTTTCGGTTACTTTCACACCTTCGCGCTTAGCGTTCTCTGCGAGGAATGCCTCGCCTGCTGCTTTGGCTTCGCCTGCGATTTTTGCTTCGAGTTCGCTAAAGAACTTACCCAACACTTGTTGAGCCTCTTGATAAGAAATTTGTGGTTGGTTTTTCTCTAATACATCTTTGATACCTGCTGCCAAATCAGCATATTCGAGGGAAGTAACGCCACTTCCCATCAGATTCTGACCCATGCTAAGGCCAATTGCATAACTAATTTTATCCATTTCTTGTTATTGTATTAATTGATTCATTCTTGTGATATATTTGCCGATAATATCGAATTCAAGGTTCACTTGTGTACCCACCTGAATATACTTGAAATTGGTGTTGTCGTGGGTATAAGGAATAATACATACGCTTACATACCCCTTACCATCCTCCACATCGGGTTCGCATACGGTCAGACTCACGCCATTGATACTCACAGATCCCTTATCCACGCAGAAATAGCCACGCATAGCCATCTCACGGGTACTCTCATACTCAAAGCGGTAGTACCAGCTGCCCTCTGTTTCTTTGACTTCGATGCAACGCGCCGTTTGGTCCACATGCCCTTGCACGATATGTCCGTCTAATCGTTCGCCGAGCAGCATGGAGCGTTCGAGGTTTACCCAATCGCCCTCTTTTGCTTCGCCGAGGTTGGTGCGGTTGAGTGTCTCTTGCATGGCGGTGACAGTGTAGAGGTCTCCCTCCATCTTTACTACAGTCAAGCATACGCCGTTGTGCGCGATAGACTGATCAATGCTCAGCGGCTCGCCATAGGGATTGCGCAGCGTGAAGTGTTTATTGGTTTGTTCTTGCTCAATCTTCACGATTTGAGCCATTGTTTCTACTATTCCTGAAAACATAGTTATTTCTTCTTAATGAGCGTCTTTCCATCCAAACGATAGAAGATGACACAATATATAATAAGGAGTATAGTACCTATACCCATTTTCATCCATTCATTGATTGGCAATAAGTGTGCCAAAGTGTAATATTCTGCCAAAAGTGTCACTACAAGTAGGGTATATATGCCAATTCGGCGCAAATCGTATGGTATCTCGAGGTGTTTGCGTCCCACGAGATAGGACAGTAGCATAATCACGAAATAGCATATAGTACTGCTGGCTGCGGAAGCCATATATCCAATTCGTGGCACGAAAATAGCTTGCAATGCGAAGGTAATCACCACGCCGATGATGGAGAAGTAGGCGCCCCATTGCGTCTTGTCGGTGAGTTTGTACCAGAAGCTGAGGTTGAAATACACACCTTGGAAGATATATGTCCAGAGGACTACTGGTACGATTTTTAGTCCTTCCCAATAGGAAGGGGCGATGATAAACTTCAGTAGGTCGAGGTAGAAAATCATCCCCAAGAGAATCATGTAGGAGAAGATGATATAGTATTTCATTGCATCTGCATAGGCAGCTACGGATTCGCGGTCTTTGTGTTTGGCAAAGACAAAGGGTTCGTAGGCGTAGCGGAATGCTTGGGTGAACATCATCATTACCATCGCCACTTTGAAGCAGGCTCCGTAGATACCTAACTGCGCTTGCGCATCGGCTCCGTCATAGAAGAAGGGGAAGAGGATACGGTCAAGCGTTTGGTTCATTATACCGCACACCCCCAAGACCAAGAGGGGCAACGAGTAGCGAAGCATTCGCTTCAGCAATTTTCCTGAAAATAGTCGTCGGGAGTCGGAAGTCGGGAGTCCGTGCTCATTTTTAAAGCCCTCAACTATCGCTGGTAACAAACATAGTGTTTGTATGCCCGTAGCCAAGATATTTGCCACGAAGACATACCCTACTCCATAGTTGGGATTGTACCATGAGGAGATGATTGCCCAATCCTGAATCTTCGGACAAAGTACGAGGAAGAAGAGATTGAGGGCGATATTGAGGAATACGAATAGGAGTTTGAGTGCCGCAAATTGCAAAGGGCGTTTCTTGTAGCGCAAGTATGCAAATGGAATACTAGCGAAGGCATCCATTGCCACTACTATACCGAGCAGTGCGATGAACTCGCTGTGCGTAGGGTATCCCAATGCGGTGGCAATAGGCATTTGCCATATCACACATGCTACGGCGAACAGTAAAGAGGTAGTAAAAAGCGTAATGAGCGAAGTTCTATAAACCGTCTTAGGATTTTCTTCGGTTTTGTTGGCAAAGCGGAAGAAACCCGTTTCCATACCGTAGGTGAGAATCACTAGCAATAGTGCTGTCCACGCATAGAGGTTGGTCACGATACCATAATCTGACTGCTGTTGCAGCACGTATGTGTACAGCGGAACGAGCAGCCAGTTGAGAAACTTGCCTACAATGGATGAGACGCCATAAATGGCGGTTTCTTTAGCCAATATTTTCATTTGCAGATTACTGCTCATATCTCACTATCTTCGGGGTATCTTCGGGATATCTTCAGGATAAATTACTTTTCGTTTTTGCCTTCCACAACAAGTACAATTTCGCCTTTGGGTGGGGTCTGCTTGTAGTGCGCTGCTAACTCAAGCAGGGTGCCGCGTTGGGTGTCTTCGTGCAGTTTGCTGATCTCGCGGCTGACGCTTGCTCGGCGTTCGCCGCCCATCACCTCTGCCAATTGCTCTAAGGTCTTCACCAGTCGGAAGGGCGATTCGTAGATAATCATCGTATGTGTCTGCTCGGCAAGAATCTTCATGCGAGTTTGGCGGCCTTTTTTCTGTGGGAGAAATCCCTCGAAATAGAATCGGTCGTTGGGCAAGCCCGAATCAACTAATGCGGGCACGAAGGCCGTTGCTCCAGGCAGACATTGCACTTCTACACCTTTTTCTACGCAGGCACGCACCAGCATAAACCCTGGGTCGGAGATACAGGGTGTACCTGCATCGGAGATAAGTGCCACGGTCATGCCCGCAGCAATACGTTCCGCCATATCATCGCTCGTTTCATGTTCGTTGAACTTATGATGGCTTTTGAGCGGCGTATGGATGTCGTAATGCTTGAGCAGCACGGATGAGGTGCGAGTGTCTTCAGCAAGAATGAGGTCCACCTCTTTCAGTACGCGGAGCGCACGAAAAGTGATGTCCTCAAGATTGCCAACGGGTGTAGGTACTATGTATAACATGTTTTTTCTCTAAACACTAAACAGTAGCGCTGAAAGCGCGTTCACTAAACGTTACGCGAAGCGTCTCTTGAGTACGTTCTCGAAGAGTTGTACTGCGGTGGACTCTTTGTCCCAATCGAAGTTGTCGAGCACGTAGTCCATCGCCTCGTTGAGTGAACCGAGATTGTTAATTTCATCCAATGTTTTTTGCATCAACTCACCATTGCCTGCAAAGAGTTCGCGTTGAAAGAGGAAACGGTCCCCCAAAGAGATAGCTTGGCGGATATCCTCTACTGCCGCACCAAACAACGATGTTTGTTGTGGCACAGGACGTGGAGCAGGTTGTGGAGCAGGTGCTGGCTCTACCACTGGCTCTGCCTTTACTTCTGGTTGTGGAGCAGGTTCCACGATTGGTTCCACCACTGGCTCTGCCGTTGCTTCTGGTTGTGGAGCAGGTGCTGGCGCTACAACTGGTTCTTCTACAACCGGTGCTTCTACCTCTGGAGTATCTATAATATCCAGCGTTTCTAGTTCTTCTTTAACTTCCTCTTGTGGTTTTTCTGCGGGCTCTTCAGCGAACTCGTTTTCAATTGTCACCTCTTCGTTTTCACTTTCAGTTTCTTCTTCAACGATGAGTTCGATCTCTACTTCTGGTTCTGCAGCTTGTGCAGCTACAGCACCTGTAGCTGCCAATGCAGCCACTTCGGCTTGCAAGGTTGCTATTAGGGCTTTCGCCTCATCGCCTTCTCGCCTCATTGCCTCATTGGCTTCTTCGAGTTGCGCCACACGCGCCTCCAGAGCAGAGAGTTTCTGCTCCAGAGCGGTCGTGTAGTTGGTTATTGCTTGAATAAGATTGTTCATAGATTACTTCGTTGCGTCTTCGAGTTTTTTCATCATTGCGAACATAAAGATAGCTGCGATAGCACATACAGCTACGAATACGCTCCATACGCCCCACAATGGCATGTCACCCCAGAGGTTACCACCGATAGATACAAGGTAGTTGCCGATTGCGGTAGCCACGAACCAGCCACCCATCATCATACCTTTGTACTTAGGAGGAGCCACTTTGGTCACGAAGGAGATACCCATTGGGCTGAGAAGCAACTCAGCGAAGGTGAGAATCAAGTAGGTGTAGATGAGTACGTTGGCATTCACGAAGGTTGGGTCGCCAGTTACGCGAGCCAACTCTTGTGCGTTAGGAGTGAGCAGACCGACACAAGCTACAGCCATCACGATATAGGCGATAGTAGCCACCACCATACCTAGCGCAATCTTGCGTGGAGCAGATGGCTCTTTGCCTTTCTTAGCCAATGCGCCGAACAATGCCATGCTGAATGGCGTGAGTGCCACTACATAGAATGGGTTGAATTGTTGGAAGATAGGTGCGCTCAAGGTGATTCCTTCTGGAGAGATATTGAGGTACTTGTATGCCAATACGCCCAATGCAGCTGCGATAGCCACGCCAGAGAATACTTTTGCTTTAGCAGTCTTGCTTTGTACCAATGAGAAACCTGCATATACGATGATGACAATCATCACAAGGTTGATGATGTCAAACCACATGGTTTGTACGCCAGTGCAGAGTGGTTGTACGAACTCGTTAGCGAAGTAGGTAAGGGTCAAACCGTTTTGGTGGAATGCCATCCAGAAGAAGATGACCACAGCAAATACGAGGCAGAGAGCCACGATACGCTTTTTAGTTTGCTCTGGGGTCAATTCTTCTACTTTTGCACCAGTAGCAGCTGCTTGCTTAGCAGAGTTCTCTACGTGCTTGAACCAAGGACGGCAAGCGTAGTAGATTACGATACTGAGTATCAATGATGCGCAAGCAACCATGAATGCGAAGTGATAACTATCGTTCACGCTCACGCCAAGACTGGTTTGTGCCCAATCCATAATCTTTACGGCTGCGGTAGGAGCGAACATTGCACCAATGTTGATAGCCATGTAGAAAAGTGAGAAAGCTGCATCGCGCTTGTCAGCGTATTTAGGATCATCGTAGAGGTTACCCACCATCACTTGCAAGTTACCTTTGAACAAGCCAGTACCGAAACTGATGAGTACCAATGCTGCAATCATCGCACCCATAGCGGTGCCACCTGCGCCCAATGGAATAGCCAGCAGAATGTATCCGAGGAACATTACCATGATACCGATGGTTACGCACTTACCATAACCAATCTTGTCAGCCAAGATACCGCCTACGAGTGGCAAGAAATACACCAACGCAAGGAAAGTAGAATAGATTTGTCCTGCGGTGGCAGCTTCTAATCCGAAGTTCGCACGGAGGAAGAGTGCAAATACGGCTAACATGGTGTAGTAGCCAAATCGTTCGCCTGTGTTGGCAAGTGCCAATGCAAACAGACCTTTAGGTTGATTTTCAAACATAAATAAGTTCGTTTTTTTATGGTTAATAATTATTTTTTACACAAAAATCCGCGCAAAGGTAATAATTTTTTTGCATATATGCAAATAAAATCGTTCGGTTGAGCGATTAGAATATTCTTTGTGCGAAAATGATGAGATAGTCTATCCAGTTTTGCCATGAGTGTCCGCCTGCTGATTCATGGTATTCGTATGGATATTGTTTCTCATCCAGGTATTTGCGATAGATGACATTGTCTTCGTATAGGAAATCATCTACACCGCAGGCAATCCAGTAGAGTTGTGGTGGGTTGGCAAACTGTTGTTGCAGCAGTGCTTCCGTTTGTTGGTATGCAGGTTTGTCTGACAAAGCCAATGCGCTCATCTCTATAGTACGCTCGGCGTGAGGTTGCTTGGTATGTGGCACATATAGCGCAGAGAAGATACCCACGTAGTCAAATGTCTGGTTCAGCAATGCAGCCGTATGCATGGTGTGGAACCCGCCCATGGACAAACCTGCGATGGCTCGGTGCTGCTTGTCATTGATGGTGCGATAATTGGCTTCTGTCCACGCAATGAGATTGCTAAAGTTCTCCTCGAATGTACTTTCCATCCATAGGCGTGATTCAGGTGCATAGTATTTACCTGTTTGCTCCAGATATCCGTTGGGCATAACCACAATCATAGGTGGGCATAGTTGGTTGGTAATCAACGAGTCAATGATGGCTTTCGCCTTGCCTTTGGTCAGCCAGCCCGTCTCATCATCGCCACTGCCATGCAAAAGATAGAGGACCGGGTAATCCGTTTTAGATGCAGCATATCCTGCCGGCAGATATACTGCTACACCCGCTTCGCCGATAGAGGAAGGATAAGAAGTAACAACTACTTGACTTGGGTCATTTGTTTGTGTTGCTTTTGGACCACAGCCCACACATGCAATCATCAATAATACTAGTGCAAATTTGTTTTTCATGTTTTTTATTTTGTTTGATAGTCATTAAAAACACTATATTTCCACTACCATACACCATCCGTGCTTGTCTTCAGTGCGACCATACTGGATGTCCTGCAAGGCGTGGTATAGCTTTGTGAGTACAGGGCCTGGCTTGTCGCCGAAAGGGTAGGTGATATTCTTGTCAGGGTCGAAGACCTTGGTCAGAGGCGAAATAACGCACGCTGTACCGCAAGCAGCTGCTTCTTGAATATCAGTCAATTCCTCTACACGAATATGACGGCGAGTGACCTTCATACCCATCTCACGCGCCAAAGTCATCAACGAATCGTTGGTGATGCTAGGCAAAATGGCACTACTGCGGGGGGTGAGGTATTCGAAGTAAGATTCCCGATTCTCGACTCCCGACTCATGATGCTTTATTCCTATGAAATTGGATGCCGTGCACTCATCAATATACTTGTGCGTTTTAGCATCGGTGAACATACACTCATAGCCCATGGCGTGTGCCGCTTCGCTGGCGCGGAAGGATGCCGCGTAGTTACCACCCACTTTCCAGCAGCCCGTACCTTGTGGTGCCGCACGATCAATGGTGCGGTTCACTATTGCAGGTATGCCTTTGAAACCATTGGGGAAATACGAACCGATAGGTGTAGGAATGACCACAAACTCGCAGTCTTTGCCAGGCCCCACACTAATATCAGGCGTAGTAGCAACTAGCAACGGACGGAAATAGAGCGTGGCGCCAGTCTCGTAAGGAGGAAGGAAAGCGATATTCTTCTCCAATGCCAGTAAAATAGCTTCGCAAAAGAGTTCAACGGGCACGGGTGTCATCAGTAGTCCCTCGGCGGAGTGGTACATGCGTTTGGCGTTCTCCTCCATGCGGAAGATACGCACCTTACCGTCCACACCACGAAAGGCCTTTAGCCCTTCGAAGCACTCTTGACCATAGTGCAGGCCCGTGGCTGCGGCATGGATAGGAATCATCTTGTCGCGTGTGGCATAGGGGCGCTCCCATACACCATTCTTGCATGCCGCACGAACGATATAGTCCGTCTCGGTATAGTGAAATGTCAGTTTATTCCAGTCTATATTCATATCTTCATTACGGATTCAGGTCCGTATTCAAATAATATGTCTAATATGCTTTGTCCGTTGCCGAATGCTTGCTCTAAATCTTGCCCTGCCCAATCTGTAGTGGTAATCAGTCTTTGTTCTTGGCTCTTGGTTCTTGGTTCATCGTTCGCTATCAAACGAATGATTACCTCGTGGATTTTCTCGTTGAAATCGACCAAAAAGCGTGTTTCTTGTTCGTAGAACGGGCGGAAGAAATCGGCGTAATAATCGAAGTAGGGTGTACGTTTGTAAGCACTCACGAGAGCAATCCAATGCTGATGTTGCCAACGCTTCTGGTAACTAATCTCCACATCGCGAGTGAACTGTTTGCTATCCACGCGCTTCACGGGCACAGTAAGTGTCAGTGGCCCGTCTGGTGTGGCGATAGTACACCGATTGCGGTAGGTTTGCTTCGGAAAACTCTCCATTACCTCAATCTGCACTGCCGATGGATTCGCCAAAAACTGGCTGTACCATTCCGCAGGACCCATATATGTTGTTGGTAGTATCATGTTTTTGGTATCGGGAATCAGGAATCAGGAATCGGGACTCGGGAATCCAGATTTTTATTCAAAATTGCTGAGTCCGATGCGATTCCAACGGATATGACCTTTGCCCCATGGGTTGTCTTTCTCAACACTGAGCCAAACGAACATTGGGCGACCTACGATATGGTCTTCTGGCACAAAGCCCCAATAACGGCTATCGGCTGACTTATGACGGTTGTCGCCCATCATCCAATAGTAATCCATCTCAAACACATAAGGTTCGCCCACTTTCATTGGCTTGAACTCATACGCATCTGCTATGCGCTTATACAACCAATAATTCTCCTCGGTAATCATCACCGTATCCCCCTTGGCAGGGATATAGATTGGACCATAGTTATCGCGCGTCCAAGTGTTGTGTCCCAAAGGATACACCTCACCCCCTTGGTCTTCGGGTTCGATGTCGATGCTGAGCACATGGCTGTTCTTCTCAAGTTCGGCTTTCATCTCAGCGGTCAGTGGTAGGCGATAAACGCCATTGCCATTGCTCTCGCGATCTTCTTTGGAAATACCGAGTTTGCTCAGGTAACTATTACCCAACACATGACCATCGGTGCGAACGATATAGTTGTATTGCAAGTATGGGTGTATGGGCTCTTTCACACCGTCGATATAAATCACATTATCAATGATTTGCAACGTGTCGCCTGGTGTGCCTACGCAACGCTTCACATAGTTTTCGCGGCGGTCCACAGGGCGAACGACAATCTCTCCAAAGACATCCTTGCGGTTCTCCACCGTGCGCTTGCCATAGTAGTGGCAAAGAGTGTAGTAGTCAGGATTCTGCATTTTCGTGCAGACGGTATCACCCGTAGGGAAGTTAAACACCACAATATCGCCTTTCTCCACTTTGTCCCAACCACGGAGGCGTTTATACTCCCATTGTGGGTTGTCGAAATAGCTCTTTCCGCCCCAAGGGAAGGTGTGTTGCACCAGCGGCATGGAGAGTGGCGTGTTAGGCACGCGTGCTCCATAACTCATCTTATTCACACAGAGAAAGTCGCCCACACGCAGGGTTTTCTCCAGCGAAGAAGTGGGGATTTGGTAGTTTTGGAAGATATAGACATTGATGAAATACACCGCTACCAACGCAAAAACGATGGCGTCTATCCACGAGCAAATGGTATAGAGTGTGCTGTTGGCATGTGGATTCTTTTTGCCTGCCGCCTCTTCCTCTTTGGTGAGGGGTTTGTACTTCTTCCACCAGTTCCAAGGGATATACTTGGTGGTGAACATATCAGCAATAATTGGCAACAGCACGAGCCAGCCGAGACTAGCCCAATCGCCCCATGCTACCCAAACGACAAACGCGATGTAGATCGCGCACCATATGCCACAAGAGATCCACCCTTTGGTGGTTACTTCTTGGATTCTATCTTGAAAACTTTTCATATGCGTTAGTATGTTTTTGTAAAAAATCGTGCAAAGGTACTAAAAATTATGCACATGCGCAAGCGCATGCAAATTTTTCTACAATCACCACACCCACGGAATCAGTCGCCAACGAACGCGCTGTTGGTAGTCGGCATAGCCCTCTAACCCTGAGGTAAGCACTTGTTCTTCGTTACGTATCCGTTTGATTATCAATAGGGGATAGATAGCAAACAATGCTAGTGCCCACCATGAGCCCAAGATGAGAGGCATTGAGAGAAACATCAGCAGGGTGGCTGTGTACATGGGATGGCGAACAATGCCGTATAAACCCGTATCAATGAGTTGCTGGTCGTCTTGTACTTCAATAGTGCGCGATAAATACGCATTTTCGCGTAGCACTTCGGCGTAAAGGATATAACCTATCAAAAAGAACACAGAGGCCGTAGCAACCACCCACACTGGTATTTGAGACCAAGCGAAGCGGTAATCAAAACCGCAGAGCAAAAAGCCACCGATAAACATCAATCCTGATAGGGCAACCACATGCTTTTGTGTTTGCTCTTTCTCCTTATTATTCAGTCGTTTAGATAAGAGTTCGGGGGAGGATAATAGCAGCCATATACCCATGCACATCATGGGAATAAACAGTAGCGCAATCAGCAGCCATGCATGCCAATAATGCCATGAACCAGCGGGCAGAAATAGTAGCAAACCTATAATGCCCAAACCAACTACAAGTTTGGATAACGCACTAAAGATGAGTTGTAATTTATTCATTGCTCATGATAATTTCGGAGAAATCGTGCCAACCTGTTTTGCCTTTCATCCATTCAGCGGCAATGACAGCCCCAAGGGCAAATCCTTTGCGCGATTTAGCAGAGTGACTAATGCTGATGGTGTCCACTTCGCTATCCCACACAACCATGTGAATACCAGGCACTTCGCCCTCTCGAATAGACTCGACATCTGCTATAGGTAGTCGCTCCTCGCCGATGGCCTCTTGCAGCGTTTTGGCTGTGCCGCTGGGGGCATCCAACTTGTGAATATGATGCACCTCTATCATGTGAGGTGTGTAATCGGGGTATGCTACCATGAGTTTTGCCAATTGGCGGTTGAGGGCAAAGAGGATATTCACGCCTATACTATAGTTGGATGACCACATGAGCCCCGCCTCTTGCGCCTCTTGCTTTATCGCCTCTACATCCCATCCCGTAGTGCCGCAAACCACAGGTACGCCTGCTGACCAAGCGCGGCGGATGTTCTGCTCCGCTGTTTGCGGAGTGGTGAACTCTACGGCTACATCTGCCGAAGCAAAGGCCTCCGACTCAAAGTCGCACAAGTTATTTTGGTCTATGATACATACAATCTCGTGCCCGCGCTCCAGGGCGATGGACTCAATCATGTGTCCCATTTTTCCGTATCCAATCAATGCTATTTTCATTGTTTACCTCATCATTAAAATTTCACAAATTATGTTTGCATTTTTTACAGCATAATAAACATTTTGCAAAAGTACAAAAAAAAATACAACTGTGCAAATGATACATAATTTTTTAAAGAAAATTTGTTTATATCTAAAAATTTATGTACCTTTGCAACACAAAAATAAATTTCATCATGAAAACAATTAAAATAACTCTTTTAGTGGTAGGGTTATTCCTCCAAAATTTTACTTTGATGCAAGCTGCAGAACGCTGGCTGGAAGGTTACAAGAAAGTTCTCGTTATTGGTGCTCACCCTGATGACCCTGAGACCATGTGCGGCGGTACGATGATTAAACTGCGCGAGATGGGTGTAGAGGTTGTATCCGTATATTTTACAGGTGGTGAAGCAGGTATTCCGGGCAAGAGCCACGAAGAGTCACGCACCATTCGCACAGCAGAGGCTAAGAAGGCATGTGAAGTGATGGGTGTGCGCGCCGTATTTATGACGCAAATCGACGGCAATACAGAAGTAAATAAGGCTCGCTATGCCGAAATGAAAGCCCTGATTGAGGCTGAGAAACCCGATATGGTGATTACCCACTGGCCTATTGATTCGCACCGTGATCATCGTGTATGCTCGATTCTGGTGTATGATGCATGGCGACAAACAGGATATAATTTTGACCTCTACTATGGCGAGGTTATGACAGGTATGCAAACGCAAACATTTGCTCCCAATCATTGGGTGAATATCACCAAGCAACACGACCAAAAAGTGAAAGCATACTATTGCCACGAGAGCCAAGACATGCCTTTGGTACAAGAATGGCACGATGCGATGGAAATCCTCCGAGGTATGGAATGTCATACCAAATATGCTGAAGCATTCACCAAGCAAGTGTGGACGGAGTAGAGGTTAAAGGTTAGAGGCTGGGATTATGAAGATAGTTGTAGCTTCGGATTCGTTTAAGGGGTCGTTGAGTAGCACGGAAGTGGCGACTGCGGCTGCACGTGGAATAAAATCAGTATATCCTGATTGCGAAGTGGTGGCGGTAAGTATGGCAGATGGCGGAGAGGGTACGGTAGAAGCTATTGTGAAAGCACTAGATGGTGAAATAGTAAATGCCGTAGTGAGCGATCCCCTTGGTCGCGCTGTGCAGGCGCATTATGGCATAGCTGGAGGGATGGCGATAATAGAGATGGCGGCGGCAAGTGGTTTGCCGTTGCTCAGTGCGAAAGAACGCAATCCTTGGTTGACATCAACCCATGGTACTGGTGAAATGATTATGGATGCGATAGGTCGTGGTTGTAGGGATTTTCTCATCGGAATTGGTGGTAGTGCTACGAATGATGCAGGTACGGGTATGCTGCAAGCTATGGGTTTCCGTTTTTACGATATTCATGGAAAAGAGATAAGGGATTGCTGCGGTGGTAGGTTGGGCGATATTAGGCGGATAGATGATAGTGGGGTGACGGAAGGGGTGCGTCAATCAACATTTACTGTGGCATGTGATGTGGACACGACGTTTTGTGGTCGGGAAGGTGCTGCCTATGTGTTTGCTCCGCAGAAAGGCGCTGATGCGGAAATGATAACTCGATTGGATGCGGGTATGGCATCACTGGCGAAAGTGATAGAAGAAAAATATCACATTAATATTGTGCCTATTGCAGGTGCAGGTGCAGCAGGTGGTATGGGAGGTGGATTCTGTGCCTTTCTGAATGCTAGGCTCAAACGAGGAGTAGATATGGTGCTGGATGCAATAGGTTTTGATACCATTATCCAAGGTGCTGACTTGGTGATAACTGGGGAAGGGAAGATTGATAGTCAAACAGCAAAAGGAAAGACGGCTGCAGGTGTGTTGGCCCGTGCTAAAGCACAAGGCATACCTGTGGTGGCGATAGCTGGACGTGTGGAGATGTGCGATAGTGTAGCGCAGATGGGCTTTGCGGGCATCTACCCCATACTGGAAGAGAAAGTACCATTGGAAGTGGCAATGCAAGCGGATTTTGCTGCTGCTAATGTGGAAAAGACGGTAAAGAATTTGCATATATCGCAAATTTTCCGTACCTTTGCAGGCTCAAACAAATAAGGTGGTTGAGACATTAAAAAACAATATTCTAAACAATAACTATGAAATCTCTTTGAATTTATGGCAAGACGAGTAACAAGACCAACAACTCCCACTTCGGGAACACGAGAAAAACCTATTATCGTAGAGAAAACAGGCATGAAAGATTTTATGCTTACTACACGCGATATGGTAATGAGCCAACGTTTTCGCTTGGCTATGGGTATATTGCTGATAGCTATCACGCTGATGCTGGTGATAGCTTACATTAGTTTTTTCTTTACGGGTGCAAATGATTTTTCTATTATAGAGCAAGCAGACGCACGTCGCGAGTTGCGCAACGAAATACAAAATGCGCTAGGATTGCCAGGTGCGGTGGTGTCGCGTTGGTTGGTAGATGGCACATTTGGCGTAGTATCTTTGGCCGCGTTGGTGGCATTGGCATTGTACGCAGTGCGTATGGTGGTAGAGTTTCCACTGAAGCGTCTGCGATTGTTGTTTGTAACCTTGTTTGTCTTGGTGTGGGGGGCGATTACATTGGGCTTTGTACAACAAATGATTGGCGTAGGCACGTTCTTCCGTTGGGGTGGAAAATTCGGCGAAATGGTGGCAGTATGGGCGATGTCGTATGTGCAATGGCTGGGGTTGTTGCTGATATTGATAGCCGTATTGGTGGTGTTCTTGATTGTGGTGGATAAGCACTTTGTAGAGCATTGTCAGCAGTTTGGGCAATGGATCGTAGGTTTGTTCAAGAAATCTGAATCATCCGAATTGCCCGACTTTCCTAATGAACCTGACAGTACGGATAATGTTATTGACATTGTCATTGACCCCCAATCTGAAGAAGAAATAGAAGAGATTAATGATAGTGACATTCCTTCTCTTGACTTCGCTCCTGTTGAAATAGAAGAGCCTACTCCAGAAGCAGTTTCCGAAAAGTTAATAGAACCAGAGGAGGAAGTGAATATTTCGGTAGAAGAAGTCAAAGAGGTAGAACTCTCCGAAGATGACCCCGAATACCTGCTCAAAAAACTCGGTCCATATGACCCCCGTAAGGATCTGGAGTTGTATAAATTCCCTTCGCTTAATTTGTTGAAAGTGTATGACAACGAGACTGCACCCGTCATCAACCAAGAGGAGCAACAAGCCAATGCCAATCGCATTGTAACGACCTTGCGCAATTATGGCATTGAGATTGAGTCGATTAAAGCGACTGTAGGTCCTACCGTAACGCTCTATGAGATTGTGCCTCAGGCAGGTGTGCGTATCTCGAAGATTCAAAACTTGGAGAACGATATTATGCTCTCGCTCTCGGCGATGGGTATTCGTATCATCGCCCCTATTCCAGGCAAAGGTACGATTGGTATTGAGGTGCCCAACGAGAAGCCACAAGTAGTGTCCATGCACTCGGTGATAGCCTCGAAACGCTTCCAAGAGGAGCAAAAGATGAAGTTGCCAATCTCTATCGGACGCACTATCACCAACGAGGTGTTTATGTTCGATTTAGCCAAGACCCCTCACCTCCTTGTAGCAGGTGCTACGGGACAAGGTAAGTCGGTGGCAATCAATGCGATTATTACTTCACTCCTCTACAAGAAACACCCAGCAGAATTGAAGTTTGTGATGGTGGACCCTAAGATGGTGGAGTTTGCTCCATACAAACCACTGCTCCGTCACTATCTGGCTGCTACTCCTGACACCGAAGATGAGAATATCGTCATTGTAGATTGCGACAAGGTGGTTAATACCCTTAATTCGCTTGTGATTGAGATGGAGAACCGCTACAAGTTGCTCATGGACGCGGGTGTACGTAATCTAGAAGACTACAATGATAAGTTTGTATCCCGCCGCCTGAATCCAGAAAAGCTCGTTGCTGAATCACTCCACCACCAGTTCTTGCCATATATCGTGATCATCATCGATGAGTATGGCGACTTTATCATGCAAGCAGGCAAACAAGTGGAGACACCTATCGCACGTATCACGCAGAAAGCGCGTGCTGTGGGTATGCACATGATTCTCGCTACGCAACGTCCGTCAGTAAATATCGTGACGGGTGTTATCAAAGCGAATATCCCAACGCGTATCGCCTTGCGCACACAATCAGTGGTGGATTCGCGCACCGTGCTTGACTCCAAGGGTGCAGACCAACTCATTGGTCGAGGCGACATGCTCTATTCGGGTAATGGCAATATCACTCGTCTGCAATGTGCTTTCGTGGATACGCCAGAGGTGGACGCTATTGTGGAACATATTGAAAAACAGCAACATTACTTCGAACCATATCAATTGCCAGAGTATATCCCAGAGGGTGGCGAAGGCGAAGCATTGGCTCCTGGTGCTGTGGATCTGAAACGCCTTGACCCAATGTTTGCGGACGTGGCGCGCTATGTGGTGACAAAGCAAGAGGGTTCTACCTCGCGCCTGCAACGTGCATTTGAGATTGGCTATAACCGCGCAGGCAAACTCTCCGACCAACTCGAAGCAGCAGGCATCGTAGGACCAAACAAAGGCCCTAAAGGTCGCGATGTGCTGATACAAAGTTTGGATGAATTGGATAAGAAACTACAAGAATTAGGATGCTAAGATGAAGTTACTACTAATCATACTTACCGTTCTGCAATCGCTTTTGGCGGCATTGGAGCAAAAGACTTTGGTTTCGGATTTTTCAATCAGCATAGCCGAGCAGCAAGCGCAACCCATGACCTATACGGGCGATTTGGCTATGCACGGCAAGCAATTCACGCTGAGTATGTTTGCTATGGATGCTGCCTATGATGGTAACACCTTATATATGTATAGCGAAGATACGGAGGAACTAACTCTCTCCACGCCTGCAGAAGAAGAGCTGTTGCAAACCAATCCGTTCCTTTATGCACAAGCTCTCTTGCCCGTATGCCAATATACAGAGAAACAAGTAGGCGACAAGACACAAATGACCTTAACTCCTAACGACCAATCGGCAGGAATAGCGAAGTTTGTGCTGCGCGTAGAAACAACGACGTTGTTGCCCACTAACGTGGAGATTCACGAGACAGATGGCAAACTCACCACGCTGCGTCTCAACAATGCTCACTATACGGATGAAACACCCTCTTTCACTATCGAAAAAGAAGGAGTATTTATCAACGATTTGAGATAACCTTTAGAACTCTTAAAAACTTTTGAAACTTTTAAAACGTATATAACATGAAATGTCTTATTATCGGCTCTGGCCCTGCGGGCTATACCGCAGCTATTTATGCTTCACGTGCTAACCTCCAACCTGTTCTCATTGAGGGTATGCAAGTAGGTGGACAACTAATGATTACCACCGAAGTAGAGAACTTTCCGGGTTATCCAGACGGCGTAGAACCCTATCAAATGATGGATGACATGCGCCGTCAAGCGGAACGTTTTGGCACCCAATTCGTATCGGGTATGGTAACTAAAGTGGACTTCTCTTGCTCGCCAAAGAAAGTGTGGGTAGAGGACGAACAACTCTACGAGGCAGACACCGTGATTATTGCCACAGGTGCAAGTGCAAAATTCCTCGGCATTCAATCCGAAGAAGACTACAAGGGTCGTGGCGTGTCGGCTTGTGCTACTTGCGACGGCTTCTTCTATCGCAAAAAGACGGTGGCTGTTGTAGGTGGTGGTGATACCGCTTGTGAAGAGGCAAACTACTTGGCTGGCTTATGCGAAAAAGTATATATGATTGTACGCAAACCATATCTCCGTGCATCTGAGATCATGCAACAACGTGTCAAAGACAATCCAAAGATTGAGATCTTGTTTGAGCACAACACCCGCAACCTCACTGGCGAAAACAAAGTAGAAGGTGCTGATCTTATCTACAAAAAAGGGACACCCGAAGAGGAGATTCGCCATATCGCTATTGACGGTTTCTTTCTCGCTATCGGACATAAGCCTAACACAGACCTCTTTGCGGAATATCTCAACCGCGATGCAGAGGGATATATCGTGGTAGAAGATGATAGTCCACGCACCAATGTGGCAGGTGTATTCGCAGCAGGCGACTGCGCCGATCCACACTATCGCCAGGCTATTGTGGCAGCTGCCAGTGGCTGTAAAGCAGCGATGGAAGCAGAGAAATATATAGCAACATTAGGTTAAAAAGAACAATATTTTTAGATTTTTTTTATAAAATATCGTACGTTATTTGCGTAAATCGAAAAAATATTGTAATTTTGCGGCACAAAAAGGGAATATTTCTATATACAATTAGGATATAATCAATCAAGGAGTGAGCCGAAAAGCCAAGTGAGTAGGCGTAAATCAGAACAATTTAAATTATTATGAAAAAATTTTATTTTGCTGTTTTAGCAGTATTTTGTGTACTGTTTGCAGCTTGTGAGAATGGTCAAACACCACAAACAGACAAAAGTAAGTTGTATCCAGCGTTTAATACTTCAGCAGAAGCATGGGGCTATATTGACGATGGAGGTAATTTTGTTATTCAACCGATGTTTGATGATGTTTCAGGATTTTCTTGTGGGTATGCAAAAGTATGGATGGGTGACGATTTGAAATTCATAGACAAAAAGGGAAGTATGCAAACAACCCCCTCTATTGATTATGCATTCGACTTTTATTATGGCTATTCTACCATTGGATTAGATGGTAATATGGGTTTGATGGGTAAAAACTTTGATATGGCTATTCAACCTTATTTTTATGTCTTGGGTACAATGAGCGATAATGGTTTGGTTGCTGCCATGCGTACTGATGACTCGAAATTTGAATATGTCAATGCAAAAGGTGAAACTAAAATACCTGCTATGTACGATGAATGCTATGCCTTTAAAGATGGTGTGGCAATTATTAAATTAAACAAAAAATATGGTGCTATCAATAAATCAGGTGATTTTGTCATTCAGCCTACTTATGAGTATGAATTATGGAATATGGGTGAGGGCTTAGTTGGATTCTATGATAAGAATGAAAAAGCAGGTATTTTAGATAAGAACGGCAACACAATCATACCAGCTATGTACTATAACTTAGGCAATGTAAGTGATGGTATGATTTGGTTTGAAGGAAAGAATAAATGCGGTTACCTTGATGCAAAAGGTAATGTGGCTATTCCTGAAATGTACTATACAGTTTGGGCGTTTTATGAAGGTTTAGCATGGGTAAAACAATCAGAAGATAGCAAATATTATCAATGTATTGATAAAAATAACCAGGTTGTCTTCCGCTTGGGCGAGGATGAGTATCCAGAAACAGGCTTCCACAATGGTTTGGCATTAGTTAATACTGAAAATGGATATAAGTATATAGACACAAAGGGTCTTTTGGTTTATGCATGGTCTTATGACAATGATGAATGGTATGCTCCTAAAAAAGTACAAAAGCGCACTATGAAGGGCGGTGTTCGAGTTGTAGAACAAGATGATATGACCCTTCACTTTGATTCTCGCAGATTGTAATTTGCTAAAATACAATATCAAACAAAAAAGACTTCGGAAAACTCCGAAGTCTTTTTTGTGGTGCCACCAGGAATCGAACCGGGGACACAAGGATTTTCAGTCCTTTGCTCTACCAACTGAGCTATGGCACCTCTCTCTTGACGAAAGCGGGTGCAAAGGTACTGCTTTTTTTTGAACTGACCAAATATTTTGGCGTTTTTTTTGTAAAAATACATAATTATTAGCCAAAAAGGGTAAAAATGTCAGAAAAAAGTAGTAACTTTGTCGCCTAATAGCCAAAAAACTTATGGAATTACAAGTCATAGCCCACGCCCGTAATGGCTTTTCACAGAAATTTGGTATTCCCCGCCAAAGTCGGGAAGAATCGTGTATAGAGACACATATAATATTTACGCCCGCGTATCGCGTGCGCGAGGCATTGCGCGGAATAGAGGATTATTCTCATTTGTGGTTGCTATGGGGATTTCATGAGGCGAGTAGGCGATTATGTGATGAGGTGAAAAGTGAAAGATTGGAGGTTAAAGGCGAGGAGCAGGACTGGTCTCCTACTGTGCGTCCGCCGCGTTTGGGAGGTAATAAGCGAATGGGCGTGTTTGCAACGCGCTCACCCTTTCGTCCTAACCCGATTGGGTTGACGAGTGTGAAGTTGCAGCGTGTAGAAGAGTCGAAAGATGATGGACTCGTGTTAGTGGTGTCTGGAGCAGACATGTTAGATGGAACGCCGATATATGATATCAAACCCTATTTGACGTTTTCGGATAGCCATCCTGATGCGAAGAGCGGTTTTGCTGAAGCGACACAAGACTATCATTTAAAGGTTGAAGTTGCAAAGGATTTGTTGCAAAATGTATTACAGAAAGGTTGTCCTTGGGATGCTATTAAAGAGATACTCAGTCAAGATCCTAGACCCGCTTATCAGGATGATTCAGAACGGGTATATCATCTGGATTATGCAGGTTGGGCGGTGAGCTTTACAGTAGGTAGTGCAACCGTTTGCATAAAAGACTTGCATGAAAAATAAGGTTGTTTGAGATAAAAATTTGTGAATGTCAGAAAAAAAACGTACCTTTGTACGTTAAATTAAAAAATAACTTAATAATTTAGTACGATGAAAAAAGTTTACTTCTTATTGTTGACAGCTTTTTGCTTTACACTCTCATTAGTAGCGGCACCTTATGGTTTGCTAATAAATGGAACGACTAAATTGGAGGCAACACCTTTGTCTGAGAAAGATTTTAATGATCGTGAACAGTTTTTGGTGGCTTGTGTAGCATTGGTGCAAGGTGATAAGGTACAATTGCACGACTTTGGTAGTGGTGCTTCATGGATGTGTGCAATTGATCCTTATGGTGAATATCAAAAATTTACCAAGAATACGGACCATGTGATTTGTAATGCTACTGGCGTATATGACTTCTATATTAAGTTGAAATATGAGGATGATATGCTCTATATTGGTCCAGGGCAGGATTGTGGTAATGTGACTCCACCAGATCCTAATACAACGTATTATATAACAGGTACTAAAGAGCTCGTGGGTGCAGATAAAGAATGGAGTGAAACTGCTATAGCGATGACCAAAAATGCGGATAATGTCTTTGTGCATACCTTTAGTGAGTTGGCAGCTGGAGTGGTGTACCGCATGAAAATTACGAACGGCACATGGAATCAAAGTTGGGGCTTTAGTGCTGTGCATGATGCGCCTGCTGGTGTGGTGGGTGATACGGATGGCAATATTGTCTTTGAATTGACTGCCAAGGGAGATGTGAATGTTGCTTTTGGTGGTGAAGGTATTGTGCTAAAAGGTGATTTTACGGATGAGAAGCCAATCAATGCTAACTCCGTTCCTTCAAAGTGTGAGGACGTGATGTTGCAAGCCTTTTATTATGACTCATACCAAGACGGTGCTCCTGGAGATGTGAAATTGACTGAAACAACTACTGTAGGACATACTAAATGGTCTGCTTTATTAAGCCAATCAGGCGAAATAGGTGCTTATTTCGACCTTGTATGGCTACCACCATCAGGCAGATCTGAGGGCGGTACGGGCTATCACCAAACGCAGTATAGTAACCAAAATTCCGCTTGGGGAACACAAAATGAGCTCTTAGAATTCATCAACCGCATGCATGCTGCTAATACTAAGGTAGTAGCAGATATTGTTATTAACCATGCTGGTTGCAAGTCCTCTTGGTGTGACTTCTATACGCAATACTTTGGTGAATATGGAACGTTCGAACCAGATGCTTCTTGGATTGCTAAATCCGATGAAGTTAACTCCAATCCTGAAGCAGGAGATTGCAAGGGCAAAGCTACTGGACCAGAAGACGGCGGCTACAATATGCAAGATAACTATGGTTCGGCGCGCGACTGGGCACACGCAAAACCAGAAGTGCAAGAGATGATGAAGGCATATCTCAAATGGATGAAGAATGTCATTGGTTTTGATGGCTGGCGCTATGACTATGCGCAGGGATTCAAAGGCAAATACATCAATATGTACAATAGTGCATCGGAAAACTACTTCTCGGTAGTGGAATTCTGGAATGGGGATATGAACAACATCAAGAGCTACCTCAATGATGTCAATTGGAATACATTAGCGTTTGACTTTAGCACCAAATATACTGCTATTCAGGGTATTGCAGATGGAGATTATGGAAAATGTAAAGCTTCTGGACTTCTTGGTGCTGGTTTGAGCAAATATGCAGTGACCTTTGTAGATAATCACGATACCTATTTTGGTTGTGAGGGTGGACGCAATAACAACGATGAGATAGGTGGTTGCGGTAAGTCGATGGAAGACTACAACAAAGACCGCGTGCTCGGTGCGAATGCCTTTATCTTGTCAATGCCTGGTGTACCATGTGTGTTCTATCCTCACTGGGTAAAATACAAAGATGCTATTGGCAAGATGGTATTAGCGCGTAAGGCTGCGGGTGTACACTCAGAATCCAAAGTGAGCGACGAGGCAGGAAATGGCTTTTATAAATCAACCATTACAGGTAAACATGGTTCTATCCGTCTGTTGCTTGGTCCTAATAGTGGTTTTGCGACTGCTCCACAAGGTTATACGTTGGCGTATAAAGGTGGTAATTTTGCAATGTACTACACTACAACAGAGAAGGAAGTGCCTGTCTTGAGCATCACTCCTACCACTACTTATAAGACGGAAACCCTTACAGTGGAAATGAGTGCTGTTGCACTCAGCGGAACGCCTACTATATATTATACAGTAGATGGCTCTGACCCTACTACTTCTGCCACTAAGAAAACCTACACCCAGACATTCTCTGTACAGGGAACGGTGACAGTGAAAGCTTATGCAGAACTCAATGGTGTGAAATCAGCAGTACAAGAAGCTACTTATACTTATCAAGAGCCACAACAAACCCCTCTTACCGTGAAGTTTATGCCTCCTGCAACTTGGGAAACAGTTTATCTCTTTGCATGGGATGGTGCTTCATTTGGAAAATGGCCTGGTATGGAATGGAAAACCAAAGATAGCAACGGATGGTTGTACCAAGTGTTCCCAAACGATGTGCGCGAGGTTAAAGTAATCTTCAGCAATGGTGTGGATGAACAAACAAATGATATTATCCTTGACCAAGATGCTTGCTACGAGTGGAAAGCTGGTGCTGAAGTGCTGAGTGACAAGTGTAGTTCGGATCTCCCATTCCAATTGATTGTTACTCCTGAAGGTAAAGTGTTTAAGACTGAGAGTATTACTGTTGCGATGAGCACAGTAGGGGCAGATGATGCTACAATTTATTATACAGTAGATGGTAAAGACCCTAAGGGTTCTGCAAGGAAAACATATACTTCTCCTATTACTATTCAAAAAGGTAATCCTGTGACGTTGAAGGCCTATGCAGTGGCTGGTACACAAGAGACTGAGGTGCAAACGCATGTATATACATACGAAGAACCTCAAACTGCTCCTATCACTGTAGGTTTCTTCAAGCCAAGTGATTGGGCAACGGTATATTTGTATAGTTGGCTTGGCTCAGGTGATGCTGCAACTCAGTTAACAGGACAATGGCCAGGTACAGAGATGGCTAATAGAAAGGAAAATGGCATGTATTATCATCAATATGATGCTACAATAAAAGAGGTTAATTTTATCTTCAACGATGGTGCAAGTGTTCAAACAGAAGATTTATTCACGGATGAAGATGTATGTTATGCTTGGGAAAATACTAAAGCGGTGTTAGCCGATTGTTCTGGTACTGATGTGGAGAATGTGGAGACTGAGGATATGCCAATATTGGATTTGACCCGACCTATGTACAACATGTTAGGACAACAAGTTAGTGCTGAATATCGCGGTGTTGTGATACAAAACGGACATAAGTATATTCGATAATAATCAATGGTTAATTTATAAATAAAATAAAACAATGAAAAGATATATATTATTCTTATTGATGTGCTGGTGCACGCTAATGTTGCAGGCAGCCCCCTATGGCTTGCTAGTCAATGGTACAACTCCGTATGAATCATCTCCGTTATCAGAAACGGATCTTCAGGGTCGTGAACAATTCTTGGTGTCGTGTGTGGTATTAAAGCAAGGAGACAAAGTGCAGTTGTGCGATTTTGGCAGTGATAATGCAGTATGGATGTCTGACGTTGAGCCATATGGTGAATATCAGAAGTTTACTCAAAATACGGATCATGTAGTATGTAATGTAGCTGGTTCGTATGACTTCTATATCAAGATGAAGTGGCAGGATGATAAAGTGTATGTCGAATCTGCTAAGAACTGCGATGGTGGTACTACCCCTACACCAGACACCCCGGATACACCAGACACCCCGGATAATCCAAACCCACATTATACCTCTTCTGTTCCTTCAGCGTGTACAGATGTGATGTTGCAAGGTTTCTATTGGGATTCGCATCAAGACAAATCATTTGGCAATACAAAGTGGAATACGTTGTATGCGATGACTTCGGAGATATCGGCGTACTTTGACCTAGTATGGCTTCCACCATCAGCAAAATCATCGGGTGGAGTAGGGTATTTGCCTGCTCAATACAGCAATCAAAATTCTGCATGGGGCTCTCGTGCTGAGTTGGAAAAACTAATCGCTGTACTTCATGAGGGTGGCACAAAGGTGATTGCCGATATGGTAGTGAACCATGCGAGCAATCAATCTAGTTGGTGTGACTACTATGTGCAAGACTTTGGAATGTATGGTGTGTTCTATCCAGATGCAAGTTGGATTTGCAATACGGATGAAGTGAATAGCGATTCTAAATCGGGTAGTTGCAAGGGTAAAGCTACTGGTGGTAAAGATGATGGTTATGGTAGTGAAGCGAACTATGCTGCTGCGCGCGATTGGGATCATACTAACGAGGAAGTTCGTAAGATGTTCCGCGCTTATGCGAAATGGATGACGAATGTGATGAAGTATGATGGTTTCCGTTATGATTACTGCAAGGGCTTCCACAATTCGCATGTCGATGACTATAACCGTGCAGGCGAGGCATATCTGGCAGTGATGGAATATTGGGATGGCAATGCTAATACGTTGTGGAGTCGTATTAAAGATGCTAATCAAAACACGATGACCTTTGACTTTGCTACTAAATATACTGTATTTAATAATAGTATGGCTAAGGGTAGTTATAGTGGCTGTAAGGGGGCTGGTTTGCTCGGTATAGGTAAGGGCAAATATGCAGTTACTTTTATTGACAACCATGATACTTATCAGCGTGGAGATGGCAATGAATATACAGGTAATATCTTGCAGGCCAATGCTTATTTGCTCTCAATGCCTGGTGTTCCATGTGTGTTCTATCCTCACTGGAAACAAAATAAGGCGGCTATCAATGCGATGATTTTGGCTCGTAAGGCAGTAGGTGTCCATTCAGAAAGTGCTGTACAAGATGAGGGTGATGGTAGTGGTTACCGTGCTACCGTGACAGGTAAGAATGGTATGTTGGTACTAGAGTTGGGAAATAAAGTTTCGGGTTCGAAGTCGGGTTATACCAAGGCTGCTAGTGGCAATGGCTATGCTATTTGGACGCAAGTGACTTCTTCTGTCGCTCCTCAACTGATCGTATCTCCATCTTCTACCACATTTAAGACTGAGTCGTTGACTATTGAGATGAGTGCGATAGGTGGTACTGGTACTCCTGCGATCTACTATACTTTGGACGAGACGAATCCTAAGAGTTCTGCTACTCGCGTACAATATACTGCGCCTTTCAGTATCACAGGTACTACTGTGGTAAAAGCATACGCAACGGCTGATGGCAAGGATTCAGAAGTGGCTACCATGACTTATACCTATAAAGCACCACAAACCACTCCTATTGTTGTATCGTTTGCTAAACCAAGTCATTGGGATAAGGTATATCTGTATAGTTGGACAGCAGATGCGTATCCAACAGGAAAGTGGCCTGGTACAGAGATGACTGAGATAAATGCAAATGGACTCTACTATCATATCTTCGAGCCAGAACTAAAAGAAATTAACTTTATCTTTAATGGCGGAAATGGAAAAGAACAGACAGGAGACTTGTGGACAGATGAAGATGTATGCTACGGTTGGCAAGGTGGTGCAGAGGTTCTGCTGCCAGATTGTATGCCTACTGACGTAGAAAATGTTGAGGTGGAGAAGATAGTGCCTGCTTTGGATCTGACTCAACCAATGTATAATATTCTCGGTCAAGAAGTGGGAGCGGATTATCATGGTATTGTAATACAAAATGGAAATAAATATCTTAAATTATAATCAACTTTATTAATTAACTAAAAAATCATTTTATTATGAAAAAAATCTTTACATTATTTGCAGCATTGGCATGCGTAATGTCAATGAGTGCTGCGACGTTGTATCTCCGCGGAGATTTCAATAATTGGGGAACAACCAACCCATTAGATGCTAATGGCAAATGCGAAATCGAACTTGCGGTAGGAAACTATGGTTTCAAGATTGCTGATGCCAACTGGGGTACTGATAATTATGGTAGTAATGCAACCATTACTGCCACTACTACAGGTGTAAAATTTGAATCGGGCAGCCAAAGCAACTGCACACTTAAAGCTACTACTGCAGGTACTTACATCTTTGCTTTCAATGCTAGTACCTTGACATTGGATGTTACCTATCCAGAGGGAGATGTTGTAGAAATAGCACCTACCGTTGCGTTAGCTGGTGCTTTTAACGAATGGAGTACAACTGCGAATACCCTTACCAATGATTCTGAAAATCTCACAGCTACTACTACTATCGCATTGACTGTTGGAAACCATGAGTTCAAAGTTGTGGAAGATGGTGCATGGCTTGGCGATAATCAAACTATTACTCGCAGCAACAACTCGCAAGTTTTCGAGACTGTTAATGGTCAGGCAAACTGTATCCTCAATGCTGATGTGGCTGGTGAGTATACTTTTACTTGGACATACGAGACCAATACCCTTTCCGTTACTTATCCAGCAGAAGGTGAGAACCCAGGAGAGAACCCAGGAGAGAATCCAGATCAAGGTGGTGATGTTTGGACTGTACTTGGTGTAGAGGCTCTCGGCTTGAATTGGACGATTGAGTCTACTGATAATAAAATGATTAAGCAAACGGATGGCTCGTACAAACTAGTCAAAGAGGCACTTGAGTTGGGTGCTGGAAATTATGACTATAAAGCTGCAAAGAATAATAGTTGGGATGTAGCTGTTCCACAAGACGGAAATCAAACTTTAACTATTGAGACTTCAGGTGTTTACAATGTTACTTTTGTTTTGGATGCAGCTTGTACTACCTTGACCGCTACTGCTACACTCGTTCAAGCAGGTGAAGTAATCCCTAGTGTTAGTATGCATGGTAATTTCTTAGGCGATTGGGCTGATACAGAGAAGTTTACTATGGCAGAAGATAAACTGACAGCATCTTTGGTGCTGACGATTCCAGTTGGTGAGTATGAGTTTGGAATGCAAATTGCAGGTGTATGGACTGCAAATGGCACTGCTTTCACTCGCGAAAATACTTCAGCAGCAATTGTGGGAACAACACCGAATAATACTTTGAGCGCGGATGTAGAAGGTGAATATACCTTTACATGGACGTATGCTGCTTCTACATTGACTATAGTATATCCAGATATTGAGAATGCTGTAGATAATATAACTGTGGAGACTAAAGCAACTAAGATTATTCGCAATGGTCAAATGTATATCTTGCGCGATGGTGTGATGTACAATGCTCTTGGTCAAATGGCTGAGTAATCTATTTAGATTAAAATAAAAAATAAGCACCTCAAAAAAGTGAGGTGCTTATTTTTTATTAACTTATTTCAGTTTTTTGAATGTCTCGCGCATGCTGCAAGCAGTGGTGATGATAGCGTGCAAGTCGTTGATATTCACGCGCTCTTGTGCCATTGTGTCGCGGTGGCGGATAGTCACGCAGTTGTCGTTCAAGGTGTCGTGATCCACGGTGATACAGAATGGTGTACCGATGGCGTCTTGACGACGGTAGCGCTTGCCGATCGAGTCTTTCTCATCGTATGCGGTGTGTACGTCGTATTTGAGCATATCCATGATCTCGCGCGCTTTCTCTGGCAGACCATCTTTCTTTACGAGTGGCATGACGCATGCTTTCACAGGAGCCAGTACAGCAGGTAAGTTGAGCACTACACGAGTGTCGCCGCCTTCGAGTACCTCCTCCTTGTAAGCACCGCACATCACAGAGAGGAACATACGGTCTACACCGATACTGGTCTCAATCACATATGGGGTGTAACTCTTGTTGAGTTCTGGATCGAAGTACTCAATCTTCTTACCACTGTATTTTGCGTGTTGGCTGAGGTCGAAATCAGTACGGCTGTGGATGCCCTCTACCTCTTTGAAGCCGAATGGCATATGGAACTCGATGTCGGTAGCTGCGTTGGCATAGTGTGCTAACTTGTCGTGGTCGTGGTAACGGTAGTTTTCATCACCCATACCAAGTGCTTGGTGCCATTTCAATCGGAACTCTTTCCAATACTCAAACCACTTCATCTCCTCGCCTGGACGAACGAAGAACTGCATCTCCATTTGCTCGAACTCACGCATACGGAAGACAAATTGGCGTGCTACGATCTCGTTGCGGAATGCCTTACCGATTTGTGCGATACCAAAAGGAATCTTCATGCGACCTGTCTTTTGCACGTTGAGATAGTTCACGAAGATACCTTGTGCGGTCTCAGGACGGAGGTAGATTTTCATTGCACCGTCGGCAGTAGAACCCATCTCGGTAGAGAACATGAGGTTGAACTGACGCACGTCGGTCCAGTTGCGGGTACCAGAGATAGGGCAAACGATTTCTTCGTCGAGGATGATTTGTTTGAGCTCTTCTAAGTTGCTATCGTTCATGGCTTTAGCAAAACGCTCGTGAAGGGCGTCGCGTTTCTCTACGTTGGCGCGGACACGCTCGTTGGTTTGCTTGAACATCTCCTCATCGAAGCTCTCGCCGAAGCGTTTGCGGGCTTTGGCTACTTCTTTTTCGATTTTCTCGTCGTACTTAGCAAGTTGGTCTTCAATAAGTACGTCAGCGCGGTAGCGTTTTTTGCTATCTTTGTTGTCGATGAGTGGATCATTGAATGCATCCACGTGACCAGAGGCTTTCCATGTAGTTGGATGCATAAAAATACTGGCATCGATGCCGACAATGTTCTCGTGGAGCATGGTCATAGCGTCCCACCAATATTTCTTGATGTTGTTTTTGAGTTCTACACCATTTTGACCGTAGTCATAAACTGCACCAAGACCGTCATAGATCTCGCTGCTTGGGAAAACGAAGCCGTACTCCTTGCAGTGTGCGACTAGTTTTTTGAAGGTTTCTTCTTGTGTTGCCATATATTCTTGAAATTTTTATCAGCAAAAATTTGTTGTATGTCGCTGAGCGACGTTATATGCAGCAAAGCCGCGTTATAAATGTTTTAAGGGAATAATTAGACCCTATTACGCAATTTGGGTGCAAAGGTAGTGTTTTTTTTTGATATATACAAAAAAATCGTTGTAAAATGCGATTTAGGTGTTCTTATGTGGTTGTGTGGCGGAGGTGTAGTAGTGGGATGCTTCGGTGAAGGTGGCTGAATGTTACGTTTATCCTACGTGTATCTTACGTATATCCTACGTATATGTTACGTATATGTTACGTATATCCTACGTATATCTACCGTAAATGGTACGTAATAGGTAAGAGATAATAGATAAGAGAGTTGAGATAAGAGATTGGAGAGAAACCCTCTTTACTTCCCTCGCGAGAGGGGAGGAATGTGGGTAAAATGATAAGTGAGAAATGGTGAATTTCGATTGGAAAATAAAGTTTTGTTTTTTTTACTTGCGTATGTGAGAAAAAAATCGTAACTTTGCAAGCTAATTATTTTTAGGCAAAAAGCGAAAGGTAAAAGGCGATAAATGAAGCGTATAGATACATATTACTTCCTAGGGATAGGTGGCATAGGTATGAGTGCGTTAGCACGGTACTTTGCTACCAAAGGAATGCGTGTGATAGGATATGATCGCACTATATCGCCATTGACTGAGACGCTGGAGGCAGAGGGGATACAGGTGCAATATGATGAGGGTCTAGAAATAGTAAAAGCACTGGATAAAGAGGCGACTATCGTGGTGAGGACACCTGCTGTGCCCGAAGATATGCCTGTGTATATGTGGTTGAAAGAACAAGGGTTTACCATCATGAAACGAGCAGAAGTACTGGGCACAATGACGCGCGAAGCGCGTGCGCTATGCGTGGCAGGGACGCATGGGAAAACTACCACAAGCACTATGCTGGCGCATATACTGCATCAGTCGCATATAGGCACCAATGCGTTTCTAGGTGGCATAGCAAATAACTACGGTACTAACCTACTATTGGACGATAGCGATAATGTGGTGGTAGAGGCGGATGAGTTTGATCGTTCGTTCCATCATCTGACACCCTATATATCAGTCATCACTAGCATGGATCCAGATCATCTGGATATCTATGGTACAGAAGAAGCCTATCGGGAGAGTTTTGCGAAATATGCTTCGCTAGTGGAAAAGGCATTGGTGGTGAAGGCGACGTTGTCGCAGTGTATGGTGAAGGCGGCTTCGCCGCGGTGTAAGGTGTATGGGTATGGAGTTATGGGTGATGAGGCGATGAGACTACAAGGCGATGAGGCGATGGATTTTTATGCGGACAATGTGCGCGTGCGGGACGGTGAGATATACTTCGATTTTCATACTCCTGAATCTGTGATGAGGGATATTCAGCTAGGTGTACCTGTGTGGGTGAATGTGGAGAATGGTGTGGCAGCAATGGCTGTAGCATGGCTGATGGGGGCGACAGAAGATGAGTTGCGCGAAGGAATGAAGAGTTTCAGCGGTGTTTATCGCCGGTTTAATATTCATGTGAATACCCCACAAGTGGCGTATGTGGATGATTATGCTCACCATCCTGCAGAGTTGCAAGCAAGCATAGAGTCGGTGAGACGATTATATCCAAATCGGTATGTGATAGGTGTGTTTCAACCTCATTTGTTTACACGAACGCGCGATTTTGCAGCCGATTTTGCTCAAGTGTTGAGTACTTTGGATGAAGTGGCATTGTTGCCAATTTATCCAGCAAGAGAGAAACCTCTCGAAGGGGTGACTAGTGAGTGGTTGATGGAAAAGATTCATGCGAAGAAGGCATTGGTGCTGCCAGGAATTTTGGCGAAGTACTTGCGTGAGCGGATAAAGAACAAGTTGGCGCAAGGCAAAGATTGTGTGGTGATTACGATGGGTGCTGGAGATATAGACCGACAGGTGGATGACATTAAAAAAGCATTACAAATATAAACCTTAATTATGAAAAGTATGGTAAAAAAAATCCTTTTGGCTGTGTTAGTAGTCTTGTGCTGCGGGGCAGTATTGGTGGGTGGCGCATGGTGCTCTTCCCAAAAAGATGACTCACCATGTACGGCGGTAAAGATTGTGGTGAGAGATAGTATGCAACGTCAGTTGGTGCAGGCAGATGAATTGGAAGGCTATTTGAAGCGTTATCGATTGTATCCGCTAGCATTGATGATGCAACAGGTTGACTGTCAGGCAATTGAACAATGTTTGCTTTCGCATGATATGGTGCGCACAGTCGAGTGCTATAAGTCGCCCTTTGGTGTGGTTTGGGTGGAAGTGACCCAACGAGTGCCTGTGCTGTGTGTAGTGACGGCAGATGGTTGCTATTATGTAGATAGCGATAGGCGGGTGATGCCTGCGCGCAAGTCGGTAGAGGTGGATTTGCCTGTATTTAGAGGTGCGGTGAGTGAGCGTGCAGCCAGAGAGGAGTATTACGATTTTGTGGAGTGGTTACAGGGTAATCACTATTGGCGCGAGTTGATTAGTGATATACATGTGCAACATCCTAACCACTTGCTGCTAACCCAACGTGGTCAGAAGGCCAAGATATTGTTGGGTACGTTGGATGGTTATGCAGATAAATTGGCGCGTTTGCGCAAGTTGTACACCCATGGTTTGGAGGAAATAGAGCATCCAGAATATCGCGAGTATGACCTGCGATTTGATGGACAAGTAGTGGGGAGGGAGTAGTTCTGGATTTAGTGTTTAGAGAGATGGCAAAGAAGGAAAAGATACTACAATCAGTGCCGTTGGTGGCAATAGACTTAGGCAGTCACAATGTGCGTGCAATGGCGGCAGAGATGACCGATAGTGGTCTGCTGCGTGTATTGGGCGTGGAGTCATCGCAGAAGTTTGAGTGTGTGGAAAAGGGTATCATAAACAATACCGCCAATGCGGGTTTTATGATTAATGAGATGTTGAAATTGTTGTCTAACCGTATTCACACCGAGGCATTGCCATCGGCTTTTGCATGCGTGGGCGGTAGGACTATGCAAGTGGTGCCCGTGTTCTCACGTCGCGACCAAGTGCGTAAACGCGAGGTAATGAAGGCATTGCTAGAGGAAATGGAAGAGGAATGTAAGCAAAAGATAGAAGCGCGCAATCCCGATGTAGCAGTACTGGACTTGATACCTTATTACTACAAGCTGGATGGTGTGGAACAAGACAATGAACCCACACCCAATCAGCGTGCAGCGTTGGTGGAGTCGCATTTTATAGCTTTTGTCGGAAAAAAAGATTTGGAACAGAAAGTAACGGATAGTTTTAATCGCTCAGGCAAACGCTTAGAACATATGTTTGTACGTCCAGACGCACTACTGAATGCATTGACAACAGATGAAGATACGGATAGGGGTTGCGCAATCATAGATTTTGGTGCGCAAACAACTACTTTGACTATCTATAAAGGCAATCAATATCTGTATAACAAAGTGCTACCATACGGCGGTTACGACATTACGCGCGACATAGAGCAGATAGGCGTGTCCGTGGCGTATGCGGAGCAGTTGAAGTGTAAATACGGCTGTGCGTGCGCGGAGATGGTGGTTAAGAATCATCGTTTTCGTGTTCCATCGGTAGTGTCGCCTCTCGGTGAGGTGGCGATTACTGCAGAAGAGTTGGCAGGGATAATCAATAATCGATTAAATCAGATATTGAATCCATTGTTAGATGAACTGAACAAAGAGCCAGATCGCTACGGCGTGGTGTATGTGACAGGCGGTGGCGCGATGTTGCAGGGTTTGGTTCCCTATATGCAGACGAAGACATCAATAGAAGTGATGTATGGTTCGCATGCAGGTTGGCTGACAGCCGATACATCTGATGAGATGTGTATGCCACAGTATTCGTCGCTGATAGGAACGCTTCTGCTAGGTGCATCGTACCGCGCGGAACATCCGAGTGTTCCGACAAAGTCAGGGAAACGCATAATAGATATTTTAGCAGAGAAGACCGTGGATCTATTTACCGATCAGACGGGGTATTGATAATGTGAAACAGTAATAGATACTATAACTATGATAGACGTGATTAACGATTTGGGCTTGGATATAGCTCAAGATTCAATCATTAAAGTGATGGGCGTAGGCGGTGGTGGCTGCAATGCGGTGAACTACTTGTACGCTCAAGGAGTGAAGGACGTGACCTTCTTAGTATGTAATACTGACAAGCAGGCGCTTGAGCGTAGTAGTGTGCCTGCAAAATTGCAGTTAGGTCCTGGACTGGGTGCAGGTGGTAAGCCTGAGGTAGCGCATGAGTATGCGGAACAAAATCGTGACCGCATCAAAGATTCGCTGAACGATGGCACGAAGATGCTGTTTTTGACGGCCGGTATGGGCGGCGGTACGGGTACAGGTGCGTCATCAGTAGTAGCATCGGTAGCGCGAGAGATGGGGATATTGACAGTGGGCATCGTGACCATTCCTTTTACTTTTGAAGGGCCAAAGAAGATTAAGAAAGCAATGGTAGGTGTAGCACAGTTGGCAGAACAGGTGGACGCGATATTGGTGATTAATAATGAGAAACTGCGCCAGATTTATCCTGACTTAAACATGCTGAATGCCTTTGCAAAATCGGATGATGTGGTGGCTAATGCAGCACGCGCTATTGCGGAGATTATCACTGTGCCAGGATATATCAATACGGACTTTGCAGATGTTTACAACACCCTCAAGAACGGTAATGTGGCTATTATGAGTGTGGGTGTAGCTAATGGCGAAAATCGCATTACGAAGGCTATCCATGAAGCATTGCATTCGCCGCTGGTAAATAGTGATGTGCGTGGTGCAGCTCGTCTGCTATTACAGATTTATACGACTACGGAAAATGCGCTGATCATGTCAGAGATAGACCAGATACATGCGTTTGTAAGCGAGATAGGTGAGGATGTAGAGGTGCAGTGGGGCGCATCGCTGGATGAGACACTGGAAGATAAAGTGCGCGTGACAATTATCGCTACGGGTTTTGAGGTGTCGAACATCCCTGGCTTGGATGATGCGGTGGATAAAAAGACTGTGGAAGAAGCTATTGAACTACATTATGGCGATACTAAGATGCCAGAGAAAGAGGATATCCTAGAAGATATACCGTCAGCAACGATAGATATACCAGTGCATGTAGTGAATCGTCCTGTGGCACACGAGAGTGGCGATATATTGATAGATTTGGATGATGATATTATCGAAACAAAACCAACACAAGATACACCAACCAACTTTGGCAGTTTTGCTGGTTGGATGCGTGGGAGGAAGTAGTGTTTAGAGAGTGGCGCGGGGCGCTATAGAGTAAATAAAAAAGAAATAAGATATGGAACAACCAAGAGAAATGAATTTGTTTGAACTATGTGCGGCATTTGGTCGCGCGATAGTTCGTGGTGTGAAAGGTTTGTTTGCAGGTATAGGTTCTTGGATTCGCCTCTCGTTACGTAAGTGGTGGGTGGTGTTGCCCATAATGGCGCTAGTGATAGCACTGGCATTGTACTATTCGCGCGAAGATAATCGTATATATAAGGTAAATGCCGTGGCGATTATCAATGGCGCAACCAAAGATGTGCTGCAAAATGAGTTTAGTACTTTTGGAAAAATGAGTTATCGTTTTGCGCATCAAAATCTGGCCGCAGTTCTCAATGTTACCCCAGAATTGGCAGCAGGTAATTCGTGGTTTGTGACGTATAATGTGGTTGATTTTTTGGATGATAATGTGGCAGATGTGGTGGATATAGATTTTGAGTTTCCGCACGACTCTGCCACTGTACATATGCCAGACCGTTTGGCATTGCAGTTTCGTACAAAGAGTCCGGATAATGTGCCCCAATTGCAAGAGGCCATTCTGCAGTATTTGAATAGCCGCGAGAGTATTCGTGCGCCATATGCTCAGTTTCGTGCGAATTTGGAACGTGAGGCAAAATTTCATCATGACCAATTGGAGAAGTTGGATAGTCTTACATCTGTGTTCTATTTCTCCCATAACCAAGAGGTACAGATTGGGTTGGAAAATACGAAGCAAGGTGTGGTCTTAGGTGGTCGTGAGATTAACCTGTTTTTGGACGACATTCAAGAAGAGATGGAACAGCTGCGTGCTACGGATACTCGATTGGCATATGCTACTGCACCTGTGGTGTTGCAAACACCTTTCGTGATAGAACCTTTGCCAATTAATGGCCCTATCAAGTGTATTGCAATTGCAATTGTGGTAGGATGGTTGTTGGGATTGATGTTGGCAGCAATCGTAGAGCATCGTAAAGAGATTATTCCTTGGATTAAAAAGAAATAATGACTAGGATTTTTTCTACATGTTGGCATGCAATAAAAGAGGTGTTGTTTCCTTCGTGTTGTGCTGCGTGTGGGCAAAAACTGGTAGAGGAAGAGCAAGTGGTTTGTTCTTCCTGTATAGCTTCAATAGATAGGACTGAGCACGCGCACTTAGCAGATAATGGCATTGACATGTTATTTGCCGAACATATTTGCTCACAAAGTAGGAAGGTTCGTTACGAGCATGGTGCAGCATGGGCGTACTATAATCGGGAACGTGGACAAGTGCTACGTGGATTGATAGAACAAGGTAAGTTTGGTTCGCATCCATGTCCAGAAATCTTTTACCAATTAGGATATGTGGCTGCTATGGAGTATGTGGATACGGAGTTGATGGATGGTGTGGATTATCTAGTACCAGTGCCACTACACCCTCGTCGCTTACGAGAGCGAGGATTTAATCAAGCGGAATGGATATGCAGAGGACTGAGCGAAGTGCTACATATACCTATAGATACAGAGCACCTGATGCGCATGCGCAATAATCCTCATCAGTCCTTATCCCAGTTTGAACAGCGAGAGAAGAATGTCAAAGATTTGTTTGTGCTGCGCTATCCAGAGGAGTGGAAGAATAAGCATGTGCTATTGGTGGATGATGTGATTACGTCGGGTGCCACGCTGATGGCATGTATGAAAGAAACGGCACCCGTCAGAGGGTGCCGTGTGAGTGTCTTTGCACTAGGCTGGGCGCATAGTTAGAGCTCTTTCGCCTCTAAACTTTAACCTTCTTCACTACTGCTTTCACCACAAAATACACCACCACTACACCCAGTAATGCCATGATAGCGATGCTCAGTTCGTGGCTATACTCGTGTATAAGCTCCATCTGCCCGTGAGCGATATAGCCCAATAAAGCTAAAATCACATTCCAAATACTGGCTCCCAAGAAGGTGTATAGCAAGAACTGACCAAAATTCATCTTGCTCAATCCCGCAGGAATACTGATGAGCTGGCGAATACCGGGAATCAAACGACCTACAAAGGTACTCACTTTGCCATGGTCATTGAAGTAATCCTCTGCTTTCTTCACTTTCTCCGATGACAACAAACAGAGGTGCCCAATCTTGCTATCCGCAAACGCGTAGATGATAGGGCGACCGAGCCACATAGACAAAAAGTAATTGATGATAGCTCCGAGCAACGCGCCGATTGTACCGAAAAGAACAATCAACAGCACATTTAATATATAGTTATCTGTCACATGCAGCGTGCTCTCTTCTTTACCAGCAACATAAGCTGCTGGAGGGATTACCACTTCGCTAGGGAAAGGAATGAAAGAGGATTCCACTGTCATCAACAGCGTGATACTCAGATAGTTCATGTTGTTGGCATACCAATTTTCCACCTTCATCAGTATGCTCTCTTCTTGAGGAGTAGCCACAGTGGTGTCATTGACTATTTGCGCATTGGCGCTAAAAACGATAGTTGCAAATAATGCAAATAAAATAACAAATCTTTTCATATATAACTATATTCTCCTAAACTCCTAAACCTCCCACTGCTCTAGTGTTTGGGTCAATTGATCGAAGGTGTTGGCTTTGCTCTTCACGCGCACCTCGTTGATTTGCTGATTGACAGCCATGTCGTACGACTCTTCCTCCACATTGCGTATCACGCCGAGGGCGATAGGTAACTCTGTGCCTGTCGCCTCTTCACCTAATCGCCTAATCGCCTCATCTTGCCCCATCATGGCTAGCATACGATGGAGGGTTGGGTCTTGCATGGTAGCATCGTGGGTAAGTACGCGTGGATCATCGGCTGGTACGACGATGAGTTGAGGAATCAGACCTTGGCTGTAGTCTAAAGCTAAACCCTTGTCTTTCTCTTTCCCGAAGATCATTTTCTCGCCGTGCTTCAATACGATAGAGCGTTCGGCGCGCATTTCGCGGTCGGCTATCCATGAGTGTGTACCGTTGTTGAATATCACGCAGTTAACCAGACACTCAATCACGCTGGCACCTTTGTGCTGATGACCTTGTACCATACAATCCACAGTGGTTGGCATATCCACGTCTAGTGTGCGGGCGAAGAAGGTGCCACGTGCACCGAATACCAGTTCGGCAGGGATGAATGGACGTTCTACTGTACCAAACGGACTGGACTTGCTCACAAATCCTTTGGGTGAGGTAGGGGAGTACTGACCTTTGGTCAGACCGTATATCCTATTATTAAATAGGCAGATATTTAGATCCACATTGCGGCGCAACTCGTGGATGAAGTGGTTGCCACCAATAGCGAGGCAGTCGCCGTCGCCAGTCATTTGCCATACACTGAGTTTAGGATGACTGGTCTTCACACCTGTAGCGATAGCACCACCACGACCGTGGATGGTATTGAAACCGTAGGTGTTCAAGTAGTGTGGCATACGGCTCGAACAGCCGATACCCGAGATTACCACTGTCTGATGGGTAGGTACACCCACTTCCGCCATGGCCTTCTGCAATGCCATGCAGATAGCATGGTCACCACAACCTGGACAGAACTTTACATATTGATTGCTCTTAAATTGACTTGCTTCCATACTATATATTATAAGGTGTTTTTGACAAAATTAACTATGCGGTCGACTGCGAATGGCTGCGCAGTCAATTCATTATATTGTTCTAAGCTCATGCCTTCGATCTTGCTGCGTAGGTATGCGGCAAACTGTCCACTATTGAGTTCGCACACCACAATGCGCTTGTATTGGTGTAGTACCTCTTCAGTGTTTTTTGGCAATGGATTAATATAGTTGAAATGTGCCAATGCACATCCTAGCTCGTTGGCAGCGGCGTGGAGGTGGCCTTCGGTAGAGCCCCAACCTACGAGCAGGGTATCGCTATCTTTATTACCTTGCACCTGAAGCAATGGTATTTGGTTAGCCACTTGGTCAATCTTCGCTTGACGAGCAAGCACCATCTTTTGGTGATTCTCTGGATTGGTGGAGATAGTTCCGAGTTTAGCATCGCGCTCTAGTCCAATATTGCGGTGCTCATAGCCCTCCATGCCAGGATATGCCCAGTAGCGTACACCACGCTCATCGCGCAGAGCAGGGTTGTAGTTGCCTTTCAGTTCTTCAGGCACACTTTGTGGTTGGATTTCAGGCAGTTCGCTGAGTTGAGGTATACGCCAGAGACCTGTGCCGTTGGCCAGATAGGTGTCGGTCAAGAGCACTACTGGTGTCATATTCTCCATGGCAATCTTAGCTGCCTTATAGGCATAGTCGAAGCAGTTGGCGGAGCTAGAGGCTGCTATCACCACCGCTGGGCACTCGCCGTTGCGACCATAGATGGCTTGCATCAGGTCGGTTTGTTCGGTCTTGGTAGGCAGACCCGTACTTGGTCCGCCGCGTTGTACATCCATCACCACCAATGGCAACTCCGCCATCACTGCCAAGCCGATAGCTTCGCCCTTCAGACTGAGGCCAGGACCAGAGGTGCTGGTAGCTGCCAAGTCGCCAGCAAAAGCGGCGCCAATAGCTGTGCATACACCCGCTATTTCATCTTCGGCTTGCACCACCATCACGCCCATGTCTTTGCGAGCTGCCAACTCGTGCATGATATCCGTAGCTGGGGTGATAGGGTAGGAACCCAAGAACAATCGCTTGCCGCATTTCTCCGCTGCGGCAATCAATCCCCATGCGGTGGCTTTGTTGCCAGCAATGGAGGTATAGGTGCCTTTAGGGAGCTCGCGGGATTTCTCCACATTCATGGTCTGCACGTTGAGTGCGAGGTTTTGTCCGTAGTTGAAGCCGTCGGTAAGTACCTTCACATTAGGTGCTATCAGTTGGGGCTTCTTCTGGAACTTGCTCTCGAGGAAAGCAACCGCCTTGTCCACAGGACGATTAAAGAGCCAGCATACAACTCCCAACGCAAACATATTGCGTGACTTGAGCACCGACTTGTTGTCTAGTCCCATGTCCTTGAGCGCCTCTTTGGTGAGTTGGGTGAGGGCTACAGGTATGATTTGTACCGACTCGGGTATGCCGAGTTCGGTAAAAGGATTATCTGTGGTATAGAGTGCTTTCTCGAGGTCTTTCGCAGTCAGCGAATCGGTATCCACGATGATGACGGCATCGCGCTTGAACATAGATTCACCTTCTTCCCACTTCGCGCCTGCTTGGTTGAATTTCGAGCCCAATGCACATACTTTGAGTGCAGCAGCGTTCATTGCTACTATCACATCGGCTTGATCACCAGGGGTATATACTCCCGAACCTAATTGTACTTGAAAACCACTCACGCCGCCCAAGGTACCTTGAGGCGCACGTATTTCGGCTGGAAAATCAGGCAACGTACTAATCTCATTGCCCAAGATGGCGCTTAGCGAAGCAAACATGGTGCCGGTCAATTGCATACCGTCGCCTGAATCACCACAGAAGCGCACTACTACATGTTGTTTAAGCATGGTTATTGTTGATTGATTATTAAATTGGCGACAAAATTACTATTTTTTTTGCATATATGCAAATTTTTCACTACCTTTGCAGCCAATTATAAATTAGGAGTAGAAGGTGCAACTCATAACTTATCACTCATACTTCATAACTTATCACTCATAGTTCATAACTAACCATATGAAGAATATACGAAATTTTTGCATTATAGCCCATATCGATCATGGCAAGTCCACATTGGCAGACCGATTGATTGAGTACACCGCTACGGTGGACAAACGCTTGATGGAGAATCAGGTGCTGGACGATATGGATTTGGAGAAAGAGCGTGGTATCACCATTAAGTCCCATGCCATTCAGATGCAATATAAGGGCTACACCCTCAACCTCATTGACACTCCGGGACACGTGGACTTCTCCTACGAGGTGAGCCGCTCCATCGCTGCCTGCGAGGGTGCACTATTGATCGTAGATGCATCGCAAGGGGTGCAAGCGCAGACCATCTCCAACCTCTATATGGCATTGGAGCACGACTTGGAGATCATCCCTGTGATGAATAAGTGCGATATGGATTCGGCTATGCCAGAGAAAGTGGAGGATGAAATTATCGACCTGCTGGGCTGCAAGCGTGAGGAGATATTGCGTTGCTCGGCGAAGACGGGTGATGGTGTGCCAGAGATATTAGACGCGATCATCGACCGCATCGCTCCTCCTGTGGGCGACCCAGAGGCGCCGCTGCAATGCTTGGTGTTTGACTCGGTGTTCAACCCCTTCCGCGGAATCATTGCCTACTTCAAGGTGGTGAATGGTACGATGAAGTCGGGTGACCGTGTGCGCTTCTTCAATACAGGTAAGGAATATGATGCCGACGAGATAGGTGTACTGAAGTTGGATATGCAACCTACAAAGGAAATTTCTGCGGGTAATGTAGGATATATTATTTCAGGTATCAAGACTTCTACAGAGGTGAAGGTGGGCGATACTATCACGCATGTGGCGCGCCCTTGTACGGAAGCTATTGAGGGCTTTGAGGAAGCCAAACCTATGGTGTTTGCGGGTGTGTATCCTATTGAGGCAGAGGATTTTGAGGATTTGCGTGCTTCGCTGGAGAAACTCCAACTCAACGATGCGGCGTTGACCTTCCAACCTGAGTCTTCGGTGGCATTGGGATTTGGATTCCGCTGCGGATTCTTGGGACTATTGCATATGGAGATTGTGCAAGAGCGTTTGGATCGCGAGTTTGATATGGATGTGATCACTACAGTGCCTAACGTAAGCTATAAGGTATATACCAAGGACGGTGAGATGCACGAGGTGCATAACCCTGCGGGTATGCCCGATATCACAGTGATTGATCGTATTGAGGAACCTTATATCCGCGCCAGCGTGATTACGACAAGCAATTATATTGGTCCAATCATGACCTTGTGCTTGGGTAAGCGTGGTGAACTGGTGAAGCAAGAGTATATTTCAGGCGACCGTATGGAGATTTTATACGATATGCCACTGGGCGAGATTGTGATTGACTTCTATGACAAACTCAAGTCTATCTCCAAGGGGTATGCTTCGTTCGACTGGCATCACAATGGTTTCCGTCCAAGTAACCTAGTGAAACTCGATATCCTGCTCAATGGCGAACAAGTGGATGCTTTGAGTACTTTGACCCACAGGGATAATGCCGAGAGCTTTGGTCGTCGTATGTGCGAGAAGCTCAAAGAGCTACTACCTCGCCAGCAGTTTGATATTGCTATTCAGGCGGCTATCGGCGCCAAGATTATCGCTCGTGAGACGGTGAAGCAAGTGCGCAAGGATGTATTGGCAAAGTGTTATGGCGGTGACGTGAGTCGTAAGCGTAAACTGCTTGAAAAACAGAAAAAAGGTAAGAAACGTATGAAGCAAATTGGCAACGTGGAAGTACCACAAAAAGCCTTCCTAGCCGTACTAAAGTTGGATTAATAATATAGTATTGAACCACTTTGAACCACATTGAACAATTTTGAACAATAACTACACAACATAATTATGGAACAAATCGTACATAGCGCATGGAGCTTGATTCCATTTGGATTGATGCTATTGGTTATAGCGGTAGCTCCCTTGATAGTTGCTAACTGGTGGGATGAAAATCGTCATAAACTTGCAGTATCCCTTCTGTTGGCTATTCCCACAGCCGTTTGCTTGGTTATGGGAGGTATGGCAAAGGAATTGGAGCATCAGTTGCTCTCTGATTATATTCCTTTTATAGTATTACTTTTGTCGTTGTATGTTGTTACGGGAGGTATTCATCTCTCAGGTGATATCAAAGCCAAACCATGGGTCAATACTTGCTTCTTAGGGTTAGGTTGGCTTTTGGCAAGTATTATGGGCACAACGGGGGCAGCGATGTTGCTGATTCGTCCGCTGCTTAATACGAACCAACAACGTGAATATAAAGTGCATACTGTCTTGTTCTTCATTGCTTTATGCGCCAACTGTGGTGGATTACTCACGCCGCTAGGTGACCCTCCATTGTTTATGCTCTTCTTGCGTGGCGCAGAGTTTACTTGGTTCCTATCGTTGTTCCCTCAATGGTTGTTTACGGGTGCAGTATTGCTCTTGCTGTATTTTGCATTAGACAGTTACTACTACAATAAGAAAGAGCATTGGACTGCCCTTTCAGCTGATTCCCGTGAGCATAAAAGTTTAACTATTCAGGGTAAGACGAATCTTATTTACTTATTAGGAATTATTCTTGCCGTTGCATTTATCCATTCTGGCAATATACCTTTGATGGCTGAGCCAGATGCGCATTTGTGGATTAAATACTTGCGCGAAATAGTATTGCTATTGCTTACGGCAATGAGTTTATATACAACTAAGAAACATGTTCGCTACGAACTTAATAAATATTCGTGGGCACCAATCAATGAGGTGGCAGTGTTGTTCTTTGGCATCTTTGTTACTATGACGCCTGCGCTGGCGTATCTTAATGCTAATGCTGCTTCATTGGGTATGACCCATACATGGCAGTTCTACTATGCTACTGGTGCATTGTCTAGTTTCTTGGACAATACTCCTACGGCGGTGGCATTTCATAGTGTAGCGTCGGGATTGGCTCCAGAACAGTTGGCTACTTTTGGAACAAATCTTATTGCTGGTGTGCCAGAGATTCTCTTGCAAGCCATTTGTTTAGGTGCGGTGTTCTTTGGTTCGATGACCTATATCGGTAATGGACCAAACTTCATGGTCAAAGCGATTGCAGAAGAGAGTGGTGTAAAGATGCCTTCGTTCTTTGGCTATATGTTCCGTTTCTCCCTCATCGTACTCTTGCCAGTATATATTCTAGTGCAATTAATATTTTTGTGATTGAATAATGAAACTTCGAAACAAGCGCCGAGGGCGCATGAAACGTTTATAACTTTTTGAATTATGAATCTTTTTGATCAAATCAGCGAAGACATCAAGAAAGCGATGCTCGCAAAAGATAAAGTAGCGTTAGACGCGTTGCGTGGTATTAAGAAAGAGTTTCTAGAGGCTAAGACAGCCAAAGGTGGTGATGGTGAACTGCACGATGAGCGTGCTTTGCAGATTCTGCAAAAGATGGTGAAGCAGCGCAAAGAGGCTGCCGAGATGTTCCGTGCTGCCAATCGCCCAGAACTCGCAGACGACGAGATGGCGCAATGTGCTGTTATTGAGCGCTATTTACCTGCTATGATGTCGGAGGACGAACTCAAGGCTGCGTTGCAAACTATCATTGCTCAAGTAGGTGCCACTGGTCCACAAGACATGGGTAAGGTGATGGGTGTGGCTACCAAGCAACTCGCTGGCAAAGCCGAAGGCAAAACCATCAATCTCATTGTTCGCCAACTGCTTGCCCAATAGGTAGCGTCCTATATCCAATAGGCGAAGCCGTCCAATAGCCCTATGGGCGTCCCTTATCCATTAGACGTTAGCCGTCCAAAACAAAAAGAACCGCAATTTTGCGGTTCTTTTTAGTTTAATTATTCTCCATCGTGCGCATGCAATTGTTGAACATACACTGCGTGCATCATTTTCTCACGCTTGATTTCTGATGGTTTTGAGAATTGTTGACGGCGACGAAGTTCTTTTACGACACCTGTCTTATCGAATTTGCGTTTGAATTTCTTGATCGCGCGCTCGATGTTCTCACCTTCTTTCACTGGAACTATGATCATTGCATACACCTCCTTTTCGTTTTTCTCTCCGGGCAGTTAGCCTGTTCTGAGTGATAGCGGATGTTTAAGTCTCCCGCCTGACCTTTATATGGATTAATAAATATCTTGTTTGCCTCATCTCTTCCCTTGAAGGGGAGTTGGAGGAGTCAAAAAATCCCACCTAACGTTTGTTAGGCGGGATTTTGTACCCAGAGCCGGGGTCGAACCGGCACAGGGGTGAACCTACTGGTGTTTGAGACCAGCGCGTCTACCGATTCCGCCATCTGGGCTTCGTTTTTTCCGAAATCGGCTGCAAAATTACTGCTTTTTTTTGAATTGACCAAATGTTTTGCAAAAAAAATGTATTTTTATCTAAAAATAATGATTTATATACCTGTTGACACTTGTTGTCATTATTAAATTTCTCATTTTCTTGTGGGTGACATAGACTATTATTTTGTTTTGTTCTCCAAATGCGACGTAGTTGCATTTCATTAGAGCAATAACAAAAAATAACCCTCGAATTGACAATAATTGACGCCTTAATTGTCCTGAATTGTCTTTAAACAAATCCTCGCTTTTAATCTCTAAACAGTAGCTCGCTTGCGAGCGTCCACTAAACACTAAACAATTTCTTGCCAATTACGTGTCAATTACGTATCATTTACGTAGGATATACGTAAGATATACGTAGGATATACGTAGGATAAACGTAACATTCTGCCACCTTCACCGAAGAATCACCAGCGCTACTTCACCTAACTCCTTTCTCTTAGTGGGAGCACCGACAATGCTCATAGTGTTCTTGGATGCTCTCAGGGAGAGGTAGGGGATAGGTTCCTCCATCACTAAAAAAAGTAGCAATTTTTATGAAAAACACCTCACACCTTTATAATGTGCGTATATACGCGCGTAAGAATTTGCATATTCCATAGAAATATATTAATTTTGCACCGATTTTCGGCTTAAATAAAAGCATGTAGATAGGTAGAATCTTAATAAATGACACTTTTTGCTTAAGAAAGATGAAACAATTTTTACGTCATATTTTCCTACTAGTTGCTATGTTAGTGGCAACTGCTAATGCGTGGGCACAACTCCCCTACAACACAGTAATGACGCAATCGCATTTTAATGATGGCAACACTACGATTAAAAAACAAGGCACTACTAGTTGGAGTAATGGAGTTAGGCTTGGCGATGCAACTTGGGGAGGTTTAAATTATGATGATAAATATGTAGATATAGCTTTAAATACTAGTGGTATACCAGGTGTGTTTTCTGCAACAACTAGTGGGGGCAGTACTGGAATAGATTATCGTTTATTTGTTAGTTCAAATAATAGTAATTATGTTGAGATATGGAAGTCAGAAAGAAATAATAATACGATAAATCAAGAATTACCCAAGGATACTAAGTATATCAGATTATTTTATTCAGGTAACTTTGCTGGTAATTTTACGAATATCAAAGTAACAGAATTAAAATATCTGAACTCTCCGTCCTCAATGAATCTTAGAGTTGGACAGAAAATTTTAAATTCTACTCCTTCTACAAATACTATTACTATAGATTGGTGTAATGTTCCTGCCATATCTTATTCAATAGAAGAAGGTACGCATAAAGATAAATTTAGCGTGACAAAAATTGAAAATAATTCTAGTGTTGGTAAATATGGAACGGCTACAATTCATCTTTCATATATTCACGATGATTTTGCGGGTGAGGATCAACCCCATACAGCGACATTAAAGTTGTGGTCTAATGGAACCACTTATGATGTAACTCTTACTGGTGTAACAGATAGATATATCGCTGATTTTAACTGGAATATAGCCAATGTGAATGCTAATAGCGGTGAATATCATGTGGGTGATTATGCTACAATTACTGATGCATATACTTTGAAAAATAAAACGACAGACAATGCTATATTCCTACCTGTTACTTTCACGATAAAAACCCTTTCTCGTTCTTCGATATATCAAGAAGATGGAGATGGCAATTACGACAATGATGTGCTCAGCATAGAGAGTGGGGTGCTGAAAGCAAAAAATGCGGGTGTAGCTAAAATTACAGCCACATTTGATGGCAATGACGAATATAAACCATTTACGAAAGAGTTGACTCTTACTGTTTCCAAGCACACTCCTGTATTTAGTATCGCATCAGAGTCGGTGTATTATGATCGTAATTATGTAAATGGTAAAGAGTATGCAGATTTCTTTGTATCAACGTGTTCTACTCACGCAAATCATGATAACTATGATAAATATGATGACGTAGTTCTTACTTTCAGTACTTCGGATACAGATGCTGCAGTTTTGCGGCAAGGGTCTGCAAAAAACAAACTAAATCTTTCCGTATTCAATAAAGAATCTATAAAACAAATATCGCTAAATATAAAACAAGAGGAAACATCTTATTGGGCTGAGCACGAAGAACAAATCGTGGTCAATCTCGCTAATCCCAATAACCATGTGCCGTTTGAGATGAATACAAAGGCATTGCGTGACGCTCTTTATTATGATCATGAAAAATCATATGGAAAGAATACTTGTAGTGAAACAGGTGAAATATCATTAAACCAAGATGATATAATAGTATGGACTGCTAATCCGTTGTACTATACAATTAGGTTTTCGGGAATACCACACAAACTAACTTTCCAATATAAGCATACTGCAACCGCTACGCCCCTAGGTGACACAAAAAAAGCGTTTATAGTTTATGAAAGTCCAGATGGTGTAACTTGGAATGAATTATGGACAACGAATGGTCAGCTAAATACTACTGAGTATGTGAAAATTAATCCTGAAATACTAGATAGAAGTACTAAGTATATAAAGTTCTTTTATGATGCCACTTACACTGGTTATTATAAAGATATTGCTGTTTCGGAATTGAATGACTTTGAGGCAATTGATGACTTAAATGATAGAACAAACGACAACGACACTCTTGATTTTGGAGTACATGCTATTAAGAAAAATAACTATCCACAAAAGTCGTTTGCTCTGCGATATGCTAATGCGGGGTATAAAGTAAATTTAAAAGTAGTGAAAGAAAACGGTGTTGAAGATAAACGTTTTACTGTATCGCCTTCGACTATTACCTCGATTGGTGGTGAGATATATGGAGAGTATACACCAATTACAGTCACTTATAATACGAGTAGTGCGCATCAAACTTCGCCTGGTACAAAGCTAGTAATTACTGACGAGAAAGGTAACAAAGAAGAAATTATATTAGTAGCAACTACAGAAAAAAGTAAGCAAAACCTGCAATGGACATCAGAATGGAGTGCATCTACACCATTGGTTGTACTCAATCAAACTATTACAAATGCAGCTACAAATGGCATGACTGCTGAGTTGCCCGTGAAATATAGGTCATCTAACCCAGAGGTGTTCAGGGTAGCAGCCGATAGTTTGAGCTTTATGGCACTCACTGCTGGCACTGCTACAATCACAGCGTATCAGGTGGGAAATGATGAGTATGCGTACGCGGAAATATCCAAACCATTCAAAGCAACTGAAAAAATAATACAACATATTTCTTGGGAGCAAGATTTAACTTCGTTGCATGTTGGTGATGACAATGTTGCTTTGTCTGCCAAAGTATATATTCTTAATTCAACAACGCATGAATGGGAATTTAGCCAAGAGCGTACAAATTTATTAGCATATAGTAGCCCCAATAATGCTGTAGTGTCAATTGTTGATAATAAAGCACTAAAAGTCAATGGGGCAGGTGAACTGCTTATCAAAGCTACAGTTCCAGGAACTGAAGTGTATGAAGCTACTGATATGGAAATTCCTGTGCGAGTGCGTGTCCCGTCTTTGGGTTGTGAAGATGTACTATTGCCAGTAGTTGGATATGAATTGAGCGATAAATTTGAGTTTAATCCATATGAAAGTATAAAGGAGTTTGTATTTGAAATAGACCGCACTAAGGGTATCCCTGGTAAATTGATGTTCTATTATTATGGATTAAAGGCTTGGGGACAGCTAGCAGGGCAAATAGAGGTTTATCAATCCCTAGATGAAGGTCAATATTGGGTACCTATTGAGAATGGTATCGTTACACCTACTACTAATAAAGCATGGTCTCTACTATTACCTCTTTCGCGTGAAGCGACACACCTGAAATTTGTGCGTATCACAGATATCAACTTGGGATACCACATGCTGCAATTTGTGTCTATCATACCTGCGCAATATATAGAAGCGGAACCAGTTGACTTTGGTGATATAACAATCAATAGTGAAGTAACAAAAGATTTTGTAGTTTCTTATGCTAATATCAAAGATGATGAATTGTCTTTGACAGAATATAGTACATCCTTGACTTTGCCAAAGGATAATATCCAAGATGAGTGTGGAGCATGGGGGATGGTTACAAGGCAAGTGAATATTAAAGCAAATACGATAGGGGCTTTTCAAGATTATATCTACGTACACGATGAAATAGCGCAAATTACATGTACAATACCAGTTATTGCCAATGTTATCAAAGCGACACCTACACTCACCTGGAATCCTGAAACAAATGTATTGGATGAATCTAGTGATTGGCGTGAGGGATATACTAAAAATGCAACCTCAACCATCATTCAAGAAATCAAGTATAAAATGCTAGATAATCCGTATGCCCATTTTGATGAAGAAGGTGAACTGATTATTGATAAATTAGGAGGAGTGATAACGATTACAGCTTATCAAGAAAGTACAGAAAACTTTAACTATGTTGAAAAATCCATTGAGTTTACAATCCCAATCCCTACTTTCATAGGAGGTGGTGGCGATAAATATTGGAATAATCCAAATAACTGGAATGTGGGCAGATTGCCTAAGCCTCAAGAACCTGTCAATATCCAAGCAAGTGCAGAATTACATACGCATGACACGGTAGCGAGTATCGCATTTACGCAAAAAGATAGCAACCCTCAAGGTACTCTTCATATCCTATCTACAGGTGGTCTTACTGTCGGTAATGGTGGAGTGATGAATGTTGCAAATAGCAGTATCACCATCGACAACACTCCAGAGGGCGCAGGTTTCTTGCGAGTTGATCCTACAACTGCAAATAAGCCTGCTAAAGTGACTATCAATTATATAACTCAAGCATTTAATTCGGGTAATCCTCGCGACGAGATTTGGCAATACATGGGTGCGCCTGGCAACGACATGGATATTGTGACAGATGAGGACAAGACACTGATTTATCATTGGAGTGAGCAAAACGGTTGGGAGAAGCAAGCAAGTGAGCAACTAACTCCTTTTGCGGGATACGTGTTCACGCAGAACAAGGGAACTGCGTCCAATCCTCAAGCAGAGTTTAATATTACAGCTACTCCTATCGTAGAAAATCAAACGATTACACTCACTTGCACATCTAGCGGTATGCGAGGCAGCAATCTCTTTGTCAATAGTTTTCTCGCACCAATTGATTTGGCTACCTTCGATGATAAGGACTTTACTGATGGAGTAGAACAAACATTCTACCTATACAATTCGGGCTCATGGAATCAATGGCAAAATCAAGGTGGAGCAGATAATGTAATGAAGCATGGTGTCTCTCCGGGACAATACTATGCCTTAAGCACTAAAGGAGCGGAGTTGATGGATCCCCAGTATGACCAAACAACTATTCCTCCCATGCAAGGTGTATATGTAGTAGCTACGAAAGATAGAGCTAGTATTATGCTAGATTATACTAAGCATGTTTACGCAGCAGAGGCGAGAAACCAAGCCATGCGGGCACCTCAACGACAAGACGATAATTTCAAACGAGTACGTCTACAAGTGAGCGGTAAGAATAGTGGTGCAGATCGTATGTATGTCATTCAGCATAATGAATGTACATCGGGCTATGATAATGGTTATGATGCGAAAAATATGCCTGTCGAGTCTCAAGTTAGTATCTATACTAGCGAGGTAGAGGGGCAGATGGAGATTTCTGTATCAGACAAGATTGACAGTACCTATATCGGATTTCGTGCTGGTGCAGATAGTGAATACACGCTACGGATAACTTCGGTAGTGGGAGATTATCTATATATCAAAGACTTGGATAATCAGACACTAATATCTGTTTATGATGGTGAGGAATACACATTCAGTGCAGAACCTAACTCTGTTAATGATAGACGATTCTTGTTGTTAGACCAGCGTTCGGATGATGTGTCCACTGACGAACCAGAAGTGCGAGTGTATGTACATGATAAGATGGCGCATGTGCTAGGAGCACCTATTGGTAGTGATATGGTTATCTATACTATTGGTGGTGTGGCAATTACTAATTATACTATAGAGTGTACGCCATCTGTTGTGGATTTGTCTTCCTTACCAACAGGTGTATATGTGCTGCGCATTAATGACAAGGCATTTAAGTGTGTTTGTAAATAAGATTTTTAAGGTAAAATTTGAAACGATTATGCATCATATTGCTTTTACTATGCCCATTGATTAATGGGGGAATCTTGCATGCGCAACTATATAGCACTTCATCCAGTAGGTATCATTCATATACTACTGGGGGGAACGCTATCGCACCAGCACCATATCAGTTCCATTCAACGAGTTCTTACAGAGCAACCATAACTCAGAACCAGACTTCATCTACTGCGCCCTTCGTTGTAGCCAATGGTACAATCAAAACAATTGCCAGTTCTGTGAAGGGTGGAGTGTTACTTGGTAATGCAAATAATTCAAGCGAGGGGTATATTCCCACTACACAGGATGGTACTCCTGTGATACCTGGCGTTCCAGATACTCCTATTGGTGACGGTTGGGATGTAGCAGTGTTCTTACTCCTTCTATGTGCAGCATATGCCATATACCTAAAACGGAAAAGTGAAAACGGAAAAGTGAAAGGATAATAAAAAAGTTCGGCAGAATATGCCGAACTTTTTTATTATCTATGCGATATCTTCACCAGACTAGATACTTAACACCTGCAGTGCGGTCCACTTATCATCATTGATATCCTTCTTTTGTTTGATAGCTTTGCTCAGTGGCACATAGTCTATTTCACCATTCTTCACGCCTACCATAATATTACGTTGGTCTTCCAATAGTGCCTGTACGGCAGCTATACCCATACGCGAAGCCAAAATGCGGTCACTCGCTGAAGGTGAACCACCGCGTTGTAAGTGTCCTAAGATTGTTACGCGTGAACTAAACTCTGGGTGAGCTTCTTCCATCATCTTAGCCACTGCTTGCGCACCACCTTCTATCGCATGCTCTTGCACAAGCACAATACTCGAGTTCTTACTCTTGCGTTTGCCCTGACCAATAGCTGCCTCAATCTGCTCAATAATCGTAGCACGCTCAGGGATGATAGCTGCCTCTGCACCTGCTGCAATAGCAGCATTCAAGGTTAAGAAACCTGCATCACGACCCATCACTTCTACCAAGAAGACGCGCTCGTGGCTAGTAGCCGTATCGCGCAGAATATCTACGCAGTTCATGATAGTATTGAGCGCAGTGTCATAGCCGATAGTAGCATCTGTACCCCAGAGGTCATTGTCAATTGTGCCTGGGATACCTACCACAGGGATATTAAACTCTTGTGCAAACAATCTACCACCGGTAAACGAACCATCACCACCAATCACAATCAAAGCGTCAATCTCTTCACGCTTAATGGTTTCGTATGCTTGTTGGCGTCCCTCTTGAGTGGTGAATTCTGCACAACGAGCCGACTTAATAATCGTACCACCACGTTGAATAATACCACTCACATCTTGCGTAGTAAACTCTTTGACTTCGCCATCTATAAGTCCCTTATAACCACGATAGATGGCTTTTACTCTAATATCATTGGATATGGCTGCACGCGTCACTGCGCGCAAAGCTGCATTCATTCCCGGTGCATCGCCTCCAGAGGTGAGGACACCAATTGTTTTAGGTTTAAATTCCATATATTCTTACCATTAAACTATAAACTTTCAACTATAGGCGCTTTGCGCCGTTCTCTAAACTGCAGCGAAGCTGCTCCATCAACCACTTGGGAGTAGAAGTGGCTCCGCAGATGCCCACTCGCTCTGCCTTGTGGCATTGCTGCAGTATCTCAGGGGTGAGGTCTGCTTCACTACTCACAAAAACTGTGCTAGAGTTCACTTCCAAACAATGATTGTATAGCACTTTTGCATTCGATGACTTCTTTCCTCCTACAAACACCACCACATCGTTACTACGAGCAAAGTCCTGCAACTTCTTCACGCGATTAGCCACATTCCTGCAAATAGTATCGTGATATTCGAATACTGTCTCCTGACTCCCGACTCCCGACTCCTGATACCCAATATCCAATCTCCGCTTTCTGATTTCTTCCACAATTTCCCGAAACTCCTCTACAGATTTGGTGGTTTGCGAGAATAGATATATCGAACGTGTATAATCCAGTTTATTCAAATCATGTTTACTTTCAATCACGATAGCAGTATTATTGGTCTGTCCTTCCAGTCCAATCACCTCGGCATGTCCTTTCTTACCGAAAATCACGATTTGTGCACCAGTGCCATGGTGTTGCAGATACGTATCACGAATACGTTTTTGCAGGTGCAATACCACTGGGCAAGAAGCATCTATTATCTCTATATTATTGCGTTTGGCGATATGATAGGTACTAGGCGGTTCTCCGTGTGCGCGCAACAATACACGCACATTACGTAAGGTGCGAAGATCATCATAATCTATCGTCTCTAATCCCAGTTTTTCCAGTCGCTCCACTTCTTGACCGTTGTGCACAATATCCCCAAGGCAGAAGAGTGCCCCCTTCTGCAGTTCACGTTCGGCAGTCTCAATAGCAGTAGTCACTCCGAAGCAAAATCCCGAATTATCATCAATCGTAACCTTCATCCCTCGCCTTTAACCTCTAACCTTTAACCTCTAACCTATAGCCCGAAGGGCGTCCTATAGCTCGCCCTGCGAGCGTCCTTTAAACACATCAATAATATGCTCCATCTGTTCCTCACGCGTCATCTTGCTATTGTCCACTACAATGGCATCATCTGCCTGACGCAGCGGACTCTCCGCACGGTGTGTGTCGCGATAGTCGCGGTCGTTCACATCAGCCAATACTTCTTCCCAAACTGGCTTTTCGCCCTTCGCTTCCAATTCCTTGAATCGACGCTCTGCACGCACTTCGGGCGAAGCGGTAAGAAATAGCTTAAGTTCTGCGTTAGGAAATACCACTGTACCAATATCCCTACCATCCATCACAATACCTTTTTTCTCGCCCATCGCTTGCTGTTGTGCCACCAAGAACGCACGCACCTCTTTAATGGTAGAGATTTGCGAAGCCAAGTTGCCTATCTCTAGTGTACGAATCTGCGATTCTACATCCTCGCCATTCAGCGTCACATGCTGACCATCTGCAGTTTGAATAAAACCAATGTGTACATTCTCCAATTGCGCTAGCAGGTCCATGTCTCTGGATTCCCGATTCGCGACACCTATACGCTGTGCATATAGCGCCACAGCGCGGTACATCGCTCCTGTATCTACATAGGTATAACCCGCATACTTTGCCAGTGCTTTGGCAATAGTAGATTTCCCACAAGATGAATAGCCATCAATGGCTACAATGATTGGTTGCATATCGTTTGTTGCTTTATGTTTATGTTGATTAGTCTTTGTTCTTGGTTCCTGACTCCTGACTCCTGCCTCTTGATTATTTCAAAAAACTATTAATATCGGTCGATAGCGATACCTGATAAGTAAAGTTACTCTTCGTGTATTGGCTCATAGCGAACCCAAGGCGGAACTTGTATATTTTTACTCCTGCACCAAAAGCAAATCCCGCCAAACTGCGGACATCTGTCAAGTTCATCTCTGCTTGACGACGGTGGTTATAGCTGAGTGTAAAATAAAATTTCTCACTTTTAGGCACAATGTCTATAGCCCAAATCGTATGGCGGAAGAGCATGTCATACCATTTCACTTCTTCGTTTTGAGGTGCAATGTTCCAGCGTTGCAAATTGTGTGCTGTCAGAGAAAATCGCAAGGGAGCATGTTCAAGACGATAACTTAGTCCCAATTCCAGATTCAATGGCAGCATCTCAGTGTGCTGACCAAAGTCTTCCTCGTAAAATGCCTTCAATTGCCAACCTATATTGCGCAATACCAGTCCAATATGCAAACTGCTGTCAGGTGTTTGAAAATGTCCACCCACATCCGCGCCAAGGGCAAAACTAGTATATCGCTCATATACGCTGAAAATAGGCTTGAGTGTTGCTCCCACACGGAACATAGGACCCAACTGACGGGCATACATCAAGTTCACACAAATATCCTTGGCTCCAAAAGTAGTGCCAAGCAAGTTGCCCATCTCATCGGCATACTGCATTTGCCCATAATCTAAGTAATGTACTGCAGCACCAAAGTAATTATCCTTATAGTTATGACCATACATCACACTACCAAACATAGTTCCCGCAAGGTAGTACGCGTAGTTCATTTGCAGCACCTTATCTGTGTGCGCGGTCAATAGAGCAGGGTTCACAAATGCCATACTGATATCATCATCAGCTATAGCCACATTCTCACCTCCCAAAGCGTTTAGGCGCGAAGAGGCTGGCAAATTCAAGAAGTTGAATACACCACTTCCTGCCCCCTTAATCTGTGCGTGAAGAGGAGCAGTCATACCAAACCCAATCAACAATATGTATATGATTTTAAATTTCTTCATTTGTGAGCAAAACAACCCAAACTATTTCAAATTACAAAAGTACTACTTTTTTTGCAAACGCGCAAATTTTTCCATCAACCTACCGCACTTTTTAAGTTAATTTTATATTGTACAGCAGTTTTTGGTGCTTTAATTTGGTCAAACGAAATATATTTCGTACCTTTGCATGTTCATTGTGTACATTGCCGAAAAATACATAAAACTAACTAAATAAAAACAACAAAAATCAAAAAACTTATGTGGTTAAAAGATTCATCTATTGGTCGTAAGCTCGTTATGAGTATTTCGGGCTTGGGCTTGGTCTTCTTCCTGCTTTTCCATGGCTGCATGAACTTGGCTTTGGTGTTCTCGGAGGAGGCTTACAACTGGATTTGCTCCGTTTTGGGCGCAAATTGGTATGCATTGGTAGCAACATTGGGCTTGGGCGCACTCGTGCTCATTCACTTCCTCTATGCTATCTATCTGACAATCCAAAACCGTATGGCTCGCGGTAAAGACCGCTATGCGGTTACTGCTAAGCGCGAAGGCGTTGAGTGGGAGTCTGAGAACATGCTCGTTCTTGGCGTTGTGGTGATTGGTTTCCTCGTTCTCCACTTGGCTAACTTCTGGTTCAAGATGCAGTTTACTGAGATTATGCACATGTGCGGTGCTGAGGACTTTGCAGTAGCTACTTTTGGTACTGTTTATGCTCCAACTGATGGTGCTGGTATGGTAAAAGCGTTGTTCACTACTCCTATCTGGGGTCAAGTGTACTGCGTATTGTACCTCGTATGGTTGACCGCTTTGTGGTTCCACCTCCGTCATGGCGTATGGTCTGCTCTCCACACTATGGGCTTCAACAACCTCATATGGATGAAGCGCGTGAAAGTGATTAGCGCTGTGGTAGCAACTTTGGTTGCAGGTCTCTTCGCTATCGTAGTTCTCTACTATCTTGGCTACGGTATCGGCATGCTCCTCGCATAAAATAAGTGCCTGTGGCACGAACAATGGCGGCACAGCCGCGAAAATGGCTAAAGCGAAAATGGTCTTCGACGTAAAAGTACGAGAATATACTAATTTCGTGAGCAAATCGAACCATTTTCATGAGCAAAGCGAATCATTTTCGTGAGCGAAGCGAGCCACTTTCGTGAGCCTACAGGCGAACCAATAACAATTTTTTGCATAAAAAATTCAAAAACATATGGCAACAAAAAAAGAAACTGCGCAGGTTATTACGCCTGAAATGGCGAAGATTCCTGCTGGTCCACTCGAGAAGAAATGGACCAATTACAAAGACCATCAGAAGTTGGTCAACCCTGCCAACAAACGTCGTCTTGACGTCATCGTAGTTGGTACTGGTTTGGCTGGTGCATCTGCTGCGGCTTCTCTCGCAGAGATGGGCTTCAATGTCCTCAACTTCTGTATCCAAGACTCTCCACGTCGTGCACACTCTATCGCTGCACAAGGTGGTATCAACGCGGCTAAGAACTACCAAAACGATGGCGACTCTGTCTATCGCCTCTTCTACGACACTATCAAGGGTGGTGACTACCGTGCTCGTGAGGCAAACGTATACCGTCTTGCTGAGGTGAGCAACAGCATCATCGACCAATGTGTGGCTCAAGGTGTTCCTTTCGCTCGCGAATACGGCGGCTTGCTCGACAACCGTTCTTTCGGTGGTGCGCAAGTATCTCGTACTTTCTATGCTAAGGGTCAAACAGGTCAACAGCTCCTCCTCGGTGCATACTCTGCACTCAGCCGCCAAATCGGTAAAGGCAAAGTGAAGATGTACAACCGTCACGAGATGTTGGACGTAGTAATGATCAAGGACGAGAACGGCGAGAACCGCGCTCGTGGTATCATCGCTCGTAACCTCGTTACTGGCCGCATCGAGCGTTATTTCGGTCACGCTGTGGTTGTAGCTACTGGTGGTTATGGTAATGCATTCTTCCTTTCTACCAACGCGATGGCTTCTAACGGTTCGGCTGCTATGCAGATGTACCGCCACGGTGCTTACTTCGCTAACCCTTGCTACGCACAAATCCACCCAACTTGTATTCCAAAGCACGGTGACTTCCAATCTAAACTCACTTTGATGTCTGAGTCACTCCGTAACGATGGTCGTATCTGGGTTCCTAAGAAACTCGAAGACGCTCAACGCCTCCAACGCGGTGAGATCAAGGGTAAAGACATCCCAGAAGAGGATCGCGACTACTACTTGGAGCGCCGTTACCCAGCTTTCGGTAACCTCGTTCCACGTGACGTGGCTTCTCGCGCTGCTAAAGAGCGTTGCGACAAGGGCTATGGTGTAAACAATACTGGTCTCGCTGTGTTCCTCGATTTCTCTGACGCTATCCAACGCCTTGGCAAGGATGTAGTAGAGCAAAAGTATGGTAACCTCTTCCAAATGTACGAGAAGATCGTGGACGAGAACCCATACGAGGAGCCAATGATGATTTTCCCTGCTATCCACTACACTATGGGTGGTATCTGGGTGGACTATGAGTTGCAAACCAGCGTGAAGGGTCTCTTCTGTATTGGTGAGGCTAACTTCTCTGACCACGGTGCTAACCGCCTCGGTGCTTCTGCTTTGATGCAAGGTTTGGCTGACGGTTACTTCGTATTGCCTTATACTATCCAAAACTACTTGAGCGACCAAATCGGCGTTCCACGTATGTCCACCGACCTCCCAGAGTTCGCTGAGGCAGAGAAGGGTATCACCGAGAAGATTGAGAAACTCATGGCTATCCAAGGTAAGCGTTCTGTGGATTCTATCCACAAGGAACTTGGTCTTGTGATGTGGGATTTCGTAGGTATGGGTCGTACTGCTGAGAGCTTGAAGACTGCTGTTGAGAAGATCGACGCAATCAAGAAAGAGTTCTGGAGCAATGTATATATCCCAGGTGAGGCTAACTCATTGAACAACGAGTTGGAGAAGGCTCTCCGCTTGGCAGACTTTATTGAGATTGGTCGTTTGATGGCAGTTGACGCATTGAACCGTGAGGAGTCTTGCGGTGGTCACTTCCGCGAGGAGTATCAAACTCCAGAGGGCGAGGCGATGCGTCAAGACGATAAGTTCTCTTATGTAGCTTGCTGGAAATATACTGGCGAGGACAGCGAACCAGAGCTTATCAAGGAGCCACTCGACTATGAATTCACCGAACGTAAAACTCGTAACTATAAGAGCTAAGCATTATGGATCAATATATTGATATTAAAGTGAAGGTTTGGCGTCAAGCTGGACCAAAGGCAGAAGGTCATTTCGAGACCTACGAACTCAAACACATCTTCCAAGGTGCTTCGTTCTTGGAGATGATTGACATCCTCAACGAGCAACTCATCAGCGAGCACAAAGATCCTATCGCATTCGACCACGACTGCCGTGAGGGTATCTGCGGTATGTGCTCTATGTATGTGAACGGTCACCCACACGGACCAGACAGTGCTATCACCACTTGCCAATTGCACATGCGTAAGTTCAAAGATGGCGAGACTATCACTATCGAGCCATGGCGTAGCCGTGCCTTCCCTGTAATCAAGGACTTGATGGTGGACCGCGAGGCATACGACAAGATTATGCAAGCTGGTGGTTTCGTGTCAGTTAATACAGGTGGTGTACCTGATGCAAACGCCATTCCAATTCCTAAGGCACACGCTGACGAGGCAATGGATGCTGCTTCTTGTATCGGTTGCGGTGCTTGTGCTGCTGCATGTAAGAACGGTTCTGCGATGTTGTTCGTATCTGCTAAGGTAAGCCAATTGGCTCTCTTGCCACAAGGTAAGGTAGAGGCTGCTGCTCGTGCTAAGGCAATGGTGGCTAAGATGGATGAACTCGGCTTTGGTAACTGTACCAACACAGGTGCATGTGCTGCTGAGTGCCCAAAACAAGTATCTTTGGCTAACATCGCTCGCCTCAACCGCGAGTTCCTCTGCGCAAAATTCAAAGACTAATACATTATTAGTTATACAACCAATAAGAGGCGTACATTGTGCGCCTCTTATTCTATTTTCTTTAATATATTTGCATATCTGCGATTTTTTTTGTACCTTTGCAGCGCAAAGGTATTTGCACCATGACAAACCAAGGTAACGACATACTCATCACAGGCGCACGCGTACATAATCTAAAGAATGTGGATGTGCGTATCCCGCGAGATAAACTCGTGGTCATTACCGGTTTGTCGGGTAGTGGCAAATCCTCATTGGCGTTTGACACCATCTTTGCCGAAGGACAACGTCGATATATGGAGACCTTTTCTTCCTACGCGCGCGGATATATAGGTACGATGCAACGCCCCGATGTGGATAAGATTACAGGCCTCTCGCCAGTTATCAGCATCGACCAAAAGACAACCTCTCGCAATCCTCGAAGTACCGTAGGTACCGTAACCGAAGTGTATGACTACCTTCGACTACTTTTTGCGCGCGCTGCGGACGCGTACTCTTACGCCTCTGGCGAGAAGATGGTGCAGTACACCGATGATCAAATCATTGACCTTATTCTCAAAGATTATACGGGTCAAAAAGTGCTCGTGCTTGCCCCAATGGTCAATAACCGTAAAGGACACTACAAAGAACTCTTTGAGACTATTCGCCGTAAGGGCTATTTGCATGTGCGCGTGAATGGCGAAGTGATGGAAATCACGCCAGGTATGAAGCTCGACCGCTACAAGAACCACACCATCGAAGTCGTTGTAGATCGCCTCAAATTAAAAAGCGAAAGCGAAGAAGACCTCAAACGCCTTCGCGCTACTGTGGACAAAGCCATGACACAAGGCGATGGCGTGATGGCTATTTCTATAGCCAATAGCCAATTGCCAATCCGCTATTTCTCTCGCCATCTTATGTGTCCTACTACGGGCATGAGTTATGCTGAGCCCGCACCGCATACCTTCTCCTTCAACTCGCCACAGGGCTGGTGTCCTACATGCCGAGGACTAGGTAAGGTAAAAGGCGAAAGGTTAGAGGCGAAAGGCGAGGAGGAATTAGACAATATCATCAAGGATGATGAAAACTGGTACACACGCATGTTGGCGTATGTGCAGCAGGATGAAGACGAAAAGGAGGAGAAAGAGGAGTGGGTAGTTTGTCCTGCCTGTCAAGGGCAACGACTTAGTCGCGAAGCACTTAGCTTCCGCATAGCAGATAAGAATATTGCTGAATTGTCGGCTATGGACATAACTGATCTCAGAGCATGGCTGATGAATGTCCCTGCCCGTCTAACCAACAAGCAGCGAGCTATTGCTGAACCCATCATCAAAGAGATTATCTCTCGCCTCGGCTTCATGTTGAGTGTGGGCCTATCTTATCTCTCTCTCGCGCGCTCATCGGATAGTCTATCCGGTGGTGAGAACCAACGCATTCGGTTGGCTACACAAGTGGGCAGTAAGTTGGTCAATGTCCTCTATATTCTTGACGAACCAAGTATCGGTTTGCACCAACGCGATAATCAGCGCCTCATTGATTCGCTCAAGCAACTGCGCGATATGGGTAACTCCGTCATTGTTGTAGAGCACGACGAGGATATGATGCGTCAAGCGGATTATATTATTGATATAGGTCCCAAAGCTGGTCGTTTGGGTGGGCATATCGTCTTTAGTGGTACACCTGCCGAACTGCTCAAGTCCGACACGCTTACTGCCAAATACCTCAGTGGTGAACTCTCCGCAACATTAAACAATACTACACAATCCTACACCACACTACACAATTCTACACCCACCCTCGTTCTTCGAGGCTGCCGCGGCAACAACCTCAAATGTGTAGATGTAAGTTTCCCATTGGGGCAAATGATTGCTGTGACAGGTGTGTCGGGTAGTGGTAAATCCACTTTGGTAAATCAAACGCTTTACCCAATCCTCAGCCAACACTTCTACCGCAGTCTGCAAACGCCTTTGGCATACGATAGCATAGAGGGCCTCGAACATATTGACAAAGTGATTGGAGTGGACCAGTCGCCTATTGGTCGTACGCCACGCAGTAATCCTGCTACTTACACAGGTGTGTTCACAGATATCCGTAACCTCTTTGCGCAATTGCCAGAGAGTAAGATTCGCTCGTGGAAAGCGGGTCGCTTCTCGTTCAATAACTCAGGCGGACGATGCGAAGAATGTAGTGGTAATGGCTATAAGACCATACAAATGCACTTCCTCCCCAATGTGTATGTGCCATGCGAGGTATGTGGCGGACAACGCTACAACCGCGAGACATTGGAGGCACGCTTCAAAGGCAAGTCTATTGCCGATGTATTGGACATGACCATCAATCAAGCAGTAGAGTTCTTTGATAGTCAGCCATATATATTGAAGAAAATCAAGACTTTGCAAGATGTAGGTTTAGGATATATCAAATTGGGACAATCATCTACTACCTTATCTGGTGGCGAGAGCCAGCGCGTAAAACTGGCAACCGAACTTGCACGCCCAGGTACAGGCAAGACCTTGTATATTTTGGATGAACCTACTACGGGCTTGCACTTTGAAGATGTTCGCGTGCTGATGGGTGTCTTGCGTCGATTGGTGGATAAAGGCAATACGGTCATTATTATTGAGCATAACCCCGATGTCATTCGTTCGTGCGACTATATCGTGGACATGGGACCCGATGGCGGTCGCGATGGTGGCACTGTAGTCGCTACTGGCACAGTGGAAGAAATAAGAGAAAACAAAAATAGCATAACGGGAAGGTATATTTAGACTTTAGAGATTATGGATGCATTATTGATACTAACTATAGTCATTGGCATCATTTGGTTTGTACCAATCGTATGCCGCAAGATACATGTGCCAAGCATTGTGGGATTTATCTTGGCAGGTATTGTAATAGGTCCATCTGTACTAAATATTGTAGCAGAAGGTCCTACTATCAAACTTCTTGGCTCATTGGGTATGCTGTATATCATGTTTCAGTCGGGTAGTGAGATTGATATTAACGATTTTAAGCAATACAAATACCGCTCCCTCTTCTTTGGTTTGTGTACATTCTTTATTCCACTGCTCTTGGGTGTCGTGACTAGTCGCTATTTATTGAATTTCGATTGGACATCTAGTTTGCTTTTGGGTGCTATGTACGGTAGCCATACACTGATGACCTATCCTATTGTTAGTCGTTATGGCGTACAGAAAAATGTAGCAGTCAATATCACCGCAGGTGCCACCATGTGGGCTATCACGCTATCACTTATCGTGCTAGCGGTAGTGGAACAATGGAATGATACAGCACAAACGATAATGGATTATGTCCTACAATTGGCTATTTTAGCACTATTCCTGTTGAGCGTGATATGGCTATTCCCTCGCTTCGCTCGCATGTTCTTCAAGCGTTATCGTGAACCTATCTCAGAGTTTATGGTAGTGATGCTAATGCTTGTGGGTAGTGCATTGTTGGCGGAGTTAGCAGGACTTGAAGGTATCTTAGGTGCCTTCCTTTGTGGCGTTTCGCTCAACCGCTTACTGCCTAATCGTTCATCATTGATGGCGAGAATCAATTTTATGGGTAATAGTGTCTTTGTGCCACTCTTCTTGGTGAGTGTAGGTCTGATGATTAATATAGAAGCCTTTTGGAGCAGTTGGACCACAGTGATAATTGCTAGTGTGATGATTGTAACTAAATTGGTGGGCAAAAGTATAGCGGCATGGATAGCACAAGGCATATTCCGTTTCTCCAAACACGAACGCCAACTGATTTTTGGCCTTTCGCATGCTACGGCAGCAGGTACTTTGGCAATCGTGACTATTGCCTATCAGATGGGTATCGTATCTTCTGAAGTGTTGAACGCTGCGGTGCTGATGATCTTGGTACTCTGCACCACAGCAAGTTTTATCACCGAGCATGCTGCCAAGGAGTTGGCATTGCAGGAGAGTGCCAAACTGGAGGCTTACCACGAAGATGACTATTGGTTATTGACCTCAGTAGGTGACGACTTGCGTCCTGCTATGCGTGAGATAGGCGAGATGGCTTCGCTGGATAATATTGAGATTAAGCAGTCAGCCGACTGGAAGGATGTCTCGGATATGGTAGAACACACGAGCAAGTCGGTGATTGTCTATCACGAGGCGCAACCTATCAACACCATCAATCGCCTTGTGGTGGCAGTTCCACGCTATGCCGAGAAGGAGCGCGACTTTATCACATGCTTTGGTCTGGTGCGTCGTCTGTCGGGCGAGTTGGGGGCAAAGGTGGTCTTCTATGCACATCCAGATACGCAAGTGGCATTGCAAGCCATGTGTCGTCGTCCTGGTAAATACTTGCGTGCTGCGTTCCGCACTATGGATGGTTGGGAAGAGGTGGGTATCATCTCGCAGACCATTATGGATAATGATATGCTGGTGCTCTTATCTTCGCGTAAGTCCACAGCTAGTTACAACCCTCTTTTCGAGGAAATTCCTACAATGTTGACGCAGCATTTCACTAGTTTCAGCTCGATGGTCGTTTACCCAGAACAGCTGACGGGTGAGCCTGATATGGATACATTGCTCATGGAGATACCTCCTGCAAGCAAAACATGGTCATTGATTTCGCGTGTGAAACGATGGGTAAAGAAATATATATTTAGATTAACTGATGAGAAGTAAGTTGCATGCCATAGCGCAGATCTTTGTAGAGCAAGTCGGCAGCGATTTGCAACGCTACACTTTCGTCTTTCCTAATCATCGTGCAGGCTTATTCTTCCGCAAATACCTGTCGCAGTATGTGGATAAGCCCATGTTTGCTCCTCGTGTGATGAGTATCAATGAGTGCTTTGCAGAGTTGTCTGATTTGCAAGTGGCTGACCAGCTGACACTGCTCTTGCGCCTATATAGCGAATATCGATGTTTGAAACCTGATGCTGAGTCCCTGGATCAATTCCTCTATTGGGGCAAGATGATGTTGGCGGATTTCTCGGAGATAGATAATCATCTAGTGCCCTATGTAGAGGCATTGTTTGCGTCGGTAAAGGATTTGCATACCATTGATGAGCGATTCCAATACATCACGGACAACCAGCGGCTCGCTCTAGCACGCTTCTGGAAAGAATTTCAAGAATCCGACAAGCATCATCCCAATGTGGAGATGCATCAGCGATTCTTGCATACGTGGGACTTGCTTTATCCGCTCTATACGGCTTTGCGTGAGAACTTACTCCGCGATGGCTTGTCATACGAGGGAATGCTGCATCGAGAGGTGATTGACCATTGGCAGGAGATTCCTCAGGAGCGTTTCCGAGAGCAATATGTGTTCCTTGGGTTCAATGCGTTGACTGCATCCGAACGCGAACTGATGCTTCGTTTGCAGGAGATGGGTAGAGCGGATTTCTATTTTGATTACGATAGTCCATTTTTGCGTGATCCACAGAATAAGGCCTCTATGTTTATGGAGGAGAATCTGCGCCTATTCCAATCCCATTACCCATTATCCAATAGCCCAACGGGCGTCCATTATCCATTAGCGCAGCGTCCCTTAGGCGAAGCCGTCCCTTACCCAATAGGCGGAACGCCGTCCAATATCACCCTCGTCTCTGTGCCATCCACGGTGGGTGAAGTGCATGAGGTGAGTCGTATCTTGTCGGAGATCATCCCCGATGATTGTACCGATTTGACGCGTACGGCTGTGGTGTTGCCTGATGAGCAGTTGCTGGTGCCTTTGTTGAATGTCTTTCCTGAATCGGTGAAGAAGATCAATGTCACGATGGGTTATCCGTTGCGTGCTACTTCGGTGTATATGCCAGTGGCGTATCCTAAGCAATTCTTGCAACCTATGCCCGAAATGCCTGCGGATTTCCTTTCTCAGATGCGTGAGTATTTGCTCTCGCAACTGCATGCCAACACTTCAGAGGCGATATACCAATTAACTAAGGTACTTGACCGATTAGAGGCGGCTTTGTCTGCCTATCCGCAGATTGCCTTTACGGTAGCTGATATGCAACAGCTACTCAAGATGCTTACCCTAGAAACGACCATCCCTTATGAAGGTGAACCCCTTGACGGACTGCAAGTAATGGGTGTGTTGGAGACACGTGCATTGGATTTTGATAATATCATCATTACGGATTTCAACGATGACATCTATCCCGGCCGATCACGAGGCAATAGTTTCATCCCATATGTCTTGCGAGTGGGATTTGATATGCCTACGCCCGACCGCCAGAATGCTATCTTTGCCTACAATTTCTACCGCATGCTATCCTATGCCAAGAATGTGTGGCTGATTGCTAACTCTACGGCGGATGACCAACATTCGGGCGAGGTGTCGCGCTACTTCTATCAGATGATGTGGCAATACAATATGGATATCCGTCAAACCATTATCACGTATCCGCTCAATTCTACTACCACGGAGGTACAGTGTCCTGCTATTAGTAAGGATCAGCGTGCTGTCCAACTAAATCATCTTTCTGCCTCGGCATTGACGACTTATCTGCGTTGTCCTAAGTCTTTCTATTATAGATATATAGAGCATGTAGCGGAACCCGAGCTAGATGAGTCAATATCGGTGAGTGACCTTACTTTGGGTAATGTGCTGCACGCGATTATGCAGCAGCTATATACTCCTTTTGTGGGGAAGAATATCACCGCATCAACGATTCATGAGCTGCTGGAGCGCATCAATGAAGATACCTATTGGGAGGCGCTCGCTCCCTTGCAGGATCTCAAGGGAGATATTTTGGCAAGGAGTGTGATTCGCTCTTTGGTAAATAATATCCTTCATTACGACTATACACAAGCCCCGTTTGTGTTTATTCAAGCAGAGAAACCTGTGAATATCCAGTTGCCCAATGGTTTGAGTATTAGAGGCACAATTGACCGCCTAGATTCCAAGGCAGGAGTGGCGCGTGTGATTGATTATAAGACGGGTTCTACGGATCTGCTGTATAAGTCGATGGCAGATGTGTTTGGCGTAGTGCCTGCGAGCGAAGATGGTGGTTATACCTTGCGAACTAAGGGTAAAAGTCAGATCTTGCAGACGATGCTCTATTGTTGGGTCATGTCGGAGCAATATCCATCTATCGCGCCTTATGTGTATGCGGCTAGACGCCTCTCGGATACTACGACAGTCACATGCGTACATACAAGCAGTTCGGACGAACCACTCCTATTTGATGAAGCGATGAAGCAGGAGTTTGTGCACGAACTGACCCAACTCATTGATGAAATTCGCAATCCAGAAATACCCTTTATGCCCTGCGCGGATGACCATCCATGTGAATATTGCGCATTCGTTTCGCTATGTGGAAGACAATTGAAAAAGTAGTGTGATAATGTAAAGCGAAAAATACAAAATACAAATGTATTTGTATATTCCAAAAAAAAGTAGTACTTTTGTAGCGGAAACTGAAGGGTTTAGGGTTTAAGGGGTTAAGGGACGCTCGCAGAGCGAGCTAATGGACGGTGCAGAGCACCTAAGGGATAAGGGCTCCATTAGCCCGCAGGGCGTCCAATACCCAATAGCCCAACGGGCGTCCATTACCCAATAGGGTTTAGGGAATTATTAAAACTTTTTTAAATATATACAATTATGACAATGACTAAAAGCCCATTGCAAATTGCTCGTGCTGCGTATCAACCTAAGATGCCAGTGGCTTTGCAAGGTAATGTTAGCCTCAAAGAAGGCGCAAAAACGCAATCTGTAGCGGATCAAGATGAGATTCAAAAGCTCTTCCCTAACACCTACGGAATGCCTGTAATCGAGTTTGAACCTGCTGCTGATGCTGCGGCTGTAGAAGCATTCAATGTAGGTGTGATCCTCTCTGGTGGTCAAGCTCCTGGTGGTCACAATGTGATCTGCGGTTTGTTTGACGCACTCAAGCGTATCAATCCTGCTAACAAACTCTATGGCTTCCTCGGTGGTCCTAGCGGTTTGGTAGATGGTAAGTATGCAGAACTCACTGCTCCTGTGATTGATGAGTATCGCAATACAGGTGGTTTTGATATTATCGGTTCTGGTCGTACCAAACTCGAGGAGACATGGCAATTCGACAATGGTATCAAGGTGTGCCAAGAGCTGGGTATCAAAGCTATTGTGATTATCGGTGGTGATGATAGTAATACCAACGCATGCGTACTCGCTGAGTACTACCTGCAAAAGAACTGCGGTATTCAAGTCATCGGCTGCCCTAAGACTATTGACGGCGACCTCAAGAACGAGATGATTGAGACCTCTTTCGGTTTTGATACCGCATGTAAAACTTTCGCTGAATTGATTGGTAACATCCAACGTGATGCTAACTCTGCTAAGAAATACTGGCACTTCATCCGCCTCATGGGTCGTAGTGCAAGCCATATCGCATTGGAGTGCGCATTGCAAGCACAACCAAACGTATGCCTTATCTCTGAGGAAGTAGAGGCAAAGGCGATGACTCTTAATGATGTAGTAGAGCAAATTGTAGAGGTGATTGTAGAGCGTGCTAATGCGGGACTCAACTTCGGTACTATCCTTATCCCAGAGGGACTCATCGAGTTTATCCCAGCTATGCGTGTGCTCATCCAAGAGCTCAACGATATGTTGGCTGAGAACGAGGAGTTTGCTGCTCTTGAGGGCGATGACGCTAAGCGCGAGTATGTGAAGTCAATGCTCAGTCCTGCTTCATGCGAACTCTATCGCAGTCTGCCAAAGGGTATTGCTAAGCAATTGACCCTCGATCGTGACCCTCACGGCAATGTGATGGTGAGCCAAATCGAGACCGAGAAGCTGCTCATCGAGATGGTACAAAAACGTCTGGCTCAACTCAAGGCTGCGGGTACCTACAAGGGCAAATTCTCTGCGCTCAACCACTTCTTCGGTTACGAAGGTCGCTGCGCAATGCCAAGTAATTTCGATGCAGACTACTGCTATAGCCTCGGTAACACGGCTGCGCACTTGATTGCTGCTGGTAAGACGGGCTATATGGCACTCGTGAAGAACCTCACCAAGCCTGCTACCGAGTGGGTGGCTGGTGGTGTACCTGTGACCATGATGATGAATATGGAGCGTCGCCACGGTAAGATGAAACCTGTGATTCAAAAGGCATTGGTTGACCTCAACGGTGCGCCATTCAAATACTTGGCTGCTCACCGTGCTGATTGGGCTGACCCACAACTCAGCTACATTTATCCAGGTCCAATCCAATACTACGGCCCAAGTGAGGTGTGCGACCAACCAACCCGCACATTGATGCTGGAGCAAGCGTGAAAAAACTAGCATTGCTAATACTATTGATGGTTTCGGGTATGTGCCGAGCGCAGTACTCGAACCATCAGTTGTATCAGGCGTATCTGAATCAGGATGTGAGTTTATGGGGGGAATATATTGCTTCGGCTCAGTGGGATAGTATGTCGGTGGAGGAGCAAAAGCAATTGCTCAACTATGAGTATGGCTACACGGCTGTGGCTTTGGGACAAGACACGGTAGATGCTACAGCGATGCTGGCACGCTATGAGCAACATCTGGAGGCACTGAAATCCAACTTGTCGGAGGCAAGGTATAATGCCTATTTGACGAGTGTATATACCTATAAAATGGCACTGGATAAGGTGCATTTCATGAGTCATGCGAAGCAACTTTTTGCTAGTATCAAGCGGGCTGCGGAGTTGGATAACGAAGATGCCTTTGTCATGGCGATGATGGGGAATGTGGAGTTTTATAATCCTTTTGGCAGCAAGAAGAAGGCATTGAAATATTTGGAAAAAGCAGATAGTTTGTACCGCCTTTCGGCTGTGGAGTATGAGCAGTGGAATCATCATGCGGTTAGAATGACGATAGAGAAGTGCAAAGAGAAATTGAATAAGTAAATGATGCGACTGATAAAGAATCCGTGGATAGGAGCAGAGGGGTATCATTGTTTTGGTTGTTGTCCAGATAATCCTTTTGGTTTGCAGATGAAGTTTTACGAGGAGGGTGATGATGTGGTATGCTTGTGGCATCCATCTGCTCGCTATCAATCGTGGGATAATACATTGCACGGAGGTGTGCAGTCTGTGTTGCTGGATGAGGTATGCGGTTGGGTAGTCTTTCATAAGTTGCAGGCATCGGGTGTGACGGCCAAGATGGAGACGCGTTTTCGCAAACCAGTAGTGATACGCCAGAAATATATAGAATTGCGTGCACGCTTGCGTGAGATGCGTCGCAATATAGCTATTGTGGATGGCGAGATTAGAAGTGCAGAGGGGGAGATTTTGGTGGAATGTACCTGTACATATTTTACTTTTGATGCGGCACACGCACCCGAGGGGGTGCCTTACCGCCCAACAGAACTAATTGGGGATGAAGTGACGAGGGAGGAAGTAGCTTCGCAAGCTACGCTGAAGAGTTAGCCCTTCGGGCTGAATGATTAGCTTCGCTGAAAGCCATTGCAAGCAATGAAGAGTTAGCCCTTGGGCTGAAATTCACGAAGTAATTATTCATTCGCAAGGCGAATAACCCTTCACGAAGTAACCATTCGTTCGCAAAGCGAATTAAAAAACAAGAAGTATGAAACACCATTTTTTACATTATATGGATCAAGTGATCCATAATCGTTGGCGAGATATCGCCTTTGTGGATTACGGAGAGAAAAAACAATACACTCATGGCGAAGTGGCACAACAAGTGCAACGTTTTCACAAGTTATTTCGCCTATTAGGTATTCAGCCAGGAGATAAGATCGCTATTGCCAGTCGCAACTGCTCCAACTGGGTAGTTTCCTACATGGCTATTATGTCCTACAAGGCAGTAGCAGTAACACTCTTGCAAGATTTCAAAGCAGAGGACCTGGCACGACTTCTGGATCACTCTGATGCCAAAATGCTCATCGTAGGACCATACGTATGGCGCGAATTGCAAAACCAAAAGTTACCTGAATTAGAAGCGATTATGTCTATGGATGACTTTTCTTTCATCCATCTTGCAGATCCATACAAAGGCAATGTAGAGCACGTAATGAGCGAACCATCTACCCTTACAGAAAATACTTTCTTTTCACTCGTTAGGGACGGTGAGATTGATTTGGATTCGCTGGCTTTGATTAACTACACTTCGGGTAGTACAGGTTCGCCTAAGGGCGTGATGATTAGCCACCGTTCACTGAGCAACAACACGGAGAATGGCTTACACATCTTGCCTGTAGAGCCAGGACAACGAGTGGTTTCTATGTTGCCATTGGCGCATATGTTCGGTCAGTTGGCTGACTTCTTGTATCCATTCAGTGCGGGTGCGACGATCTACTATCTGACCAAAGCCCCAACCCCAAGTCTATTGCTCAAGGCGATGGCGGATGTGAATCCATATTTGGTGGCAACAGTGCCTTTGGTGATTGAGAAAATCTATAAGAAGAAACTTGACCCGCTATTGAGCAAGTTGTCGTTTAAGTTCTGCTGGTACACCCCTGGTATCATGAATATCGTGCGTGCGGTGGTAAAGAAGTCGTTGGTGAAGGCATTTGGCGGTCAAGTGCGTTACTTCCTCTGTGGCGGTGCGGCGATGAACCCAATCGTGGAGAAATGCCTATTGGATGTGAATTTTCCATTGACTATTGGCTTTGGTATGACGGAGTGTGGTCCTCTAGTCAGCGGCTTGCCACCGAAGTACTTCAAACGTCGCAGTTGTGGTGCGCCTGTACCTGGCATGGAAGCGAAGATTGATAATCCGAACGAGAAAGGTGAAGGCGAGATTTTGGTACGTGGCGAAAATGTTATGATGGGATACTACAAGAACGAAGAAGCCACTAAAGCTGCGTTCACCGAAGACGGCTGGTTGTGTACTGGCGACTTGGGCTATATGGACAAGAAACAGAATATCTTTATCCGTGGTCGTATCAAGTCGATGTTCCTCGGTGCGAGTGGTCAGAATATCTACCCTGAGGAGATTGAGGATAAGCTGAATAACCAAGCAGGTGTAGCGGAGTCGGTAGTGGTAGAGCGTGAAGGCAAATTGATTGGTTTGGTGTTTCCTGATGAGGAGCAGACAAAGGGCTTTAGCAAAGACGATGTGGTGCGTATGATGAAGGAAAACTTGAAGAAACTCAACGACCTATTGCCATCTTACTCGCGTGTTCATGATATTGAGGTAAAAGAAGAACCTTTTGAGAAGACACCAAAAAAGAGTATTAAACGATTCTTGTATAAGTAAGTCGTTGTAATCCTTCGGAATTGTACCACATGACTGTCGTTCAGCCGTCGGCTGACCGTCGGCTGACTGTCGGGATTAATAAGTAATTGATAGGTGATTGACGGAGAACAAGTGTTAGTTCATAGCTTGGAGTTTGTCCTCCATTTGTAGCCATTCGTCGCGTAGGCGAGCAGCAGTATCAAAATCCAGATTCTTGGCTGCTTCCAACATAGCACGACGTTGCTTTTCCGAGGCACGCTCTAACTCCTTTTTATTATATTGTTGCCATGGCGCAGATTTCCACGCATCTTGAATTTTCTGCTCAAGTGCCTCTTTCTCAGCTTGTTCCTTGCGCATGATAGCAATGAGTGGACTAGATTCGATTGCTTTATTGAGCGCTCTTGGTGTGATACCATGTTGTTGGTTATAGGCAATTTGCTTTTCGCGACGGCGCAATGTCTCGTTGATAGTAAGTTGCATAGACGGCGTGATTTTATCGCCATACATAATCACTTTGCCATGGATATGGCGTGCTGCACGTCCTGCGGTTTGTGTGAGAGAACGATGATCGCGTAGGAAACCCTCTTTGTCGGCGTCAAGGATCGCCACCAGACTGACTTCGGGTAGGTCTAATCCCTCGCGTAGGAGATTGACGCCTACAAGGACATCGTATAGTCCCTTGCGTAAGTCTTCCATAATTTGTATGCGTTCCAATGTATCTATATCCGAATGGATATATGCGGAACGTATGCCATATCGGCGCAAGTATTCGTCCATTTCCTCTGCCATACGTTTGGTGAGTGTGGTGATGAGTACTCGCTCCTCTTGCTTGACGCGCAGGCGAATCTCCTCCATGAGATCATCGACTTGATGCGTACACGGACGTACCTCGATTTCTGGGTCGAGCAGTCCCGTAGGACGGATGAGTTGGTCGACAAAGACACCATTGCTGCGTTGCAACTCATAGTCAGCAGGCGTAGCAGAGACATAGATTGTCTGACCTGTCTTCGCCTCAAACTCCTCGAAGGTGAGCGGACGGTTGTCTCGTGCAGCAGGCAAGCGGAAACCGTATTGCACAAGGTTGTTCTTGCGTGCTCGGTCGCCTCCGTACATGGCATGAATTTGTGGAACGGTGACATGGCTCTCGTCAATGACGAGGAGCATGTCTTTTGAGAAATAATCTAGCAAACAATAGGGAGGTGTACCTGCTTCACGTCCGTCAAAATAGCGGCTATAGTTCTCAATACCAGAACAATAGCCTAATTCCTGAATCATTTCCATATCATACTTCACACGCTCTTCAATACGTTTGGCGTAGAGCGGTTCGCCTATATCGTGGAAGTATTGGATTTGGTTGGCCAAGTCGAGTTTTATCTGCGCGATGGCATCTGCTTGTTTATCGGGATTGGTGCAGAAGATAGTAGCTGGGTAGATGTTGTAGGTGTCAAACTCTTCAATCACTTCGTTTGTCACAAGGTCAAGCGTCATGATGGCATCCACTTCGTTGCCAAAAAACTCAATACGCAGGATATAGTCGGCGTAAGCCAGTGCAATATCTATGGTATCACCTTTGACACGGAAGCGCCCGCGGTTGAGTTCGTTGTCGTTGCGAATGTATTGCGATTCAACCAGTTGATTGAGCAAATTGCTCATGTTGCGCATTTCGCCTCGTGATACAGAGATACACGATTGACTGAAATCTTGTGGGTTGCCAATGCCATATAAGCAACTGACAGAAGATACCACAATGACGTCTTTTCTTCCACTCAATAGGGCTGAGATTGCACTCAAACGTAGTCTGTCTATCTCCTCGTTAATACTCAGATCTTTCTCAATATAGGTGTCAGTAGTAGGAATATAAGCCTCAGGTTGGTAGTAATCGTAGTACGAAACGAAATACTCCACCGCATTGTTGGGAAAGAACTGCCGCATCTCACTATAGAGTTGTGCGGCAAGTGTCTTATTATGGCTAAGTATGAGGGTCGGGCGGTTAATCTGAGATATAACATTAGCAATGGTGAATGTCTTGCCAGAACCCGTTACGCCGAGTAATGTTTGTGCCTCTGCCCCCATACGAAGCCCCTCCACCAGTTGGTGGATGGCTTCGGGTTGATCGCCCGTGGGACGATATGGGGAGTGGAGGGAAAACATTTTTATTAATGTACCATTATTTTACCAGATTTAATGCGATTTTTGTCATTTTCAAAGAAGACATAGAAGAATATACGATTCTTTTCTGGTAGACTAAACTGGGTAGTAGTATTATAGATATCTAATAGTTGGTCAGAACCATCAGGATTGGTAACTATGACCGCATTATTTTGATCCACCTCAGTGATTTTTTTGTAGAATAGTAATTGCCCCTCTTGTGTATATATACCGATTGATACATTCTTGCGCAGAGTAGCAACTGCAAAATCTAATCCACCAATATGCTTAATCATCACATCGTGTGCGGAAGGAACTTTCGCAGACTCAATGGTGCTAGCTGTAAAGAAAATGGTATATACTCTCTCTGTGCCATCATGTGCAGTGACGTAGATATAGAATGGTTCTTCGAGGGTGTACATAGAGTATTCTATCGTAGCCATGCTATCTTCAGCCACAGCCTCAATAATAGGTTGTGCGTTTGTGACATAATATACATATTCCATTACTTCAGGATCAAAGTCGCGCAATAGAACACTGTCTAAGTAGATGCCACTAAGTCGTGCATTGTCGCTGAGCGTAATGATTTGTTCAATGGTATATACACGTGAGTGTTCGCCATCTTGCGCATTGACTTGAATAAGGAAGTTTACATCAGTTTGATAGATAGTAACCTCGGCATTTAAATCTTCCGCTACGGCAGCAATATCCTCAAGTTTCATCAACTGGGTTGAATCGGAACCGATAGGATAGATCAGCTGATAGTTAGTTGTATCTGCGTGGAATCCTGTAATCTCTTCTCCTTGTACCGTCAAGGTTTTGAGACGACAATTGTCGTTTAACGCAACCATCACGCGGACATCATAATCCGTTGAGTACATCGGGTCAGGAGCTGTAACGCTAAATCGATAGGTAGTTTGTGTTTGTCCGCCTACTTCTACGATAAAGGTGTCAACAGCTACAGTTTGTCCTTCTTTTCCTAAAAGATAGGTGAACGCTGGATGTTCTGTCGTTCCGTATGGAAGCACAATATCATAGTAGAAGGAATCTGGTTGGAATCCAGAGATCAGTACGTCATCTTGATATATGCCTTCCAAGTAGGAGTATGGTGATTGTTGATAATTAAAGATAATCGTATAAGTAGCGTTGTAGTTATCGTTTTCTGCTGTGACGGTGATACGTGTAGTATCCCCACGCAAGATATCTACTACTTGATACCACTCTGCTTTTTCAACGGAAACAAATGGTAAAGTACCTCCTTCAGGAACACTGTATATGTAGTTGTGTCGATTGGGTGTGAAATCTTCAATAGGTGCACCATTGATGTAGATGTTGAGTAAGTCGGTATTGGTAGATAGAACTCGACTGAACATGAAATAAATGGTGTATGTGCGCGTTTGTCCGTTTTGAGCTTTGACGGTAATTATTTGTTTCCAACCGATTTGAGTACTAGCAATTAGATATGGCAGGCTTTGAGTTTCTACCAATTGATATACATCGCCCTCTTGCCATGTCACAGAAGGTGCGATTGAGTCGCCAGGAGCGAGGTAGAGGTAATAATCGTTGGTATGCGCATCGAATCCAGAGATAGAATCCATTTTAACATAAATCATTTGCAAGGTGTCCACATCGGACTGCATGATTTCATATGAAACGGTGTAAGTGTTCTTTTTCCCAGATCCAGCGTGTACATCTATTTGGTTGATCTGCTTGATAGGTGTGTTGATAATCGTATTGGCAGTGACCGTTTGCCACTCATCTGCCTCTTGCCAAGAGAGTTCTGGTATATGGTCGGTACCGACAGGCAAGAGATAGTCATAATAGAAGGAGTCAGGTTGGAATCCATCGATCATGACACCATCAGCAAAGATGGCGATAAGCGTGTCGGCATCGGAGTATGTGCGTTGGAACGCCAAGAGGTATTGCTGTGTGGTACCATCCTCAGCGGTGACATAGATAGTATGTTGCAAAGGTCCTGTGATCGAATCAATGACGGTTTGCGTGCTCTCCTGTTGTATAGGATATACCTCAGGCATGTGGGCTTGACCGATAGGCAGATTGATGAAGTAGTTGTAGCGATCAGGTGCGAAACCATCTAATGAGTCGGTGCCGAGATAGATCATCTGCAAGTGGGCGTTGCTAGATTGTGGTACGAAGAACCGCAGTGTGTAGATATTGGTTGACACCTTATCTGGTGCAGTGACATGTATCTCGATGGTTTGATCCACTCTGACGATTTGCACCTCTTGTCCCTCGCAGTTGAGCAATGCACTCACCTCTGGCAAATAGAGTGAGCCAGAAGGGAGATTGATGTTGTAGCGCTGTTGCATAGGGGAGAAGATGAGTTCGTCGTTGATGGATGGTTGGAATTGGTCGAAGTTTTGTCCATCAAGCAGGATGTTTCTGAGTGTGACATCCGATGACGCATTCTCCTTATACACTTCGATCTCGTAGTCAGCTGTGCTAACCCCATCTTGTGCTAGTACATGCAGAATGTGTATATTGCCGCTGTGAGACTGGGTGACAGTTTGGAAGTTGTCCTGTGAAGCCCATGTGAGCAGCGCCTCATCGTCGGTAGTCTTGACCGAATAGTAGTGGCGTGAACTTTCGAAGTTGTTGATAGGCGCTCCATTGACAGCGATATTGGTCAATGCAACGCAGTGGCTAGGTTCAGCCTCGAAATGCAATTGGTAGATGCTTTGTGCATTACCATCCTCGGAAGTAACAACAATATTGGTAGTTTCCCCTAAACCGCCATGCTCAATACTAACTTGTTGGCGTGCTGCGCCCAATTGGTATTCGATGGTTGGGATAGTAGGTTCTACGGCTTTGAAGGAGCCGACAGGTAGTATGATGGAATAGCTGAGGTTATCCGCATGGAAACCATCTAGCGGTTGCCCGTCCAGCAGAATGGATTGCAGGTGAGCGTGGTTGCTCAAGTTAGGCACGATGGTCAATGTGTAAGGATTGCCAACGGTACCGTCTTCGGCAACAACCTTGTAGGTGTAGATAGTAGTGTCCCCATGGATGCTATATGCGACATGCAGCGAGTCAGCTTGGTCGTTGGCTACAGCATGGATATGTACGGGGTTGTCGGTACGATAGGTATAATCGTAGATCTGTGGGTCGAAGTCGTTGTAGAGTGTACTATCGATATAGATGGCCTTGAGGTAGGTATTGGATGACAATTCGGTAGGGTAGATGATACGATAAGTATGCTTATCATTACCAAAGACTTGCCACTCCATATATTTTGGGTCTTGCACGAATACCACGGAGTCTGTGTCGTATGCGCGTTTGAATGCCACGGTGTTAGGTTGGGCAAGGGTGTAATCGTAGGTATCACTGCTGAATCCTAGTATGGACACGCCATTAACCTCGATGTCGGAAAGTTGAGCGGTGGTGGTAGGTTTGTCCAATATGATAGCATATTGGCCAGTAGTAATACCATCTTCTGCAAGGACAGTTAATACACCATTGCTGAGTGTTACTGTTTGTCCATCAGATAGTTTGGTAAATTCGATAGTCGGCAATTTGTCGCCTTCGATGTGGTACTCTCGCGTATCAGCATCGAAAATTATTCCATTGGCTGTGATACTAGCGAGTTGTGTACTATTCGACTGTTCTTCTACAAATTGGATAGTATATTGCATCGCATCCCCCGTCTCTGCTGTAACATCAATGATGGCCGCATCTTTGGTGTAGTGAACACTTACCTTACCATGTACACTCATTGGGATGGCTTCAATGCTTGGTAATGTGGTATGACCATTAGGTAGAGTGTAGGTATATGTTGCATTGTCACTTGAGAAATCAGCTAATGTAGTCCCATTGACAAAGATGTTCTGCAAGCGTTTTTCTGCAGATATTGTACGATTGATAGTTAGGGTGTAATCGGTATAGGAACCATCTTCACCGTAGTTGCGAATCAATGCCTTACGAATACCATTCTCTTCTTCTCCCCATGTCACAATCGGCATTTGGTCTGACTTTTGACCGACTAGTTTTAACTCTGGAAATTTGCAATACTCTGTACTGTCAATTTGGTAGGTGATGTTCGTTCCGTCGATTATAGCATTTTGACCATCTATGGTAGCTCCTGCGAGTGTTGAGTTGTAGATAAATCGCAGATTACGAATATCTAATTCAGAGGTGCATTTTGTAGCGCCTCCGTAATCTTCCGCATTGTCAGAATGTCCCGAATTGACTGTTATGTTCATCTGCTGAATCAATCCTAAACCACTATAGTCGAGATCTTCAACATGATTTTGGAAATCTTCGGTAATGGTTAATGGACCCTTATACAATGTCGGTGTAGTATTAGTCCCGTCGCTGAGATTCACCCAGAGACGCCAATTCTTCATATTGGATGCTGCTGTAACACGGTAGTCAATAGCAATTTGTTCAGGAGTGTTGCGGAAGGTAATGCCACCAGAAACAGAGGAAGTGGAGTTACCTGAACTCTTTAATGTGAGTTGTAGAGTTCCGATAGTCATTATGCCAGGTACTGAACCATAGATGGAATTGGCATCTCCGTTGCGCCATGTGGACAGGTGTATCACTCCATTCGGAAGAACCGTAACTTCTGGTCCAGTAACAACAGGTGAGGACAAGAAACCGCCCCACTCATATTTATCAGCGCAATCAGCGGGAACCATCCAGCCTTTCGGCTTGGATTTTCCATTGTGTACGGTGTTCTCCATCTCCGTAAAATTATTACTTGGTATTACATCATTCTGATAATAGAAGTGTACTGTATAGATATTGCTATATTCGCCAGTTTCTACGGTAAATTGAATATGCTTGCTATCCGATGATGTCTCTGTTACAATCACATCATCAAGCGCAGTGTAGGTGATTTCTGGAACAGAATTCTCTATGTTTACTATGTAACTATATTGATCAGGACGGAAGTTTGCTAGAGGTGTACCATCTACGCTAATGCTAGTAAGTGTAGCAGGAGTATATGTGGTTACTTTAGGAGTAAGAACATATACGGTAGAATCTTCATTTGCACGATTAGAATAGGCCGTAATAATTGTAGGCTGTGCAACACCTGCTGATACCATACTTACAGTTTGCTCTGCAAAGTTCTTTTCGTAAGCGACATTAAATTCTGTAGAGCCATAGGGCAGGTTGACTTCTATATTGTTGCCATGTGTAAGATCTAGTGGGTAGTCATTTACCGTAATGGATTTTAGCACATTAGGCAATGCAGATTGTTGTACAGAGAAAGTGAGTGAATAGGTGCGTTGTTCTCCATTTTCTGCTGTTACGATAAACTTAGTAATGCCATCTAGAGGTGCTGCAATATATTCGATTTCTTGTTCTGGTTCTGCTTTGTCGTAGAATATGGTAGGCACTGCTGTTGTACCATATGGTAGAAGAATATGATAAGAAGTCGTGTTTGGATTAAATGTGTAGTCTATTGCTTCGTTGACTTCCAATCCGCCTAACGCCGTATTGCTAGACTTGATAACAGGGAAATGGATAGCGTATGTCTTGGTTGTCTCACCATCGGGTGCTAGCACGGTGATGGTAGTTGTGCCGTCAATCGCACTATGGTAGGTGGTGATGACTTGATCTTTGTGCGAACCGATAGGTTGTACACATGGCACGACCTTAGTGCGCCAAGCGAGCGTGTCGATATATTCATATACTTCAGCATCAAACCCATCAAGACTTGCTCCTTCGATGAGAATATCAGAGAGCCATGCGTTGGCAGATTTCTTGCGATCGTAGATGATACGATAGGTATTGGTAGTGCCATCTTCGGCAGTAACAATCACTTGTTGCTCTGTGTTGCTAGCACTATGCATAGCCACATCTTGGCCTGCCTTCGTTTCCACGAGGATGTTTGGTAGTGCGTATCCTTCAGGAAGTGATACGATATATTCGTATGTAGTAGGCACGAAAGTGATTGCGCCATCCATGCCCTGCAATTGCAGATTAATCAAGTTGGCATCATTGCTGAGTTGCTTCTCAAAATGCAAGGTGTAACGCGCGGTGTCGCCACTCTGAGCAGCGACTAAGAGCGAATAGGTATTGGCATTGAGCATACCAGCATAGACTACCTGCTCAGCATAAAGTTTCTCGTAGGTGATTGTGGGCAACGTGTCCGTAACGGAGAGTGTGTAGGTGTAGGTGCTAGGTGAGAAACTATCGATGCTCTCGCCATTGGCAAGGATATTGCGCAAGGTACAATCGGTGTTGGCCTTTGGATGAAGCGTAATTTCGTATTGTGCCTTACTATTGCCTGACACTACATATAGGGTCACCATATTCTTCTGGCGGAAGATAGTTACTTGTTGTGTGCTCTCTGCATCGTAAGTGATGTCAGGATCATATGTGTCGCATACCACGTTGTAAATGAACTGTTCGGACGAGAAATCAGCAATGGCTTTGCCATCCACATAGATGTTTTTGAGCAAAGCGTAGTTGCTACTTACATTGACGAAGTTAATCGTATATGTATTAGATGCACCAGATTCAGGAGTGACTACGATCTTGGCTTGTCCAGCGGAATAAGGAGCAGTAATAGTTACTTGCTGTCCCTCTTCCTTATCTATAGTGATTCTTGGGCAAGTTGGTTGTGTGAGATATACATTGTAATCAAAGGTATTCTTATCAAAAGTATCTAAACTATCACCATTCAAATAAATCATGTTTAGGAAAGCGCTGTTAGAACGCTGAATAATAAATAGAATGGTATAAGTTTGTATGTTCCCGCTTTCCGCAGTTACTTTGATAGTATGTATATTATTGTTACGTATGCTTAATATCTTTTGTGATTCATCTGCTTTGTCAAAAGTTACTTCAGGGATAGTGGTAACACCCATTGGCAAAGTGTCTGTATAATTCAATGTTTGTGCGTCAAAACCTTTTAATGGCTGACCATTTAGATATATCATTTTTAAGTCTGCATTATCGGATGTAGCGACTGAGAAGTGTAGCGTATAGGTTTGAGCAGCACCCGACTGAGGGCGAACGGTAATCTTGTAGTCACCGTTTACCCCACCAGAACGCACTGTAACGTTTTGATACTGATCTGCTTGATCGTAGGTAATAATAGGTAACGTGGTTGTCCCTTTTGGTAATGGACAATCATATTCTAATATCTTCGGGTCAAATCCTTCCAATGGTTGACCATCAAGGTAAATCATTTTCAGAGTGGCATTGGTTGCTTTGGCTACCGAGAAAGCAATTTGGTAAATAGTAGTACTACCGTTTTGCGCGCTTACGGTGATACGTGTGGTACCATTAATACCATTAGTAAGAATATTAACGGACTGATATTCATCACCTTTCTCTACTGTGATTTCGGGCAGTTCTGTTGTGCCGATAGGTAATGTGTAACTATAAGAAGTCGTGTTTGATGCAAAATCAGATAATGCCTCACCACCAATATAAATCATATTAAGTGTAGAAATTTCAGATTTAGCCGTAGAAACGACAATCTTATAGACTGTTTGGTCCGTGCCATTACCTGCGAGAACGGTTACTGTTGTTGTACCATCTAAACCACCTTCCTGAATAGTCACTTGTTGAGTAGGCTCACCTTTCTCAAAGGTAATATCAGGTAACTCGGTTGTGCCAATAGGTAGGTTGACATAATAAGTAGTATGAGTAGGGTCAAAATTAGGAATAAGATTATCACCCATCTGCAAACTCTTAAGCATCGAATAGGATGATGCTTCCAATTTGAAGTTGATTTTGTAGATTTTAGGCGTTGGGTTGCCAGGGGTGGTTACGCTGATTTGGTATGTGCCGCCATCAATAGTAGATGGTTCAGTGTATGTAATCGTTTGCTCTCCAGCTGGGTATGCAGATACCGCTTCTACGTCAGGGATGGTCGTAGTTGAAGTAGGCAAAGATACACGGTAAATAGTTTGACTAGGAGTAAATCCTGGAATAGAAACTCCGTTGACCTTAATATCTTTCAATGTGTTGTCGGATAGTTTAGCCACACTGAAAGTGATCGTGTAGGTCTTTGTGGCTTTTTTATCGGCAGCAGTTACCTTGATGGTTGCAGTACCTGTCAAACTAGTAGCTTGTGTGATCTCCACCGTTTGCTCATCTTCTTGTTTTTCTACAGTTACCTCAGGAATAGCTGTTGTACCATATGGCAACTGGTGAGTATATGTACCAAGATCTGGCTTGAAGTTGCTAATGGCATTGCCGTTTACGTATATGCTAGCTAATTTAGCATTTGTACTTGCCTCGCGCACGAACTTAATCTTATACGTAGTAGTGCTCTTGCCGTCTTCTGATTTTACAGTGATTACAGTCGGAGTTCCATCAATTTCACCATTTGTTATTGTGATCTCGCTGCCAGATAACTCACGGCCTGCAAAACTAGCAGTTTCACCTTTAGCATTGGTGATAGACCCCGCACCACGTACTGCTTTGATCTCTGGGATGTTTGTGGCAGAACGACCAAGCGAGTAGGTTTGTTCTTCTTGTGTGTTAGGGTCAAAGCCCTTCCACTCTTTGCCGCCGACATACAACTTTTGAATCTTAGATGAGTAAATAAGCTCAATATCATCTACATATAACGCATTGCCTTCGTATAGGCCACTATTAGCACGATAGTTTGGATAGTTGCTAGCCGAGAAAATGATGTTCATCATTGTTGGAACATCATTGTTGAAATAATAAATAGGTACGCGGATATTGGTCCAATTACCATATTCTTTCTTTTCTCGCCACATACCTTCGGCTATCTGATTAGCTTTTTGGTCTGTGCCACATTCATTCGCATCCAATGCCAAACGAATATCACTCTCTTCATTAGTTTGGCTAACGCTTGTACAATTGCCATTTTTGGCCTTGTATTTGCTACTCTTGGCTGTGCCTGACCATGCATAGTACAGCAGATAAAAGTCTTCTTTATCCACATTGGCACCTATACGCTTGATCCATACAGACATTGAGTCTGGACGGTATTTGAAGTTGATGCCTCCAGAAGTACCAGCAGTAGCGGTCTTGGTGTCAATGCCCTCAAGGTAACTCCATGGTTTACCTAAAGAGAAATAACCAGGAGAAATTTCCTCGGCAATACCTTCTACACCAACTTTGGTGTCTTGTACCATCAACGAATAATTGCCACTATGACCTGCTTCTTGATGGGTCAAATTGAAGTTAATGGATGATCCCAAAACTTTTTGACTGATATTGCTCACATACCAATCCTTTGGCTGAATCTTACCATCAAATTTCTCACCGCTCCAATCTTCAAAACCAGGGTTGGGTACTTGTTGAGCAGATGCAAAAATGCCACTCAGAATGATTAAACTACTTAATAAAAAGCGTTTTAAGTAAATTTTTGTCATAATTTATGTCTTTTGTTAATATTTCTATGTTAAATGTTCATATTATTAAGATTTTTATAAGTAAAATGCTATATAAAAACCCAAAATCGGCTGCAAAATTAATATAAACAAATGAAATACGCAAATTTTATTCGCGCGCGCGTACTTTTTATTAAATAAGTGTACCTTTTTCCAAAAAAACATTATTTTTTGAAAAATCTCTTTTCATCCTCCTTTTCTCTCCTTTACTTTTCCCTAGCTTTTCCCATACCATTCTCGTACCACTTCCTTACCACTTCCTTACCACTCTGTACTTTCTCTGTCACTTGTTTGTTTGCCCCATACATTATTGTGTTCTTAATTCAAATAGAAAAAATATCGCTTTTTTATAAAAATAGTAGATGTTTGGCACGATAATTGTCCGAAAATAGGCATGGACCGTTTACCTGACATATTGCATCCAGAAACGCGAGTAGTAGTTTTCGATTTGGATGGTACGCTCTATTCCAGGAGAGGAATGGTGCGTAGAATGATGTTTCGTGCTCTTTTAGATTGGAGAGTAATGCTTGCAGAGCGTAAGGTGAGACGCTTGTTACGTGGCAAGTGGTATGGGAATAAGGAGCGTTTTTATAAGGTATATTTTAGTGAATTGGCTAAGCAGCACAACTATACTATCAACTATGTTCGTTGGTGGTACACGACTCGATATATGCCATTGATGATCAGTGTGATCGGGAAATTTCAAAAGTTGGCAAAATGGGTGCTTCCTTTCATGGAAGAATGCCGTAAAGTAGGCGTGCGTATGGTCGTGTTGTCAGACTATGGATATACACATGAAAAACTTCATGCGTTAGGATTGAATGAGAACGATTTTGACTGGGTAATCTCTGCGCCTGAATTAGGTGGGTTAAAGCCTGCTGCCGAGTTGCTAGCATGTGTAGCTAATCGAATGAACGTCAGCACACGGCAATGTCTTGTAATAGGTGATAGAGAGGATACTGATGGCGAAATGGCAAAAGCCGCAGGTGCTACCTTTTATCACATCATCAATCAATAGTCTGCTCTAAACTACATATTCGCATTGTAGTATTTGGGGTCGTCGGTGACTTCGGTGCCGATGAATGCAGGTAATTCGAAGGATTGTTCCTCGTCTGCTAATTCAATCTCTGCTACTACTAATCCCTCATACTTATCATGAAATTCGTCTATTTCCCACTTCAAGCCTTTTTCTACAGCAGGAACAATCCAGCGTGTTTTGTCGATAATAGTACCTTGACATAACTTCATGAGTTCTTCAGCATCGTATATATCAATTTCTTTTTCCCATTCGTACCGTGCAAAGTGCCCTGCAGCAGGTTTACCTTTGATGGTGATATATGCCTTGTCATCAGCAATGCGTATGCGCACAGTACCCGTTTTTTCGCGGGAGATATATCCTTGACGGATGTGGTGATGAGCTGTAGCAATTAGCTTGTAACTGGCATCTTTTACCAAATATTTTCTCTCTATTTCCATTTTCTAAACTTATTTGCGCTTTGCACACATATTCACCAAATGTGCAATGCCGCAATACTCTATGCCTGAATGTGTGCTCAGCCCAATCTCGCAAGTGCGTGAGTTGCTCACACCCATGGTTGCACCTGCTTTCTCCACTTGTGGCTTGAGTTTGCGTAGTGCCCATTCGTTCAATTCAGGATCGGTAAAGCCCTTATCTCCTGCAAACGCGCAGCAGCCAATCTCCTCTGGCACCAGCACATTCTTCGTACATGCCTTAGCCACACGGATAATCGCATCTGCTACACCCATCTGACGAGTAGAGCAGGTTACGTGCACTGCCACGCAGGTGTCCAATGGCGTAATCTCCACCTCGCTTATCACAAACTTATCGATAAACTCTGCAGGTTCGTACAACTTCATGTGTTGCATCGTTTGGCGCATTCGATGGAGGCATGGACTCTGGTCACACAATATTGGCCAGCGACCATATTCACTGGCTTTCAGCAATGCCAACTCTAGTTCGGCTGCTTTGCGCGCTGCCTCATCGGGCATACCTTTGCTCTCCCAAATCGTACCGCAGCAGAGGTTCTCCATCTTCTGAGGGAATATCACCTCATAGCCTGCTTTGTTCAGCAACTCCGTCATATCATTGATTAGTGGTGTCTTACCCGATCCTAGGCGTTGGTTCAAGCAGGATGGGAAATATACTACTCGCTTGTCTTGCAATCCTTTTAAACCATTTACCACGCCATAATCTATAGCAGTCTGTTTCTCTTTCTTGCGCACAGGACGAGGCAGTGATGGTGTCCATAGTGGCACTAGTCCACCTGAACCATAGTGCATCGCTTTGCCGAGTAACCTTGTTGCTTTATCGCCTAATACACTATGTGCCACATTCGCTACTTCCAGTAGGCCTGTCAGCGCAGTGCCTATACCAGCCAAGTTCTTGCCTGCCCAATAGCCTAATTGCTTGCCAGCGGCACTCATGTCGTGTTCACGCACCAAGTGGATATAGTCGCCCACATTGATTTTGATAGGGCAGGAGGTGGAGCATAGTCCGTCACCTGCACAGAGGTCACGACCAATACGGCGGAATTCTTTTTCCAAACTACTGAGCAACTTCTTCGCCTCTCGCTTTTTTGCCTTATTGTCTTCTTGCCTAATCACCTCTTTCAATCGTGCCATCTCGCGCTGTACCACGATACGCTGACGGCTTGACAACGCATATCCGCAGGCGACGCAGTTCACTTCGCAGAAACCACATTCGATGCAGCGGTCAATCATCTCGTGCACCTCTGGCAATGGTTTTATATGCTCTATGTACGAATGTGGGTCTTCGTTGAAGATAACGCCAGGGTTCATGATGTTCTCAGGGTCAAAGAGTTTCTTCACCTCGCGCATCAATTCATAGGCATCATTGCCCCATTCGCGACGAACAAATGGCGCCATGTTGCGCCCTGTACCGTGCTCGGCTTTTAGACTGCCATGATACTTGTCCACTACCAAGTCCACCACTGCGCGCATCATACCGTCGTATTGTGCAATGGCTTGAGGCGAGTCGAAACGTTGGTTGAGAATGAAGTGGTAGTTACCCTCAAGTGCGTGACCATAAATAACGGCTTCAGGATAATTATGCTTAATAAAGAGTTCTTGCAAATCCAATGTTGCTTGTGCTAAATGTTCGATAGGGAAAGCAATATCCTCAATCAAACAGGTAGTTCCTACCTCGCGTGTACCGCCTACTGCGGGGAAGATACCGCTACGCATTGCCCAATATTTACTTGTCAATGTTGGGTCAGATGTAAAGGCTGCAGGTTGGCATAGTTGGTAGTATTTCAGCAGTTTTTGTAGTGTGAGGTTTTTCTCCTCCAGTTCTGCTTCTGTTAAGGCGTCTGTACGAATGAGTGCTGCACCTGCATCTGCTGGCAATCCTTGTAGTTCGGGAAAGTCTTTCTCGACTGTGCGCATCGCTTTGCGGTCGAAGAATTCTGCCGCAGATAGCAATCCCGTTTGTTTCATTTCAGTAATGGCTTCGCATGCCAGTTTTGTGGTAGGGAAGAGTAGCAATGCAGAAGCGCTATAAGGTTGTATCTCGCCTGTCGTCATTGTGATGGAAGACAAAAAAGCCAATGTGCCTTCGCTACCTACCATCAGGTGGGCGATAATATCAAAGGGGTCTTTGTATTCTACGAATGGTAGGATTGTCAATCCCGTAACGTTCTTGATAGCGTATTTATTGCGTATCAGTTCGCACAAAACGGGATTACGTTGTGTCTGAATACGTAGGTCGTCAATCTTACGTACAAATCTTGGGTGTGTCATCAAGAATTGTGCTCGACTCTCTTTGTCGCCTGTGTCAAGTATAGTGCCGTCAGGCAAGATGATACGTACTGATTTCAGTACGCGGTAACTATTAGCATGCGTACCGCAACACATTCCAGAGGCATTATTCATTACGATACCGCCCACCATAGCCGATTTTAGACTTGCTGGATCAGGTGTGAAATACCTGCCGTATGGCTTCAATATCTCATTCACTCGTTGCCCCACTATACCAGGTTGCAAGGTGATGCTTTTGCCATTGTCACGTACGGTGTATTGTTCCCATTTCTTACCACAAACTACAAGCAGGCTATCGCTGATGGCTTGACCACTCAAGCTCGTACCTGCGGCACGAAAAGTGATATGTTTTTTCTCTTTGCGAGCACGCGTTAGTATAGTTTGCACTTCTGCTTCTGTAGCAGGATGCAACACTTCTTGTGGAATCAAACGGTAGAACCCTGCATCAGTTCCCCATGCCAAACGTTCGATATATTTTTTCATATCCTAATACAAGTAATATTTACTACTCTCTTCGCGATATTTCTCTACATCCTTTTCCCAATATACCTTGGCGTCTTCCCAACGGTAGCGTTTGCCAAAGAGTTCTTTGATTTGATTAGTTCCACATACTTTGTTGAACATACTAAAACGCTTTTGATCGCACTCTGTAAACCAGTCGTGCTTATCGCCCCATAGGCGCATCATTTCCTGTACGACGTAGAACTGTATCTCGCTCAAAGCAACTGCTTCGTAATCAGTTATATGGATTTGTACTCCTTGTATGTTTTCTCCTTTGAATACACTATAATAGGGCTTATAGTGCAATCCTCTAAACACTACTCCGGGCAACTCTAGCGCATTGAGTGCTTGTGCCAAACTATCGGCATTCACCCATGGCGCACCCATCACCTCAAATGGCATGGTGTATCCTACACCTATATTAATATAATAAAACTCTCCAAAAATGCCTGTCACTGGATAGTATATCGCCGTTCTGCCATGAGGTACGTGGGGCGATGCTACAATCCATTCTAATCCTGTCTCATCCCATGTCATGTCGCGTGTCCAACCTTGCATTTCCACTACGGTTAGTTTGCATGGCTGTTCGGCTTTTGCATTGAGGTATAAAGCCAACTCTCCAGGCGTTTGACCATAGATATAAGGTATAGCAAATCGGCTGACAAACGAGTAGAAGCCATCTTCTACTATACATCCTTCTATCTTCTTGCCACCCAATGGGTTAGGTCGATCGAGGATAACCAATTCTTTGCCGTATTTTTGACATGCTTCCATCAGATTGCCCATAGTAGAAATATAGGTGTAACTACGACAACCGATATCTTGGATATCATACACCATCACATCTATTTCGTCCATCATCTCTTGGGTAGGTTTAGACGTCTTACCATAGAGCGAATACATCTTCAGTCCAGTACGTTTATCTACTTCATTTTCCACGTGGTCACCCGCGTAGATGTTGCCACGTACGCCATGCTCTGGACCATACAGAGCGACTAGGTTCACGTTCTCTGCATTGTGTAGGATATCAATGGTAGAAACCAAGTTTCGATCTACTCCAGTAGGGTTAGTACATAGTCCCACACGCTTGCTTTGTAAAACATCAAAATTACGTTCACGCAGAACTTCAATACCAGTTTTTACTTGAGCATAGCTAAATGTGCTGATTGTCAATAGGGTGATTACCCAAAATAGTTTGTGCTTTCTCATGGTTTGTGTTGCAATTTACAAATTCATGTGCAAAGGTACTAAAAATTTTAGATATTTCAAAAAAAAATGCTTAATAAATTTGTGTATTTGCTTTTTTTGTTGTACCTTTGCACGCTTTTTTGCGGATAATGCGTATCCGCGCGAGAAAAAAGTAGAATAATATTGTTTAACTTTTAAATCGGATAACGGTTATTGGTCTCGCAAATCGTATGATGGGTATCAATAAGAATGGTTATCCAACATTTTGCTAAAATGGCAGAAAATCTTTCACTCCAGAACTTCGACTGGGATGCATTTGAGAACGAATCAAAAGGCACACAAAACGAAGAATTACTCCAAAAGTATGACGCTACTCTCAACGCAATCAAAGACCAAGAGGTTGTTGAAGGTACCGTTATGGCTATTAACAAACGTGAAGTAGTTGTTAACGTTGGCTACAAGTCAGATGGTATTGTACCTGCTGCTGAGTTCCGTTACAACCCAGATCTCAAAGTTGGTGACAAAGTAGAAGTTTACGTAGAGAGCCAAGAGGACAAGAAAGGTCAATTGGTACTTTCTCACAAAGAGGCTCGTGCTGCTCGCAGTTGGGATCGCGTTAACGAGGCATTGGACAACAACGAAGTGGTTAAAGGTTACATCAAGTGCCGCACCAAGGGCGGTATGATTGTTGATGTATTGGGTACCGAGGCATTCTTGCCAGGTAGCCAAATCGATGTGAAACCTATCCACGACTACGATATGTTCGTAGGTAAAACAATGGAATTCAAGATTGTTAAGGTTAATCCTGATTTCCGCAATGTAGTGGTTTCTCACAAAGCATTGATTGAGGCAGAGCTCGAAGCACAAAAGAAAGAAATCATTTCTCACTTGGAGAAGGGTCAAGTGCTTGAAGGTACCGTTAAGGCCATCATGCAATACGGTGTATTTATGGACTTGGGTGGCGTAGATGGACTTATCCACATCACTGACCTCAGTTGGGGTCGTGTAAGCAATCCTAACGAGTTGCTTACTGAAGGTCAAAAGATCAACGTGGTTATCCTTGACTTCGACGATGAGAAGAAGCGTATCGCTCTTGGTTTGAAGCAACTTACTCCACATCCATGGGAGGCTCTCCAACCTGACCTCAAGGTAGGTGATAAGATTAGCGGTAAAGTAGTTGTGATGGCTGACTATGGAGCATTCGTAGAGGTTGCTCCTGGTGTAGAGGGCTTGATCCACGTTAGTGAGATGAGCTGGAGCCAACACTTGCGTTCTGCTAACGACTTCCTTAAGGTAGGTGATGAGATCGAGGCTGTAGTATTGACACTCGACCGCGATGAGCGTAAGATGTCACTTGGCTTGAAGCAACTCAAAGCTGATCCATGGGAGAACGTTGATACCAAGTATGCTGTTGGTACACGTCACTTTGCTAAGGTTCGCAATTTCACCAACTTCGGCGTATTCGTTGAGATTGAGGAGGGTGTTGATGGTTTGATTCACATCAGCGACCTCAGCTGGACCAAGAAGATTAAACATCCAAATGAGTTCACTCAAATCGGTGCTGAGATTGAGGTTGTAGTTCTCGAAATCGACAAAGAGAACCGTCGTCTCTCACTCGGTCACAAGCAATTAGAAGAGAACCCATGGGAAGAGTTGGCAGCTAAATATGGTGTTGATACCGTAGTAGAGGGTAAGGTTGCTGAGGTAGCTGACAAGGGTGCTGTAGTAGTACTTGAGGACGGCGTTGAAGGCTTCTGCACCGCTCGTCACCTTCAAAAAGAGGACAAGAGCCCTGTAGCTGTTGGCGATACTATGAGTTTCAAGGTGATTGAGTTCAACCGCGATGCTAAGCGTATCCTTCTTTCTCACCTCCGCACTTGGGAAGAGCGCAAAGAGGCTCCTGTAAAAGAGGCTAAGGCTGCTCCTAAGAAAGAGGCACAACCAGAGTTGCCAAAGATGGAGAAAACTACTCTCGGTGACTTGAGCGTATTGGCTGACTTGAAGGCTTCTATGGCTGCTGAAGAGAAACCAGCAAAGAAGACTACCAAGAAAGCTGCTAAGAAAGAAGCAGAAGAAGCTGCTGAGTAATCAGTTAAGGTTTAAACAAAATACGCTTCCACATAGTGGGAGCGTATTTTTTATTGTTTAGTGGACGGCACAGAGTTCCTACTGTTTAGAGTTTAGCGTTCATATGTAGCTATATTTCCTTCCGACTCTTGTACGCTGACCTTGTAGCAGTTCTCCACATGGTCGCATATCCAGCGAGCGATATTCTCTGACGATGGATTAACGTCCAATACTTCGTTGATATATTTGTGGTCGAAGGTCTCTTTTACAATACGCTTGATATGGGTAAAGTCGGTGACCATGCCATCCTCGTTGAGGGTTTTGGATTTGCAATATACGGTCACTACAAAATTGTGTCCGTGCAATGCCTCACACTTGCTCTCATAACTCAAGTGCAGGTTGTGTGCGGCTGAGATAGTGATTCGTTTTTCTACGTAATACATAGATAATGATGAATTTTGAATGAAGAATGTTAAATTTTATTCGTGGAAATATACTCGTTGTACTCGACGCGAAACCGATGTGAGAATCTCGTAGGTGATTGTGCCCAGTTTGTTGGCTAATTCTTCTATAGGCAATCGGTCGCCGAAGATCTCCACAGCATCTCCCACTTGTGCATCCGTACCTGTGATGTCAATCATGGCTTGATCCATGCACACATTTCCTACCACAGGACAACGTTTGCCGCGCACTACCACTTCGCCTCCGTAGTTTGAGAAGCGGCGATCAAACCCATCGGCATACCCGATAGGAATCACTGCAATCTGTCTTGGTTCCGTCAGTGTGGTATGGCGTCCATAGCCAATGGTCTCGCCTGCAGGCACTGTCTTAATGCTCAGAATAGTGGTAGTCAACGAACATACATTACGCAATTTCGCTCCTACAAAAGAGAAACCGTACATACCTATACCCAAGCGGCACATATCAAATTGATAGTCCGAGAAGCGTTCTATACCTGCAGAGTTGCAAATATGCAATAATGGGCGATAAGGCAATGAGGAGATAAGGCTATCAGTACAATGCTTGAAATATGCGGCTTGCTCGTGAGTGAAAGCATCAAACTGCGGTTCATCGCTACCCGCTAAGTGCGAGAAGATACTATGCACACATACTGCTTGTTGCCCATGGAGCACGTCCGCCAATTGAGGAATCTCCTCGTAATAGAAGCCCAATCGGTGCATGCCCGAATCAATCTTGATGTGTATAGGATATTGCTCCAATCCTTTGGCTTGTACGGCAGCAATAATGTCATTGAGCGATTGCAAGGAATAGATATTGGGTTGCAGGTTGTTCTCGAGTATCAAATCCAATGCTGCCACTTCTGGGTCCATCACCACAATCGGTAATGTGATACCTGCTTTGCGCAGTTCCACTCCTTCATCAGCCACTGCCACTGCCAAGTAATCCACCAGACCACTCTGTTGCAGCGCACGACTGATCTCCACACTACCTGTCCCATACGCAAATGCTTTCACCATCGCCATCAAACGCGTCTCAGACCGCAATAGCGAACGGAAATACCGCACATTATCCACCAAGGCAGATAAATTGACTTGCAGCACCGTCTCATGCGTTTGGTGCAGAATACGATATGAGATAGTATCTTCGTCGTAGCCCAATGCACGCAGTACGCCTGCGCACGTGCGTACATTTTGATGTGTAGGATCTTCCACTACTACCGAGCAATGGTCGAACAATCGCATTTTCTCAGCTCGTTTATCTTCTAGCGACGCGAAGTTCTCGCCATGCTCGCTACCGATATACGTAATCACTCCGATGGTAGGGCGTATGATGGCTTCCAAGCGTGCCATTTCTCCTGGTTCGGAGATTCCTGCTTCGAAGATACCCAGTTCGGTGTGTTCATTCATCTGCCAAACGGAGAGGGGAACGCCAATCTGCGAGTTGTAGGATTTGGGTGAACGAGTGATGCAATAATCGTCTTTCAACAACTGATAGAGCCACTCTTTGACCACCGTCTTGCCGTTCGAGCCGGTGATGGCTATCACAGGGCAGTTGTATAGCGAACGCTTGTAGGCGGCTAATTGCTGCAAGGCGGTGAGAGGGTTCTCGACGAGGAGGAATATGCTCGGTGTCTCTATTCCCGACTCTCTATTCCCGACTCCCGACTCCGATACCACAAACACCCTCACCCCACGCTCTATGAGCTCGGGGATATAGTTCGCACCATCATTCTTTTCTGTCTTTAGCGCAAAGAAGAGTGTCGCCTCTGGTTCTGTACCCAACTGACGACTATCTGTCAATAGATGGCGAACATCCAAATTCTGCAAGTCATCAGATAAACCAATAACTTGCAGAGGACGAATAGCTTGTATTATTTCTTGGATTAGCATCCTTCGAATTGTTGGAGGAAGCGCACATCATTCTCCGAGAACAGGCGCAAGTCTTTCACACGATACTTGAGGTTGGTAATACGTTCTACGCCCAAACCAAAGGCATAGCCTGTATATACTTTCGAATCAATGCCGCATGACTCCAATACATTAGGATCCACCATACCGCAACCCAAAATCTCTACCCAACCTGTACCTTTGCAGAACGAACAACCTTTACCCCCACACAAATCGCAAGAGATATCCATCTCTGCAGATGGCTCGGTGAAGGGGAAGTAACTTGGGCGAAGACGAATCTGTGTCTCGGGTCCGAACATCTCCTTGGCAAAATAGAGCAGCACTTCGCGCAAGTCGGCAAACGACACATTTTTATCAATATACAATCCTTCCACTTGATGGAAGAAACAGTGTGCACGTGCTGAAATAGCCTCATTGCGGTACACACGACCAGGACACAACACGCGGATAGGGGGTTCTTGGCTGAGCATCACACGTGTCTGTACGCTCGAAGTATGCGAACGAAGTAGGATATCCGATGGCTTTTGCACGCCTATTTCTTTCTCGATGAAGAAGGTGTCTTGCATATCGCGTGCAGGGTGCTCAGGGGCGAAGTTCAGAAGCGAATATACGTGCTTATCATCTTCCACTTCGGGGCCTTCTGCCACGGTAAATCCCACGCGTGAGAAGATATCTATGATTTGTTCGCGCACCAGTGATAGTGGGTGACGTGTACCTAACGCGATAGGATCTGGTGTACGCGTGAGATCCAGCTCATCGGCTGCTGCTTTCGCCCCATTTGCTTCGGCTGCTTCGCGCAACTCGTTGATACGTGCTTCGTAGGCTTGGCGTAGGGCGTTTAGAGCTTGTCCCATCTCGCGTTTTTCTTCTTTGGGAACATCACGAAACTCGTTGAAGAGTTCCGTTACCAGTCCTTTCTTACTAAGGTATTTTATTCGCAATGCTTCCACTTGCTCCGCATTACTTGCTTGCAATCCAGCCACCTGACTGAGTAAGCTCTCTATCTTTTCTTTGAGTGTCATAACCTATTTATGCAATTACGTTGCAAAATTACACATTTTTATTGAAATATACAACAATTCGTGCATAAATGGGTTGTTTTTTCACTTTTTTCCGCAAAATATTTGGTCATATCAGAAAAAAGCACTACCTTTGCACCCGCTTTAGGGAGAAAGCGTATTTAGACAGTAGCTGTCTATCATTTCGCACAAGTGCGAGGAAGGATGGGTGAGTGGCTGAAACCAACAGTTTGCTAAACTGTCGTACGGGTAACTGTACCGGGGGTTCGAATCCCCCTCCTTCCGCAAAAAAATACCATGTAGCTGAATCCAAGCTTGCTTGAGTGAGAGCGCATGGTATTTTTTTGCAAGGATGCCGTCGGCAGACTCTGGGGATTACGCAGGAATCCCTCTCCCTTTATCGGGTATCGGATATCGGGAATCGGGACACCAAAAATAACTTGATTATGAAAAAATTTACATGGATCATCATCTCCCTTGTGGCAACGCTTCTCTTGGCTGCCTTGGGATTTTGTATCAAACAATACTACCATTTTGCTATAACCAACTTCGTGAGCCACGACCATGAGTCGCATGGCTATCATGTGCATGAAGGTATGTCTAGCGATTCGCTATTGGCGGAGATGTTGGGCGACTATGAGATGCTCTCCGAGCTATCGTGGTGTATGCATTGCCAGTACAAGAAGTTCAATCAACCCAAACCGGGTTACTATCGTTTTGCAGATAAGATAGCCAACCGCGACCTTATCCGTCGTTTGCAATTAGGCGAGGAGACGCCTATCCGCCTATCCTTCACCCATGCCATCCGCACACGCGAACAACTGGCTGGATATATGGGACGCAAACTCCAACTAGACTCCGTAGAGGTTATCCAACGCCTCAACGACAGCGAATACTTGGCGCATTTTGGGCTCACACCAGAAACGGCTGTATGTCTGTTTATTCCCAATACCTACGAGGTGTATTGGACGATGTCGGCTGACCAACTCTTCACGCGTATGTATAAGGAGTATAATCGTTTTTGGAACGAAGACCGCCTTGCCAAGGCTGCCCGATTGGGGCTTACACCTGTGGAAGTTGCTACGATGGCGTCTATTATTGCTTCTGAGACCAACAAGTCCGACGAGTACCCTACTATTGCGTCTATTTATATCAATCGTTTGAACAAGGGTATTGCCTTGCAGGCATGTCCTACGGTTATTTTTGCGACGGGTGATTTCTCTTTGCGTCGTGTGTTGAAACGTCATTTGGCTATTGATTCGCCTTATAATACGTATAAGTATCGCGGTTTGCCACCTGGTCCTATCCGTTTGGCTCGTCCCGATGTGATAGATGCGGTGTTGAATTCGCCCAAGACGAATTATCTGTATATGTGTGCTAATCCTGATTTCTCTGGCACGCATATCTTCTCTTCGTCGTATGCTCAGCATGCTGCGGTTGCTCGCCAGTACCAACGTGCTCTCAACCAACGCAAAGTGAAGTAGTTCTCCACTCTCCTTATCCAATATCCCATAGGCAGAACGCCGTCCTATAGCTCGCTCCGCGAGCGTCCATTATCCATTAGCGCAGCGTCCCATAGCTCGTTATGCGAGCGTCCATTATCCCGAAAATAGCGAAAAAAATCGCTATATGCTTGCATATCCGCAAATTTTGTAGTATCTTTGCACCGAATTTATGAACCTCCGCTCGAAAGGGCGTAACTTTTTAAGATTATGGCAAATGAAAAACAACAGTTCGTCGACGAACTAAAGGAACTGCTACAAAAGAATGTAGCCGAAGTGAAAGAGCAAGTAGAAACTATCAAAACACAATTCTACCGTCAGTACCATCTCGAATTAGAAGCACAAAAGAAAGCCGCAATGGAAGCTGCTGAGGCAGCTGGAGAAGTGCTCGAAAACTGGGTGCCTTCACTCGATGAACTCGAACAAGAGTTCCGCGAATTGTTGAATCAATACAAACAACGCCGCGCAGAACTGCAAAAGCAAATAGAAGAGGAACTTCAGCAAAACCTTCTACGCAAGGAGAATATCCTTGCACAAATGAAAGAAATGGCTGATGCGGAAACTGCGGACGTCATGGATAACCTCAAAAAAATGCGAGAACTGCAAGCTGAGTGGAAAACCATAGGAGCAGTACCTGCACAAAAAGCACAAGAAATTTGGAAAAACTACCAACAATACCAAGAGCGCTTCTATGACCTTGTGAAAATCAATATCGAACTGCGCGACCTCGACTTCAAGAAGAACCTCGAAATGAAAACACTACTCTGCGAGGCTGCGGAGAAACTGCAAGAGAACCCCAATATCGTAGAAGCCAACCGAGCATTGCAACAACTTCACGACGAGTGGGCAGAGATTGGACCTGTAGCACGCGAACTCAGAGAAGAGCTCTGGAATCGATTCAAACAAGCAAGCAGTGTAATCAACAAAAAGCACCAAGCATACTTCGACGAACTGCACGCCAAAGAAAACGAAAACTTGGAGAAAAAACAAGCACTCATTGAGCAACTGAAGGAGGTAGATGTTAATAAGTTGAAGTCGAATAAGCAATGGGATGAGGCTACTGAGAAGCTGCAAGCTATCCAACAAGAATGGCGTACCATTGGCTTTGCTCCTAAAAAACAAAACCAAACTATCTACAACGAATACCGCGAACTCTGCGAAGCTTTCTTCAAAGCCAAAACCGCTTACTACAAAGCTATGCGCGATGAACTCAGCGAGAACCTCAAGAAAAAACGCGAACTCGTAGAAGCTGCAGAAGCACTCAAAGACAGCATAGAATGGACTGAAACTACCAACCGACTCATCGAACTACAAGCCGAGTGGAAGAAAGTAGGACCTATTGCACGCAAATACTCCGACGACCTTTGGAAGAAATTCACGGCTGCTTGCGATACCTTCTTCGAAGCGAAACGTGAGGCAACCAAAGAACTGCGTGAGCAGTATGCTCAAAAACGCGCGGAAGCCAAAGAGCGTTGGAACAAGAAAATGGATCAAATGAACGACCGTCAGAAACTAATCCGCATGTACGAAAACCTCGTACAAGAGATTAAGACGGCAGAAAACAATATCCTCTTCTTTACGGGCAAGTCTAAAACCGCTAACAAACTGGTGGATGACATGCGCAAGAAGATCGATACACTCAAGAGCCAACTCGCTGACCTAGAGAACAAAATCAACCAAATGGACGCAGAATGAGCCAACTCATCACATACAAAGACGTAGAGATTTGCCAAGATGAGCAGATTGTGCTCAAGGATGTCAACCTGACAATAGCATCGGGCGAGATGGTCTATCTCTTGGGCAGAGTAGGTTCGGGTAAGTCGAGCTTCATGAAAACTATCTATGGCGAACTACCCGTAGAAGGTACCGAAGCAACGGCACTGGACTACGACCTGCTCAAACTTCGCAGACGCGACATACCATACCTGCGCCGCAAAGTGGGAGTGGTGTTCCAAGATTTCCAACTCCTAGTAGATCGCAACGTGGAGGACAACCTCATGTTCGTGCTCAAAGCCACTGGATGGAAAGACAAACAGGCAATGAAGAACAATATTTACGACGTGCTCAAGCAAGTAGGAATGGCAGAGAAAGCATATAAGATGCCTTACCAACTATCTGGCGGTGAACAACAGCGTGTGGTGATTGCACGTGCATTGCTCAATGCACCAGGACTCATCCTAGCCGATGAACCTACGGGAAACCTTGACCCAGAAACGGGCAAAGGTATCATGGAGCTGCTCTATAGTATCAGCCAAGCAGGTATGACGGTCATCATGTCAACCCATAATCATGCATGGCCAGAGCAATATCCAGGACGCAAACTGCAATTCGCCGACGGCAAGATTAGCGAAATATAATCGAATAGCATACCAAAAAGAAATGGACACCCAACAGAGTGTCCATTTTTTGTATTAGTAATCAAACTTGTACGTCAGCAAGACCACATGCTTGTGCGTGTACGCATGTGTGAGAGCAATAGCACCGCTATCCAAGACATCCAATTCGCGGCTATAGACGTAGTTGTAGCGATATGCCAGATTGAGGGTGTTCTTCTTATCCACTTTCCATTGCAAACCTATTTCAGGGCGCATCTCGCTGATATACTGACCATAGTATTTAGCATTCAAAGTGTTGAACACCTCCATCTTTGCCACAATACTCAATGGTTGATTGGGTATAGCATATACCGCTTGTAGGCGTGAACGCAAGGTATAATCCACTCGGTTCTTCTCGCGCAAATCTATCTCATCCGCACGAGCATCCAACATTAGTCGTTCGCGCAACGATAGTTTCCATTGACCAAGTGTCACTTGACCCGTAGCATCCACATTCACACGGTGGCGAAGAAACTTATTGGGGTCGTCCCAACCTTGATTACCATACAACTTGAGCACATAGCCAGTACTCAGCGAAAGGTATTCAATAGGCGCATATGCCAACGAGATAGTGGTATGCGAACGGTGAGCAGGTATGCTACGAATCTCTTCTTCCAGAGTGAGCTTTAGCCCGTAATCAAACGACTTGACAAACGATGCAATCACATGCACCTCAGCTGTTTGCTTGCTAGTGGTGTCAGTTGACGCTATTTCTTGCGCACAAATCCAATATGGAAATAGTAGCAAACCAACCAGGGATAGTATCTTCTTGAATTCAAAATTCATAATTCAAAATTGGCTAAACGTGAGTGCAAACAGTCGCATTTGTTTGAGCATGGCATTGAGTCCGTTGCTACGTGTAGGGGAGAGGTGTTCGCGGAGGTTGATTTCGTCGATGAAATACAAATCTGCATCCACAATCTCTTTGGGTGTATGTCCACTTAATACACGAATCAACAGTGCTACAATACCTTTCACCAAGATAGCATCCGAATCGCCTCGATAAACTACTTTGCCGTCTTGCATTTCGGCAGTGAACCACACCTTAGACTGACAGCCGTCAATCAGGTTCTGTTCGGTCTTTGCGCTTTCTGGGAATGGTTCTAAACCATTGCCATAATCAATAAGCAAACTATAGCGATCCATCCAGTCGTCGAAACTGCTGAACTCTTCTATTATTTCATCTTGTATGAGATTAATTTCCATAAGTGTTCTGCTATATTTTTGTCATCTTCTTCGGCTATATCCTTTACGGGGGCTTCAATCACATAATCCGCTTTCATGTAGAACGGTTCGCGTGCTTCGAGTTGCGGAGTGATAAAAGCCAGTAGTTCTTCTTCGGTGCGTCCTTGCAATACAGGACGTTGGCTTAGGTCAGTGAGCATCAGGCGTTGAGCGAGGTGCTTAGGTTCCCATTTTAGATAAATGCTAGTACCCAATTCTGCTAGACATTCCATATTATCTTCCCAACACGGATAACCACCACCAGTAGCATAGATTACCTTCTCAATAGGCAACTCTGCAAGGTCTTCTACCACATATTTCTCTTTTCTGCGAAACTCTTCAATACCATGCTGACGGATATACTCCGCAGGTGTTTGCCCATGAATCTCTGCAAATGCTTCGTCCAAATCCACGAAGTGCCAGCCCAAACGCTCTGCCAAAAGGCGACCAACAGTCGTCTTGCCAGCAGCCATGTAGCCAATTAAGTAGATAGGTAGTTGCATCACTGTGGTGTGTAGTCAAAGGTGTCGTTGTCGCGCCAGAGTAGTTTGCCGTCTTCGATATACGCTTCGGGGAAAATAGAATGGAAAGGAGCTTTCAAAATGCCCAGTTCTTCCCACTCCTTATTATATACGCGCACGTGCGAGGAGCAGATAGGTGCACAAACTGTGTGAATAACTAGGATACTATCGTTGATGCGCAACGTATCTCTGCTGCTTGTAATGCCCGTATACGTTGAATCGCTATCGTTCACGTTTTGTGGCTCGCTTTGCGCTGCAAACAAATACAGGCTTGCTGAGCAAAATACTATGAATAAAGCACCTATCTTTGCGAAATTCATAATTCTTAATTCTTAATTATAAGTGCCACTGCTTGTGCAGCTATACCCTCTTTGCGCCCAACGAAACCGAGTTGCTCGGTGGTAGTAGCTTTGATGCTTATTTGTCCTTCGCTCACTCCCATTACTTCTGCCAGACAAGCTGTCATAGCAGGGATATGTGGGTTAAGTTTGGGTGCTTCGGCACAAATTGTGCAATCGCAATTTCCCAATTCGTATCCTGCCTCTCGCAGCATATGCATCACCTTGCGGAGTAATATCTTAGAGTCGATATTCTCGTATTCATTGCCTTTGACAGGTGGAAAATGATACCCAATATCGCGCATAGCAGCCGCTCCTAGCAGAGCATCGCACAGTGCATGAATCAGTACATCCGCATCGGAATGTCCTAGCAGTCCTTGCTCGGCTGGCACACGAATGCCGCCCAACCACAATTCGCGATTGGGGGCAAAAGCGTGTACATCATATCCGAAACCGATACGCATTATTTACGGTTGTTTACGAGGTCTTTGATACCAGCGAGGTCAAAGCCAAGGGTGAAACGCATGGTGTTATCAAGTGGGTTAGATGGCGCGGTAGCGATGCAGTATGCAAAATCGAGTGAGAAGATACTCAAGTGGAAACCTGCACCTACAGTTACATAGCGGCGATTACCTTTCCAGTAGTTCTCGTGGCTATAACCAACACGACCAAAGAACTGACGATTGTAGCTATACTCAAGACCCACACCCCATTGTACTTCTTGGAACTCTTCTGCAAGAGGAGATACTTGTTTGTTCTTCACATCATCGTAATAACCTGGAGCATCGCAGAACGACATCCACCAGCCATTTACAGATGAGATAGCAGAGTATTCCTCTTGATTCATTTTGTGATTCTCTGTGTCGGTAGCAAATTTAGATTGATAGGTAGGAACCAACATCTTATTGCATTCTACAGTAGCCATCAAGCGGTTGTAGTTGTCGAATGGAATCTCATAACTTACACCCAAACGCAAGTTAGCAGGGATAAAGTTTTGGGTTGTTCCCTCGTCGTATGACATCTTACCACCCAAGTTGCTGATGTTAAGACCCAAACCAAAATAACTATCACCCATCGGTAACGAGATGGGTTGTTTGTAGTACAATGCCACATCAGCCGCCATGGTCCATGCTGGGTGCATTTCCTCAGAAGCATTATTGACTGAAGCATTGACACCATTGTTCAAATCGCTATACAAGAATCGCATAGCTACTGCCATACTTACGTATTCGTGCAACTTACGAGAATACGCCAAGTCAATAGACCATTCATTTGGGTGTGCTTCTTGGAAAGCTGTACCAGAATAATCTACCAATTGCACTGCACCCATTGAGAAATAACTGAAACTAGCAGAGATAGCACCACCGCGATCTCCAAAATTGTAGTAACCTGCGAGATATGCCAAGTCAATGTCGCTTACTAACTTGGTCAACCATGGTGTGTAATTGGCTGTAATACCACCTTTGCTCTCCATGAAGGCATACTTAGCTGGGTTCCAGTGTTGTGAGTTTAAGTCTGCGTTGGTAGCAACACCAACATCACCCATACCTGCAGCACGACCGTCAGGTGCGATGCTGAGTGAAGGCATAGAGGTGGTTACTGGATTGGTTGCGATTGCTGATACTGTAAAAGTAGAAATAGCAAGAATTGAAAAAATGATTTTTTTCATTGTTGTAATTTTTATTGTTTTAAAATTATGTTACTAAATAATGTTCTTAATTTACTTTTAAAATTGTTTCATAGGCTTATTTAATAATGATTTTGCCTACATACGAACTATACTTCGAAGAGGCGGTTTTGATATTAACTTGATATATATATATTCCAGATGTAAGACTGATTTCGCCGATATTTAGAGAGATAGTTTCTGTTCCAATTTGTTTGTGTATGTGCACTAACTCCCCACTCACGTTGTAGAGGTACACCAGTGTTTCAATCGTTTCGTTCGGTTGGTCATGCGCAATGTCAATATATAGGATATTCGTGCGTGAAACAGGATTAGGATAGGTGATAATGTTGTATATTTGTGGTCCTAATCCTTTTACCACGTGGTAGTTGAGCGTAGCAGTACTACTATTGTTGTATAAATCCCATGCGCGGAAAATGAGGCTATGTGCACCTGCTTCCTGTTGCGACATCTTATAGCTAACTAATCCTTCTTGATAGCTATTATTGCTTGCTGTGAAATAGTTGTTGAGTACATAGGTCTGTTTCGGATCATTGTCAATAACCATTAATAGGTCATGACCAATGCCCGTACCTATTGTATTGATACCATTCTCATCATATATCTCTGCGTAGAAATGCGGATACTCGTATGTTTTACTTCCATCTATGAATGCAGGATTGTTCAAATAGATATTTAAATTTGGTCCTATTGTATCTTGTATTTCCACTGTACTACTACCACCGATAGTAAAATCTTCGAAATACCCTATTGCCTCTTTTCGTAGTTCGGGGTCATGTGCATAATAGGCAATACGTCCGTTACTATAGTTATAACGAATATCTTTAGGTACGATAAAAGTAAACTCAAACTTGCCATCTACCACATCTGTTTGTCCTGCAAAGATGATATTAGGATAATCATTGAATGTTTTGATTACCTTCTTTGACTCGTCTGCTTCATCATTATCTCTGGTTGATATTACTTGCATCTTATCGAATACAGTCACGTCTACTTTTCCATTGAACCAATGAGCAGTATCTTGATCTGCAGTTTGAATATATCCTTGGATGGTTTGTTTGCTTAATGCCTGTATTGTATCTAAATGCGTAGTTGTTTCTACAGAGTAATCACATGGATAGTTTAGTCGTAGAGCTGGGTCACCAAGTAAAACATAGGGCAACTTATTTGTATCACGACCTGTCTTGTTTTTTGCGATACGGGTAGCTTCACCGATGGTCATATGGTAGTTGTATCTATTGTTATGACCAAATAAAGTATCACACAAATTTGTGTTAAGAATCGTATTTTGTGTTGCATAAACTGTCCTACATGCAGATAAAACGCCTATTGCAGCCCCGTTAGGATTCAAGATGGCTTCTTCACCTGCAGATACAACTCCACCATCGCAATGTGAGAAACTACATGTGGCTAGAAACCAAAATGCTTGATGGACATTGCTCATACGCTTGATATCAGCTGTCTTCATAAGTAACTCAGTGGTGATGTTATTAAAACCTCCATGACCAGAATAATTCATAAACAATACGCCATTGTTCATGAGATTTTCGAACTGATTCTTAGCGATAGGATAACTTTCACCTGCGGCAGTTACCTCTTGTGAGTGAGCATCCAAATATATTTTGTTGACAACAAACATTTTGTTTTCTTTACGCAATAATTCTGCACCTTTATCTGCTGTTTCTACGTGCAAACCATGATCGCCATCATCTGCTAAGAATAGAATTTGTGACTTCCATTTTCCCAGCGATTGATTGTCCATATACTTGCACAATTTATCTACCATATTGTTGGCTTCTTCTAATGTTTTAGCGGGTAAACGTCCCACACCAATATCCATTTTGGCATATACTTCATTGAAAGTCTCAGTTTCTATACCTGCGGTATCTTGCATAAAACCAAAATAATCATCCGTGGCATATGCTAGTGTTTCTTTCGTAGAATTGTAGGCTTGGTAAGTAAGCAGTTTGGCTTCACCCGAATTCCTATATATTTTGCGATTGTCAAATGTGCCTTTACCCAAGAGGAGCAAGTGCTTTGGAGCATCCTTCCGACTTTTGGCTCGATCATACAACATTTTCATCAACCATCTATAGGCACTCGCGTCGGGTGTGCCAGATGAAAACTCATTATACACTTGTTCATCAGTTACCACTGCCCATGTTAGTGCATCTACTTCCTCATGTTTTTTTGCCAATCTTGTAGCTGCATCTATAAATTCTGATGGACATATGATTACATAATCAATGTTTTGTAAAGCGTGTAAATTTTGATTTGCCACCTTACCTACTTTCACAGGAGAATGCCAACCTTTTAGTGTGGGCGTGATAGCAATATATTTCTCAGCTTTAGTATTATTACCTATCCATATCAATTTGTTATTCTCCCAATGAGTTTTCATCAAACTGATATTTACACCATCTGTCACGCGCCAAATCTGAGTATTGGAACTTGCGTTACTCATATGGAAACGGATAGCAGAACTTTTATTTAGGTATGAGATATTGCTAATTGCCATACCGTTTTTGTCCATTTTTAGATCACATGGGATGTTCACCGCTACATAATTGAGATGTGTCACTGTACCAGAAGGTGTGTTATTGTATGCTATTTCTACCACTTGTTGGTCGGTGGTAGTAGCTTTAGCCTGAATTTTTCCGCCAGTCACCACTGCTTTGGTGTAAAAATCAGATACGGCAATTCCTGATGCACTAAAATCTGCGGATGCACCATTGAATTTTACGTGTACATTGGATGTAGTATTTGCAGTTACTGCCATATTTACGTGACAAGTGCTTTCTAGGTCGGTGCGTACGTTCGTTGTGGGAAATTGAATAGTTATTTTTGGCTTATTAGCATCTATTGGCTCTCCGTAAAACTCTCTACCACCACCATTCACACCCGTAGGATCAACCAGATTGATAGTATCTTTTTCATGAACAGCATAATACGTATACCAATCCACATCTATGCAATCTGTTGTGTCGTATTCTGTATTGTTCGTGCTGATAATGCGTTGCTCACCTGCAGAATCGCTAATGAAGTAGTAACCATATTGACTATAAGGATTTTGAGTATGTTGCCAACGACCATCTACGGCATCCCATCGCACGACCCCCTGTGCATAAAATAGAATATAATCTCCACTATTGAATATGCCATCTGCACCTTTGTGCATATAGAAGGCTACCGATGGCAAATCATCCCATTTTTTGAGTGTGAAGTTCTCACTCAACATTTGTCCGCCATACCCCAATACGCGCACATCTGTAGGACGCAAGCCCCATGCTTTCAAAGTGTCGAATGGAATACAATGAATACCTGTCTCACGCACGCGCACTTTCACTACATTACCTTCGCGCAATACAGATTGATCTGCATAACTATGTATGCCCGCCATAGCTATGAGGGAAAGCATCAAACAATGTGCTATGCCAATCAATCGTTTCATTTTATTTTGCAATATAACAATTCTTGCTCTTCTTTTTTTACTACAATCACTTCCTCTTTCTCTAGCGGACGTGATACTATATCACAATCTACAAAGATCAAATCTCCTTGACGAATGGTCATTATCTCGCTCACACGGTGAATCGCTTCATCGAAGCTTATGATAGTATCGCCCAAGTGCCACTCTGAAACACCTACGAATTGCCCCATTGGTAAGGAATAATCAAATGCCCAACCTTTGACACTATCTCCTTTGGATAATACATCTGCGGCACAAATGTTGATGGCTGGAGCCACGGCATCATAGTAGCGTGAGGCGAATTTTACCCCAATATTCTTGCCTAAACGACTTACACGAAGTACCGCACACGGTGTCATGCGTATATCATTACTCCAATCGGGAAGGAAAAATGGCTTGCGGTTCACCAATAACGATGAATCACATTTTAGCACCATTTTTGTTTCTCCGTTTATTTGACTAAAGCCTACTATCTTCATTTAGCCTACAAAAGTATAAAATTTCTCGCACGCGCGCAAGCATTTGATTACAAAAGTGATTGTTTTCTTAATAAGTGCAGTCTTTTTCTACTTATTTCGCACGAACAAAAATCTGCACAGGAGTACCATTAAAGTCCCACCATTCACGGAGTTTATTTTCCAGGAAACGGCGATAAGGCTCTTTTACGTATTGTGGCAGGTTAGCAAAAAACACAAATGTGGGTATCTGTGTGTTCGGTAATTGCGTACAATACTTTATCTTGATGTATTTACCTTTGGTTGCTGGTGGTGGATAGTTTTCGATGAGTGGTAAGAATCGCTCATTGAGTTGCGCGGTAGGTACCTTCTTTTGCTTATTCTCGTACACGTGCAATGCCGTTTCCATCACTTTGAATATACGTTGCTTGGTCAATGCGGATGTGAAAATAATGGGGAAATCCGTAAATGGAGCTATGCGTTCGCGGATTGCACGCTCATATCCCTTGATATCAGCAGTAGTCTTACTCTCAATCAAATCCCATTTATTGACGCACACCACCAATCCTTTCTTATTCTTCTGAATTAGCGAATAGATATTCAAGTCTTGCGACTCAATACCGCGTGTTGCATCAATCATCAAGATACACACGTCAGAGTTTTCTATCGCACGAATACTGCGTACTACCGAATAATACTCCAAATCTTCATTCACTTTGGCTTTTTTGCGAATACCCGCAGTATCAACGAGATAAAAATCTTTACCAAACTTGTTGTAACGAGTGTAGATACTATCACGTGTGGTGCCAGGTATGTCGGTTACAATAGTGCGTTCTTCGCCAATAAACGCATTCAATATGCTACTTTTTCCTGCATTTGGACGACCTACAATAGCAAAACGTGGCAATTCTTCCAAATCTTCGCCAGCTACGGTGTCTTTGAAACGGCTGCAAATCTCATCCAGCAAATCGCCTGTACCTAATCCATTCTCTGCCGACAAAATATATGGCTCGCCCAAACCAAGCTTATAGAACTCTGGCGCACCATATTGTTGATCAAATTGATCCACTTTGTTTACTGCCAACACGGTCTCTTTCTTGGCTTGACGAAGTAGGTGAGCTACCTCCATATCAAATTGCGTTACACCCGCGTTCACATCCACCACTAAGAGAATCACATCGGCCTCCTTGATAGCAAGATTTACTTGACGATTAATTTCGCTCTCAAACGTATCATCAGAGTTCACTACCCAACCGCCTGTATCGATTACTGAGAACTCTTTGCCGCACCATTCGCTCTTGCCGTACTGACGGTCACGAGTAGTGCCTGCTGCATCATTTACTATTGCTCGACGCGTTTTGGTCAAGCGGTTGAATAGGGTCGATTTCCCAACATTGGGACGCCCCACTATCGCTAAAATATTTGCCATAGTATTTTTAGTTTTTTATAATTCTTACTTGCCTATTATATGCCTATTGTTTGCCACCTATTTGCCACCTATTTGCCACCTGCCTCCATAGGGACTTCATCGGAACTTCATCGGAATCTCATCGGAACCTCATCGGAACCTCACCGAGCCTTTACCGTGACTTCTTCGTGCCATCTACGGACTAACAATTGCAGTTTCCGCAGCCTCCTTCTTGGCAATCACCGCCACAATCTCCGCCATTGCAATGACCGCCACAGCCACCGCAACCTCTGTGGTGCAATGCTTTCAATTCGCCTTCAGTCACGTCGCGAAGATTCAACACCTTGCCCACAAAGTGCAAGTTCTCGCCTGCTAGTGGGTGGTTGAGGTCAATGGTTACGTTATCTGCGGTGATCTCTGCTATCTGTGCATTGATGACTTGTCCATCTGCTGTGTTCATAGGTACGATAGCACCTACATATACGCGTTCACTATCGAACTCGCCATCGCCATTGTAAAACATCTTCTTATCCAAGGTCAATACGCCTTCATCGTCATACTCGCCATATGCGTCTTGGCATGCGATGCGGAAATCAAATGCTTCGCCTTCTGCCAATCCTTCCATTTGTTGCTCAAAGGCAGGCAACATCATGCCTTCGCCGTGGCAATATACCAATGGAGCTTCAGCGGTAGCTTTCTCCATCAATTCTTCTTTACCATTTTCGCCATCTACGTACAAATCGTACTCCAGCGTCACTACTTTCTTTGCTTCAATTTTCATATTTTCTTAACTTTTTAACTCTAAACTCTAAACAGTAGCGGCTCAGCCGCGTTCACTAAACACCAAACTACCACCAATCAATCCGCTTACCTGTGGCATCTGCGCTACTCTTGTCATACTTCAAGTCTGCCAACATGCTTGCGTTTACACCGATGTGGAAGGTATAACTCTTATACGGACCAAAAGGCACAAAACTGGCACTCATGCTCCAGCAGTGCAAATCGCGGCTCACATTAATGCTGGTGTAGGACATCTTCTTGGCATTCACGTCGTAACTGAGTGAAGTGCTTGCCTTCCAACCGCTACCTAAGCCGATTGATGCAGAGAAACTCAAGTTGTGCCTAAATCCCATCTTGGGGTAATTGCGTTTCTCATCCCATTCTGAGCCCATCGCACCATAACGCAAGTTATATGACACACTCAAACTCCATGGAATCTTTGCAAACAGATAACCATCATCGGTTACTTCATCTTTCTTCTTCGGTTTTTTCTCAGCAGGCTTTTCTGGTTCAATGATTTCTCCTGTCAATGGGTCAATCGTAGGTTCGGCTAATGCCTCCTCTTCCGCAGGCTCTTCATTTTTTTTGTCATCACGATTGAACCATCGCTTCACCACATCGTTATTGAATGTGTAGCTGAAACTGGTGCTTGTTCCCAAGAAGTGTGGAAAGCGACCGTGATTCCAATATAGCTCATTGCAGCGCACGTGCTGTCCGCTGGCAGTAGTGGTGTACATATATGGATCGAACTGTCCGCTGAGGTTGATGGTGTAGTTCACTTTGGGAATCTTGATACGCAAATTCACCGAGAAGTTCTGCCAGTTCATAGAGTCGGCGATAAAGTTATATCCACCACTAATGCTCAAATTATCAATGATACTATACACCTTATATGGCTCTTTGCCTGTGGTATCTTTGTCGTTGCGCAGTTTCATCTCCAAGTTGTTTCCTAATGAGAACCCTAGTGTGGCGGCTGCACCGCGACTAGGTGCCTCTTTGAAACGGGAATAGTGTACTACTTCATAAATGGGTAAGCCATTCTCATCCAGTTTTGGCACGATATTGCCTGCTGCATCGCGAGTTGTAATCAATCGGTCATAACTGCCGTAAAAACCGCCATAACGCTTTGCCCAATAGTCTTTGCCAAAGTCAGGATGATAACTGAAGTTCACGCTAGGGGTCATCACGTGCCTAAATCGATCAACTTTATCGCCAAACCACTTGCGGAATGGGATATAGAAACCATACAATTTCGTGGACATACTCACGCTCGCATTAAAATCGTACACGTTGTAGAAGCCCATCACAGTGTCTTTCTGAACCTGATTCTGCTTTTCATCCCAGCGCTGATCCACGCGACTAAAGAACATCCTATCATTGATATTGATACTCGGTGTTATACTAATATACTTAAAGAGCATAAACGAGGCAGAACTGCTCAACGTATGTTTCAAACGGTTATCCCAATCTTTCACAAAGTTCGACTTGAAGAAGTAATCTTCTTTACAAGTAATGGAGTTACTAAAACTACCATTATACTGTAAACTAATCTTCTCGTACCATTTCTCTTTACCTACTCGTACTTTTTTCTTAAAAGGATAAATACGGCTCATGCTTACCGTCAAACTAGGTAGCGTTACGCTTAATGTGGAGTCTTTTGTGCGTTGGGTCAAGTTCATACTTAATCCAATGTTCCATGGGCTATCAGGGAAACGCTGTGTGTAACTGATACTACTGCTAGTAGTATTTTCCGAGTTGGCTGCCACATTGTAGTAACTATTGATATTACTGCGGTTATAGCCGCTCGTCTTAAAGTTTACACTCGCCGAGAAGTTGTTGTATGGATTAGCTTTGCTATCTTGCCTATGACTCCATTGTACGCTCAGGTTTTTAGCTACATTGTAGTCGGGCATATCTTTTTCGCCTGTCACGTCCCAACGGTAGTTGATACTGAAGCTACCATTAAATTTATAACGTTTCAAGTACTTGCTGCGCGCATATACAGCCCATGTACCGCGTGTGTAAATGTCACCAGTCAATTCCAAATCCATATAATCATTGATGGCAAAGTAGTAGCCGATTCCTGATAGGTATAATCCACGCGTATAATCATCTCCAAAGTTGGGCATAATCAATCCACTCGAATACTTGTTGGTAAATGGAAAAAATCCGAAGGGTATAGCCAGTGGCAATGGCACATCGCCCACAACCAGATACGCAGGACCAGTAGCGATGTAGTCGCCTGGCTTCACTTTCGCTTTAGTCATTCTTAAGTAGAAGTGAGGATGGTCATGTTGATCACAGGTCGTGTATTTGCCGCCTGCCATCATCAATACATCATCACCCACTTTTTTGGTCTTGTCGGCCACGATATATCCTTCTCCTTGTTCCGTGATGGCGTTACGAATAAATCCTTTTTGTGTCTTTAGGTTGTAAGTGATCTCTTCCGTTTCATATTTATCCTGCCCTTCCGAGAATACGGGCTGTCCTACCCATTCATTCTCAATGGTATCAAGCACACCCTTTGCAAATATCGTACTACTATCCATGCTCACACGGATGTATTCTGCAGTCAACCCCATTGTCTTGTACTTTAGATCACCGCTTCCATACATATGGGCTATGCCATTGCCCATTATCACCATAGAGTCAGTTGAGGTGTATTCTATTCGCGCATCAATTGTTGTTGGTTTGGGGGAAGGTGCAGAGTCGCCATTTGCTTTGGTTCCTTGTGCAAGAGGGGGCGTAACTGCCAGACTATCTTCCTTTGTTCTTGAGGGAAGGGTAGATAGAGGCTCTTGTGCTACTATTGGCGTTGCCAATAGCATCACTCCAAGTAGCAGTATGTACCATTTATTCTTCATTTATTCCTTTTTCCTTTTTGCACGCGCGCGTACTAGCGCACAAAAAGCCTGCAAAGATACAACAAAAAATGCACATATGCAAATTTACGAGCGTTTTTCTTGCAAATATAATAGATTTTGTCTTGTGAATTGAACCTCCAATATCCCGAATTTTATAAACGGATTAAACGCCCTTCTTTTATTTTTCGTTTCTTAATTTTACTTAATATTTGCGTATGTTGTAAATTTTTTGTATCTTTGCGGGCTAATTTATCATTCACAATTCATAATTCAAAATTCAATGAAACACACATGGACATATGCCAATATTGGCGGAAATACACGAGTAATCATCAAAAACGGTAAAGATATTCAGCACCTTGCTGAGTTGGACGAAAAACTTTGGACAGTGCTGGCTTGCCCTACATCAGGGCTTGAGATCGCAGATGAGAGTTTGCAACTAATGGATGCCAATGGCGATAAAAAAATCCACGTAGCAGACGTGATTGCCACCGCACAATGGCTGTGCCAAATGCTGCATGATCCACAGGTGCTTTTCGCTGCGAGCGACGCACTGCTCCTTACCGACATCGCTGATGAAGCACTTTTAGCTGTCGCAACGCCTCTAGCAGTAGATGGTAAGATATCACTCGCGGATGTGAAAAATGCCATTGCGGCAGTGAAAATCGAAGCGCAACCGCTCCCCGAGGCACCATACAACGCGGAGGTAATAGCTGCCTACAAAGCATGCCAAGAATCCTATGCCAACTACTTCGCTACAGCCCGCCTCGAAGCCCTCGGTTTGGCTACCCTTCCTGCAGATGCAGTAGCACCGGGAATGACGGAAAATAAATGGATGGAGATGGGTAAGCAAATTGCTGATTATGAAGCGACTAAGTCGGCTGTAGAGGTTGCTAACGCTGCGGCTCTTACTGCAGCGCAAACGGTGTATAAACCCCTCGAAAAGTTACTACTTTTGAGCCGCGATTTCTGCACACTCTTACGCAATTTTATTTCCTTCCAAGACTTCTACGCCAAGCGCGGAAAAGCACTCCTTGGCAGAGGTGCTGACAACGAAACGCCATGGGCTATTTTCCAAGCAGGAACACTCATCATTGACCAGCGCGCGTGCAATCTATGCTTGCGCGTAGAGGACATTGCAAAGCACAATACCCAGGCACCAGAGAGTGGTATGTTCCTCATTTATTGTCAATGTACGCACCATACTAGCGGACAAAAAATGCAAATCGTAGCCGCGATGACCATAGGAGATATTCGCAACCTCAAAGTAGGTAAAAATGCCCTCTTCTATGACCGCCAAGGACGTGATTGGGAGGCTGAAGTGATTAAGATTATCGACAACCCAATCTCTATCGGACAAGCCTTCTGGAGTCCTTACCGCAAGCTTGGAGAGTGGGTGAGTGGACTGATTAACAAATCGGCTGCTGAGAAGGAGAAAAAAGCATTTGCTGATATGACTACCAAGCTGCAAACTACACCAATTGCAGGAGGTGCTGCACCTGCTGCGGCACCAGCACAACCATTCGATATTGCCAAGTTTGCAGGTATCTTTGCTGCTATAGGTATGGCGATTGGAGCATTAGGTACTTTCCTTACGCAACTTCTCGCTGAGGTCAAAGGAATAGCCCATTATGGTTGGTGGGCTATACCTACACTCATTATCTGTATCTTATTGGTTATCAGTGGACCATCTATGATTTTGGCTTGGATGAAACTGCGCAAACGCAACCTTGCTCCATTGCTCAATGCCAACGGCTGGGCAATCAATGCTGATGCGATTATTAGTGTACTGTTTGGCAATACGCTCACCGAACAAGCACAATTCCCAGTGCTCAAACTCGCTGACCCACATGCCAAAATCAAGAAACTCACCAAAGGAGGCAAATGGGCAATCGCTATCGCTGCACTCCTATTGGGTATAGCAGTTGCACTCGTTGTGCTCTATTGCGTAGGTGTCCGCGTAGTGTGGTGCACATGCTAAAAAATACGTTTTTTTACATGAACATTTGCGTATCTGCAATTATTTTTGTACTTTTGCACCCGATTATGGAATATTGTGCTCCGTTATCCCATATCCAATAGCCCGCAGGGCGTCCGATAGCGAAGCGTCCAAATAATAAACTAATCAACACATAAACTAATAAACGAACAAGAATTATGATTTACAGCAAAGAGGTACAGGAAATGTGCCAAGTAGCTAAAGGACCTAACCATGGTCCAGCTCCAATCCCAGAAGAGGGTAAGTGGGTGAAAGCCAAAGAGATCGCTGACATCTCTGGTATGACTCACGGTATCGGTTGGTGCGCTCCACAACAAGGTGCGTGCAAACTCAGTTTGAATGTAAAGAACGGTATCATCGAAGAGGCATTGGTGGAGACCATCGGTTGCTCTGGTATGACTCACTCTGCTGCTATGGCAAGCGAGATCCTCGTAGGTAAGACTATCCTCGAGGCACTCAATACCGACCTCGTATGCGATGCTATCAATACTGCTATGCGCGAGTTGTTCCTCCAAATCGTTTACGGCCGTACACAATCTGCTTTCTCTGAGGGCGGTTTGGCTATCGGCGCTGGTTTGGAAGACTTGGGTAAGGGTCTTGTATCTCAAACAGGTACACTCTTCTCTACCAAGGCAAAAGGTGCTCGTTACCTCCAATTGACCGAGGGTTATATCACCAAACAATACCTCGATGCAGACAACGAGACTTGCGGTTACGAGTTCGTTCATATGGGTAAGTTCATGGACGCTATCAAGAAAGGCGTACCAGCAGACGAGGCCCTGAAGAAAGTTACTGGTACCTACGGTCGTACCACCGCAGAGCAAGGTGCAGTTAAATTTATTGACCCACGTCATGAGTAATCAGAAAGGAGCAAAATTATGATACGTCCAGTTCAATTTGAATCACAAAACCGCCGCGAGGCACAAGTTCTCGCTGCGCTTAACGCACATGGTATTGCTTCTATCGAAGAGGCTAATCAAATTTGCGAGCAATACGGTTTGGATCCTTACATGACTTGCGAGGAAACCCAAATGATTTGCTTTGAGAACGCTAAGTGGGCTTACGTTGTAGGTTCTGCTATCGCTATTAAGAAGGGTTGCAAGAACGCTGCTGATGCTGCTGAGGCAATCGGTATCGGTTTGCAAGCATTCTGTATCCCAGGTTCTGTAGCTGATGACCGCC
>CALAUA010000016.1 GCA_937891975.1 uncultured Bacteroidales bacterium
AACTACAAGGAAGGCGGATACATCTATATCGGCATTGATAAAGATGGTTCAACTGTGGGCGTGAACGATGGGATGATTGTATGCTTAGGTTGAAAGACCGCATCAAGCACAACATTTCACCTTTTGCTATGGGCTTATTTGATATTGCCAAGGAGCAAAAGGATGGATGTAGCATTATCAAAGTTACAGTAGCGAGTGGAATTGAGAAGCCATATTTCAAAACGAAGTATGGAATGACTCCACGAGGTGCATATATGCGTGTTGGAACATCTGCCGAGCCTATGCCACAGGAACAGATTGATCGCTTGTTTGCTATGCGTACTCGCAATTCTATCGGGTGTATTGTATCTAACCGCCAAGATTTGAGTTTTGAGCAGTTGCGTATCTACTATGATGAGCGAGGCAAGAGACTCAATGATAATTTCAAGCGGACGCTGGAGCTACTTACAGATGATGGTAAATACAACTATGTTGCTTATCTGTTGGCTGATGAGAATGGCAATTCTATCAAAGTGGCGAAGTATTCAAGCCTCGACCGTTGCGATTTGATTGAGAACAATGAGTATGGTTATTGCTCTCTTATCAAAGCGACCAAGAGTGTATTGTCAAAACTGGATATTGAGAACAAGGTAGCTGCAACCATAACCCCAATGGAGCGTATTGAAACTCCATTGTGGAATAAGGTTGCTTTGCGTGAAGCTGTCATCAATGCCATAGTACATAATGACTACTCATTTGAAGTGCCTCCCAAGTTTGAGATATTCCCCGATAGGCTTGAGATAACCTCAGCAGGTCGTTTACCTGAATCTCTCACAAGAGAAGAGTTTTTCAATGGAATCTCCATTCCGCGCAATAAGGAATTGATGCGTATCTATCGTGATGTGGAGTTGGTAGAGTCGTTAGGCTCTGGCATTCCCCGTATTTTGCGTGCTTACGGTAAGGATTGTTTCAAGTTTACAGACAACTTTATCCGTATTACTTTGCCTATAAGCAATCATGACCATGCAAGTGACCATGCAAGTGACCATGCAAGTGACCATGCAAGTGACCATGCAAGTGACCATGCAAGTGACCAT
>CALAUA010000017.1 GCA_937891975.1 uncultured Bacteroidales bacterium
CTTAAGCATATAAGCCAAATAATCTACTGGGCAGAGGTCGTTGATACCTACGATCTCGATGTCATTGCGTTTCATAGCTGCACGGAAAACGAAGCGTCCGATACGGCCAAAACCATTAATACCTACTTTTGTCATTGTTGTAAAAGTTTTAAAAAATTAATATTAATTTTGTTTCAAAGTTTCAACAGTTTTAAGGGTTTTAAAAGTTTTAAAGGTTTGCTTTTTAACCCTATTTCTCAAAATCGGTGCAAAATTACAGAAAATTTGTGAAATGTGCAAATTTTTTGTATATTTGCTATTTTTGTTTTACAAAAAAGAGCATTTTTAGTACTATTTTCGTCCAAAATCGGCAGGGATCTCACCCCAGCGCTCCGTCTCCCACTTGTAGATGGGTGTTGTCCATGTGTTTTCATGCAGCCATTTTTCGGCGGCACGCACTGCCAACAATAGGTCTTGGTTGTGAACATTCCACTCAATCTTGGTCTTGCATTGCTTTTGGCGTACCCATGCGATAGCCGTTTTGCTATCGGAGTACAACGACCAATCTAGTTTTTCTTTTTTCAAGTATGCTAACCCTAATACAATGGCAAGGAATTCACCGATATTATTCGTACCTCCTGCGTATGGTCCACGATGGAAGACTTGCGTGCCCGTGTCAGCAATCACACCACGAAACTCCATTAGTCCAGGATTGCCCGAACAAGCAGCATCGACTGCGAGGGAAGGAAATTTAGGAGATAGATCGCTTCGCTGTAGATCGACACAGAGTGCCTGTAGATCGCTCGCACTGCTCACTGTAGATCGCTTCGCGGTAGCATTTCGAGAAATATAATCTTCGGGATTGGCAGCGAAGGCCTGCTCAGCTTCAGCGAGCGTAGCAAAACCTTTGTATTTGGCAGCAACGCCCTTTACTTGGGCTTCGCAGGCAGCCCACGAGTCGTAAATTCCCGCCTCGCGCCCTTGCCAAACTACATAAAATTTCGCTTTTTGTTTTGCCATATAAGAAAAAAGCAGTATCTTTGTGCCGAGTTTAGTAGCTCCATCGGGAATCGAACCCGAATCTAAGTCTTAGGAGGACCTTATTCTATCCATTGAACTATAGAGCCGCGAATTGCGCTGCAAAGGTACGAAAAATAAATGATATATGAAAGAGATACTTCAATTTTTGACGGAATTATCGTGCAATAACAACCGTGAATGGTTTAATAAGCATAAAGATTGGTACCGCGATTGCCAACAACGTTTTGAGCAATTTACGGCTCAGTGGTTGGAGCGATTGGCGGAGATGGATTCTGATTTGGCAACATTGCAGCCCAAAGATTGTATTTGGCGTATCTATCGCGATGTGCGTTTCTCACCAGACAAACGCCCATTCAAAGAGTGGTTTGGGGTGTTCCCTGCGGTGAAAGGTGGCAAGAAAAGTGATAGAGGTGGGTATTATATTCATATTCAACCTGAACGCTGTATGTTTGGTGGCGGTATGTGGTGCCCCAACAAAGATTTGCTTCATGCTGTCCGTCAAGAGATATTGGCGAACTATGATGAAGTGGAAGATATATTCGCTAATCCACTGACCAACAAATATTTCCAAGACTTTGATACGGAGTATATGCTCAAGAAAGTACCACAAGGATTCCCTGCTGACTTTGAGCATGCAGACTGGTTGAAACGCAAATGTTATACCTTCTCTACTCCATTGACGAATGAGCAAGTATGCGCACCCAATTTCGTGGATTTAGCCACAGAGATTGCCTATGCAGCCAAACCCATCAATGATTTCCTGAATTATACCTTTGAGGAATACGGAGAATTTCCTGATTGGCGATAAGTATATAACTCAAGTTAAACTTCTGAAAGTTGGCAGAGCAACTCATCCAAAGTAGAACTATTTTTTTCCTTCCAAGCGCTTCGGATAGTGAGCATTGGGGATAGGATGGTGATATCTTTCATCGTTTCAAGCATGGCACGCATGGTTTTGCCTGCAGTGGGTGCCCATGTGCCATTCTCTACCAAACCAATGCGACGAGATTGGTACCCCTTAATACCTAATTTGTATAGGAAGATATGCATAGGAGGAAAAACACCTGCATCATAACTGGAAGCGCACAACACCATGCGGTCATACTTAAATGCTTGACTAACAGCTTCTGATGCATCAGTACGGCATAAGTCAATCAGCCTAACTTCTTCGCCCATACTACTTAATCGTTGAGCAATATTCTCTGCAACTTCAGCCGTATGACCATGAATAGAAGCGTGCGCCACCACTATACCTTTTCGCTCAGCAGCATAACTGCTCCATGTTTGATACAACTGCCATGCTTCTTGCAAAGCAGCCTCTGTCAGCACACAGCCATGCAAAGGCGCAACCGTTTGTATATCAAACATCTGCGCTTTCTTCAAAGCAGCAGCTACCTGTGTACCATATTTACCACAGATATTGAAATAGTAACGACGTGCTTCATCTACCCAATTGTCAGGATGTGCTCCATATACACCAAATGAGCCAAAAGCATCTGCCGAAAATAGCGTTTTCTCCTCTGGTACATACGTCATCATCACTTCTGGCCAATGCACCATAGGTGCCGCCATAAATTGTAGAGTCATACCACCCAAATCAAGGGTATCGCCTTGTTGTACAATGAGTGCGTTAATGGGCTGAAAACCAAACTGCTGCATATATTGCATAGCAACACGGCTACCTACGACAGTACAATCGGGATAGCGCGACAAGAATGCCCCAATTGAGCCACTATGGTCGCTCTCCATGTGCTGAATAATCAAATAGGCAGGTAGACGTCCGTCCAACGCTTGGTGGATATTAGATAGCCACTCTTCGGTGGTACGGTCGTCCACACTATCCATTATCGCTGGCTTATCCGCATGAAGGAAATAGCTATTATAGCACATTCCTTCTGATAGCGGATATTGATTCTCGAAGAGATCCAGCGTAGGGTCATCGCAACCTATGTATTGTATCTTGTTGCTATACATAGCAGAAAGCGAGCTAGGGATTATAATAATTCTACGGAGCGATTGACAAACTTAGCCAGCGCCTCGCCCTTCAATTGACCTGCAGCCAACATGGCAATGTCAATCAATTGGTGAAGTTTGTCGCTGCTTGCAGCGTAGGTGCTGTATTGCTCCTTGAGCTGTTGCTTGAGCGCAGCCAACTCCTTGGTCACGTTGGTCACAGCATCCTTCTCCTCCTGCGTGAGGTCAGCATCTTTCTTGCCCTTCTGCGCCTCTTGCAGAGTCTTCTCCTCGGCTTGCTTAGCCGCAATCTGCTCTACGATTGGAGCTGTGCCTTCGGCGCAAGCATCGGTAATCTCTGCGAGGAGGGCTTTCACCTTGTCGTTAGCAGTATTGATGACCAGGTTGTACTGGTCTGGCATATTGCCGTAGAACGACATACCCTGTTGATGAGCCGACATCTCTTTCATACGGCGCATGAACTCGTTTTGAGTGAGGAATACAGGAAGTGCGTCTGCTGACACGGCTTCCAAACTTACATCATAGCGGGTTTTATCGGTTTTAGGCAACTGAGATTCGAAACTGTAGCGCAATGCATCTTCCTCATTGGCAGTCAGTTCCACTTGGGCTTTGTCTTCTTTTTGGATGATATTCTCAATGACATCTGAGTCCACGCGCACGAAACGAATCATCTGCTTCTTGTCGTCGCTGCCATCGCCATAGCTCTTTTGCTCGAATTGCGACATAGCGTGTACATCCAGTTCGCCATCCATAAGGAGCACGTCATAACCCTTCTCTTTGGCGCGTTGGATGTAGGCGTAAGAAGCATCAGCGTCTTGTGCATACAGCATGATGAGGTCGCCGTTCTTGTCGGTTTGAGCGTCTTTGACTTGTGCCTTATACTCCTCGAAAGTGAAGTACTTGCTGTCGATATTCTTGAGCAAAGCAAAGCCCACAGCACGGTCGTAGAACTTATCATCGCTGAGCATACCGTATTGGATAAAGAGCTTGATGTCGTCCCACTTCTTCTCAAAGTCCTCGCGGTCGTTCTTGAATATCTCTGCCAATTTGTCAGCCACCTTCTTGGTGATATGGCTAGAGATCTTCTTCACATTGTTGTCGCTTTGCAGGTACGAACGGCTGACATTCAGCGGAATATCTGGCGAGTCGATTACACCATGAAGCAATGTCAAGTATTGTGGCACGATATTCTCCACCTCATCGGTTACGAACACTTGGTTGCAATAGAGCTGAATCTTATTGCGCTGAATATCAATATTATTCTTGATACGTGGGAAGTAGAGGATACCCGTAAGATTGAATGGATAATCCACATTGAGGTGGATATGGAAGAGTGGCTCATCCATTTGATGAGGATAGAGCTGGTGGTAGAACTTCTGGTAATCCTCATCGGTGAGGTCAGCAGGTTTGCGTGTCCATGCAGGATTGACATCGTTGATGATATTATCCTCATCGGTCTCCACTTGCTTGCCGTCCTTCCACTCTTTCTTCTTGCCGAAAGCAATCTCTACAGGGAGGAACTTGCAGTACTTGGTGAGCAATCCTTCTACGGTTGCATCTTCCAGATACTGAGCATATTCGTCGTTGATATGCAATACAATATCTGTTCCTCGCTCTGACTTGATGGTATCTTCCATTGTGTACTCAGGCGAACCGTCGCATGACCAATGCACCGCCTTGGCATCCTCTTGGTAACTGAGGGAGAATATCTCCACTTTGTCTGCTACCATGAAGGCAGAGTAGAAACCCAAACCGAAGTGACCGATAATGGCTTCAGCTTTGTCCTTGTATTTATTCACAAACTCTTCTGCACCAGAGAAAGCAATTTGGTTGATATACTTATCCACCTCCTCGGCGGTCATACCGATACCATGGTCTTGTACAGTAAGGGTCTTTTTCTTTTTATCTATAAGTACGCGTACGCGCGTATCACCCAACTCGCCTTTGGCTTCGCCTACAGAGGCAAGAGTCTTCAGTTTTTGGGTTGCATCGACTGCATTACTAATCAACTCACGGAGAAAAATCTCGTGGTCAGAATACAAAAATTTCTTGATGACGGGGAAGATGTTGTCCGATGTTACCCCGATATTTCCTTTCTTACTCATAATAATATTGTAGTTTTAAATGTTCTAAAAGTTTTAAAAGTTCTAAGGGTGTATCTACAAAATGAGTGCCAAAGACATTTGGACTGCCAAAATGGCATAAAACCTCAGTTCTGATTTCGGCATAAGTTGCCTTAATTAGCATAATAGTAGGTTAAAGGTAGCGTAATCACTAACTAATAACTAACTAATCACTAACTAAAGGTAAGTAATAGATAAGAGAGTAGAGATGTGAAAAATGGTAAAAAAACAGATGATAACTTGCGTATTTGAAAAAAAAATCGTACCTTTGCGCGTTTTTATACTATAGTATAAGTTGAAAGGTGGAAGAGAGGTTAAAGGTGAAAGATTAAAGATGAGAGGTTAAAGATTAAAGGAAAGGAATCATGATACAGCGATTTTTTTATAGCATAGGTGAGTATTGCTTGCTGATGGGCAAGGTGTTTCGTGTGCCTGATAAAGGGCGTATGTTCTGGCGTCAGATGAGCAAGGAGATGGAGAAGCAAGGATTGGAGTCGATACTAATCACGCTGATTGTGAGCGTGTTTATGGGCGCGATCATGACCTTGCAGACAAAGTTGAACACAGAGAATCCGCTGTTGCCAGCGTATTCGACAGGATTGGTGACACGTGACTGTATCTTGTTGGAGTTTTCAAGTACGATTTTGTGCTTGCTGCTCGCAGGTAAGGTGGGCAGTAACATGGCTTCGGAGATTGGTACGATGCGTATCACGGAGCAGATTGACGCCATGGAAATCATGGGTGTAAACTCGGCTAACTACCTGATATTGCCAAAGATAGTGGCATTTATGGTGATGATGCCGCTGTTGGTGACACTGTCTATGTTCACAGGTTTGTTGGGTGGTTATGGCATTAGTGCGATTACGAATGTGCTACCTGTTTCGGAGTATCTGCTGGGTATCCAGTACGCATTTATACCATTTTATGTGTGGTATTCGTTTATCAAGACAGTGATCTTCGCATTTATCATTGCGAGCATGGCTTCGTACTACGGTTACTATGCAAGAGGTGGTGCGCTGGAAGTAGGTAAAGCGAGTACGAAAGCGGTGGTGAATAGTAGTATTGTGGTGCTGCTGATGGATGTGGTGCTGACGAATTTGATGCTTAATTAGTTTAGTGTTTAGAGTTTAGTGATTAAAGGCGAGAGATTATGATTCAGGTTAAGGATGTCGTAAAGAGTTTTGACGGGAATGTGGTGCTAGACCATATCTCTGCGGACTTTGAGGACGGTAAGGTGAATATGATTATCGGTCAGTCGGGAAGCGGAAAGACTGTGCTGATGAAATCGATGATTGGACTGCACCAGATAGATTCTGGTGAAATCATATTTGATACACGCCACGGGCAACAGAACTTGGCAGAGATGACGGAGAAAGAGGTGCGGCTGCTGCACAGAGAAGTAGGTATGCTGTTTCAAGGAGCGGCATTATTTGATAGCATGACCGTGCAGGAGAATGTGCTATTTCCACTGGAGATGTTCTCGCAGATGGACAAGGAAGAGATGGTAGAGAGAGCGCGATTCTGCTTGACACGTGTAAACATGCCAGAGAGAGCTTTTGGATTGATGCCAAGCGAGATTAGTGGTGGTATGCAAAAGCGCGTGGCGATTGCGCGAGCGATAGCGTTGAATCCACGGTATCTGTTCTGCGATGAGCCCAACTCGGGATTGGACCCAAAAACTAGTTTGGTCATAGACCAGCTGATACAAGACATTACGCAAGAGTATAATATTTGTACCATTGTGAACAGCCACGATATGAACTCTATTATGGAGATTGGCGATAATATCGTGTTCCTACGCAATGGTGTGAAAGAGTGGCAAGGTAGCAGGCACGAGATATTCCATGCAGAGAATGAGGCGTTGAATGACTTTGTGTTTGCGAGTGAGTTGTTTAAGAAGGTAAAGAGCGCTGCGCGCTCCGTTTAGAGGACGCCCTTCGGGCTACAGTTTAGAGTTTAGAGGCAAGAGAAATGAAACGACTATTATTGATATTGGCGATTGGTAGTGCATTGTGCGTTTGGGCGCAGCAGAAGCCAGCACGAGTGCCTGCATACAAGGGCGTGATAGAACGAGTACAACCAAACGGCGACACCGTGTATGTGCGTTTGCATGGCGATGAACGCAAACATTGGATGACGCTGGAGGACGGCGTGACACTCGTGAAAGAAAACAAAAAGGGATATATATGCTACGCAAAGAAAAAGAAAGACGGAAGGATTGTGGCGACATGCAGAAAAGTGAAACAATCGAAGCGATTGTAGTTTAGAGGACGGCGCTAGACACCTACAGTTTAGAGTTTAAAGAAAAGATGAATATGAAAAAAATAGGATTAATAGCAATTTTAAGCTTAATGGTATGCTCGGCATGGGCAATACCTGCACGTAGAGGTGGAATAGTAAAGACACAACCAGACGGAAGTCAAATCACTGTATATCAACATGGTGATGAGCATTTTCGTTGGATGACCAATGCGAAAGGCGAGTGGCTAAAGGTGGATGAGAATGGGTTTTACCAAGTGACGGAAGCATTGAGTGCAGAAGAGATAAGAACCAAACAGATGGCAGCACCTAGTCGTGTGGCACAAGCACAAAAAGTGGCTACTCCGCTGAACATAGCTCCTCGCGGATTGGTGATATTGGTGAATTTTACCGATGTGGCTTTTACGACAGATAAGGCAGAAATGGATAGTATGCTGATTGGCAAGAACTATACAAGAGATTATTCGTATAACTACGGAGGTAGAAAGTATTTTGTAACATCAGAAGGCTCTGCTTGGAAGTATTTTTATGACTCATCCAATGGACAGTATAGTCCACAATTTGATGTGGTAGGTCCAGTGACGGTGAGTCAGGATATGGAATACTATGGTAAATATAATGAGAAAAAGGACTTTGATAATGCACCATGGGACATGGTAAAAGAAGCATGCGAGTTGGTGGACGATAGTGTAGATTTCAGTCTATACGACAATGATAATGACGGATATATAGATTTCGTGTATGTAATTTATGCGGGATATGGTGAAGCCGATGGTGGCGCAGAGAACACCATTTGGCCTCACTCATATTGGCTCTTGGAGGCAGGAGTTACCTGTAAGGTGGATGGTAAGTATGTAGACTTGTATGCATGCGGCAATGAGTTGGATTATTTCACAAAACAACACACAGGTATCGGTACTTTCTGCCACGAATTTAGCCACGTATTAGGATTGCCCGATCTATACACTACAGAAGGTCAAACACATAAAACTTTGGGTAGTTGGGACATTTTGGATTATGGTCCATACAACAATGACATGAACACACCACCTGCTTACTCAGCATATGAACGATTTATGATGGGATGGTTGACACCACGATTGATTGTAGATGCGGAGAACATAGCACTGGAAGAATTGCAGCAGAGTAATAGCGCCTTGCTGATTTCGACCAGCGATCAACACAATCTGAAAGGTAACGACCCTAGTCCAACGACCTTTTATCTACTAGAGAATCGCCAACAAGTAGGTTGGGATGAACATCTGCCTGGGCATGGATTGATGCTAACCAAGATACAGTATAACTATAATAACTGGCTAAACAATATGGTTAACAATACCTCCAGTCGCATGGGAGTAGATTTGATAGAAGCAGATGGAAAGAAACCAAGTAGCGGTAGTAATGGATACACTGGCAAAGCTAGTGATTTGTTCCCTGCTGGTGCGACGGAATATCTAGGAATCGCTAACCACAGCATCGAAGAAATAAGCGAGAAAGACGGAGTGATATACTTCAAATATAGAGGTGGTATAACAACTTCTACAGAGCAAGTGCAACAACAAGAAACCGTCATTGCTATTTACAATATTTTGGGTCAAAAGCAAGAAACAACAGATATAGACATTTTACCACATGGTACCTATGTGGTAGTGACCACAGCTGGTAGCAAGAAAATTGTACGTTAAGATGAAGATTATCTCCTATAATTTAAATGGCATTCGCAGCGCAATAAGCAAAGGGCTGTTTGACTGGCTTGCGGAAGAGCAGCCCGACGTATTCTGCATACAAGAGAGCAAAGCTCAGCCCGACCAGATAGATGTGATGACCATGCAAGAGCTTGGTTATCAAAGTTATATTCACTCGGCAGAGAAGAAAGGTTATTCGGGCGTGGCTATCTTCACACGTATTCAGCCTGACCGCGTGGTGGTGGGTATGGGTAATCCAAAATATGACTGCCAAGGACGTGTGATTCGTGCCGACTACGGCGATGTGACCGTAATTTGCGTCTATATCCCATCGGGCGAAGCAGAAGGCCCAAAATATGAATATAAGATGGAGTTTCTAGAGGATTTTTTGGTGTGGATTAATGAATTGCGCAAGGAACGTCCGAATATCGTGGTATGTGGCGACTATAACATCGCGCACAAGCCGATAGACATCAATCATCCAGAGAGGCAAGTGGGAGTAAGTGGATTCCTACCTGAAGAGCGCGCATGGCTAGATAGATGGGAAGCGAGCGGCATGGTGGACACCTTCCGTATGTTTGACCAAAGCGGAGAGAAGTATAGTTGGTGGAGTTTCCGCGCTAATTCCAGGGCAAGGAATGTAGGATGGCGTATTGATTATCATTGGGTAAGCGCACCATTAAAAGCGCGCGTGAGCGATGCAAAGATATTACCAGAAGTAGTGCATTCAGACCATTGCCCAGTTAGTATAGAGGTTAGAGGTTAAAGGCGAAAGGCACGGATATGGATAGATTGAGAACAGAACATTTGTATAAGAAGTACGGCAAGCGTACTGTGGTGAATGATGTAAGCATCTACCTTGAGCAAGGGGAGATTGTGGGCTTGTTGGGTCCTAATGGTGCTGGTAAAACGACCACCTTTTACATGACAACAGGATTGGTTACTGCCAATAATGGAAAGATATTCCTCAATGATCTGGATATTACAAGTATGCCTATGTACCAGCGTGCGAAGCTGGGTATTGGCTATTTGCCACAAGAAGCAAGTGTATTCCGCAAGATGAGTGTGGAGGATAATATCTTGTCGGTATTGGAAATGACCAACTTCACCAAAGAGTACCAACAAGAGAAATTGGAACAACTGATAAAGGAGTTTAACTTGGGTCATGTGCGCAAAAATTTAGGCGACCGTTTGTCTGGTGGTGAACGCCGACGTACCGAGATTGCTCGCTGCTTGGCAATCGAGCCAAAGTTTGTAATGCTAGATGAGCCCTTTGCAGGTGTGGATCCTATTGCCGTGCAAGAGATTCAAGACGTAGTATGGCGATTGAAAGATAAGAATATCGGTATCCTGATTACCGACCACAACGTGGATGAGACACTGATGATTACCGATCGTGCGTATTTACTCTTTGAGGGTAAGATTCTTTTCCACGGAACACCAGAAGAACTCGCTGCCAACCCTGTGGTGAGAAAGAACTATTTGGGTAGAGACTTTGAATTGAAAAAGAAAACAAGGGGAGAAGAGTAGTGTCGCAACAACTATTGCATATTATTATGCCCGTTAAAGACTCTATCGAGATTGCTGAAAGAGCCATTCGTGCTATTGTAGATAGTGGACATATGCTCTGCATATACGATGATAACTCTTTGCCCGAAAATGCACAACGTCTAGATCACATCGCCACAGAAACAAATGCTCAAGTAATACATATATCAGACTTAACGAATCATCCCTCACCTAATTACCGACTTGTATTACAACGAGCACAAAAAGACGCTTTAACCAACAATCAGCATTTGGTTATTGTTGAGAGCGATGTGATTATACAACGTGACACGCTGAAGAGGATGACAATGGAAGTACAACCTGGCATTGGAATGGTAGCTGCTGTGACAATAGATGAACATAACGAGTATAACTTCCCCTATCATTACCTCCGCCGTTTACGTTATCGCTTTTTACCCAAACAAACTATTGCCACTAAAAAACGTTTCTCTTTCTGTTGTACGTTGCTCACCAACGAATTGCTACAAAAAGCAGATTTCCAGTTACTTGACCCAACAAAAAACTGGTACGACGTTACCATATCACATTGGTCGGTGCAACTCGGTTTACGCAATGTATTGATGTTGGATAATCCCGTATTACACCTCCCACACGCTTCACGTCCGTGGAAACGACTGAAATATACTAATCCATTGCTCTATTATTGGCGCAAACTCACCCAAAAGAAAGACCGTATATGAATCCTTTGGTTAGCGTCATAGTACCCATATATAATGCAGCGCCTTTTCTCAAAGAGACGTTGGATAGCATTACTGCATCTACATATCGCCCTATTGAAATTGTGATGGTAGATGATGGTAGCCAAGACAATAGCATAAACATTGCTCAAGATTATTGCACCAATCACCCAGAGTGCACAGTTATTGCACAAGCCAATCAGGGCGTTTCAGTAGCACGCAATAATGCGATACGCCATACCAAAGGCATATATATCTTGCCCGTAGATGCCGATGACAAGATAGCGGATACTTTTATTCAAAAGGCGGTTGAAGTAATAGAGAAAAATGACAATATACGCGTAGTCGGTTGTCGATGCTGGATGTTTGGGGCTGTCAATAAAGAATGGGAGTTACCTAAATTCAGTCATGCCCTACTCGCACGAAAGAATATGATTCCAGCTACAGCATTGTATCGTAAATCAGATTGGGAACGATGTGGCGGATACTTTGAAAAAGAGATATACCGCGAAGATTGGGATTTTTGGTTGAGTATGATGGAGCTCGGTGGCACATTTTACAAACTTGATGAAATACTTTTCTACTACCGCATTTCTGCAAATTCTCGCCGCAACCTTGCTAAAGGAAAAAAGAAACGTATCGTTGATGCTATCAATCATCGACATCCAGCATACATGCAAAGATATTTAGGGGGACCGTTGCATTACCACCGTTCATGGTCACGCATAATCAATTTCTTCCGCAGCGAAAGACAACAAGGCAACTATTCTGACTGGGAGAAGGGCGAAATCATCTATGCTAAGCGAAATATCCTTCGAAATCATAATGGACTCATTTCCAAGCAATTCGCCACCCCGTCATTATGGAGAGGTATTATCTATGGATTGTTCTGTAAGTCAAAAGCACAACGTAGTTATGAGTATGCTCAGTGCTTAGTTGGGTTCACACCACCACCCATTGCCTATCGCGAAGTGCGTTACTGTGGTATCCTGCGCGATAGCTGGTATGTATGCCATAAATCAGAGTGCAGATACACATTCAATGATTTGATTCACAATAAATCGTTCCCTAATCGCGAACGAATCCTACAATCTATTGGAAAGTTTACTGCTGAATTATATAAACGCGGAGTCTTTCATCAAGACTATTCTGGTGGGAACATACTTTTCAATGAAGATGGCAGCAAGATTGAAGTAATTGACCTCAATCGTATCAAATTTTATCACCACATGCCACTTAAAAAGGGATTGCAACTATTTGAGCGACTCAATATAGATAAAGAGGCACTATCTATCCTCGGCGCTACCTTTGCGCAAGTTTTGAGCATAGATGAAGAATTTGTGATTAACTACATTGTCACGCACCGTTGGAAAAAGCATATTAAACAAGGAATAACTAATTTATATGAATAATCTGTTGCACAAATATCAATCCGTCATGGGACAGCTCAACTACACCATTTTCTTGGTGCTTGTAGCTTTATTACCTTTCCCTCAAATTTTTCTGCGTTATACATGTACTGCATGGCTCTTAACATGGCTGTTAGAAGGACGGTTTATGAGAAAACCAACTCGACAAGATTGGCAAAAAGCTATGCCATTTTTGATGTTTGGTGCTTGGTACCTATGGAAAATAATCTCAGGTCTTTGGGCGGATAATATCAGAGCTTATAATTGGCAACTAGAACGATATATGGCATTTGGATTATTAGTTCCTATTGGTATTTGGGGTGTCAACAATAACTACGATTGGAAGCAAATCTGCAAAGTATTAGTTATATCTTGCGTAGCAGCTGCAGGAGTATATGCATTTACTTTATATTGGGTATTCAATGCTAAGTTTTTCAATCATGAGATTGGTACTTATGCACTCCAAGAACTTCCTATAGAGTTTTTTGCAAGCAAAGTATCTTACATGAAACACCGACTATTTTTGTGTAGCACACAGATGATGGGAATGATGGCACTTCTATACCTACGCAAAGATTTATTATGCAAATATGGTAATATAAAAGGATGGATTATCATTATTATTGGTCTCATAAGTATGCTTGCACTCATATTAGCAACGGGCTCACGGGCATCCATTTTATCTGGTATTGCGTTGATTGCAGTTTGGATGCTATACAAGCTTCCTATTCGCCATCTGCGCTATAAAATTGCACTTATTGTGGTGGCATGTGGAACTGGTTTGGTCATATTGAGTTTGCACCCTCGCATGCAAGAGTTCAAATACGACCAACTGCTATCTATTCGAGACATTGACAAAGAGGATAATGTTCGCTTAAATATTTGGGGGTTAGCGTTAGAAGATACTCACGATTATTCGCTTTATGGTTTAGGCGCAGGACAGAGTACACTGTATCTCCAAGAGAAATACGCCAAAGCAGGACTAACAGATTATGTCAAACACGGCTACGCAGTCCACAATCAGTATCTTGCCGAATGGATGGAAATAGGTATTCCAGGGCTATTATTCTTCGTACTCGCATGGCTTAGTATTCCATATTTTACAAAAAAAAGAGCGCGTAAATCTGCGATGATGTTATTCACGCTTTACGCACTCAATATGCTCACAGACTGCATGTGGGGTATGTTCGACGGTATCGCCCTATGGTGTGTGTGGATGGTTTTTATCCGCCTCCAATCCGATGCGCAGACTGACGAGCAAACCGCGAGGAATACACAATGACATTGACGTGCGACTATCTTGCATAGTGGCAATGCCTCTATCATTAGTCCAATAAGGATATGTAGGATGGTCATAACCATCAAATACATATTCCGTCAGTGCTGTTCCAAAATCGTAGATATTATAGCACGTCACATCCAATTGGAAAGGCACTTGCTTTATCCACCAACGACCTGTCATACGCAAGTCAAAATTGAAGAAGGCATCCTCTCGTTTACCAAACAACTCCCAATTGGTCATATTAATACCTTTTGCATCGTTTGCACATAATGCCACTTGTGTATGTGCATTATAGTTCACTGGTTTAGCTACAAAGGTCGCGAAAGGTTGACCATCCTTGAACTTACCATTCAAGCTGATTGAGAAGTACTTACATGCATTATATGTAACCTGCAAACGCAAGATAAAAGACTTATCTTGATTTAAGCGACAATTACCTTGATAGGGTATATCTTCCGCATAACTAATTACCTTGTATGCATTCGGATTTGCACTTGACTCTGCCAACACACCGATATTATTGTGCAACGGACCATTACCAATCGTAGAGAGTCCTGCCATCAAATAACTCTGCCATGATACACTAACGAACCATTTCTTGCCTGTGTACGAATACTTCGCCACGTTCGACATATAATAAGGTGTACGTCCGCCCACAGTACTGCTCATCAAATCCATTGGTTGCAGACCTACTGTATAATGTTTCTCACCCTCACGCCAATAGTACAAACCATCTTGTTCAAACATATTCGCCTCTAGGCCATCGCTATAATCGGTAAACCACATGTTATAATACTTGCGAATACTTGACAGCAGCGAGAACTGATGCCTTGACTGCTTATCGAAAGTAAAGCGAATAGGGATATCCAATACGGCATATGATGGCTGATGTGCCCATAGGTTCTTACCAATAGCATGATATTTGCCTCCCGTTGTGGCAAGCAAGGTGCCATCCGCATAGCGAATTTCGCCATTCATATAATCATTGCTCAAGTATTGCACCTCGTTCATGGTGTAACTCATGCGATTATGCGAGAGGTTCAATCCCATCTGGAACCACCAATTGGGTTTCCAATCTAATGCGAACTTTGCCAACCAGTTAGGACTAACTACTGACTTGCCATTCAACAGTATTCCGTCCAACGAAACGCCCAAATGTGCTTGCATACGTAGTCCACGCGCCAATTCATATTCCGCCACTACCATAGCTTCATTCTCCAACAACCCCGCTCCATAAGCCGATGATTGCCAGTGATATGTGTATAATGGCGTGCGCAATTTATCGGCTATACTTTGCATATACATATCGTTGCTCCAAGTCGTAGTAGTCGGACTGAAATGCACAAAAGAGTTATACCCTGAAGCATGCACACGCAACCATGGCAATAAACGCTGATCATATTGCACCGACAAGTTCGCTTCATTGGTCTTACCATCAGCATACCAGGGGTCAAACGCCTCGCCATCGTGGTCCAATAGATTGCGAGCAAACGACAAACTATCGTGCTGCACATCGCTCAACGCCCAGCTCAAACCGGCCACCAGTCTACCACCATTAGCAAAGGTCTTGCTTCCATACACTGCAGCCGTATAGCCTAAAAAATCTGCCACTTCATTGCGATTATACAGCAACTCCGAATACATATCTCCCCTACCCTGCGCTACAAAATAATAGTTCAACTTATCCAGCACATTATTCGTTGCCATAGGCAGTTCGCCATCCAATTGCGCTGTATAATAGGGACTTGCATACATCCCAGATATACCTGTGTGGTCAAATGCTGTCTGCGTGCGCGAACCATATTGAGCATACGCATGTTGATAATACCGTTTGCCATACGCAGGAATAGCGAAACTCGCCTCCGCACTACCCGCACCTATCACATGATTACGCATCTCTATCGGGCGACTATCCATCGTTCGCTCTTCACCCGATGAGTGGAACAAGTTGATCAACTCGCATGTTCCAGGCGATATACCGCCCAAGTTGCCTGCATTACCTTTCAGTGTCAGCGATTGGCTTTGATAGTCGGCATCTGTAAAATGAATCTTTCCCTCGTGATAATCCAGTACATAGTCCGTGCGTAACATATTGGTATACAGCATAGTACTGCCCACTTGATAGCGGCTATCTATGCGCATGCCATTCAGCGAATACTTATTCTGACGAAACGAGTTGCCTGCAATCGAAAAGATATTCATATCGCCCAAGTTCCATTCGCCTGTGGTTTCCGCTTCATACACCACATAATCCGAATAATTATCCAGATAATGTCCTAAATCCCCATTGATATACCACTCGCGAAAGAACTCGCTACTCACGCTATCTACTCCAAAAGACGGAAAAACCTCAGCACGCACCAGCGCACTAAGGCATATACTCATTACCAATAAAATAGTCTTTTTCATAATTTGTCTTTATTCCTGAATCCTGATTCCCGAATCCATTTTTATCCGAACAGATTCTTAAAGAAATTCTTCTTATCGCTGCTGCCAGGACGAACATTCTCGCTCTTTTGCAGCTGCTCAATCATCTTCTTCTCCTCTTTATTGAGGTGTTCTGGGATATACACACCCACGTTAATCAGCATATCGCCTGTACCATATTGGCGGGCATATTGGTCTATCATTGGCAGACCTTTCCCTCTCATTCTCAGCACCTTACCAGGTTGTGTACCAGGAGTGATGGTAATCTTCGCCTCGCCTTGCAAGGTTGGTATCTGCACTTGTCCGCCTAAGATAGCAGTCGGCATATCCAGCAGCAAGTTATACACCAAGTCGCTTCCATCGCGCAAGAAATCTTTATGCTCTTCTTCCTCAATCAGTACCAACAAATCACCATTCACGCCGCCATGAGGAGCCGCATTACCCTTGCCTTGCACAGGTATCTGCATGCCACCAGCCACACCCGCAGGGATATGAATTTCGATGATCTCCTCCTCGCGAACCACACCTTCGCCTTGGCAGTGTGTACACTTATTCTTGATAATCTTGCCCTCGCCATGGCAAGTAGGACACTCATTTTGCACCTGCATCATACCGAAGATACTGCGTTGCGCACTCACCACACGTCCCGAACCTTTACATGTTGGACATGTCTCCACATTGCCGTCCGCGCTACCTGTGCCGTTGCAACTCTTGCAGTTCACCATTTTCTTCACCTTGATTTTCTTGTCCACACCTGTGGCAATCTCCTCCAAGGTTACTTTCACACGAACACGCAAGTCGCTACCTCTACGCACACGCTGACCGCCGCCGCGACTACCGCCGCCGAAGAAACTGGAGAATCCTCCGCCGCCCATGCCCCACTCGGAGAATAGGTCACCAAACTGCGAGAAGATATCTTCCATGTTCATACCGCCGCCACTGAAGCCAGCACCACCCATACCTGCATGACCAAACTGATCATAGCGTTGGCGTTTCTGCGGGTCAGAAAGCACCTCATATGCCTCGGCTGCCTCTTTGAATTTCTCCTCAGCTGCCTTGTCACCTGGGTTCTTGTCAGGGTGATACTTTACCGCCATCTTGCGGTAAGCCTTCTTTATCTCGTCTGCTGTCGCGGTCTTACCCACGCCCAGCACCTCATAATAATCTCTTTTCTCTGCCATATTTTTTTATGTTAACGTCGTTCACGAAAATTGTTTCACGTGGTTGGCTTCGCGCTCTATTGTTCGCAGCTCTGCTGCCACTTTTCGTCGCAGACCACTTTCGCTTTAGCCACTTTCGCAAACATTGTTTGCCACTATACGCCGTTTGTTGGCGTTATTCGCCTACAACGACCTTCGCAAAGCGAATCACTTTCTCGCCCAAGGTGTAACCCTTTTGTGTACAGTCGATTACTTTGCCTTTCTTATCTTCGCCCGCAGCAAAAGTGGTGATTGCCTCATGCAAATCGGTATTGAAGTCTGCATCGGTTGTATCAATTACTTTCACGTCGTTTGCCGCCAAGAAACCTATAAACTTATTGTAAATCAATTCAATGCCTTGACGAACTGCCTCAATGTCATCGGTCTTTGCCATCGCATCTTTGGCGCGTTCAAAGTCATCAACAAGGGGCAGCATATCTTTGAAGATACGCTCACCAGCGGTAGTCATCAATTCCAATTTCTCTTTGTTGGTACGGCGACGGAAGTTGTCAAATTCTGCCATTTGGCGCAGTTTCAGGTCTTCCAACTCTGCCACGCGTGCCTCCAATTCTGCCACTTTGGCTTGCAGCATTTCGGTCTCTGACACTTCTTCAGTTTGTACACTCTCAGTGTTCTCTACTTCCACCTTTCCGTTTTCAGTTTGCACATTTAAGTTTTCAACCTGATTTTCAACAGGTTGCTCTACATTCTTTTTATTTTTATTCTTCATCATAGTCTAATTTTATTACTTCGTAATACTATACTTACAATCTCCGTGCCATAGCCAACAAGACTGCCATAATGGCAGATATACGTTACTTGTCATTATGTTCGTATTGTTTCCCTTATTAGGTGTTTCTTCTTCAGTGTATGTGTCAACCTTTTTTCAGGTCTAGTCAAGATAGTCCGTCACTCAAATGTACCTATAAATCTTAGGTGATTCTTAGGTTATTCATAGGTGATTTATAGGTTATTTTTAGGTGATTTAGCAGACTTCACCGTCTCTCCCTAAACCTTAAACTGTAGCGCCAAAGGCGCGTCCACTAAACTAAACTTACCCCCTACACTTGACACCTTACACAAGAAAAATCGCGTTAAAATGTGATTTTTCTTGCACATCCGCAAATTTTGTTGTACCTTTGCACCGTGAACCTGCGCTGGGGATGTCTGCACATCAGCGGCGAAGGGTAGCAGACATAATAAAAAGCGTTTATTAGCGCTTGTTTTGGTCTATAGAAATCTGGTAAATTTTAAATCGCCCAAAACAAGAAGGCAGTAAACGCCCTTTGGGATATGTACATCCCGCCCGCAGAGCATCCTTTATTGGATTGCTCTGTTTGGTGGCATTTCATATTCGGCGTGGGCGTTCGTTGCTTATTCTTGCGAAAGGGTTACCAGAACCTCTATAGAGAGAATAAGCAAAGGTAAGGTTCCACGCTTTTTGTATGCCGATGTATGAACTGATACGATAAACACTCTTACTTGGAACCAGTGGGAGAAAAAACTAAATGCTATGAGTAGAAAGATGGTTCTAATCATTGTGATTGTCATTTTGGCAATTCCTCTATTGATTAATTTTTTAATTCTAAGACCTTCTATATTTGACTTCATTGGAGAAGGAACAGATTGGTTGCTTTTTTGGGGTAGTTATTTAGGTGGAGCATTTGCTGCACTTGTGGGATTTGCGACATTATATTATTCTGCAAAGCGACAAAATATAGAAATGCAGATAAGTCGCAAGGAAAGTTCGCTGCGCATATTACAGTCGAAATTGTCAGAAAGTGTTTCTATATTCAATTATTCTAGAATGTTAACTATTTCATTATACATAGACCAACCTGAAAAATATGATCAGATTTTGGATGAACTATTAAAGTATCAAGACGAAATAATCGCAAAGTCAAATGCTTGGGGAATAATGTATGCTAATAAAACTAATAAGCCCTATAAACAAGATTTTCAAGACAAATATGAACATTGTATCCGCTTGTTTATTAGTGCAATTACAGAGATACAGCTATTAATAAATGATTTGAAAACTACAACCGAAAAAAGAAAGATTAATGAAATAATAAATAAAATAATTCAAATAAATAAAGATCATACAAAAGTTATGAATGATGAATTAAAACCATTGTTTCAATTAGCACAAAAATGGATTGAGAATGAAGAATTATTGATACAACAATTACAAAATCAATTATAATATGAAAACAAAATTATTTATGTTGTGCGCTATCGTGTGCGCTATATTCTTAACTTGTTGCGAGGAAGAAGAACCTGCAACTTCACGTAAAGTAGAAACAGGTAAAGTGTCTGAAATCACACTTACTTCTGCTATGTTCCATGGTGTTGTCAATGTGGATATATCACAATACAATGATGTGACATTTGGCATAATGATTTCTAATTCAAAAGCGGAATTAAATGAGCGCGGAGGAGAAATGTTTAAAGCAAAGGCGTTGCTAGGTAAGGATTTCAAAATAGAGATAGGTAATCTAGAACCAGAAACAAAATACTACTATTGCGCGTGGTTATTCTTAAATAGTACTCAATATGAGTTTGGAGACATAAAAGAATTTGAAACAATCGCACCCACTATAGCAACAGTTACTACTAATCCTATTACACAAGTACAAACAAGTTCTGCGGTTGCAGGAGGATGTGTAAAAAATGATGGCGGAGCAAGTGTTACAGAAAGAGGCGTTGTGTATAGCCTTTCAAAAGAACCAACCACATCTAGCTATAAAGTTAAGAGTGGTAGTGGTATTGGAGAGTTTACGTGTAATTTAACCAACTTACGAGATAATGCTATTTATTATGTGCGTGCATATGCAATCAACAAGAAAGGTACTGTATATGGCGAGGAAAGATATTTCACGACAAAGGAGATTACTCTACCTTCAATTTACACCTCTAATGTTACCGACATTTCATATACATCCGCTTCTATTAGCGGAAATGTAACTGATGATGGTAATGCAGAAGTTACTGAACGCGGTATTGTGTATAGTAAAACACAAAATCCTACCACTTCGAATACTAAAAAGAGAAACGGTAGTGGAACAGGTTCCTTTACATGTAACTTAACAGACTTACAAGATGGAGTTACTTATTATGTTCGCGCATATGCAACAAATTTGAAAGGAACTGCATATGGCGAGGAGTTGTCATTTACAACTCTTGTTATTACTTTACCAACAGTTTCTACAATTATAGCCACTAATGTTTCTGATAAATCAGCAATAGTAGAGGGCTGTGTTACTAATGACGGAGGTGGTAATATTACAGAGCGTGGTATCGTATATAGTACGACTCCAGAACCTACGACTGCAAATGGTAAAGTAACAAAAGGAACTGGAAGCGGAACTTTCAGTTGTAATCTTACAAATTTACAAGAAGCTACAACTTATTATGCTCGTGCCTATGCTATTAATATAAGAGGAGTATCGTACGGAGAACAGGTTAGCTTTAAAACAAAATTTACTAAAGGTTTCTCCATCTCAAATTCTAAGCAAGTCTATTTTTCTTTTGGAAATTTACAATACCATCCTGCAAATAAAAAGTGGCGTTTTGCAGAGAATCAAACAGATTATATAGGCGATGCAAATAGCAATTCTTCTTCCACTTACGATGGTTGGTTGGATTTATTCGGTTGGAGTACGAGTGCTACCTATTATGGTGTGAGTACATCAACTAGCATTAGTGATTATTCAGGTTCTTTCGTGGATTGGGGTACTAATAAGATTGGTAATGATGCTCCTAATACCTGGCGTACATTGAGTTATGATGAGTGGAATTATCTCTTAGATGCTCGTCCAAATGCAAGCTCTCTCAGAGGTGTAGCTCAGGTCAATGGTGTGAATGGTTTGATTTTCTTGCCTGATAATTGGACATGTCCAAGTGGTGTGACTTTCAAGTCTGGTTTCCACTATAATTCTGATGTTGATTATTATGCTGCTTATCAAACCTTTACTGCTGAGCAATGGTCTAAGTTAGAATCCGCAGGTGCAGTCTTCCTGCCTGCTGCGGGCGAGTGCATCGGCTCCAATGTGGACTACGTGCAGGACCTCGGCTGCTATTGGTCTGCCTCAGAGTACAGTGGTTACGCGAGCTACCTCCGCTTCGGCTCGGACGGAGCGGGCATGAGCTACAACTCTCGCGGCTTCGGACGCAGTGTCCGTCTCGTTAAGGATTTGCAATAAGAACATTCCGATTTTATTCGAAGCGAAGCCACGACAAAATCGAATGATATACAATCACTATTCCTCACCCCGCAAATCATTAGATTTGCGGGGTGAGTTTTTTATATTGTTATTCTTCTTGCTCGTATCAATGCTCGTATTCAAGCGCCACTTCGGCAAAGGGAATAAAAAACTGAAAGGTGAAAACCGAAAAGTGAAAACTACAGAAACACGCGCGAATATAAAAACAACATGTGTCGGAAGTAACGAAAATGTATGTGCGCAATTTGCGAATTGTGCGAATTATGCGAATTCGCACTTTTCGCAGAAATCGCAGTTTGCGCAGATAGCAATAGACTAATAGAATGTAGTGACACTAGCCATACTAGTAATTCTAGTCACATGCTCTATGGATGTGGTCTAAATCACATAGTAATCACATACTAATCTCATAGTAATCTCATAGTGAAGGTACGGTATGAACCCGTCGAGAACCCGTAAAAGGTAAGGAGATACAAAGTGGATTGTTGGGTTATAATATCTCCATCACTTCGGAGAGGGATTGGACGAGATAAGTGGCAGATTGTCCTTCGGGGAGTGGATCTTTAGATTTGCGAATCCAAATCTGGTCAATGCCTGCGTTGATTGCACCCTGGATATCCGAGTTCCATGAGTCGCCTATCATCACGACATCTTCGGCTTGCAAGCCATTCATGCGCAATGCCTCTTCATAGATACGTGGATTGGGTTTCTGGCAGCCCACTTCCTCGCTCAACACGATATGCGAGAAGCAGTCGCGTAGTCCGCTTTTATCAAACTTCTCATACTGCACTTCTATAAAGCCATTGGTCACTACTGTCAGCGGATATTTCTTTGCCAAATAGCGCACCAACTCCTCTGCTCCTTCGAGCAAGGAGAAATGTGCTGTGGTCAGGTTGAGGAAGTCTTCGCTCAACTGTTCTGCTAATCTTGTCAAATCAGACAAAGTTGAACTATTTTGAACGACTGTCTTACTTCCATGTAGCAAGGGCCAAAGAAAGCGATCAACACGTAAGAAAGCCTTGGTTACAAGGTCTTTGCCGTATTTGTCCCAGAGTTCCAGATTATGGGGTTTGTAGAGGGAAACAAACTCCTCAAGCGAAGCAAAATAGTCACAGAGGTGGTATTTGTCATACATCTCTTGAAGCGTTAGTTTGGCAGCACCAATAAAATCCCCAATCGTATCATCCCAGTCAATAAAGACTGCTTTGTACTGCTTCATATTAGAACTCCAGTGTAATCTGCCCATTGACAAGCGGTGTCTTACCGAGGTGTTTGTATGCCAATTCGGTGGCTTCACGACCGCGAGGAGTACGTTTGATAAAGCCCTCTTTGATAAGGTATGGCTCATAGACATCTTCTATCGTGCCTGCATCTTCACCCATAGCAGTGGCAATAGTGTTCAAACCAACAGGTCCGCCTTTGAACTTATCAATGATAGTACTAAGCAACTTATTGTCAATCTCATCCAAACCAAAGGTGTCAATATTCAATGCCTCTAAGGCATAACGCGCAATTTCCAAATCTATTGCACCATTGCCCTTTACTTGTGCAAAGTCACGCACACGACGGAGCAAGGCGTTAGCAATACGAGGGGTACCACGACTGCGGCGAGCTATCTCGGCTGCTGCTTTGCTGTCAATATGGATACCCAACAGTCGCGCACTACGCTCCACAATCCCCGCAAGAATATGCGCATCGTAGTATTCCAAGTGGCAATTGATACCAAAACGCGCACGCAATGGGCTAGTCAGCAGACCACTACGAGTGGTGGCACCAATAAGCGTGAACTTATTGAGGTCAATTTGTATTGTGCGGGCAGAAGGTCCCTTATCTATCATAATATCAATGCGATAGTCTTCCATCGCAGAATAGAGATACTCCTCTACAATAGAAGAAAGGCGGTGAATCTCATCAATAAAAAGCACATCGTTTTCCTCAAGCGAAGTGAGCAATCCTGCCAAGTCGCCTGGTTTATCGAGCACAGGGCCAGAAGTAACCTTAAACCCTACCCCCAATTCGTTAGCAATGATATTGCTGAGCGTGGTCTTACCCAATCCCGGAGGGCCAAACAAAAGTACGTGATCCAGACTTTCGCCACGCATACGTGCAGCTTCCACAAAGATACGCAAGTTGCTGACAATCTTGGATTGACCTGCAAAATCATCAAAACGCAAAGGACGCAAGGCATTGTCTTGCTCCTTCTCCGTCATCTGTCCCCTTATATCAAAGTCGTTGTTTAGCATTGTGTAGTGTTGTTTAGTGTGGTGTAGTGTTGTTTAGTATTGTGTGGCTTCGCGGAAGGTTTGTTCCAAATCCTCTATCTCGCTGATGGGTTTATCCACTTTGATTTCTCCGTGGTCGATAATCACCACTCGCGTACACATCTGCTTGACTTCCTGTAAAATGTGAGTTGATAGAATCACTGTACGTTCTTCGCCCATTTCGCGAATCAAAGCACGTATATCTTCCAATTGATTAGGGTCAAGCCCTGTTGTCGGTTCATCCAAAATCAATAGTTCGGGGTCTCCAATCATCGCTTGCGCCAAACCCACACGCTGGCGATACCCCTTGCTCAGCTGCCCCACTCGCTTGTTGGCTTCCGCAGTTAGTCCCACGCGCGCAATTAGTTGTTCCACTATTTCATCTTGGCTCTTGGCTCCTTGTTCCTTACTCCTCAATCCCACGAAAAACCGCAGATATTCACGCACATACATATCCTCGTACAACGGATTCTGCTCTGGTAGGAAGCCTATAGACTTAGGCACATGCACCTCTCCATTGGTAGCATTCCAAACACCTACCATAATCTTCATCAAAGTAGATTTGCCCGCACCATTGGGACCCAGCAAACCTATTACCTCACCATCGTCTATGGTCAAGTTTACATTCTTCAGCACATGTTGCTTACCAATATGCTTATTGAGATGTTGAATTTGTATAGCCATACTTCCCAATTTGGTCGCAAAGATACAACTTTTTTCTGATATATCCAAACTACTACGTCATTTTCAGCAACTACTCATACTGTTGGAACAGAAAATCGTTGTATGGGTAGCGTTGAATATGAATAGCTTTGATGCGGTCGTAAAAGAGAGACTTGAGTTCATCTATATTCGTTTTCTGACGTGCAGAAATGAATATACAATCATCATGCAGCTTTGCCATCCATGTGCGCTGCAACTCCTCAAGGGAGATATTCTCACGTTTGATTGGCGTGAGATCGTCCTCCTCCTTTGGCGTATAGGTAAAGGCATCAATCTTGTTAAACACCACAATACGAGGGATTTGCGCAACAGTCTTCTCGGTTTTCTTATTGGATTTTTGTTTCTTTGACCAAGGGTCTGCTTCTTTAATTTCAGTCTGCTTGGTCAGGAGTTCGTTGATAGTTTGCTCCACCACCTCGTATTGCTCCTCGAAGTTAGGGTGTGATATATCCACCACGTGAATAAGCAAATCTGCTTCGCGCACTTCGTCCAATGTCGATTTAAACGACTCCACCAAATGGTGAGGAAGTTTGCGTATAAATCCCACAGTATCAGAGAGTAAGAATGGAAGGTTCTCAATAGTCACCTTGCGCACAGTCGTGTCAAGAGTAGCAAAAAGTTTGTTCTCTGCAAACACCTCTGACTTGCTGATAAGGTTCATAATCGTAGATTTCCCCACGTTAGTATACCCCACAAGCGCCACACGCACCATCTTGCCGCGGTTTTGGCGTTGGGTAGCCATTTGGCGATCAATCTTTTTGAGTTCCTCACGAAGGAGTGCAATGCGCTGACCAATGATTCGTTTGTCGGCCTCAATCTGCGTTTCACCCATACCACGGCTAGTTGTTCCACCACCTCGCTGACGGTCTAAGTGCGACCACATGCGGGTCAAACGAGGAAGCATATACTGCAAGTGCGCCATCTCCACTTGCGTCTTAGCATAGGATGTTTGGGCACGATTGAGGAATATCTCCAGAATGAGGATAGTACGGTCGATGACACGAACAGGTTGTTTGTGGTTGTCTTTTATCTCATTTTGGTTGTGGGCATTGAGTGCCTTTTCTATATTGCGAAGCTGACGAGGTGAGAGTTCGTCATCAAAGATGACCATATCTATGAAGTCATCGGTGTCAGCAAAGCGTTGAATATATTCGTTGATCTCCTGAAGTTTTCCTTCGCCCACATAAGTGGACGTATTAGGATAATCAAGGCGTTGCACAAAACGCTTGACACAATTGGTATTGTTGGTGTCGGCAAGAAATGCCAACTCGTCGAGATATTCTTTTGTTCGTTCTTCGTTTTGGTTAGGGGTTATCAGTCCTACCAAGACGGCATTGAGTTTACCCATAAATTATTTTGTAGCTAATTTCATCACTTCCTCTGCAATCAAACGAGCAGAATCTGGAAGTGCCAATGTGAGAATATTCTTGTGCAATGCTGCTAGTTGCTTATCATCCTTTATCAATGGCAGCGCAGTAGCAATGAGCGTGTCTTTTGCATCCACATCTTTGACCAAAACAGCCGCATCTTTCTTGACTAATGCCATTGCGTTGTGGGTTTGGTGGTCTTCTGCCACGTTAGGCGATGGAACTAAGATAGATGGCTTGCCCAACAGACAGAGTTCGGATATTGATGACGCTCCTGCACGCGAAATCACTAAGTCCGCCAGCGCATATGCCAAAGGCATCTGACTAACAAAGTCCGTGCAGATGATTGCAGGTAACTGGCAATCATCGGACGCCCCTATTGGGCTATTGGACGGCGTTCCGCCTATTGGACGCGCGAGTGCGCTATTGGTAAGTGCTGCCTTGCAGTCCGCAAAGTAGTTCTTACCCGTTTGCCAAATCACTTGTATCCCGCTTTCTATCAGTTCGTTGAGGTGCGCAATGATGCTTTGGTTGATGGTGCGCGCACCTAGACTTCCGCCTATGATGAGCAGCGTCTTTTTCTCTATGGTGAAGTTCACACCAAACTCCTCATTGAAGTATTTGATTGCCTCCTCTTTCGTGCCCGAAGTCAAGTTTTGGCGCACAGGGTTACCTGTGAGGATGATTTTATCTTTTGGGAAGAAACGCTCCATTCCCTCGTATGCCACGCAAATCTTCTTGGCATCATCTTTCAGCAGTTTGTTGGTCACTCCTGCAAAGCCATTTTGCTCTTGCAATAGGATGGGTACTCCCATTTTCGCTGCCACTTTCATGGCTGCACCACTGGCATAGCCACCCACACCTATTCCCACATCTGGACGGAAATCGCGCACAATCTTACGTGCTTGTATCATTGAGCGTACTAGGTCAATCACTACGCGGATATTCTTCCATGGGCGACTACGGTCAACCCCCTTGACAGGCAAGCCGATAATCTTATATCCTGCTTGTGGTACGCGCTCCATTTCCATACGTCCGAGTGCTCCCACAAATAGTATTTCGCAATTAGGGTCAGCTTCGCGCAATGCGTTTGCTATGCTTACGGCAGGGAAGATATGCCCTCCTGTTCCGCCACCAGAGATTAGGTACTTCATACGTGTTTAAGAAATTTGTGCAAAGATACAACAAAAAAAGCATAAGTGCAAGAAAAATCGCAGAAAGTTTACTTTCTGTGCGATTTTATTTCTTAACCAAGGGTTAACTAAAGGTTAACGATTTGTAGGTAGAGGAAATGGTCTTTGAGCAAAAGACTATTCGATATGTATCTCTGGCACTTCTTCTTCGCTGGCAGCCATGGCAGATTGCTGGCGGGTATGCAGTTCGTTTTGTTCGCGAGCGACACACATGATAATACCAAAATAGATACTGGTAATCAGCGCACTCGTACCACCTCGGCTAATCATCGGCAGCGGTTGTCCCGTGACAGGACCAATACCTACCGACACCATCATACTGACCAATGCTTGACACGTGAGCATCAACGCCAAGCCCATCACCATCAGCATAGCGGAATAGTCAGCATACTTGCTACTGCTGAGGCACGAACGGAACAAAATAGCCAAATAGAGCAACATCAAGAAAAGTGCCCCTATGATACCCGACTCCTCCACAATAATAGCAAAAATATAGTCTGCAAACGCCTGCGGCAAGAAGTCGCGCTCTTGGCTATTACCTGGCAACACACCCAATGGCGAAGCACCACCGCGTGCAATAGCTACCTTAGCAATCGAGCGTTGGTAGTTGTCATCGGTGAGTTTGAACTCTTGGTCAGGAGTTTTCCATTCGGCAATCATGTCATCAATACGCCCCACCCAAGTGGTGGCACGTTTCATCACACCTTCCACCCTGCGGTTAGGTTCGATATATACTTTCTCGACGAAGAAATAGCCCGCAATAAGCAAGAAAACAGCTATCAACAACGTCGTTCCCCAATACTTGATGTGTACGCGTGCAAGAAAGAAAAGCAGGAAAACGATTCCGCCCAACAGAATAGCAGTCGAGAGGTTACCCACCAGAATCAAGCCACAAACCACTACGGTGAGTGCAAGCACAATGAAGAAGTATTTCTTCTCGTCGTGCTCATTTCTGATTCGGCTCAGCAAATCGCTAACTACCAGAATAAGAGTGAGTTTTGCCAATTCAGACGGCTGAAAAGTAATGCCAAAAATACGCAACCAACGCTTGGCACCATTGATCTCCACACCCATACCCGTGAAGGTCAGTAAGAGAAAAACAATCGATATAGCCAACCCCAAATAACTAGCGATACGGATAAACTTGCTCGGAACAAACTGCAATCCAAATGCGAGCACCACACCTGCCGCAATAAAGAGCATCTGCTCCATGATTGGCCCCAGAGTGGAACTATTCTTCTCAAACGCAAGCGTACTACTTGCAGAAAACAATGCCAATATGGCAACAATTATCAATATGCCAAACAATACCCAATACACCTTGTCGATGTAGTTGCGCTGTTGCAAAAGGCGAGATTTGAGGTCGGATATATGCATATGTGCAGTTTAGTGTTTAGTGTTTAGTGTTTAGAGAGTTCGTACTGCTTTCATGAATTGTTCTCCACGGTCTTCATAGCTCTTGAAGAGGTCAAAACTTGCGCAGCAGGGCGACAGCAATACAGTATCTCCTTCGTTGGCTACCTCGTATGCCGATTGTACAGCATCAGCAAGGTTGTCGGTAGAGATGTACGTCACGCCCAATGCGTCAAAGTGCTGAATCAGTTTGCGATTGTCCTTTCCCATGAAAATCAGTGTATGGCATTTCTCACGGACCAACTCATCTATTTCGCTATAGTCGTTGCCTTTGTCCGTTCCACCTAGAATAAGCACGGTAGGAGTGGTCATACTCTCAAGCGCGTACCAACAGGAGTTCACATTCGTGGCTTTGGAGTCATTCACATAGCGCACCCCTTTCACCGTAGCCACATATTGCAGACGATGGTCCACGCCTGCAAACTGCTGCAGACTCTCACGAATAACATCGTTGTGGATATTCAATATCTGTGCTGCCAAACCTGCAGCCATCGAGTTGAGTTGGTTGTGCTTGCCCTTCAAACTCAGTTCTTCGAGCGGCACACGCAATGGTGCCACATCTGGTTTGACGCTCACTACCAAGTGACTGCCATCAGTATATGCCACGTTCTGCTCATTGCTGCCAAAAGGATACAATGTTGCCTGTGGTTGAATACGCGCAATCTCGCGATTGATGACAGGGTCTTCGCTCCAGTAGATAAACGCATCCTTGCTCGTTTGGTTGCGCGTGATACGGAACTTCGCATCCACATAATTCTGGAACTGATGGTCGTATCTATCTAAGTGGTCTGGCGTGATATTGAGCAAAATAGCAATATCCGCCTTAAAGTCGTAGCAGTTGTCTAGTTGAAACGACGAGAGCTCAATCACATAGTACGCATGGTCTTCTTGCGCCACTTGCAATGCCAACGAATTGCCGATATTACCTGCCAAACCCACGTCTAATCCCGCACGGCGGAGCATGTCAAAAATCAGCGAAGTAGTCGTGGTCTTGCCATTCGAACCCGTGATACAAATCATCTTGGCGTTGGTATAACGCGCAGCGAACTCAATCTCCGAGAGGATAGGCGTGCCTTGTGCTATGAGTTGCTTCACCAGCGGTGCCGTGAGTGGAATACCCGGCGACTTAATCACCTCGTCGGCATCGAGGATGAGTTCGGGCGTGTGCTTGCCCGACTCCCAAGCAATGTGGTGCTGGTCAAGCAGGGCTTGGTACATGGGAGCAATCTCTCCCATATCACTCACAAACACTTCCATACCTTTGGCTTGCGCCAGTATGGCAGCTCCTGTGCCCGATTCGCCTGCACCTAAAACAACAATTCTTTTCATAATTAGGTTAACGTATTTTAAGGGTTAATATAGCCAATGCCGCTAAAATCAAAGTCACGATACAGAAGCGGAGTACAATCTTGCTCTCATGTTGCAACGGACCTTTGCCTTGGAACAACACCTTGCACGTAGGGTCGTTGCGGAGCACTTGATCCATAGAGGTGCGGTAGTGGTCATGCAGCGGAGTACGCTTCCACACACGCAAGTGCATGCCTTTCTTCTTGGCAAACTTATATACTTGCGTCTGAACAATCACGCTCACGCTCTCCATGAGGAAGATGCCGCACAAGATAGGCAAAAGCAACTCTTTGTGGATAATCACAGCGCACACACCGATAATACCTCCGATAGTCAGACTACCTGTGTCGCCCATGAATACTTGCGCAGGAAAACCATTCCACCATAAGAATCCAATCAGTGCGCCTACAAACGATGCCATAAATACCACAAGTTCTTCGCTACCAGGGATATACATCACATCAAAATAGTCGGAGAACACCACGTTGCCACTGATATATGCCAGTACAATCAACGCCACACCAATGATGGCAGAGTTGCCTGCACACATACCGTCCATACCATCGTTGAGGTTGGCACCGTTGCTCACCGCAGCCACTACCAAGATAGTCAATATCACAAAGAATATCCAACCTGCCTTGTATTTATTCGTTTCGCCCAAGAAGGAGAACATATCCGCATAATTGAAGTTATGCTCTTTTACAAACGGAATGGTGGTGCGGGTGGACTTCACTTCAGGCGACTTTTCAAACACCGTGATATTGTTCTCGATATGCGATGTAACGCGCTCATTCATAACGGCTTCTGGGCTATAGCGAAGTGTCAGTCCTACTATCAAACCCAATGTGATTTGCCCTGCTATCTTCACCCAACCATTCAGTCCCTCTTTGTTGCCTCGGAATGTCTTGATATAGTCATCGGCAAAGCCCAAAGTGCCTAAAATCAGCGTAGTGATGAGCATCAAAATCATATACACATTGCTCAGTTTACCCATCAATAGACATGGAATCAGCATAGCAGCAACAATCACCACGCCACCCATCGTAGGCACCCCTTTCTTTGCCACATTGAATGGGTCTATCTTCTCATCGCGCTGGGTCTCGGAGATGTTTTTGCGTTTGAGCAACTGGATAAACCAATTACCCACCCAAATACTTATACACAAACCCATCACACCTGCCACTATCGCGCGAAACGAGATGTAGGTCATCAATCGTGCCCCTGGCACATCACCTAATAACTGAAACAATTCGTATATCATAATTCCTACCTTTAAACTCTAAACTGTAGCCGCTTTGCGGCGTTCTCTAAACTATAAATATCCCTTCACCACTTCATGGTCATCAAAGTGGTGCTTCACACCTTTAACTATCTGATAATCTTCATGCCCTTTGCCTGCCACCAATATCACATCGCCCTGTCGAGCCAAGGTGCAAGCTGTCTTGATAGCCGACTCGCGGTCTTCTATAATCAGCGTATGGCGCAATTCCTCGTTGGTCAGCCCTGCTGCCATATCTTTCAGAATATCAGCAGGTTCTTCGTCGCGAGGATTATCAGATGTCAAAATCAGTTGCGTACTCAATTGATATGCACTCTTCGCCATAATCGGACGTTTACCTTTATCTCTATTGCCACCGCAACCCACCACTGTAATCACTTGCGCGGGGGCAGACTGTTTCCCCACATTCGCTACCACAATCTCGTTGATAGTCTTCAGCACATTCTCCACCGCATCGGGGGTGTGCGCATAGTCTATCACTGCAGTCCAGCCCTTTGGCGAGCGGATAGTCTCAAAGCGACCATTCACAGGTTGCAACCCACTCAAGATACGCAGCACTTCCATCGCATCTTCACCCAATGCCACCGCAGCACCATAGATCAACAGCAAGTTGCTCACATTGAACCGACCTACCAGTGGCACAAACACTTCCGTATTCACCGCACCCAACGTACTCTGTACGCGCAGCAGCATACCATCGAAGCCCTCCTCCAGTATCTTGCCACGGAAATCCGCCATGCTATGGGTGGAATAAGTCAGCACGCGACCGCGACAGTTTTGAGTCATCACGAGTCCATTCTTGTCATCAATATTCGTTATTGCAAACGCCTCTTTGCCCAATCGGTCAAATAGCACTTTCTTCGTATCGCGGTAGTTATCAAATGTCTTGTGATAATCCAAATGGTCGCGTGTGAGGTTGGTGAACAACGCACCTGCATACTCCAACCCTGCAATACGCTCTTGAGCGATGGCGTGGCTACTCACTTCCATAAACGCATGCGTACAACCTGCTGCTACCATCTTGGCTAGCAATGCATTCAGTTCCAATGCATTAGGCGTCGTATGCGTCGCAGCCACTGCCTCATCATCCACATAATTCACCACCGTCGAAAGCAATCCTGCCTTGTAGCCCAATGCTTTGAAAAGTTTGTATAGCAATGTTGCGGTAGTCGTTTTGCCGTTCGTACCAGTCACGCCCACCAACCGAAGGGATGTCGAAGGTTTACCGAACCAATAGTGCGCCATCTTACCCAACGCCTCATCGCTATTTTTCACCAGGATATAGCATACGCCATCGTCCTTGATATACTCCTCTTTCTCCAGTACCACAGCCACTGCCCCTTGCGCCAGACATTGCTCAATATACGCGTGTCCATCGGCTGCTGTACCCACTTGCGCCACAAACAAACATCCCTCACCCACACGGCGCGAATCAAACTGAATATCAGCCACTTCCACGTTCGTATCGCCTACAACTCGCAATACTTCAATATCAGCCAACAAATCTTTTATTCTCATATCTCTAAACACTAAACTCTAAACACTAAACACTATTCCCTCACCTTCATCACCAATTGCCCATCATCAATCACATACTCTCCCGCATACGCCATGGTCTTTTCCGCAATATGCCGCACCACGCTACCGCAGTCCATACCCGCATCGTATGGCCATTGCGGACCATGAATCACGCAAATGCACGTGTACTGAGGATTCTCCTCTGGGAAATATCCTACAAACGACATACGGTGACGACGATTGTTATAGCCTTTTTCCAAAATTTGTGCCGTACCCGTCTTACCTGCAATAGCCACCAAATCACTCTGCGCTTTGCGTGTACCCCAAGGATTGACTGACGCAGTACCCAAAGTATCATTCCACACCACATCATGCAGACATTCGCGTATGCCTTTAAGCGTAGATGCACTACACATACTACTCTTTACCACACTACTCTCAAACTCCTCAATCAGCTTACCATTCTTGCGTATCTCCTTGACCATCAACGGAGCAATCATCTTTCCATCATTGGCAATACCATTATAGAACATCAGCATCTGCAGTGGACTCAACTCCACCGAATAGCCATATGCCATCTTCGAGATTGTCACTGTGTCGTTCGGCACATTAATCAACGCTTGTTTCGCACCAGGGATAGTATAGTCCACGCTATCACATAATCCCATGTTTTTCAGCTTCTTAACAAACTTCTTCGCACTACCATCATACCCTTCCGTCACAATCTTAGCTAGAGCAATATTGCTACTCACTGCCAACGCCTGACGAATATCATACACGGTATCTGCTGGGTGCGCGTCGGTATGTTTTGAGCCGTGATATGTCCAACCTTTTTCATATACGCGAATCGTATCTTCCATATCCACTTTACCATCATCCAACGCCGCCATCAGCGAAATAGTCTTAAAAGTTGAACCTGGCTCCATACGTATAACGGCGTGATTAGCAACCTCATAGTATTGTTCATCCTCTCCGCGATCCAAGTTACTCATCGCTTTGATCTCACCCGTTTGTACATCCATCAATATCACACAACCCCAATCCGCCTTGGTGTGTTCTAGTCGTTTGCGCAGTGCCGTTTCGCAAATATCCATCAGGTTGGCATCAAAAGTGGTGTGCACATCACAACCATTCTCCGCCTCACGAATAGGCACATTCTGCCAACCGCCTGCAATCTTCTGCCTCACACTCATACCATCTTCGCCTCGCAGATACGAGTCATATCGCATCTCCAAGCCCGACTTGGCTTCTCCACTGGTAGCATAGATATTGCCTATCGTTCTGCTGCCCAGACTGTTAAAGGGTTTTACGCGCAAGTTCAAGTCTTCTGCATAAAAGCCACTCTTATATACTCCACGACGAATCAATGGCAACTCTTTGATTTCTTTCAACTGAGTATAAGATATGCGCTTGCTACTCAGTCGGATATTCCTTTCCTTCCTTGATTTGCTGCGATAGGCATTCACCATTCGCGCGCGGTATTCTTCTTTCGTTTGGTCGCCCACAATCTTGCTCAATCCCTCTGCAATACTATCCACATGCGACCAAAACAGTTCGCCATTATTCATATGCAGTGCCTCCACGCGAGTGTCCATATGAATGCTATATTGAGGCACACTACTTGCCAGTAGTCTTCCCTCACAATCAAAGATATTGCCTCGTATTGCCCTGATTGTCTTATAATTAGACTCGCGCTGATCCACCAGACTCTCCCACTGCTCACGTTGAGCGGTTTGAATCACAACAATGCGAATAAACACCACTACAAACAGCAGAGCTATCATCACAAACACGATAGCAAAACGCAAAATAGTATGTTTTAGATTCTCGCTCATTGTATTCGAATAGCAGGTTTATTACTCTCGGTCACTTTGCTGCCTTTCTCTTTCAGCATTTTCGAGATAGACGACTGACGGCTCTTGTTCATCAGTTCCGAGTTTACGGTCAACTGGGTCATCTGCACATCTTGCAACTCTTTTTGCAGATCGCTCAACATACGTTGTTGGCGTTGCGATTGATAGCCGCTATAGATATAGAAGAATATCAGTCCGCTTATCAGTAGGAGCAATTTATATTGTTGCTTAAACCACCCGTGACTTAGCACATTTCCGCTCAATATTTCTTTAATCGATAGTTTTGCCATAATTCATCATTCTAAATTCATCATTCTAAACTATCTTCTCCGCCACTCTCAGTTTTGCACTTCTGGCTCTCGGATTGCGTTCCACTTCTTCTTCGCTAGCGGTCAGTCCCTTCTCGATTACCTTAAACGGACTCAGTATGTTGCCATAAAAATCCTTCTCTATCTTCCCTTCCAAGTTCCCCGAACGCAGAAAGTTCTTCACCATTCTATCTTCCAACGAATGATAGGTCAGTATCACTATCCTGCCTCCGGGTTTCAGCAAGTCTTTGGCTGCCAGCAACATCTCTCTCAGTGCCCCCATTTCATCATTCACCTCTATACGTAGTGCTTGAAACAATCTCGCCAAATCTTTCTTCGCTCCAGCAGGAATGTCTAACTCCTGCCCATCTTTTCCCCCTTGAAGGGGGACCGAGGGGGTCTTCCCCATTACCACTTCCACCAACTCCTCCGTCCTTTCTATCGCTTTCTGCCCTCTTGCTTTCACAATCTTCTTCGCAATCTGCCGCGAGTTTTTCAGCTCACCATATATATATAGTACGCGCGCGAGGTCTTCTTCGCTGTATGTATTCAGAATATCCGCCGCCGTCTTACCTCCCGTCTGATTCATTCGCATATCCAATGGAGCAGAGAAACGAAAACTAAAACCTCTTTCTGGACAATCAAAATGGTGGAACGACACTCCCAAGTCTGCCAACAAACCATCTATCTGCTTCACGCCGTAGTAGTCCATAAAATTCCGCAGATAACGGAAGTTACTATGCACAAACTGCCAATGTGAGTATCGCGAATCCCGACGCTCGATTTCCGATTCCCGATTCCCAAAATCCGAACGCACCGCGTTCTCATACGCATCCAAATCTTGATCAAAGGAATACAATTTCCCGACTCGCGACTCCCGACTCCCAAATTCGGAGTTCCGACTCGCAAATCGCGAATCAAGTTCCTCCAATATCGCCCTTGAGTGTCCACCGCCACCGAAGGTCACGTCCACATACAATCCATCGGGTTGAATATTCAACCCTTGGATTGTCTCTCTCAGCATCGCGGGAATGTGATAAATCTCATTCATAGTTGGTTAGGTTTAATGGTTCTTAAAGAATTCTAAATTCATAATCTATATTCTTTATTGTTAATTTTTTCCCATCCGAAAGCCTCGTGGGCTTGAGGATAAAGGAAGAAGGGCGGCGACCACAACGAACAAAGTGAGTTCTATGTCGTAAGCTCCTTCTGACGCGGCTGGGATTTCGATTTCATGCGTATTCTGATGCGCTCGGCCAAGTCTTTTTGTGGCATTTGCTTCTCTGCGAACACGGTTGGGTTCCATATCGCAAAGCGGTCCAGCATACCAACGAATAGGATATCTTGTTGTGCATCAATCATTTCCAAAGTTCTCTTTTGCAGCAGCACACGTCCTTGGCTATCCATATCCAACATCTCTGCCTCCGACATAAACTGCATCAATATCATTTGATCTTCTGGGTCCCATTCATCGAGTGCATTACGCAGTTCGCTCACTTTCGCGTGCCAAACATGTTCGGGATAGAAGACAACACACTCATTATCAGTATCTCTACGCATCACAATTTGCGTAGAACCCATCTCTGCAAGTATTTTTCTGTAACTTGCAGGAACAAACACGCGACCCTTTCCGTCCAACCGTGCTTCTATGTTTCCAATAAATGTGTTCATAATTTTCAATTTTAATTTCTAACAGCCTTTAGGCGGTCTTTCTCTGAATTCCGCTGCAAAGTTACAAAAAATATTTCATATTCCCCACATTTCCCCACAAAAAATTTTTCAACAACCTTTTCAACATATTTTTAAAATAATTATCAACAGTTCAACACCCTAATTATCAACTAGATATAAAACTTATTAAAACTAGTGGGGAAAAGTGGGGCAAATTATTCTTTTTCATGTTTCCTCTTTTATCTATAGGCGCTTTGCGCCGTCTTGTAGCGCAGCGTCCTCCTAATAATTGGTCTTTGACCGTCCACTAACCCGCCACTTGCCCCCTATCCACATAGGAACTTCATCGTGACCTCATCGTGACCTCATAGGAACTTCACCGTATCATTACCGTAAGATCACCGAGAGAAATAGGACACTTCGCCCGATGTTGATTTTATGTTTCTTCATTGCCTACATAAGGATGTTTAGTTATCAGCGATTTCCCGCCGAGTAAATATTCTTCTATTATCCCGACTTTTGGTCGGGTAATCCCCTATAGCCCTTCGGGCGTCCACTAAACACTAAACTCTAAACACTAAACCAAAAATTTGCATATATCGCAAATTTTTTGTACCTTTGCATGTTATTTGTGAGATTATACCCAATGAACGAATTTTTAGAACTGGAAGAGCAGGTACTACGAATGATTAAGACGGTCTATGACCCCGAGATACCTGTAAACATATATGAATTAGGTCTTATCTACCGCATCGACCTCCCTGGCGATGGTATCTGCAATATCGATATGACCCTCACCGCACCTAACTGCCCTGCTGCAGACTTCCTCGTGGAGGATGTCAAGCAGAAAGTCGGTTCAGTAGATGGTATCAACGAAGTAAACGTAAACATTGTCTTCGACCCCGAATGGAACAAAGACATGATGTCTGAAGAAGCCAAACTCGAACTCGGCTTCCTCTAATCACTAAACTCTAAACACTAAACAGTAGCGGCTCTGCCGCGTTCACTAAACACTAAACATGACATACTTCCTCTCCGACGCACACCTTGGTTCGAGGGCGATTGACAACCCTATCGCTCATCAGCAAACCGTCATCTCCATGCTCAACGAAATGGAGAAGGATGCCACAGCCATCTACCTGCTCGGAGATATCTTCGACTTCTGGTGCGAGTATTTCTGGCGCGACCGCAGCAAAGAGCAATACCGACCTATCCTCGACAAACTTAAATCACTCACCAACAAGGGCATACAACTTCACTTCTTCATTGGCAACCACGACATATGGACGTTCGGTTGGCTTGCCAAACAAACAGGCGCAATCATACACCGCAAGCCCGAAAGCATCACCATCCACGGCAAACGCCTCTTCCTTGCTCATGGCGACGGGCTTGTACCTAGCAACTATCTTGCTCAGTTACCTAAGAATATCCAGAAGAAGATTCGCAACTTCATTTTCCTGCGCAAGATTTTCCATAGTCCCTTCTTACAAACGCTTTTCCGTTTGCTCCCCCCTGCTTGGGGCAACGCTTTCGGCTATAACTGGGCAAAAAACAGCCGTCTGAAGGAGTTGGCTCGCCCTTGTCCTTACAAAGGTGAGGACAAAGAGGAATTAGTACTTTTTGCCAAAGAGCAAGAGAAACTAGGCAATCACCACGACTACTATATATTTGGTCACCGCCATATCGAACTCGACCTAATGCTCAGCCGCGATAGTCGCATCATCATCCTCGGCGACTGCTGGCAGCAGTTCACCTACGCCCAAATGGACAACCAAGGCAACACCACACTACACAACTCTACACCACTCTAAACAATTCTACACAACACTATGCACACTCGACAACAACAACTTGCAGCTTTCGACCGACTACTTACGGTCATGGACGAACTCCGAGAAAAATGCCCTTGGGACAGAAAGCAAACCTTCGAATCCCTCCGTCAGAACACTATTGAGGAAACCTATGAATTGGCAACTGCCCTGCTCCAAAACGACATGAACGAGATATCCAAAGAGCTGGGCGACGTACTACTCCACGTAGTCTTCTATGCCAAGATCGGTAGCGAACAAGGTGCTTTTGATATCGCCGATGTCTGCAACAAGATTGCCGACAAACTTATCTTCCGCCACCCACATGTGTATGGCGAATATGCAGCCAACAACGCAAAGGAAGTTTGCGAGATGTGGGAGCAAGTCAAACTCAAAGAGAAAGGTGGCAACAAAACCGTGCTCGCAGGCATACCAGAGGCCCTTCCTGCCCTAGTCAAAGCATATCGCATACAAGACAAAGTAGCTAACGTAGGCTTCGATTGGGAGAAACGCGAAGATGTATGGGCAAAAGTGAAGGAAGAAATTACCGAGTTTGAGGCAGAAGTGGAGAATATGGACGAACAGAAGGCCACCGAAGAGATGGGAGACCTCTTCTTTGCCCTCGTCAATGCGGCTCGTTTATACAACGTTCGCCCAGACAACGCGCTCGAGAAAACCAACGCTAAGTTTATCAAACGCTTCAACTATATTGAGCAACAGGCAAAAGAAAAGGGTCTATCCCTCAAAGAGATGACCCTAGATGAGATGGAAGCACTCTGGCAAGAAGCAAAAGCTTCTGAGAGAGGCTAATCCTGCAAGTCGATAATTACTCAACAATAGTACTATCCGCAACTACACGCTCTTTAGCTGGAATATAGAGCGATACAGATGAAATAGGGAACTCAGAATCACTTTCTACCGTCAGTTTGAGATTCAAACCGCCTTGCACTTTAGGAGTAAAGTAAATAGGGAATGACACGCGGTTGTAACCAGACTCGAAGTACAACTTACCGTCTTCTATATTAGATGTATCTCTTAATGCCTTAGTGATATCATCAGTAAGAGGATACCAAAGATTCATAAAATCCTTCTCCCACTTCAATTCAACCGTAAGTAAATTGCTATTATACGTATAAAAAGTTGTTGCAAATACCACTGTATCACCAATAAAAACAGTATCTAAATCATAGGTATCATCATCCGCATCATAGGATATACCCAATGTATCTTGAGCCCCAACCAGAGAATCACCCTCAAACACTGGGTTTACAAAGAAAGAAGATGAGGAGATCGCAGGATTATATTGTGGCTCATCATATCCCAAGCAACCTACCATAATAGTAGATATTACCACCAAAACAGTAAAAATAAACGACTTACGCATAAATAATTAATACTTTATAGTTAACTTTTAATACAAAAAATCGGGTCTTTCAACCCGATGTGCGGCATAAAGGACTCGAACCTTCACTCCTCTCGAAACTAGATCCTAAGTCTAGCGCGTCTACCAATTCCGCCAATGCCGCAGAAATCGGAGGATTAATTTCCAATTCGGGGACAAAGGTACTGCTTTTTTATGAAACTACCAAATATGAACGAAACTTTTTATCATAATTTACCTTCTGGACTGCAAATTGTCCACCGCAAGACCACTTCTCCCGTCGTTTATGTAGGCATCATGGTTGGCGCGGGTACTCGCCACGAACTCCCCAATGAGAACGGTATGGCGCATTACATCGAGCACTGTGTCTTCAAAGGCACCGAGCACTACACCGCCCGTCAAATCATCAATCATATTGAGGGAATCGGTGGCGAGATCAACGCTTATACCACCAAAGAGGAGACCACCTTCTATGCTGCCACCTTGCGCAATCATTTCCGCACCACCCTACATCTGCTGGCAGATATGGTGTTGCACCCCACCTTCAACAAAAAGGAAACGGATAAAGAAGTCACCGTCATCCTTGACGAGATAGAGAGTTATAACGATTCGCCTAGCGAACTTATCTACGACGACTTCGAGAACATGGTTTTTGAGGGCAGTTCCTTAGCTATGCCCATCTTAGGCACGAAGAAAACCCTCCGCCGCATCTCCAAGTCGCCCGACATTGCCCTCAACTGGATGAAAACGCACTATCGCTCCGAGCGTATGGTGCTCTTCGTTATGGGCAATGTCTCCACCCAACAAGTCATCTCCGCCGCCGAAAAAGAACTCCTCGCCCATAGTCCGCAGGACGTCCAATATCCAATATCCATTAGCGAAGCGTCCCATAACCAATCTCCTATACCCCATAGCGAAGCGTCCAATAGCCCGCAGGGCGTCCAATCCCCAATAGCCTATAGCCCACAAAGTGGGCGTCCAATAGCCGCTCCAGCGGCGTCCTGTAGTTCGCCTAGCGAGCGTCCTGTAGGGCTATGCCCGTCCTATAGCCCCTCTGGGGCGTCCCGCACCTACCGCCGCCACACCCACCAAACCCACATCATGCTTGGCTCGCACGCCTACCCTATCGGTCATCCCAAACAACTAACCATGTACTTGCTCAACAATATCTTGGGCGGAAGCAGCATGTCGAGCCGATTATACTTAAGCCTGCGCGAGAAATACGGATTGGTCTATAACATCGACTCCCAAGCAGTACCGCTCAGCGACACAGGCTACTGGAATATCTACCTCGCCTGCGAGCCACAGCACCGAGACCAGTGCCTTGAGCTCTGCCACAAGGAACTCAAGCAACTGCGCGACACTACTCTCACCTCTACCCAACTCCAACGCGCCCTGCGCCAGTTGGAGGGACAGATGGCTATTTCGGCTGAAAATCAGGAGAATAATGCCCTGGCGATGGCAAAGCAGATGCTCTATCACCACCATGCTCCTGCATGGCAAGAGACTTTCGCCCGCATACAGACCATCACCCCCACCCAACTCCAAGACGTCGCCAACGAAGTCTTCGCCCCCGAAAAGATCTACACCCTGCTGTACGACTAAACACACAAAACTCCGCGGAAATGCGTTTTTTTGGCACTTTCCGCGGAGTTTCTCATTATGTGTCCACTTTTTCTCATTATTTTCTTGTCTAT
>CALAUA010000018.1 GCA_937891975.1 uncultured Bacteroidales bacterium
GGCTTCGACTACTCGGCATTCTACGGCGAGTCGGATATGGCACGAGCTGCGGCAATTGCGGGTGGTGTCGATTTTCTGCAAGCACCAGAGCGAGAAGAAACAAAGAAATTATATATCAAAGAGTCGTTGTTGCTCCGCCAGTCGTTGTCGTTGTGTCAGAGCCTTTTGCAGCGTGAGGAACGATTGGAGGCAGCCTACTTTGAGGCGGTACGCACACTGCTGACGCGCGTGGAAGGCAAGGGTAAGATTTCGTTCCGCGAGATTAACGAGCGCATAAACGAACTGCTCAAACAGAGCATCAAGAGTGAGGGCGTGATAAACCTATTCTCGGATATCAAAGAGGAGTTCTCGATTTTCGACCCGAAGTTCTTGGAGGAGATAGCGCAGATGAAGCAGAAGAACTTTGCTGTGGAGTTGTTGCGCAAGCTGATTGCCGAGCAGATAAGGGTTTATCAGCGCACTAACACCGTACGAGCTGAAAAATTCTCCGAGATTTTGGCAAATGCGATGAGTAACTACCTCAAAGGTATGCTCACAAACGAGGAGGTTATCGAGGAGTTGTTGAAGACTGCAAAAGCAATCGTCAATGGCGAGGAGGAGAGCAAGAAACTCAACCTCTCGACCGAGGAGTTGGCCTTCTACGATGCTATAACCAAGCCCGAGGCTGTGCAGGATTTCTATACAAACGAGCAACTTATCGCCATCACACGCGAACTCACAGACGCGCTCCGAACAAATAAGACCATTGATTGGACGATGAAGGAGAGTGCTCGTGCTGGTATGCGCCGCATTGTGAAACGCCTACTCAAAAAGTACAAATATCCGCCAGAGGGTCAGGAAGCAGCACTCGAAACTATTATGACGCAGTGCGAAATGTGGAGCGACAATAATATTTAGGATATGACCGAGACCGATCGCATAGAATATGAAATAGATTTGACTACCGAACAACTGTAAAACAAATGAACTCACAAGCGGAACTTGTGGGTTCATTTGTTTTGAACTATTAAGAATTTCTTTACTGCTCAATTACTGATACATTTGATTCCTCAAAAATGTGGGACATGTCTCACGTTTCTGAATAAGACATGCAACTAAAAGATAATCAAATGCGTAAATTTATTCTCAACCTATCATAAAATAAATAAAAAGTATTATCTTTGCATATTATATGATATGTTATGGTTATGTCAAAGAGTACGATGGGCACAAAGTTGCCCCGAAAATTGGAGCAGAAAATGCAGGTTGTTGGCGAGCAAATAAAGCTTGCTCGTTTGCGTCGTAATTTGAGTGTTGCGCAGGTGGCAGAGCGTGCTACTTGTTCACCACTTACGGTATCACGCATAGAGAAAGGTGCACCGACAGTTGCGATTGGCATCTATCTGCGTGTGTTGTATGCCTTGCAGCTTGATGATGACATTCTCTCATTGGCGAAAGATGACGAACTCGGCAGGGCTTTGCAGGATATGAATTTACCCCAACGTGAAAGGGCGTCTAAAAAAGAGTAATGTGCTATGAAGAAGTTGTATGTATATGCCGATTTTGATTGGCTCAAGGAGATTGAGCTTGTTGGAGAACTAGGTTACGAATCGCTTCGTGGCTCTGATAGTTATAGTTTCAAGTTTGCCGATAGTTGGATAAAAAAGTACAATGCTATCACCCTCAGTGAAGACCTTAACAACTATCCAGGGATACAATACACTCTGCCGAATAAAGATATTTTCGGTTGCTTTGCCGATGCACTGCCCGATAGATGGGGACGCACTCTTCTGTTGCGTCGTGAACAGATATTGGCACAAGAGGATAACAGACCTGTTCGCCGCCTCTCGTCATTCGACTTCATGATAGGCATTGATGACTTCTCTCGTATGGGTGGTTTTCGTTTCAAGGAGACACCCAATGGCGAATTTATAAATACTGACAATACTTTGCGTATTCCACCTTTGACCGACTTACGAGAACTGATTGCTGCAAGTAAGGAGATAGAGAGAAGTGAGGAAACAAATATCCTCCCCGAGAAACGCTGGATAGCACAACTTGTTCAGCCAGGCTCTTCACTTGGCGGTGCAAGACCAAAGGCAAACGTAGTAGATGCGGACCGCAGTATATATGTTGCGAAATTCCCATCATTGAAAGATGATTACGATGCGGGATTATGGGAGCATTTCTGCCATCTATTAGCCAAAAATGTGGGTATAAACGCTGCCGAAACAAAGGTGCTTGCAATAAACGACAAGCATCACACGCTTCTTTCTCGTCGCTTTGATAGAACAGAGGATGGCAAGAGAATACATTTTGCATCGGCAATGACACTGCTTGGGCTGAATGATGGAGATAATGCGACAACGGGACACGGATATATTGACATTGTTGATTTTATCATTAGCGGTTGTACCGATGTCGATGCAAACTTACGAGAGCTATTCCGCAGAGTGGCATTCAATATATGCGTAGGCAATAGCGATGATCATTTCCGTAACCACGGTTTTCTGCTCACCGCAAAAGGCTGGACACTATCGCCTGCATACGATATGAACCCAACGCTGAATGACCATCAAAGTTTGCTAATTAACAGCAAGACCAACGAATCCGATTTGTCAATTTTGCTCAACTCGTGCGAGGAATATATGCTCACACCTGAGGTTGCCAAGGCCATAATCAACGAGGTGGTAGTGGCAGTTAAGGATTGGCGAGTATTAGCAAATAGATTAGGTATTGCCAAGCGAGAAATGAGTTTGTTTGAGGGAGTGTTTGATAATCGGATTAAGTTATAAGATTAAGGAGGTTTATTATGTACGATGACAACAATGATATA
>CALAUA010000019.1 GCA_937891975.1 uncultured Bacteroidales bacterium
CCACCACTCAATACCACGCTACACAACACTACACCACACTACACAACGCCGTGGATACCATGTTTATTCGTGATAGCATATTTATTCGTGAGGTGCAAAAAGACGACACTATTTATCTCACGCGCGTAGAATGGCGTGACCGATGGCGTACGCGTATCGTCCATGATACCATTATTCATACGGATAGCATTGTACAGGTTATCGACCATCCGCCTCGGAAATATATCCCACCTTTCTACAAGCATTGCACCACTATCCTATGGATTATCCTTGCAGCAGGCATTGTGTATTTTATTATCCGTTGGCGCCTGCGGCGATAACACAACGAAGGCTGCCCATCGGCAGCCTTCTTATGTATAGATTGTCGGACGTGTCAGACTAATCCGACATGATTAGCATCTTACCAACCTGGGTTTTGACCAATCTCTGGATTGAGAACGATTTGACCACTTGGGATAGGAGCGAGATAGTGCTTTTCCTCAAAGGTACGCACATAAGTATCATTTAGATCAATGTAACCTTGTGCATCACGCTTGAGACCCTCACCCATTGGGCAATCATCATCAATCCACGCACCTTTGGTTTGCTCTTGATGTACCTTGGTATCCAATTTATCCAATTGGCGCCAACGGATAAGTGACCAGTAGCGGTCATTGTTATCGAACATCAACTCTACACGACGCTCACGACGAACCTCCCAAATCAAATCGCTAACACCCATGTTGTTAGCAGGGTCAGCTTGCAATACGAGATTTGGCATACCTGCACGAGCACGGAGCAAGTTGATAGAAGCTGTAGCTGCAGCATCTTCTCCCAATTCAGCACATGCCTCTGCATGGTTCAGAATAACCTCTGCCAGCCAGAAAATAGGACAGTCGGTTACGTTACCTGTAGTAGATTGACGAAGTGAAGCTGAGGTAGCTGGCTCGTCAAATTTCAAGATACCATAACCAGTGGTAGAAGTATTTGGAGACGCACCTTTTTGATTTGGCAAACCTCTATAACGAACACGGCCACAACCTGTGAAGCGCAAATCTGCATCCACTTGTTGCGCAAGACGTGGATCACGTGCTGCAAGAAGCTCGTCAATCATCATAATGGTATCATGATTGATAATAATAATAGAATCTTTTTCAGGATCAACTTTAGACTTAACAGTGTCATTCCAAATATCCACGAACAATTTACCCTTATCATTACCATCTGGCAATTTTCCATCAGCCATCAAATAAGAGTTGAATGCAGCTTTAGTCATACCATTAGTTGGAGTAGAACCGCAGCAATAGTCTTGGGTAGCGTGACGAAGTTTAGCAGACTCAAGATATTGCTTGTACATAATCATCTCGGTGTTACCAGCGAGATCAAGTGAATTGTAGTTAGCACGGTATCCCTCAGCACCTGGAGTAAGAGCAAACATCTCGTTCTTAATAAGAGCCTCAGAAGCGGTCTTTGCTTCAGTGAGATATTTATTTGCACGTTCGGTATCCTTGAGGTGATACTTAGCATATGTACCCTCGAACAAGCAAACTTGTGCCTTGATAGCATTAGCCACGTGTACGTTGTAAGCTGTACGAGAATCAGCATACATATCACCCATATTAGCTACAGCATAATTGATATCTGCAAGGATACTATCCATCACTATATTGCGGTCATGACGTTTTCCATAGAGGATTGTAGCATCATCCACGGTCAACTCTTTGTTTACCCAGTAGCAATCACCAAACTTGCGAACCACGCAGAAGTGTTGCCAACCGCGATAGAGACGACCAAGAGATATGTAATACGCACGGCTTGCATCGGTTAAGTCTGCCTCATCAATATGCTCAAGCAAAATGTTAGCACGGCGTACCTCTTCATAAGATGCATTCCATGTAGCATCAGTAGCAGATACATTCTTGAAATCCCAAGGAGTGATACCTGGAACACCTTGGTTATCGTTTAAGGTTGGGAAATAGAATACGCCGTAAGTACCATTATTACCATAACCCTTCCACTCATTATAGAAATAGTTACAATACATTTCTACGTTGACTTCATTGGAAAAGAAGTCTTCTTTAGTAAAAGAATCGTATGGATCATTATTCAACAAGTCGCAACTTGTAAAAAGCACCATACCAGCCATCAAACTTAAAATTATCTTTTTCATAATTGTATTCAATTTAGTTAATAGTTAATAATTAATAATTAATATTTATTCATCGATAGTGTTAAACATTAATTATAGTGTTACTTGCAAACCGAATGAATACGAACGCATGAGAGGTGCGGTACGAGCGTATGCTCCATAGCCATAGTTAGCAGCTTCTTTACCTCTAGAAACCTCAGGATCGAAACCGTACTTAGCAGTGTGGTTTACGAGATCAGCCAAGTTATTGAATGAAGCGTAGATACGTACTTTCTCAATAGTTGCCTTACGAGTCCACTTTTGTGGCAAGGTGTAACCCACAGTCAAGTTCTTCAAACGGAGATAAGCCATATTGATGAGGTACTTATCTTGTGGCACATAGTTGTTACGACCTGCATCCATAATAGAAGAAGAGGTTACCGTTCCTTCATTACCTGGGAAGATACGTGGATAATCAGCATCTTGACGGATGTTACCAGCCTCAATCTCGGCCTTGGTAATATAATCCGTTTGATTAGCATAAATAGTGATATCAGCAGCACGCATCATTGGCATCACGAAGGCAGATGTGCTCCACATGTCGCGTTTACCTACACCTTGGAAGAACAAGTCAATATCCAAGCCCTTCCAGTCAGCACCAAGACGGAAGGAGTATTGCCAACGTGGAGTGGTGTTACCAATCTTCACGAGGTCACCATGATTCTCCGTGGTACCATCACCCCAATCAATAACGCCATCCTTGTTTTGATCCACGAACTTGATATCACCAGGACCAAAAGCAAATTTAGAATCAACAGCAAGTAGGGTTTGATCTGCAATGCCTTCAGCATATGTACCATCTGCGTTGAAATCCTCTGGAGTAAAGTAACGATCATACTCGAAGCCCCAGATTTCACCATACTCTTTACCAGTATAGTTCGCATTAATCAAATTGTTAGAATCCCAGTTGGTAATAGTAGCCTTGTAGTCAGCCAAGTTGAAGTTAGCGTGCACAGCCAAGTCGCCTGCCTCGTGGAATACATGACGCCAATCGATATTCAACTCCCAACCACGTGTGCGGAGCGAACCTGCATTCTCAAATGCCGCAGAAGTACCAAGAACTGATGGCAACTCTTTACCAGGAGCCAACATATCCTTTGTATCACGTTGATACCAGTCGAAGTTTACGTTCAAATCGTTGTTGAAGAAACCGAGGTCAATACCTACGTTAGCAGTAGCGATAGTCTCCCAAGTCAAATATGGAGATACCATCTTAGGTTGCTCAAAGTAGTCATACATCACATCGCCACTACCTATCCAGTTTACTGAGGTGGTCTTTTTATCCATTGTCTCCAAGAACATATTGCTACCAATCTCTTGGTTACCAATAGTACCATAAGATGCACGTACTTTCAAGTTGCTTACATAGTTCTTAGCCTCTTGGAAGTATGGCTCCTCGCTAATACGATAACCTACAGATCCTGAAGGGAAGAAGCCCCATTGTGAGTGAGTAGGGAATTTGCTAGAAGCGTCAGCACGAGCACTAAACTCTAACAAATAGATGCCTTTATAATCGTAATTGATACGACCAAAGATACCTACAGAACCATTGTGACGATGTAATTGATTATAACTCTTATATGCAGAGGTAAGAATCAATTCTGGCTTGTTAACATCTTGCATATTGTTACGAGTAAAGGTCATGTACTCATACTCATCTTTATCTATATTAGCACCAACCATTACGTTGAGATTACTACCATTCCACGAACCAGCATAATTGAAATACATATTAGCCACGTGGTTATAATAGTTACTATTAGCCTGAGTAATATAACTATCTGTAGGCCAAGGATTTATCCATCCTGACCAATCTTCGCCAATACCAGGAGTCCAAGTATCAATTTGGTATTTCGCAGGCATACCTACTGCCTTCTCATTACCTGAACGATACGTAAAGGTGTAGTCACCATTGAAGGTTAAGCCCTTAGCCAAGTTCAACTTAATGAAACCACCAGCACGCAAATTCATACGTTTCTTATACGCATCACCTGCTTCTTTCAAACCGCCAAGGAATGTGTAAGCATCATATACTTGACCTTCCTCATCTTCCCAATAACCCCAAGGACCGAAGAATGAGCCCCAACGCCAAAGGTTAGAATAACCACCTACGCGGTTTTCTGGATATTGGTAGTTGCGGTGTTGCATGTTGAAGCGAGCACCTACTTCCAACCAGTTGTTAACCTTAGTAGAAATATTTACAGTAGCATTAAACTTATCCATCTTATCAGGATTAAAGTTCAAGATACCTTGTTGATGGTTATAGCCGAGTGACATATAGTAGTTAGTCTTGCCACTATTACCAGATACACTAAGGTTATGGTTTTGCGAAGGAGTAGCATCGTTGTAGAAAATACCAGCTACATCCCAGTCTGCGTAGAAACCATTCTCATCATAGTCAATACCATAAATCATCTCACGATAAGGAGATTTACCATTCTTGATTCCAAGTGCTTGACCTTCTGGAGAGTTCGCCCATTCAAGCCATGCTTTTGCTTTAGCTTGGTATGCTTCAGTATCCACATACATACCAAAGAGCTCTGCAGGCTCACCGAGGTAACCCTTAGCTTCGCTCATTGCGATAGCTTGCTCATACACTGTAGGATAATCAGGAGAAACTGTTGCGCGACTCCATGCGAAGTTGTTGTTATAAGTTACAGTTACTTTCTCTGCAGTCTTAGCGGTCTTGGTAGTTACCAATACCACACCAAATGCAGCACGAGTACCGTAGATAGCGGTAGAAGAAGCATCTTTCAATACGCTAATAGACTCAATGTCATTAGGGTTAAGATAACTGAGGTTCTCCATAGGTACACCATCCACTACGTAGAGAGGAGAAGAAGTACCGTCATTAGAGAGTGTACCGATACCACGAATCACTACGGTAGGATCTGCGTCCAAGTCACCCGTTGCATTGGTGATTGTCAGACCTGGCACAGCACCTTGCAATGCTTTTGCCACATCAGACTCGGCTTTTGATTCCAAAGTTTTGGAAACATCCACGGTTGTCACAGCACCAGTCAGGTTCGCCTTCTTTTGCGTACCATAACCGATCGCTACTACCTCGTCGAGCACTTGAGTGTCCTCTTTGAGCATAACAACCATGTCCTTGTGAGCGCGAACCTCTTGATCCTTGTAACCTACGTAGGATACGAGGAGAGTAACGTTCTTCTCTACGGTCAGCACGAATGCACCATCCAAATCGGTAATCGTACCGTTTGATGTGCCAGCTTCTGCAACGCTAGCGCCAACGAGAGGTTCACCATTAGCATCTACTACTTTACCTACAATAGCAATAGGTTCTGCCATAGCAGCGATGCTAACCAACGACATTACAAATACTGCAAATGTCATGAGTAGGCTACGAAAGCCATTCTCTTTGTGTTTGTTCATCATAACGTGTATTGTTTTGGTTAATAATGTGTGGGAATTTCACCCACGTTGTTTATATTATTGTTGATTGTTTTGGGTCAATTTTGGTAGCATCAAACGGTACAATTCTATAATACGTGCCCCACTCTCTTCCTAAAAGCGCACAAAATTACTTATTTTTTTTAACATTACCAATTATTTGTGTTAAAAAAACAGCATATATGTTGCACAACATATATTTATGCCCCATACCCAGTAGCGCAGCGTCCTATCTCCCATAGAGCTCCGCCCCGTCCTATCTCAATCGGTCGGCAGCGCGGACAAGAGCTTCGTCCTTCAATATGCGGCGAGTAGCCATCATCAATAGCACAACATTCACCAATGGAATAGCAGCCCATATATTGAGATACCATTCCGCACCGGTCATGGTCACATCACTTATTGGCTCATACCCTTTGACCACATAGGCTACATATAATGCCAACAAAGCGTAGTAACCCAGACACAACACTACATTCACTACATTCAGTCGGGCTTGCAACAAACGACGCTTAAACAAGAATATCACCACCAATGCCAATAGTGGAATAGCAATGCTCATCACAGCCAATGGCCATTTGTCGAATGCATGCAATGAGATATACTCTGTCGCCTCAGATGTAAGGAACTGTACGGGCGAGAAGAAGCACAACAAGGTGCCTAGGATAACTACCAACAAGAGGTAGAGAGTTTGGATACGTTGAATCATTGTTTTAATGTTTAGTGAACGCCCGCAAGCGGGCTACTGTTTAGTGTTTAGAATCGATTAATTGACACAAATCATTGACCAATTGATATTTCTCGCCTGTGGCGGGACAGGTAGCAAGACCATCTTTATCAAACTTTAGCTTCTCACCGTGGCGACTTACCCACCCAACTCTGCGCGCAGGATTACCTACCATGAGCGCATATGCAGGCACATCCTTTGTTACCACCGAGCCTGCACCAATAAGGCAGTATTCTCCGAGTGTATTACCACATACGATAGTAGCATTTGCCCCCACCGATGCACCACGGCGAATAAACGTGTCCTTATACTCATCCTTACGCGATACAGCCGACCGAGGATTAATGACGTTGGTGAACACCATACTAGGCCCTAAAAACACATCATCACCGCAGCGAACACCCGTGTAGATCGACACATTATTCTGCACCTTGCAGTTGCTCCCCAAGACAACCCCTGGCGACACCACTACGTTCTGACCAATATTGCAGTTCTCACCTATCTGACAACCCGACATAATATGCGAGAAATGCCAGATTTTGGTTCCTTTACCTATAAAACACCCCTCATCTACATAAGAGGATTCGTGTACAAAGACCCCCTCTTGCTCCCCCGGGGAAGAGGTAGAAATATTATTTGTTTTATTCATATAGTTTTATTTAATGCTTGTGTTATTTGCTCTATCACATTCTCTGGGGCACAAAGCACTTCTTCATTCTTAAATCGCAGGACTTCAAATCCTAATTTATTGAATATGTTAGTTCGTTGCTCGTCCCAACGTTGTTGTTCTTCCGAAGAATGATACTTACCATCCACTTCTAAAATCAATTGTTTCTCTAAACAAACAAAGTCCACGATGTAAGTATCTATCACATATTGCCGATTAAATCTAACGCCCAATTGTTTTTTACGAATCAGTTTCCACAAAATACTCTCTGCTTCTGTTGGATTTTTTCGCATATCGCTCGCTTCATTTTTCAAAAAAGGATATGATACACGTTCCGCTAATTCATATGGTCTATCCATAACTTCTTTTTTTTTTCATCAATCCCTCCCCTTTCAAAGGGAGATTAGGTAGGGTTACAATCCCTCCCCTTGAAGGGGAGGTCAGGTAGGGTCTTTTTCCCTTTAAGGGGGAGGCTATTGGGGTCACAATCCCTCCCCTTGAAGGGGAGGTTAGGTGTATTCTTTTCCCCTTGAAGGGGAGGTTAGGTAGGGTCACAATCCCTCCCTTGAAGGGGAGGTTAGGTAGGGTCACAATCCCTCCCCTTGAAGGGGAGGTTAGGTGGGGTCTTTCCCTCCCCTTGAAGGGGAGGTTAGGAGGGGTCAAAAAAATGCTTTGAAAATATCATTACCATTAGCAAAAATCAAAAGGGCAAACAATAGCCAAAAACCAATATTATTCGCCACTTCCAAGAACTTATCGCTTGGCTTGCGCCCCGTGATAATCTCCCACAACAGGAACAATATATATCCACCATCCAACGCAGGAATAGGCAAGAAGTTCATAAATGCCAATATCAAACTGATGATGGCTGTGATTTGCCAGAAGCCATACCAGTTCCACGTTTCTGGGAACATGTTGCTAATCGCACCGAATCCACCTACAGATTGTGCCCCCTCTTTGGTAAAGATAAGGCGGAACTGTTTCACATACATTACCAAGAAATCACATCCATATTTGATACCTGCAGGAATTGCTTCAAAGAAAGTATAGTCGGTATGCACAGGTGTATAAAACGAATCTAAACCCTTGATAATCACACCTATCTTGGATTGATCACCAATAAATAGGCGTGCCTGCATAGGTTGACCTGCACGATAGAAATCCAAAGTAACACTATCACATGGATGCTTGCTCAGTTCGTTGTCGATCTGCACACGGCAAAGCCCCACTCGACCATTCACACCCACAATGCTATCTCCCTTTTGCATATCTGCAAACGAAGCTGCACCACCTGGCAAAATCGAATCTACCACGAATGGCATAAAGTAGGAAACTAGTAGATAATCGCGCTTTATATACGATTTATCGGCACGCGCTTTCTCGCGTTCCTCACGATCTACATCGTTTTGCAACGCCAAGTATCGCTCACCCAAGTCTTCAGACATAGTCAAGCGCACCGTATCCGTACCGCGCAAGACTAACACATCGCGCTGCCCCTCAATGATAATCCATTGCACTACATCACCTAGGTCCTCGGGGGTATTACCATCAATAGTGAGAATCTTATCTTGCTGCGCAAAACCCTCATCAAGCATAATATCCGAATAATACAAACCCGTAGTGATTTGGCTAAGAGGTAAGGTATCTTTACCCCAATGGAAAAGCACCATACCAAAGATGAGCAGTGCAGCTACAAAATTCACCAAAATACCGCCAATGATGATGCACAGACGTTGCCACACATTCTTTGCGCGGAACTCCCAAGGTTGTGGTTCTGAAGGCAAATCCGTTGCGTCCTTGGTCTCATCCACCATACCTGCAATAGCACAATATCCACCAAAAGGCACCCAACCAATGCCCCACTCGGTATTGTCTGGGTAACGACGCCAATCATCTTCAGGCAGTGCCTGCAATTCATCCTCAGTCATAGGACGATAGAGGGTGTTGCCCTTTTCATCCTTCTTCTCATTGCCCATAGCATCCACCTGAGGCACTGCAGAAGGCTCCACATTGGGGGCAAAGAAGCGCACTTGCCATTTGCCATTGACCTTCTTGGCACGAATCAAAGAGAACTTGGGATTGAAAAACATATAAAACTTCTCCACGCGTACCTTAAATATACGCGCGAAGCAAAAATGCCCCAACTCGTGGATAACCACAAGCAAACTAAGGGCGAGTATCAGTTGAATCCATTGCATAATTCTGTTTAGTTTTGTTTAGAGTTGTTTAGAATTGTAGTTGCTATTTGGCGAGCTTCGGCATCAGTCTGCACATAGTCATTGTATGTGGGTTCAGCGATAAAACTAGTCTTTGCCATCGTTTGTTCAATCACCTCCGACATCTGCAAAAAGCCACAATGCCCCTCTCTAAATGCTAGGTTCACCACCTCATTGGCAGCATTCAGCACACATGGCATATTGCCTCCACGTGCCATCGCCTCGTATGCCAATCCCAGATTGGGGAAACGTTGCAAATCAGGTTCCTCGAAAGTGAGATTTTTGGTAGCAAACAAATCCAGACGCGGCACATCACTCTGCCAACGTTCAGGATAAGTAAGCGCATATTGTATAGGAATACGCATATCTGGGGTACCAAGTTGCGCCTTGACACTTCCGTCCACAAATTGCACCGCCGAATGAACCACCGACTGCGGATGTACCAACACCTGAATCTGCTCAACAGGTATATCAAACAGCCAACGCGCCTCAATCACCTCAAAGCCCTTGTTCATCATGCTCGCCGAGTCAATCGTGATTTTTGCCCCCATATCCCAGTTAGGGTGCTGCAATGCCTCAGCAGCCGTGACATGCTGCATCTGCTCATAGGTAAACGTGCGGAAAGGTCCTCCGCTGGCAGTGAGGAGCAGTTTCTCTAGCCCCCACTGACCTTCCCCTTTAAGGGAAGGAACTCCCTCCCTCGAAGGGAGGGCTGGGGAGGGTCCGAGCGGTCTCTCCCCTACCAAACATTGGAAAATAGCAGAATGTTCGCTATCCACTGGCAAGATAGACACTTTATGGCGTTGCGCCAAACGGCAAATGATCTCGCCAGCCACCACAAGTGTCTCTTTATTCGCTAATGCAATCGTCTTCTTGGCCTTGATGGCTTCGATGGTAGGTCGCAAGCCCGCATACCCCACCATAGCCGCTACTACGACATCAATAGCAGGCATCGTCACCATCTCAGCAATGGCTCTCTCGCCTGCCATCACTCGGATAGGCAAGTCGCTCAACGCATCGCGCAAAGGTTGATATAGTCGTTCATCTGCAATACACACCACCGCAGGATTGAACTCCAATGCTTGCTGAATCAGCAGGTCAATATTGCGGTGCGCCGTCAGTGCATATATACCGAAGGCATCAGGATGCTGACGCACCACGTCAAGGGTCTGAGTGCCTATACTGCCCGTGCTTCCTAATATTGCTATTTGTTTCATTCTTAGAAATTAGATGTTAGACCACTACATGGTTAGAGGTTAGAATGCAATGACTGCTTCAGGATCAATAGCTTGCCCATCCTGCCAAAGCTCAAACCATAGATTCTTTTCACCTACTATAGCAATACTTTCGCCTGCTTGCACCACATCACCCACCTGCTTGAGCACCTTGTCAACATAGCGGTAGATGGAGATGTAGTTGGCATGCTGTATCATCAGGGTATAAGTATTGCCAAAATCATAGTTGACATACACCACCGTACCAGCCAAAACTGCAGTCACATTCTCATGATTCGAGGCCTTTAGTGTCACACCATAGCGATGCTCTTGCTCAGAAAATGACTCTACTACAACGCCACGAATAGGACTGAAAAAGGATAATACAGGAGCTGTATTAGTTACATCAAAAAGCTGCAAGTAGTCCTTTTCTTTAGCTTCGTACTGGGCGATAAACTCCGCTGTAGCTTCGCTCTTTGCCTCTAAGAGTTGCTCACGCATGATGATTTGCATCGAGTCAAGACTCTGCACTGTGTCGGTCTCTACTTCGCCTGCTACCACCTGTTTGATGATATGGAGGTACTGCCTCTGCAACTCAAGCGATGTGCCCAACGAATCTACGCGTGCTGACTCTACAATCAATTGCTGACGGATATTCTCGGAATACCCGGGCAAATAGTTGCGGATTGGGGTATAGAGGATAAGCAATGAGAACAATGCCAATGACAATATAAACAAAAGCGCTACCACCACAATAGCTCCCCATGCACTGAGGTGAATATGCCATCTTTCGGCCAAAGTATCTTCGTGAAGTACAGAGACACGATACTTATTGCGCAGCCGTTGCCAAATACTTATTTTCTTATCGTCTGTCAAAATCCTTAAACCTTAAACATTAAACCTTAAACATTAATTAAGTATCGTACAACCCTCGCACGGACGCAGTTGTTTGAAGAAGTCATTGCCCTTGTCATCCACGAGAATGAATGCTGGGAAGTTCTCTACTTCGATTTTCCAAATAGCTTCCATACCCAATTCTGGATATTCCACACACTCAATGGACTTGATATTCTCTTGTGCCAAGATAGCTGCAGGACCACCTATTGAGCCGAGATAGAAACCACCATGCTTTTGGCAAGCGTTGGTCACATCAATTGAGCGATTACCCTTTGCCAACATGATTAGACTTCCGCCATTGTCTTGGAACTCATCTACATATGGGTCCATACGACCTGCAGTAGTTGGGCCCATCGAACCGCAAGGCATACCTGCTGGTGTTTTCGCAGGACCTGCGTAGTAGATAGGATGGTTCTTCAGATACTCTGGCATACCCTCTCCTGCATCCAGACGGGCTTTTATCTTAGCGTGTGCAATATCACGACCCACAATAATCGTACCATTGAGCGAAAGACGTGTACCAATAGGATATTGAGTCAAGATCTTGCACACATCCGCCATAGGTTGGTTGAGGTCAATGCGTACTGCATCGCCTTCGCCTGCGTTGCGCAATTCCTCTGGAATCAAGCTCGCAGGATTGTTATCCATCTTCTCAATCCAAATACCGTCTTTGTTAATCTTACACTTGATATTGCGGTCAGCCGAGCAACTTACGCCCAAACCGATTGGGCAACTTGCGCCGTGACGAGGCAAACGAATCACACGAATATCGTGTGCCATGTATTTGCCACCGAACTGCGCACCCAGTCCAATCTTATATGCTTCTTTCAGCAGTTGCTCCTCCAACTCTATGTCGCGGAACGCGCGACCTGTCTCATCGCCCGTAGTAGGCAAAGTATCATAGTAGTGGGTAGAAGCCAACTTTACAGTCAGCAAGTTCTTCTCCGCACTCGTACCACCTATCACAAAGGCAATATGGTATGGTGGACATGCTGCAGTACCCAAACTCTTCATCTTCTCTACGAGGAATGGAATCAATGTGCCTGGATTTTGGATACGCGCTTTGGTCTCTTGATAGAGGTAGGTCTTGTTGGCAGAACCACCACCTTTGGTTACACAAAGGAAATGGTATTCCATACCTTCAGTAGCCTCAAGGTCGATTTGCGCAGGCAAGTTGCACTTGGTATTTACCTCGTCATACATATTGAGCGGAGCGTTTTGCGAGTATCGGAGATTACGCTCGGTATAGGTGAGATACACACCTTTGCTCAGTGCCTCTTCGTCGCAGTAGCCAGTCCATACTTGCTGACCTTTCTCGCCGTGAATAATAGCGGTACCAGTGTCTTGACAGAGTGGCAACTGACCTTTGCATGACACTTCTGCATTGCGCAAGAAGGTCAATGCTACATACTTATCATTATCGCTTGCCTCAGGGTCGCGCAGTATCTTTGCTACTTGCTCATTGTGGCTACGACGAAGCATGAAGCTTACATCAGAAAACGCAGCATTAGCCATCTTGGTCAATCCTTCTGCCTCAATCTTGAGGATAGGTTTGCCTTCAAACTCGCCAACCGATACATGGTCTTTGGTCAGCAGATAATACTCTGTTTCATCCTTTCCAAGTTGAAACATAGGTGCATACTTAAATTCCATAATTTATATATTTTTTAGTTATTTTCTTTTTCTCCACACATAAAAATCCCACACAATGCTTCTCCGCACCACCAATTGCTCCGCAAATGGCGATGCACTATGAGAAATGGGGTATTGCTTCTTCATCTTGTGGTACTCACAGCGTGCGCGATACACATTCTTGGCATTCTCTTTTTGATCGGTCAGCAGCATTTGTAAGGCTGCCAAATAATCCATAAAGAAGCGCACAATCATTACCCATGAAAGACGCGAAATAGGCAGATTCTTACGCAACATCAGTAGATTGTTGCGGAAATTGAGAAAAGTCTTTCTTGGATTCTCATACCCCAGCGTAGCACCTCCCACATGATAAACTACCGAAAAAGGAAGACTGAAAACAGAAAATGGATATTGATTCAACAACCTCCAACATAGGTCAATCTCCTCTTGGTGAGCAAAGAAATTGGCATCCAATCCCCCTATCTCCTTATATACTTGCGTACGAATCAGCAAACATGCTCCCGTAGCCCAAAAGATGGGCGACACTTCATCGTACTGCCCATGGTCTTCCTCCAAGTGCGTCATCAATCGACCTTTGCAATACGGATAGCCCAAAATATCCATCATACCACCTGCTGCACCTGCATGCTCGAAACGAATAGCTGACACTTTACCTTTCTCATACTGCTGCTTAGAGTGCCATGACAGCACCTTTGGCTGAGCTGCCATCACCTTAGGATGAGCATCCATGTAATCTAGCATACGGTCGAGCCATTGTGGTGTGACCTCCACGTCCGAATTGAGCAATACCACATATTCGGCATCCACTTGCTCAATGGCGCGGTTATAACCCTCGGCAAAGCCGTAGTTCTTTTCCAATTTAATCATCCGAACGGGCTGCGTCTGAAGGAAATTCAGCGAACCATCGGTCGAACCATTATCCGCCACTACAATCTCTACATCCTTCGATTGCGTATGCGCTAAAACGGAGGGCAAGAACTGACGCAAAGTCTGCTCCCCATTCCAGTTTAATATGACTACGCTACATCTCATTATTTAAAAGCCAAAACTAAATGCCGCCGAAACGGTAAAATTCTTGCCTTGATAATACAAAGGCATATACTTATCCAAATAATACTGCGCATCCCCCACATCCTCACTCGCAATATGCTCTCCAATTATATTGTTGCAGCCGCGCGCATGGTTATACTCCAATGCCAAACTCAAAAACATATTAGGATGCACCTCATACACACCATCCAAACGCACTACCTCATTACGGAAAATAGCATGGTCAAAAGGTTTCTGCGCAAGTGTCTCACTGATACCTCCATCACGAATCACGCCATTGGCATCTCGGTAGTTGCGCAAATAGGCATACGAATTGTATTTGGTATCGTGGGTGTAACTCATCTTAACCAGTAATCCACGTATCGGACGATATGCCAATTCAGCATATATTGACTGCGCATTGTCGCCCAGATAATGTCCCATGTCAAAAGAATTGCTTTGCCAAGTTAACGCATCTATCGAGTGAGTGTAACATGCTATGTAAGAACGCACAAACTCCCCCTTCAAACTCAATCCCTTGATTGGCCAACCTGACCAATTGAAACCTACCAGATAGGAGATAGGATTATTCTCCTTGTTGGATGGTTTGAGGCGCTTTAACGAAAATTCATCCAAATAGAATGAGCCATACACATGCAAATGCTCCACAGGGCGCACCGACACCGAAGCAAACGCTTGCGAGTTTTGATTTTGGGTATATACACCTTTGGTCAGCAAATGATCAAGCGACTTATAAAACGCTATCGGTATCAAGTAAGCTGCTTGAATGGTTTGCTCGGCGTAAATAATGGAATTTCCTATAGAAAAAGACAATTGCTTGATTGGCGTGAAGGTAAACATATTCGCCGCCATAAACTTATTCATCGGGCGATAATTCTTCACCTGCACCCCCTTATTGGTCGTATTCTCAAGATAATAGTAAGTAGAATCGAGAACATTCGACACCAACCATGCGTGGAAGTAATCAAACTGAAACCACTTGCACGGCGTCAACTGCAAACTAATCATCGGTGCAGCAGGTGCCCTACCCGACAATATATTCGACGCATGATACGCATCCCCCCAACGGATATTCTCGCGCTGCAACGAAATGCTACCCCACCACGCATACAAACTGATTCCGCCTTTCGAATCGGAGAAATCACCTCCGTAACTAGCTTCCTTATATTGCACCCCTGCAATAGGCATCAATGCAGGTTGCACTTGCGATGCACCATAATGAATACGGGCACCTAATCGACGGTCATTATCAGTAGGGAAATACGTCTTGCTCAACCAATCACCACTCCACGAGTTGTCACGCAAACTACCCCATATGCTCAGGTGCTTGGCGATATCCATCTGCAAATCAGCACCATACCATCGATGGAAGATAACCCCCTTCTTGCTCATTATGAAGTTACCACCCAAGATAGGACGCAAGCGCATTTTAAACATTGAGTTTTTGCTACGATAACTAAACTGCGGATCAGCCAAAGACAAGTTATAGGTACTATGGTCGGTATATTGCACATAATTGCTCACCATCGTATCACGCTCCAAGGCAAACTCATTGAGGTAAAATGCCAAATCCTTCTTCTGCCTTACATTCAGCAGCGTGTCTGCCGCTTGTGCCTCCGTCAACATCTTCGCTACTTGCACGCGAGTGTATGGGCGCACAGCAGTTTGATGTACTACCACACCATCCGTAAGCAACTCATCCAAAAAGTCGTACAACTTGACTTGTGTCAACGGAACAGGGATATTTTGAGCCATCGCCAACAGCCCATATCCTAGCACAAGCAATATCAAAATCAGTCGCTTCACTCCCTAAACACTAAACTCTAAACACTAAACACTAATGACTCCTTGCGCGCTTGAAGACAATCGTATAAAATATCTTCCAAAAGTACACAAAATCCGTGCGCAATGTACCCTTTTCTTCACACATCATGAGATAGCGCATCTCCGATGCCTCTATCTCCTCCAATGTCTTTGGCATATCCGCATAAAAGGGTGGCAACAATCCTGGCTTGTGCTTCACGCGCTTCTCTTGCAACTCCTGACTATACAGCGAGAAGTAATGCTTCGATATCGGACGCACGCCCACCAATTTCATATTTCCTTTCACTAAATTGAGCAACATCGGCAACTCATCCAACCAGCACTTGCGCATAAAACGCCCTAAAGTCGTCACACGTATATCGTGGTTGAACTTACCACCCTCTTGCAGCGAGTAGCGATCATAAATATACGACTGCAAAAACTCGCTATAAGGGTGCATCGTGCGGAACTTATATACCTTGAACATCTTACCGTTCTTACCCACACGATTGAGCTTCACCAAGATACCATACAGACGTCTTACTGTGATTTCAGGACGGAACTTCCTGCGAGCCACTACATAGTTCAAATCGCCCTTCTTGCGTTCATCTATGATCTCAAAACCACAATAGCACAAGCGTCCTAGCACCTCTGCCTTGCTCAGCACACGGTCTTTGCCTTCTGTAATATCAAAGTACAGACGCGACGTCATCAGCAACTTAGGTAGCACACGCTTGTAGCAGAAAAATGCCACATAATAGAGCCAACCTATCAACGGAGGAAAACGCTTCAGAATATTGCGTTTAGTTACCGATTGTGGCTCGTAGCAGCATATCCAGATACCGCCGTCTGGCAACTTATCGTTTACCGTAGTAAACAATTTATTCACACCACGAATTTGATTAAGCGGCATAAAGTTCACTATCGCATCAAAGCGATAAGCAGGCAACTTCTTGATATTGTACAAATCCGTAGAGCGCAACGTAAAAGTATTGGTGCTATAGAGGTTGATGTTCTTTTCCACATAGCGCAACACTTTCTCTGGTGCAAACTCCAATATGCTCTCTTGCAGAGCTTTCTTGTCGCTATCAGCCAATTGCTCGGGTGCTTGCAACACTTGTTGTGGTGCACGCTTAGGGGCTTCTATCGCTTGTTCATCGGCATCCAATGCATAGCGATAGGCGTGCTTAAAAACTAAGAACACAAGCGATGCACCCAGCATCACCAGCCATATCGTCAGCAAGACCCAAATGGAGAAATTGCTGCCTGCGCGAAGCCACATATAGCCATACATGCAACCAAACACAATCACTGCAGTGGCTGTCAAACGCAGGATATCCTGCCCCATTTTCATATATTTGACAGGCACATAGCGGTGGCACAGGTAACTCGCCAGTAGCCAAACCGTAGAGTAAATCACCATATAAACACTATACTTTTGAAACGGTATCTCGGTTGACAGTGGAAACCACGCCAACACTATCACCACACTGATTGCCAATGTCAACACATCGGCAATCAGATATCGCAAGTATGGTCTATATATCAATCTAAACACTAAACACTAAACTCTAAACACTAAACTCTAAACACAAAACTCACTTCGCACAGCGAGCATTCAAGCCCTCTACCACCTCATCGGTAATATCGTATTGCTCACCAGCCCACAGCACATTGTCTTTTGCACTGTTGCTCAAGATGATATGATAACGACCATCGGCATTAAACTCCTTCAGGTAGTTGCTCAATGAATCAGCCAACTGCATATTCAGTTTTTGATTCTCAAGCATAATATCTTGGGTCAACTTGGCCTCCAACTCTTGCAATTCTTGCTCTTTCTTAGCCAACTTCTGTTGTTGTTTTTCTGCACTTTCACGACTGATAAACGCATTATTCTCTAGTTTGCGTTGAAAATCTGCTACCTCATTTTGGAAAGTACGCAACTTGGTATTCATTTTCAAACGAGCATCCTCTTGCTTAGCTACCAACTTGTCACTAGCTTCGATAGCAAAAGTATAGTTCACCAACAAACTATCTACATTCAGATAAGCCACTGGCAACTCTTCACCCACTACGGCTACTGCATCATCTGTAGCACATGATTTATCACACTTGCCTGCAAAATACAAGCCAAACAACGTAGCCACTGCGGCTACAAGAATTACATTGATTACAATTTGAATTTTGTTCATATTTTTTTGTTTTATTGATTACTTTTTCTAGAATCCCGAATCGCGAGTCCCGAGCCCCATCATACCAACTCGTGAATCACCAATCCACTACGCAATTTGGGTTCAAACCAAGTAGTCTTTGGTGGCATAATATTGCCCGTGTCTGCAATGTCTATCAGTTGCTTCATCGTCACGGGATAGAGTGCCAAAGCCATCTTCATCTCGCCACTGTCCACACGGCGACTCAGTTCGCCCAAACCACGGATACCGCCTACAAAGTCGATACGCTTATCCGAGCGCAAATCTTTGATACCAAGCAGTTTATACAATATCAGATTCGATGAGATAGTCACATCCAACACGCCAATTGGGTCATTGTCATCATAACGACCAGCCTTAGCCGTCAGCTTGTACCACATGCCGCCCATATATAGCGCAAACACGTGCAAACCCTCTGGACGGTAGATATCCGCGCCCATTGACTCTACATCAAAATCTTCCTTCAATGCCTCCAAGAATTGCTCCTCTGTCATACCATTCAAGTCCTTCACCACACGATTGTAGTCCATGATATGCAACTGATCATCTGGGAAACATACCGCCAAGAAGTAGTTATACTCCTCATCACCCTTGTGATTTGGGTTTTGCAACTTCTTCTCATTGCCCACCAACGCAGCTGCTGCACTACGGTGATGTCCATCGGCAATATACATCGCAGGCATCTCTGCCACCAGTTCCGTGATACGGGCTATGTCTGCTTTATCGCTAATCACCCATAGCGTATGACCAAAGCCATCCAAATCCGACACAAAGTCATACTCAGGTTCACCTGCCGACACACGTGCCACAATAGCATCCAGTTCCTCATTGTGAGGGTATGCAAAAAACACAGGCTCCACGTTCGCATTGTTCACACGCACATGTTTCATGCGATCTTCCTCTTTGTCACGGCGAGTCAACTCATGCTTCTTAATACGACCTTCCATATAGTCTTCCACCCATGCTGCCACTACTAAGCCGTACTGTGTACGACCATCCATCGTTTGGGCATACACATAGTATTGCTCCTCTTGATCTTGCACCAACCAACCTTTCTCACGAAACAAGTCAAACTGCTCACGAGCGGCCTTATACACGCGCTCATCGTGCTCATCGGTACCTACCTCGAAGTTAATCTCTGGTTTGATGATATGGTACAACGACATCTCATTACCTGCAGCCTCTGCACGTGCCTCATCCGAGTTCAACACGTCATACGGACGGCTACTCACTTGCTTCGCCAACGCTTTAGGCGGACGAATACCTCTAAATGGTTTTATCTTCATAGTATCAAAATTTTAACTCTAATACGGTAGCGGCACAGCCGCAGCCTCTAAACTATTTTGTCTTTGCTGCTTGTTCCTGATTCTTTGCTCCCATTGAGCAAGTACCATTGAATATCGCATTGGGCTCTACCATCAACGTTCCCGTGATAATCTCGCCTTTCAAACGGCTAGTCGAACGCAATGCCAACGCATATTTCACATCTACCTTACCTTCCAGCTGCCCCATTATCTCAGCGTTTTGACACCCTGCTGTGCCCTTAATCACGCCTTGTTCTCCAATTACTAACTTACCAGAGCATTTTACATCGCCCTCTATCGTACCATCCACACGCATGTCACTATCTGTAATCACGGTACCAATAATCTTACTTCCTGATGTCAAGGCATTATACAATGTGCCTGAATTTTGTGGTGTTGTTGCCATATCGTTTTTTCTCTTTTAATTTTTCAAATTATACGCTTTTTTTCTTCACATCCTTGACTTATAGTCAAAAACTTTGCAAAGGTAACACTTTTTTTGCACATATGCAAATAAAAAAGCCATTTTAAGACCATTTTCTTCCGATTTAAGACGTTTTATTATCAAAGATAATAACTTTACCACCTAACAGCAAACAATCGCTTAAAACAAAAATTTTAACATCCCGCCAAAAACCCACATCAAACACACTACTAAAATTTTAATATATTTTAATAATTAGCATATAGTTTATGTTAGTTTAACACTTTCACACTTTAACATAAAAAAAAGAGTTGAATGGTATATATCGCATAAAAAATAATATTATATATACTATATATAATTATTATCTACCCCTGTATCCCCTAAAAAAAGTCGATTTTTCAGAAAGTATGATTTTGGTGTTTTGGCAGTATGGAGAGTAATTTCGCTCATGCAAATATGTTAAAGTGTGAAAGTGTTAAAGTTGGATATGTTAAAAATGTTTAACTAAACATAAAACATCAATCATAAACTATTCATTTTAACCCACCACATTTATCCCGAAGATACCCCGAAGATACCCCGAAGATAGTTCACACATAATCAACGAATATTTCAAATAGATTAAACTTTAAAAACAAAAATTTGCATATTCGCAAAAATTTTACTACCTTTGCACGATTTTTGTAAAAAATTTACAAATGAACGAGATTTTATTAGCCATATTAGCCATCGGCATCGCCATCCTACTACTATCACTAGGCGTGATACTGCGGAAAGACCATAAGTTCCGCAGCGAACATATATCCCAAAACCAACGCATGCGACAAGATGGTATTCATTGCGCCACCTCACAAGATAGAGAAGTGAGAAAAAAGAATGGCGATCAACTTAAGGTAAACGATTTGTAATGACACGAAACCACATCATATTACTCCTAACGGGATTCATACTATTAAGTATGACTTCTTGTAGTTTGGCTGCACGCGTCAAAAAAGCGGACAAGAAATACGACATTGGAGAATACTACACCGCTAGCGAACAATACAAAAATGTGTATCGACGCATCCCCAGCAAAGACAAACCTATGCGTGCCCACGTGGCATTCAATCAAGCCGAATGTTATCGCATTCTCAACAACCGCAGAGCACTCAATTGCTACAAGAATGCGATCCGTTACCAATACCCCGACTCCATCGTGTATTTGCGCTATGCGCAAGCACTGCAATATCAGGGCAGTTACCGCGATGCTATCAAGCAATACGACATTTATCTCGAAGCGCATCCACAAGACTACGTTGCTATGGCAGGCAAATACGCCTGTACGCAAGTAGAAAATTGGAAAAAGCAACCATCACGCTACAAAATTGCACCTGCCAAAGAGTTCAACGCCAAGCGTAGCAGCAACTTCAGTCCTGCTTTTACCACTAGCGAAGGAGATGCCATCTTATTCACATCCAACCGACAAGAGCAAACCTCCAAAAGCAAGAAAAAGAACGCTGGATCTGCCGTTACTGGATATCCTACTTTCAACATCTACACCGCACGCAAAAATGCGGCTGGCAAGTGGGAAGATATCGAATTATGCGAGGGATTAGCAGGAGAAGAAACTGCCGAAGATAGCGAAGCAGAAGGCGAAGAAGGCGGCATGGGATTTCAAAAACAACTCACCACTGCCGAGATGGGAGCTGCATGCGTCAGCAGCGATGGAAAAACCATGTTTGTCACCTACTCCAAACCTATCAATGGGCAGGATATAGGAGCTAAAATCTACACATCCAATCGAATGAGCGGAGAATGGGGAGAGGCACACGAGCTCAAACTCTTCAGCGATAGTAGTATCACGGTCGGACACCCCACCATCAACCCATCGGGCGACACACTCTACTTCGTGAGCGACGCACCAGGAGGATATGGTGGTAAGGACATATATATGGCTATTTCCAACGGCAGTGAGTGGGACGACATTCGTAACCTCGGTCCACAAATCAATACGAGCGATGACGAGCTATTCCCTTATATACGCCACGACGGACGACTATATTTCGCATCCAAAGGACACCCCGGTTATGGTGGTCTTGACCTCTTCTATGCAGAACAAAAGCAAGAACAAGAAACCAAGAGCAATGACACCATTCAGTGGAACATCTTCAACATGGGCGCACCATTCAACTCCAATGCCGATGATTTCGGCATCACCTTTGTAGAAGGTAAAGAGCAAGGCTACTTCTCCTCCAATCGCGGACAAAAGAAGGGATACGACCTCATCTATTCCTTCATACTTCCCGAAATGGAACTGCTTATCGAAGGTAAAGTGATGGATAACAACGGCGAACATATCACTGATGCTAATCTGCGCTTAGTAGGCAATGATGGTACCAACGTCAAGATGCAAGTACGACGCGATGGCACGTACCGCCTCAAACTCAACAAACAGACGCGATACGCCATGCTTGCTAATGCACGTGGCTATCTCAACCAAAAGCACACCTTCTCTACCGAATCGCTTACTGACAGCTATACCTATCAGCAAGACTTTGTATTAGCCCCTATATCCAAACCCGTAAAGATGGCAAACATCTTCTTCAAGTTTGGTAGTTGGGAGCTCACACCCGATTCCGAAGAAGGACTCAATGCGTTAGTCAAACTGCTCAACGATAATCCAAATATCACAATCGAACTCGCTGCGCATACCGACCTCGTAGGCAATAATGCCGACAACCAGCAATTGTCGCTTCGCCGTGCACAATCGGTAGTAGATTACCTCATCAAGCATGGCATTGAGCAAGAGCGATTGACGGCTGTAGGTTATGGAGAAGAGAAACCTGTAGTGGTGGACGATGTGCTGCACAAGCAATATCCATTCTTACCAAAAGATCAAGTGCTAGACGAAGCATTTATCTCTACTCTATCAGCAGACAAACAAGAAGTATGCAACTCGCTCAACCGTCGTACCGAGTTCCGCGTACTCAAAACAACATATAATTTGTATTAACTCATAGTTCATAACTTACAATGAAACAATATCTTGATTTATGCGAGCGCGTACTCCACGAGGGTACCGAGAAACATGACCGCACTGGCACAGGCACGATCTCTGTCTTTGGCCATCAAATGCGATTCAATCTCGAGGAGGGTTTCCCTTTGCTTACCACAAAGAAACTCCACCTCAAGTCTATCATCTACGAGCTGCTGTGGTTTCTCAAAGGTGATACCAACGTCAAGTACCTACAAGAGCATGGCGTGCGTATCTGGAATGAGTGGGCAGACGAGAATGGCGAATTAGGTCCTGTTTATGGTCATCAATGGCGTTCATGGCCAGATTACCAAGGCGGACACATTGACCAGATTGCCCAGTTAGTCGAGCAGATTAAGAATAATCCCGACTCACGCCGCCATATCGTCAGTGCATGGAACGTGGCTGAGGTCAACAATATGGCTTTGCCCCCTTGCCATACGCTATTCCAATTCTATGTAGCTGATGGTCGCCTCTCGTTGCAACTCTACCAACGCTCGGCGGATATCTTCCTCGGCGTGCCATTCAATATCGCATCCTACGCACTGCTCTTGCAGATGATGGCACAAGTCACAGGACTCAAGGCTGGCGATTTCGTACACACCTTTGGTGATGCGCATATCTATCTCAATCATATTGAGCAAGTGAAACTGCAACTCACTCGCGACACGCGCGCGCTGCCAAAGATGCTTATCAACCCTGATGTGAAGAACCTCTTCGACTTCAAGTTTGAAGACTTCACCCTCGTGGACTACGACCCACACCCACATATCCCAGGCGTCGTAGCCGTGTAATCACTAATAACTCATAGTTTATCACTCATAGTTCATACTTATGTTAAATCTCATCGTAGCAATCGCTGAAAACAACGCTATCGGCAAGGCAGGCGACCTGCTCTGCCACTTGCCAAGTGACCTCAAATACTTCAAAGAGAAGACCCAAGGATGCACCGTCATCATGGGCGAACGTACTTTCTTCTCGCTACCCAAGCACCCACTGCCCAATCGACGCAATATCGTGCTTTCCGACCGCGAGGATTTTACATTTGAAAATACCGAAGTAGTACATTCCATCCCAGAAGCACAAGCTGCCGTAGCAGCCGATGAAGAGGCATTCATCATTGGTGGCGGTATGGTGTATCGCCAATTCTTGCCGTTGGTAGATAAACTATATATCACCCATATCCACCATTCTTGGGACGATGCCGATACGTTCTTCCCCGAGATTGACCCTGCTATCTGGCAATGCGTCAGCAAAGACCGCCATGAGGCAGATGATAAAAACCCTTATCCATACACTTTTGCTATTTATACGAAAAAATAAACATGCGCAAACTTATCATAATGGCTACACTTGCCCTACTTGCTGCCTCTTGCCAAACTAAAGAGGACGCTACCAAAGCACCTATCACCAAACCCGAAATCACCATTGAAGGCGGACGACTAACACCCGAAGCACTTTGGGCTATGGGACGTATCAATAGTGTTCACCCTGATGAACAATCAGGGCGGATAGCATACACGGTGAGCTACTATAGCGTAGAGGAAAACCGCTCTACTTCGTGGATTCGCGTTGCGCAAGAAGAAGATGGAAAACTAGTCACTATCAACGAGTTCGTTGGTCATAGTCCTGCATGGCACAATGGCGAACTCTGCTATATCAACGCCAAAGGCGAACTCATCATTGGCGAAAAGACGCTCACTGGCTTCGACAAAGATATAGAAGGGTTCCTGCTCTCGCCACAAGGCGACAAGATTATCCTTATTGCTCAAGTCAAGACCGTAGCTAGCACAGCAGACAAATACCCTGACCTGCCATTGGCTTCAGGACGCGTGGTAGATGACCTGATGTACAAGCATTGGGACGAATGGACAGAAACCGCCCCCCATCCTTTCCTATGCGAACTAAAATCTGGAGTCACGAATCACGAATCGGGAAACAAGAAACTAGAAGTAATCAACTGCCTTGACTTGCTCGAAGGTACACCTTACGAGTCGCCTATGAAGCCTTTTGGCGGTGTCGAGCAATTGGCTTGGAGTCCAGACGGCAAGACCATCGCTTATACTTGCCGCAAAAAGAGCGGATTGGAGTATGCCATCTCTACCAACTCTGATATTTATCTATATAATCTCGCAACAGGTACACATACCAACCTCACCGAGGGCAATATGGGCTACGATACCAACCCTGCTTACTCGCCTGACGGACAATATATCGCATGGCAATCCATGGAGCGTGATGGTTATGAGAGCGACGAGAATCGACTCATGGTATGCCACCTCGCTACAGGCAAGCAAACATTCCTCAGTCGTGGGCTCAACACCAATGTAGATAGCTATTATTGGAAAGATGACAACACGCTCGTTTTCAGCGCCGTATGGCATGCAACTGCCATGTTGTATGAAATTACTTTGCAAGGCGAGCGCACCTGTTTGACCACAGGTCAATATGACTATGTTCCTGCTGCGAATATAGGCGATACATACTACTGCCTACGCCATTCAATGCGCGAAGCAAACGAGATTTTCCGTTTCTGCAAAGGAGAAGAACCTGTGCAGATTAGCTTCGAAAACGACAACATCTACTCGCAGATAGAGATGGGTACAGTCGTGCCACGTTGGCAAAAGACTACCGACAACAAGGATATGCTCACATGGATCATCTATCCTCCACACTTCGACCCAAGCAAGAAATACCCTACTCTACTCTACTGCGAAGGTGGTCCACAATCGCCTGTTAGTCAGTTCTGGAGTTTCCGTTGGAATTTCATGATGATGGCTGCCAACGACTACATCATCGTAGCACCTAATCGTCGCGGATTACCCGGATTTGGTAATGAGTGGAACGAACAAATCAGTGGCGACTACGGAGGTCAATGTATGAAGGATTATCTTACAGCTATTGATGAGTTTGTGGCTAGCGAGCCATACGTAGATAAAGATCATTTAGGTTGCGTAGGAGCTTCTTTTGGTGGCTTCAGCGTATATTGGTTGGCAGGACACCACAACAAGCGATTCAAAGCATTTATTGCACACGACGGCATCTTCAACATGGAGATGCAATACCTCGAGACGGAGGAGAAGTGGTTTGCCAATTGGGATATGGGCGGTGCATATTGGGATAAGACAAATAAGATTGCTCAACGCACCTTTGCCAACTCGCCTCACTTGTTTGTAGATAAGTGGGATACGCCTATTTTGTGTATCCATGGCGAGAAAGACTATCGTATCCTTGCCAATCAAGGTATGGCTGCTTTCGATGCCGCGAAAATGCGGGGTATTCCTGCTGAGTTGCTGATTTTCCCAGATGAAAATCACTGGGTATTGAAGCCACAAAACGGTATTCTATGGCAACGAACCTTCTTCAATTGGCTAGATAAGTGGCTTAAGTAGTTTACGATTTAATGTTTAGTGTTTAGTGTTTAGTGTTTAGAGAAATGATAGATTTGAACGGAAAAACCGCATTGATTACTGGTGCATCACGTGGCATTGGTCGTGCCATTGCACAGATGTTTGCTGACCATGGCTGCAACATTGCCTTTACATATATATACGAAGTTCAAGAAGCCACCGAGTTAACCCACGAGTTGCAAGCAAAAGGTGTGCAAGTGCTCTGCATTCAAAGCGATGCAGCCGATTTTGCTGCTGCGCACGATGTAGTCAAGCAGGTAGTAGATGCGTTTGGCAAATTAGATATACTCGTCTGCAACGCAGGCATCACCCACGATACCCTGCTTATGCGTATGACGGAAGAGCAATGGGATAGCGTGCTCAGTGTGAATCTTAAATCGGTATTCAACTACTGCCATGCTGCCACTCCTCAGATGATGCGTCAACGCAGTGGTAGTATCATTGCCATGTCCTCTATTGTGGGCATTGCAGGCAACGCTGGGCAAATCAACTATGCCGCCTCTAAGGCAGGTATCATAGGACTTATCAAATCACTGAGCAAGGAATTGGGTAGTCGCAATGTGCGTGCCAACGCTATTGCCCCAGGCTATATCCTTACTGATATGACGCGCGCTTTAGGCGATCAGGCGCAAGCGGAGATTGCCAAGATGATTCCGATGCGCCGTTGTGGCGAAGCAGAAGAGGTGGCTAAGGTAGCGCTTTTCTTGGCTTCTGACCTCTCTTCTTACGTTTCTGGTCAAGTCATCGGCGTCAATGGTGCGATGGGGTAAGCTCCAATATCCAATAGCCCAACGGGCGTCCTATATCCATTAGCGAAGCGTCCTATTTTATAAAAAATCAACTCTTGCATTGAGAGTTGGTTTTTTTTTCGTAACTTCGCACAAAAAAATGCTATGGTTTATGGGTATATTCGCGTAAGTTCCGACAAGCAGACGGTCGAGAACCAGCGATTTGAGATTCAACGATTCTGCGAAGACAACCAATTGACTATCAATGGTTGGATAGAAGAAACTATTTCAGGTACCAAGAGTTATACCAAACGCCAACTTGGTCGTTTGCTGCGCAAGACTACCAAAGGTGATATTATCCTCTGTAGTGAGTTATCTCGCCTTGGACGCAACTTATACATGATTATGGAGATTCTGAGTATCTGTATGTCCAAAGAATGTTTTGTATGGACTATCAAAGATGGTTATCGCTTGGGGGATGACATCCAAAGCAAGGTGTTGGCATTTGCTTTTGGCTTATCCGCAGAGATTGAGCGTAACCTTATCTCGCAACGCACCAAAGAGGCGTTAGCTCGCTTGAAAGCAGAAGGCAAACATGTGGGTAGAATAAAGGGAACTCCCACCAACCCAAAATACTGGCGTTTACACCGCCACGATGCTTGTATCCGCCGTATGATGGCACAAGGTATGCGTCAATGCGAAATGGTCCGTCGCCTGCGCACCAATCGCTCTACCTTAAGGCGATATATTGATAGATTCATTCTTCCATCGCCATGCAACACTCCACTAAGCACTAAACAGTAGGCGCTTCGCATCGTCCACTAAACAAAAAATCAACTCTCAGCGTGAGAGTTGATTTTTTCTGTAGTGCTACCGGGAATCGAACCCGGGTTTACGGCGTGAGAGGCCGTTGTCCTAGGCCACTAGACGATAGCACCCTAGAGCTTCCTTCTCGAAAGCGGGTGCAAAATTACTGTTTTTTTTTTATATGACCAAATATTTTTAAAAAAAAATGCATTTTTTGTGTGTTTTTTTTGATATTTCATAAAAAAGCAGTACCTTTGCAACGAGATGTGCGCATGCGCGAGCGTGCGCCGTGTAATCATAATTTTATAGAATACAACAAACTAAGAATATGACTAGTTTTGGATATGTGCGCGTGGCAGCTGCAGTGCCACATATGCGAGTGGCAGACTGCCAATACAACGCAAGTGAAATCAAGAAACAAATCACCGAAGCCGTACAAGAAGGCGTACAAGTGGTTTGCTTCCCAGAGCTCAGCATCACAGGATACACCTGCGCTGACCTGTTCTTCACGCAGCAATTGCAGAAAGATGCACTCAGTGCACTGGAAGATGTGTGTACTTTCACACGCGACCTGCCTATCATCGTGCTCATAGGTGCGCCACTCAAGGTGGACAACAACCTCTACAACTGCGCCTTCGTGATAACCGACGGCGAAGTGGTGGGCGTAGTACCCAAAATCAACCTACCCAACACAGGAGAGTTCTACGAGAAACGCTGGTTCTCCAGTGGACGCGATGTGCTGGAAAACAACGTCAATAGCATCCGTCCGCGCATACCAACTATCGAGTTATGGGGCAATGATGTGCCATTTGGTATTGACCTACTATTCACCACTAAAGATTATAGTTTTGGTATTGAGTTATGCGAGGACCTATGGTCGCCTCTGCCTGCAAGTACACAGCTCGCCATACAGGGCGCAGAGATTATCTTCAACCTCTCCAGCAGCAACTGCGTGACAGGCAAACATGCCTTCCGTCAGCGCATGATTACCCAACAGTCGGCACGCGTGCACTGCGGATATGTATATACATCGTCTGGCATAGGCGAATCGACGACAGACATCGTGTTCTCGGGTAGCACATACATTGCCGAGAATGGCGAGATGCTGGAGATTGGCGAACGCTTCCAGATGGAGAGCAGCATGATTATCTCGGAGATAGATGTGGAGCGTCTGCGCATTGACCGCCAACGCAACACCAATTTCACCCACGATAAGCATGGGCAGTTCCGCCATGTGCAGGTGGCTCCGCTGGAGCGCAGTTTAGAGGACGGCTCCGCCTACAGTTTAGAGTTTAGAGGCGAGGGCCCAATGCATCGCCATTTTACGCAGACACCGTTCTTGCCTAAGAAGAAAGATAGCGATGAGTACTGCGAAGATGTACTTAACCTGCAAGTGCACGGACTACTACGCCGTTGGCAACATACCCATGCCGAATCGCTGGTCATAGGTATATCGGGCGGACTGGACTCCACTCTCGCGCTGATAGTCAGTGTATTGGCTGCCGACCGCTTGGGCTACAATCGCAGCCAAGTGATAGGCGTGACGATGCCTGGGTTTGGCACCAGTGACCGAACCTACAGCAATGCCCTCGCTATGATGGAAGAGTTGGGCGTAAGCATACACGAGATACCTATCCGAGATATGGCGACACAGCACCTCAATGATATCAATCACGACCTCAACAACCACGATATCACCTACGAGAATGCTCAAGCGCGTATCCGTACACTCGTGCTGATGGACCTCGCCAATAAGTACAACGGACTAGTGGTCGGCACAGGCGATATGAGCGAATTGGCGTTGGGCTGGGCGACTTACTGCGGCGATCAGATGTCGATGTACGGTGTGAATGCAGGCGTGCCCAAGACATTGGTACGCTACCTCGTGCGCTATGCAGCAGAGAACATCTTTGGCGAGCGATTGCGCGAGATACTGATGGATGTGATTGACACACCCGTATCGCCCGAGTTGCTGCCTACCGACGACGAGGGTAACATCGCACAGATAACCGAAGATAAAGTGGGACCATACGAGTTGCACGACTTCTTCCTCTACTACTTCTTGCGCTATGGTTTTACTCGCGAGAAGATCGCGTTTATGGCGAACATGGCGTTTGACGGCGTATATAGCGAAGAGGCGATTGAGCATTGGCTTAGCGTGTTTATGCACCGCTTCTTCACCCAACAATTCAAGCGCAGTTGCCTGCCTGATGGACCAAAAGTGGTAGGCGTGAGTTTGTCGCCACGTGGCGATTGGAGAATGCCGAGTGATGTGGCGATAAATTAATCATAGGATTCCCGACTCCCGAAACCCGACTCAAAACAATGAATATGAAAAAAATAATGACTATATTTGCGGTAATGGCGATAGCATTGACCGCAGCAGCACAGATTGTACAGCCCATCAAATGGACGGGTGAAGTAGTTGGCGATAGCATCCGCTTGACAGCCACCATCGATAAAGGTTGGCACCTTAACATCATCGAACTAGGTGATGGATTTTACATGGACGAGTACGAAGGCACTTTCACCGAAACAGTAGCCAAAGCCGACACTATTCGCGTGCGCTACAACGCTTGCGACGACAAGATGTGTACCGCACCCGAGACATGGGAGTTCGTGTCCCTCGCCTCATTGCCTGATAGCCCTATCGCCTCATCGCCTAACAGCCCCGAAGGCGGTCAATCCATCTGGTGGATATTCGTCATGGGCTTGCTAGGTGGTCTATTGGCTATCTTCACCCCATGCGTATGGCCAATCATCCCAATGACAGTCAGCTTCTTCATCAAACGCGGCGGCGCAGCCAAAGGAACAACCAACGCACAAGTGGTTCGCGACGCGATTCTCTACGGATTGAGCATCGTGATTATCTACGTGGGTTTAGGTCTATTGGTAACACTCATCTTCGGTGCTTCTGCACTCAACGCTTTGAGTACCAATGCAGTGGTGAACATCATCTTCTTCTTGATTCTGGTATTATTTGCGGCATCGTTCTTTGGCGCATTTGAGATTACCTTGCCTAGTTCATGGTCCACAGCACTCAATAGTAAGTCGAGCAACACGACTGGTTTCCTCAGCATTCTGCTGATGGCATTCACCTTGGTGATTGTGTCGTTCTCTTGCACAGGTCCTATCATTGGCACCTTGCTCGTAGAGGCAGCAGGCAAATCTATCCTCGCCCCAGCGATGGGTATGTTGGGCTTCGCCATTGCATTGGCATTACCATTCTCACTCTTTGCCATGTTCCCATCGGTACTGAAGAAATTGCCTAAATCAGGTGGCTGGATGAATACGTTCAAGGTCACTCTCGCTTTCCTCGAATTGGCATTGGCATTGAAGTTCCTCAGCGTAGCCGACTTGGCATACGGATGGCATATCTTGGACCGCGAGGTATTTGTATCACTATGGATTGTAATCTTCTCGCTACTGGGCTGCTACCTATTAGGATGGATTTCGTTCCCACATGATGATGAGGACCACCGCAAGACCAGTGTTACACGCTTCTTCTTGGCAGTTATTTCACTCTCCTTTGCAATGTACATGGTACCAGGTCTATGGGGCGCACCATTGCGTGCAATCTCTGCTTTCGCACCACCAATGTCCACACAAGACTGGGTGATGACACCAGGCGGTCAGGTCGTAGGCGAAAGGTTAGAGGTTAAAGGCGAGGGCTACGCCACCATGACCAACAACGGTGGTCAAATCACTTTCACCGACTACGATGAGGGTATGGCTTATGCGAAGGAGAATAATATGCCTGTGTTCTTGGACTTCAACGGTTTTGGTTGTGTGAACTGCCGCAAGATGGAGGCAGCGGTACTCAGCAAACCCGAAGTGGCAGAACATATGCACAAGTATGTACTTATCTCACTCATCGTGGATGACAAGACTAAATTGCCAGAGCCAATCACTGTAGAGGAGAACGGCAAAACGGTGACATTGAAAACCATAGGCGACAAGTGGAGTTATGTGCAACGCACAGAATATCAATCCAATGCACAACCCTACTACATGCAACTTGATGCCGATGGCAATCGCATTGTAGAAACGAGTTATGCCTACGACGAAGATATAGAGAAGTTCCTCAATTGGTTAAAATACTAAGCTATGTTCGAGAAAAAGACAACTTCTAGTTATACTAGACCATCTAGCCATTCTAGACAATCTAGTTTTTCTAAACCTTCCCTCCTTCAGGGGGGAGCGAGGGGGACTTCCTACGACACCCGCCGTCCGCCCGAAAAGGAGATGATCTTCGGTATTCGTGCTATCATTGAGGCGATTGATGCAGGTAAGACCTTGGATAAGATTCTCTTGCGCCGTGACATGACTTCCACTATCGGCAAAGAACTGCTCAAGAAACTCATGGGCACTACTACACCAGTACAGAAAGTGCCTGTGGAGAAACTCAACCAATATACCGACAAGAATCACCAAGGTGCTATTGCTTTCCTCAGCCCGATAGATTTCTGCAATCTTGAATCGATAGTCCCTACTCTCTTTGAAGAGGGTAAGACGCCTCTGCTAATGGTATTAGACGGAGTGACGGATGTGCGCAATTTCGGTGCTATTGCCCGCACATGCGCATGCGCTGGCGCGCACGCACTAATCATTGGTACACACGGCAGTGTAGCTATCAATGGTGATGCGGTAAAGACATCAGCAGGCGCACTATACCATCTGCCCGTGTGCAAGGTAGAGAACTTGCAAAACGCATTGCAGTATCTCCGCGATTCGGGTTTCAATGTCTTGGCGGCTACTGAGCATGCCACTGCTAATTATACCGAAGTGGATATGACTATGCCTACGGCTATCGTGATGGGTAGCGAGGATAAGGGTATTTATGAGGGTAATCTGCGTATCTGCTCGCATCAAGTACGTATCCCTATGTCGGGTGTGATTGAGTCGCTCAACGTCAGCGTCGCCGCAGGAGTTATGCTGTACGAAGCAGTCAGACAACGCGGCTAATACATAATACAATCATTCCATAACTTACATGCCATTTGTGTTTCATACATAAATGGCGTTTTTCTTTTCTTTGTACCTTTCACCAAAATCGCACGATTTTTAAGATTATTTTCTATTGAATCTTCCCTATCTATCTCGGGCTAAAGACCAAGTACGAACCAAAGAAGAACCAAGAAACGACCAAAGAACTCCCAACCATCAAAAAGTGCTGTTTGTTAAGATTGCACTCTCTTTTACCTCTCTTATACCTTTCCTCAAAACACCGAGCGACGACCGAGAGAACACCGAGAGAACTCCGACTCAACTCCCTGCCTCCAAAAAAGCACCTTTCTTAAGATTGGCTTCCTAAAAAAGTTGTCTGCATTCCTCTAAAAAGGTTGACTCATTTCCTGAAAAAGTTTACTCTTTTCCTGAAACTGTTTACTTATCTGTTTTCAAACAAAAATCGCCCAAAAAAGCGATTTTTCTTGCACATCTCGAAAAAAAAGTGTATCTTTGCGGGCAGAATTGCAACAACTATGATTGCATAGTAACATCCTTATGGCAAATATCAAGAAAATAGAACCTATCGCACCTATACGGATAATGAATATGTGAAACTTGTCTCACATATTTCTAACCTATGGGAAGAGGCTCGAAATAACCCAATAAATTGTACATTGTAAATCAGTAATTTGTAAATTAATCCGCAACGATACCGTTGCCCGACATATTTTAATATAGCGTTATAAGCCAAACTTGATTGTTTGAAAACTCGACACTTTCAAAACATCATTAGATATTCAAGCCAAGCCTATGAACGCTCACGCTTTTGGCGTGGGCTTTTGGTGCAAATTTGAATATCTAAGGTAGTCGAGAACCTCAAACAATCAAATTAAAGCGAACGAAAGTTCACGCTTTTATTTTTGTACACGATTTTGAAAAAGACCCGATTATATTAAATTAATCACTCACTTAAATTCAAATAATTATGAAAAAGCTATTACTTTTTATTGCCTCGATGCTGATGACCGTCAGCATCATGGCCGCAGATCTCAAGACTTCGGAACCAATGAAGTTAGCAGAAACTACGATAAAAGGTGTCGCTCTATCTGCTCCAGTAGAAGAAGCACCATCTTTATCACAATTTGAAGTTCCTATAGTAGAAGCAATAAAGTTGTCAGAAAAGAACATCCCTGATGGAATTGAGAACGCGCAAAGAACTGGAATTAGAAAAGCCCCAGCAGCAACAGTTAAAATATCGGGCTTAGTAGATGCAAGCACGATAGCGGACAATGCTGTAATAGAGTTGGTAGGCAATGCTAATCTATTCATGGATGTCAGCAAAACATTCAAGTGCATTTCTGGTGACTATGCTTTGACGCTGAGCGGTGGCAATACGCTCACTCTTAGTAATGCAGAAGGGTATGCCATAAATGTTTCATCAGTTACTATCAGTTGCCACTTGGTTGTGCAAGCTTCATATGTCGCTATCGCGGCAACATCTGACATCACGATCAATAACTCGGTAAATGCTACTTCTACAAACACTTGTATTGGAACCGTGAACGGAACTATTACCATCAATGCCGATGTTACAGCGACCACCAGCAGTTCGGCTGCTATTCTAAATCGCGGTCTTGAAAATGGCGGAGATATTGTTATCAACAAAGGAACCGTCACTGCTACCGGAGGTAATACCGGCATATGGGCTTATGGTATCGCAGCTGGAGGAAATATCACAGCAAAGGAAGGTACAGTCATACATGCTTCCGGCGGCACTGGCATTTATGCAGAAACCGGAAATATCCATTTGGCAGGAGAGGTTACCGCCAATGCAAATGGAGATGACGGATCTGGTGTGTATGCACAGGCAGGAGAAGTGTCTCTTTCTACCATCAGTATTTCCAGTTCAGGTGTCGGTATATCTGCCTATAACGGATTAACTCTCAATGGCGTTACGATTACCAATACGGCAGATACAGGTCTTGGAACTGTGAATGGAACTCTTACTATCAATGCCGATGTTACGGCGACAACAGCCAAGTCCGCTGCTATTCTCAGCCGTGGTCGTGACCAAGGCGGAGATATTGTTATCAACAAAGGAACCGTCACTGCTACCGGAGGTAATACCGGCATATGGGCTTATGGTATCGCAGCTGGAGGAAATATCACAGCAAAGGAAGGTACAGTCATACATGCTTCCGGCGGCACTGGCATTTATGCAGAAACCGGAAATATCCATTTGGCAGGAGAGGTTACCGCCAATGCAAATGGAGATGACGGATCTGGTGTGTATGCACAGGCAGGAGAAGTGTCTCTTTCTACCATCAGTATTTCCAGTTCAGGTGTCGGTATATCTGCCTATAACGGATTAACTCTCAATGGCGTTACGATTACCAATACGGCAGATACAGGTCTTGGAACTGTGAATGGAACTCTTACTATCAATGCCGATGTTACGGCGACAACAGCCAAGTCCGCTGCTATTCTCAGCCGTGGTCGTGACCAAGGCGGAGATATTGTTATCAACAAAGGAACCGTCACTGCTACCGGAGGTAATACTGGCATATGGGCTTATGGTATCGCAGCCGGAGGAAATATCAACATAAAATCCGGAAAGGTAGTAGCCAAAGGCGGGCTCAAGGGACTTTTTGCCGAAAAAGGCACAATCTCCATCACTCCTCCGCTAATTGTTATCACGGCAGCGGGCGGTGGCATCAGCGCAGACGGGCACACCGTAGTATATGACAATGGTGATCCAGCATTACGCGTCGTTATAATGGATCCGCCTGTAGCGGGTGTAGTTTCTCTTAACTCCGCACCTACACCAGGAAATGCGGTTGGTTTCACTTTGTCGGGCGAGATTGCTTCGGCGCAGACCGATAATGTATGGCAAATCAGCGATGATGATGTTACTTGGCAGGATATAGTGGAATCGCCTGCTGGTGCACCTGCGCTCGACGGCGTGCATCAGCAGCGCCGTGCAGTAACCACTCTAACATACACTCCGAAAGAATCTGAGATGGGCAAGTATCTCCGCGTCAAAGTGGCAGCGGCTGGCCATACCGGCTATATCTACAGCCCGAGCCGTCAGATAGCCAAGAAAATATGTACGGATGTACCGGTTGTTCCAACGCTGACCAACATCAACGACAAGGTGTACTTGTCCAATGCCAAGACGACGCAGGAGTATATCATCTTCAACTACTCCAAAGAAGCCTCGTCTCTTACCGCAAGCGATTGGAACAATGCCGTGACACCGGAAAGTGAAGTAGGTTTCTTCGAGTTGGGAGGTTCATCTAATGCGAATAACACCGTCTTTACCCGTGTCAAAGAGACCCCATCAACATTGGCTAGCGAAAATGTGGTAGAAGCAAGGTTATATATAGGTACATCAGTTTATTTGCAAGACATAGAACTGAATATAAGCGAGACGGTAGGCTATTTCCAAAATATTAACAACGAACTAAATTGCAAAGTAGGTGATGTCATCCGTTGCGACGCTGTGCCTGTTCCGTCCAATGCTACAAACTGGTATGGCATTTCGGGCAGCAACTGGACTGTGGACAATCGCAACACCGGATCACCATATGGTACTTTTTACGAGGATGCAGATTGTACGGTGCCTATTAACACTTCTACCAATTATAAGACGGTTTACCTGAAGACCCTCACAGAAAAGAACTATCTGGAAGTACGTATTCTCTATTATAATAGCGGAATCGGTTACAAGAGCCGCGCCAAGGAATTCAATGTTACTCCAGACGGCTATTTCCCACTGTTAGACTATATCAACGGTTGTAGCCGTACTATTGCTGCTGGTGAGAAGATAACAGGTATAGAAGTTAGCCGCCGCCCGTTCTCTGGTTCAGTGTACGGTCTAACTACCGAAGTAAGTGGCGAGGGAATAGCCCCAGTAGTGTCGTTCTCTCTCTATGAGACGATGACCATCAATGCTATAAACGCTACACCAGGTGTATATGTCTATACTCCGCTGCAAAACGGTCATCCTCTGAATAATAACACGACCTTTACTATCACCGTTACCGATGGCAAATATGGTGTTGATTCACTGCTCTTGCGTGAGAACGCAATAACCGCCGACCCTGATGAGGTGCTTGAATTGGTGGCGCAACTAATGCCTACCAATTCCGAGGCAGAGATAACATGGACGAGTTCCAACACCAGCGTGGCTACCGTACAGAACGGTATCGTTACAATTGCAGAAAACGCTCCAATAGGGGCTATGGCAACCATCACAGCAAATGCGAATGGCAAATCAGACGAATGTGAAATTACCGTAAGTGGCGAAGAGTATGACTTGTATGTGGCATCTACTCGCGTGACAAGCCGTAATCAAGACGATATCCTTGGTGATGGTACATTTAGTTTTGATGGCATGAGCACCTTGACAATAAAAGGTGACTATACTCTTAACAACTCTGCAAATCTTGTACGCAACACAGGCATTGAGGGACTCTATATCAACATTGGTCAAACATGCACTATCTCGCAAGGTTCGGATTCGTATAGCACATTGTTTGACCTAAGGAAGAACACCACCATTCGTGGCGAACAGATGACCGTCAATGGCAATGGTGTAGCATTCAGTACGCAAGGCGGTATGACATTGACGTTGGATAGTGCTAACCTCGTTGTTAATGCAATTATGCCGTTCAAAGGCAGTGGTATAGCAGACGACAATATGAACATCATTAATTCAAATCTTGAGGTCAATGCATCCGGAACGGCTGCTATATTCAGTTTCACAGGCGGCATCTCGCTCTCTAATTGCTATATCAAAACGCCAGAAGGTGCCATAGTGGCAAATGGTGCTATTGAGGACGGCAATGGTTCGCAAGTGCGTAATCTCCTTATCGTACCCAACCCCGAAAAGACAGAACCCGAACTCGCTTTTGCTTTATCGGAAGCAACTGCCACAGTTGGTGAAACCTTCATAGTTCCTACGCTTAATAATCCGAATAACCTTGCTATTACGTACTACTCAGAAAATCCGATGATTGCCAAAGTGGATGCCGAGACAGGAGAGGTGACCCCTATATCTGCTGGAACGACAACGATTATAGCATACACCGATGGTAACTTATACCATATGGCAGGTCAAGTGTCATATACCCTCATAGTTCTCAAAGGTTCTGTCTCTTTGTCGTTTACACAGAATTCGGTAAATGTAAGAATAGATGATGAGGAATTCGTTCTGCCTACATTGAATAATCCGCAAGATGTAAGCGTAACCTATAGTAGCAGTAATCCTGCTGTGGCTACCGTACTTGCTATCTCTGGAGATGTTACACTTGTTGCTACGGGTACAACCACTATTACTGCGACCTTCTTAGGTGATAAATCATATAACGAAGCTTCTGCAAGTTATGATTTGATTGTCACTGACAGTACGTCAACAGATTTGAACAATATTTCAACTCTGCCTAACGCTTCATCAGTACAGAAAATTCTTCGCAACGGTCAACTTATCATCTTGCGTGACGGTAAGACCTATAATGTCATGGGACAGGAGTTGTAACTTTCGGCACAATCTTCGGCACGAAGAAAAAATAACAAAAAAATAACCCAAGCGGGAGGCGTTGGTAATCAACGCTTTCCGCTTGCTTTAAGTGCCATATTATAACAAAATTCACAAATCTTCGGCACAAAACCCCTTCCGTGCCGAAGATTTTTGCAGCATTATTATAGAGACACGTTTATAGAAAGCCACCGAAAGCCCATAGAAGTCCTAGAGATGTCCTACAGTGATCCCGAAACTTGCAGAACGCTGTTTAGAGCTGAACCTTCGAGGGCACCTTAATCCTCGAAGCTACAATCAAAAAATGTAGCCTATGTCAACAAAAGTAAACTTTTCTTGCACATATACATTTTTTTTTGTACCTTTGCAGGCTGAAACATATAAATACACCACAAAATTATACACCAATATGCTTCTGAATATCGAAACACCTGCTCCCAAGATTCTGCCAGCAGATTCTCTCAAACATATAACCGAAAATTTCATCCAACAGGTGCAAAGCGAACCCGAAGTAGTGTTGCGCGGCTGGTTGGATAGTGCGATTGATTTTGGCATCAAAGTACTAATAGCATTGGTGCTCTACTTTGTAGGAGCATGGGTGATTCGCCGCGTTAAACGAATGTTAGAGCGTATCTTCGAGCGCCGTAAGACCGAACGCACCTTGGCATCGTTCGTAACATCGTTTACCAGTATTGCGCTAACCGTTATACTTATTCTTGTACTGATAGGCACTCTCGGATTAGACACCACCTCTTTCGCCGCACTGCTCACCGCAGGCGGTATGGCTATTGGTATGGCATTGTCTGGTACGGTGCAGAACTTCGCAGGAGGTATTATGTTGTTGGTTTTCCGTCCGTTCAAGGCAGGCGACTTTATCAATGCGCAAGGCGTAAGCGGTACGGTGATGGAAGTAACCATAGTCACCACACGTATTCTCACCGTGGACAACCGCGTGATTATCTTGCCTAACGGAGCACTATTCAATGGCACGATTGAGAATGTATCGGCACAAGTATTGCGCCGCGTGGATTGGACTGTCAGTGTGGACTATGGCATAGATGCGGATGGTTGTATTGCATTGCTGAAAGAACTGATTCTATCCGACGAACGTATCCTGACCTCTCAACATGAGCGTCCAAAGAATGCTTCGCCTGTAGCAATTGACACCACCAAAATAACTATTCCAGACCCCTTTGTTGCGCTTTCTTCCTTGAATGATAATAACATCTCGTTCGTTGTGCGCGCATGGGTAAAGTCTGCCGATTATTGGGATGTGTACTTCCACTTCAACAAACTCTTCTACACGGAACTGCCCAAACATGGATATACATTTGCCTACCCACATATGGATGTAACCCTAACTACTAACAACGAAGTGATCTAGATATATGCTACTAATTTTTGACTTAGACGGAACACTAATCAATACGATTGATGACTTAGGGCAGGCGTGCAACCATGCCTTGTCGGCATGTGATTTTCCGACCCATAAGATTGAGGACTATCCTCGCCTTGTGGGCAATGGAATCAACAAACTCATCGAGCGTGCATTGCCCGAAGAGCATCGCAATGAAGCCACGGTGCTTCGCCTGCGCGAGTACTTTGTACCCTTCTACGACCAACATAATTGCGACCTCACCTGTCCATATGATGGTATTCCAGAACTGCTGCAAACCTTGAAAGCAGCAGGACATACATTGGCTGTAGCCAGCAACAAGTATCAAGCAGCCACCGAGAAGATTGTAGCGCATTTCTTCCCAAACATGTTTGATGTGGTGCTTGGCGAACGCGAGGGCATTCCTCGCAAACCCGATCCACAAATAGTCTGGGATATTATCCATAGCCTTTCGCCTTTAGCCTCTAACCTTTCGCCTATTTACTATGTCGGCGACTCGCTAGTAGATGCCGCTACAGCCAGAGCAGCCAACTTGCCTTTCGTGGCTTGCACATGGGGCTTCTGCACGAAAGAGCAATTGCTTACCGTAACACCCGACCACATGGTCAATCATCCACATGAAATATTAACTTTAATTTAAGATACTATGAAATTTCGATTTTCTGGCAAGAGTGGTTTGCAATTACCTCTTGTATCCTTAGGATTATGGCATAATTTTGGTAGTGAAGACCCCTTTGATGTAGCCCGCGACATGCTGCTACATGCGTGGGATAAAGGAATTACCCATTTTGATATTGCGAATAACTATGGTCCTGCACCTGGCACCGCAGAGATGACGTTTGGTCGCGTGCTACGCGAAGACTTGGCAGCTCACCGCGATGAGATGATTATCTCGTCGAAAGCAGGTTACCTGATGTGGGATGGACCTTATGGCGATGGTGGTTCGAGGAAATACCTCATATCATCTTGCGACCAAAGTCTCAAACGCACGGGGTTGGAATACTTCGACATATTTTACTCACATCGTTACGACCCTAATACCCCTATTGAAGAAACGATGCAAGCATTGGTGGACATTGTTCGTTCGGGTAAAGCATTGTATGCAGGTATCAGCAACTACCCTGCTGACAAGCAACAAGAGTGCTACGATTATCTGCGTGCAGCACACGTGCCCTGTGTGATTGGACAATACAAAGCTAGTATATTGGCACCTGAGACATTGATTAAGAACCTGCCCGTAGCAAAGGAGAATGGTTCAGGATTCATCTGCTTCTCACCACTAGCACAAGGTCTGCTCACCAATCGCTATCTGAACGGTATCCCCGCAGGCAGTCGTGCGAGCAAGAATGTGTTCTTGCGTCCTGAGCAGGTGACTAACGACGTTGTGGCTATGGCACAACGATTGGGAGCTATTGCCGAGCAACGCGGTCAGACATTAGCGCAGATGGCCATTGCATGGCTACTAGCGAAAGATGTGACGAGTGTGATTGTGGGCGCAAGTAGCGTAACACAATTGGAGGACAATATCCAAGCCATCAATAATATAACCTTCACAGAAGAAGAATTACAAGCCATTCAATGCGCCGTATCTTCACATTCATAGATCGCTACGCCCTTATCATTGCCATGGTGATAGGTGCCGTAGGGTATCCGTGGTTTAGGCACCTCAATGGGCTGATGCCGCCACTGATATGCTTGATGCTCTTCTTCACCTTTTGCAAAGTCAATCCACTTGACCTGCGTTTGCGTGTGTGGCATGGAATAGTGCTAGTAGTGCAACTAATGATGACGGCAGGGGTGTATTATGGGTTAATGGCATTGGCAGACTGGTTAATAGAAGTGAGTAATGGGTATTTGACAAAAGACGATATTGCTATCATAGCACAAGGCCTAATGGTGTGCGTGATTATGCCAACTGCCACCGCAGCACCTATCATCGCAGGCAAATTAGGCGGAAGTATTCAGAACTTGACAACATTCAGTTTGGTGAGCAACATCGCTACCGCAGTGATAGTACCTGCGTTCTTTCCGCTCATCAATACCGAATCGGGGATGGAATTTCTACCTGCGATGTGGATGATACTACGCAGGGTAAGCCCTATGCTGCTAGGACCTTTTATCGCAGCATGGCTATTACGATTGAGCTATGAGTGGTACTACCAACGCAAGGGCACACCACGCACTTTCACACTGAATGCCCGATGGGCATCTATGCCATTCTATCTATGGATATTGCTGTTGATTGTATTGATTAGCCAAATCACCTACACCCTACTCACGCAAGAGTATTCTGGATGGGCAATCCTTGCATTGTGCATAGGATCGCTGATGGTTTGCTTGCTGCAATTTGTATTGGGTAGATGGATTGGCTATCATTTTCCGGCTACTAGTCATGGAGTAGATTATCAAGATATCTTAATCAACCCACAAGCAGCCACCTATAGCATTCAGCAGAAGAGTCGCATTACCGCGGGGCAAGCTTTCGGTCAAAAGAACACCGCATTGGGCGTATGGATGGCGCAGATGTATCTCAATCCGCTATCTGCCATAGGTCCTGCCGCTTACATTATTTGGCAGAACCTACTTAATTCGTTTCAATTGTGGAATGCAGGTAGAGGCATACGCAACACCTCACCTACCAAATAATTACTTCCCCCAACAAACACTATATCATCGGCACATGCGTTGGTATATGCCGTTTGCAGCGCGTCTTGTGCAGTAGCAAAGATATGTGATGAGGTATTAGGATGCAATCGCAGCCAACGCGCTTGTAGTTCGCTAGCTGGCATAGCGCGAGAAGTGGCAGGTTGCGTGAAGTAATAGATGCCCTCTTCGGGTAACAAGCGCAGTACGTCATCAATATCCTTGTCACTTACCATGCCGAAAATGATATGGAGGCGAGAACTGAGAGTTGAGAGTTGCTCTGCCACATAGCGGATTCCATGGCTATTATGTCCTGTATCGCAGATAGTCAATGGCGATTGTGAGAGAACTTCCCATCTACCGCGTAAGCCCGTTAGTGTGCATACTTGCGCAAAGCCAGTGGCAATAGCTTCTCGGCTGATGTCCACTCCACAGATATTTCTCAACACTTGCAACGCGACAAAAGCCGTTTGTTGATTCTTATCTTGATAATTACCCTTTAGTTGACATTCAGGTACTTCTTTCATACGTCGTTTGCGCATATACCCACTTTGATCAGCCATCCAAAGGCGGCAATTGGTTGTTTCCAATCCATCACCTAATATGCCGCACTCGCGAGCGCGAGAGAGAAAGACGTCCTGTGTCTCGGGGTGCGTTTCGCCAATCACGCACGGCACAAGCGGCTTGATAATACCTGCCTTTTCAGCAGCGATTTTGGATATCGTATCTCCCAAAAACTCGGTATGATCGATACCTATATTCGTAATTACTGACAACAATGGAGTGAGGACATTCGTGCTATCTAGTCGTCCACCTAATCCTACTTCAATGACCGCTATATCCACCTGCTGCTGAGCGAAATACCAGAAAGCCATTGCCATTGTCGTTTCGAAGAAAGACGGGCGCACTTCATCTAAAAACGCACGATTATCTGCCACAAATTGTACCACTGTAGCTTCGGGTATCATCTCGCCAGATATACGGATACGTTCTCGAAAATCCACCAAATGGGGCGAAGTAAACAACCCCACTCTATACCCTTGCGCCTGCAATGCCGCAGCAATGAGGTGGGAAGTAGAGCCTTTGCCATTCGTACCTGCCACATGCACTGCACGCAACTGCGTATGCGGATTACCCAGATGTGCCATCAGGCGATACGTATTGTCTAATCCCGGCTTATACGCAGCCGCACCCACCAAATGGAAGGCGGGTTGCGACGCGTAGAGATAATCTAGTGTTTGTTGGTAAGCAGTAAGGGGCATATCATTCTGTTTTCTATATTCTTTCTACCCCACCTTATCGTAATTAGGCATCAGAATCATCATAATTAAATATAATAGCAGCCCTGGAAATGCTACCGAAAAGAGCGTCAACGCCAAGTACACAACACGAATCAACGTGGGGTCAACATCGAAATACTCAGCGATACCGCCACAAACACCTGCGACTATGCGATTGGAAGAACGATATAATTTTTTCATTATACTAATTAATCATCAATTCGTATGAAATTACCTTCTAGGTCAAACTCTAAGTCCAATCCATTGCTAAGTTCCACCTTCAAACGACGATAGTCCACTGCATATTCCACAATAAAATGATCTGGGTGGTGTAAACTCACAAAGTTAACGATCAGTTCAGGCACAATACCAGCAGGCACGGGTGAAACTTTACAATCAATAGATTGCAAATTACCATGATTGTCAAAATCAATTTCTGTAGCATTCTTCAAATACACACTATATTCGTAGTGAATACCATCTCTCTCACGCTCAATGTATGCAATATCTGCATGATTGAAATAAGTTTGAATAAACGCCTGCGCTTGTACGGGCAGTTTAGGATAGTCTATCTGCTGATGGCGATCTGCACATGCAGTCAGCGAAATCATAACGGTTGCCAAAACGGCGAAAATCTTCTTCATAATCATCCAATTTTAGTAAGGTTCATAATATCCAAAAATAGTCTTCCACACACGAGAAAACATATTCTACCATAAATGTTACAAAAATCGTGCCAAACATTGGCTGGGGTGCCCAAGCAACAAAGTTTTTCACGTTGCAGCATAATTTTAATATAGAATTTGTTTGTTTGCAAAAAAAGTTGTACCTTTGCACGCTAATTATGACTATCATGACATAATCATGGAGTATAAATACCTACATACGATATACTATCCTAGTGATTTGAAAGCATTGCCATTGGAGGCATTGCCACAGGTGTGCAGCGAAGTACGCGACTTTATTATTCAGCAGTTGAGCCACAACCCTGGTCACTTAGGCTCGTCGCTTGGTACAGTAGAGTTGACGGTTGCTCTGCATTACGTATTCGATACACCCAACGACCAGCTCGTATGGGACGTAGGGCACCAAGCATATGCCCATAAAATTCTCACAGGCAGACGCGAGCGTTTTCATACCAACCGACAGTTCAAAGGTTTAGCACCGTTCCCCTCTCCTATGGAGAGCGAATATGATGCGTTTATTGCAGGTCATGCGAGCAATAGTATTTCGGCAGCATTAGGAATTACCATTGGTGAAGAGATTGCCGCCAAAGCAGCTGTAGATGGTAGAGTTGAGAAGCAACGAGTGGTAGCGATTATCGGTGACGGGGCTATGACAGGCGGATTAGCATTCGAAGGACTAAACAATACCTCTATGCTCAAGAATAATCTGCTTATCGTACTCAATGACAATAATATGGCTATCGACCCTATCAAAGGTGGTTTTACGCAATACCTTGTAGATTTGACTACGAGCGAGCGATACAATCGCTGGCGTTGGTGGGGATATAGAGTAGCACGCAAACTACATATCATCAATGATGATAATAAAGGACGCCTACAAAGTTTCAACAATAATCTCAAAGCACTACTTACCAAACAAGATAATAATATCTTCCAAGGACTAAATCTGCGCTATTTCGGTCCAGCAGACGGACACGACGTGCTGAACTTGGTGCGCATATTCAAAGAGATTAAAGACTACGAAGGACCTAAAGTATTGCACATCATCACCAAAAAAGGAAAAGGTTACGAACCCGCAGAAAACGATCAGACTACATGGCATGCGCCAGGAGAATTTAGTATAGAGACAGGTGAGAGGTTAAAGGCGAAAGGTGAGAGGCAAGAGCCCTTGTGGCAAGAAGTCTTTGGCAACCAACTACTGCAACTGGCAAAAGAGGACGAACGCATCGTTGGCATTACACCTGCTATGCCTAGTGGCTGTAGCATGAATATCATGCAGCGCGAATTGCCCGATCGCGTATTCGATGTCGGTATAGCCGAAGGACATGCCGTCACCTTCTCCGCAGGTATGGCGAAAGCGGGATTGATTCCCTACTGCAATATCTACTCTAGTTTCTTGCAACGTGCCTACGACAATATCATCCACGATGTGGCATTGCCTAAGTTGCATGTTATTTTCTGCATTGACCGTGCTGGTATCGTGGGCAACGATGGTGCTACGCATCACGGATTATTGGATTTAGCATACCTGCGTCCTATACCAAATATGGTGATTGGTGCGCCTATGACCAAAGAAGATTTACAGCAGATGATGCGACTCGCCAAGGACTACGATGGTCCTATCGCAATACGCTATCCGCGTGGCAGAACGAATGAAGGCGATGAGGCGATTAGGCAATTAGGCGATGAGGCAAAGGTGACTATCGGCAAAGGGGTATGCTTGAGAGAAAGTGAGGAAGCGAAAGTGGCAGTACTATCTCTTGGTGCTATCGGTTATACGGTGATTGAGGCGATTAGGCGATTAGGCGATAAGGCGAAGATGGCTCACTACGATATGCGATGGCTCAAACCGATGGATGAGCAGTTGCTGCACGAGATAGGCAAACGCTTTACTACAATCATCACAGTAGAGGATGGTGTAATCAGTGGTGGCTTAGGTAGTGCGGTGCTTGAGTTTATGGCAGATAATGGTTACACACCACGTGTGATACGCTTGGGAGTAAATGACCAGTTTGTGGAGCATGGTAGTACGAAGGAATTGTATCATTTGTTAAAACTAGATAAAGAAGGCATATGCGAATCATTATTGCAGGCGCTGGAGCAGTAGGTCGCCACTTGGCGAAGCTGCTATCGCGCGAGGATATGGATATAAGTTTGATAGACGACCGCCAAGACCGTTTGGGCGATTTGGATGCTAACTACGACCTGCTGACCAAAGTGGGTAGCCCTACATCTATATACGACTTGAAAAGTATTGGGGTGAAGGATGTGGACCTCTTCATCGCAGTTACACCATCCGAATCAGATAATATCACTGCGTGCTTGCTTGCTAACCAACTGGGAGCAAAGAAAACACTAGCGCGCATTGACAACTACGAGTATCTGATTCCTGAGAACAAACGTATCTTTGAGCAGATGGGACTCAACCACCTCATCTACCCAGAACTACTTGCAGCGCAGGAGATTACCGCTTCGCTCAAAACCAACTGGATGCGTTATCATCTGACTCTATGTGGTGGAGCGTTGGAGATGTGCGTGGTGAAAGTACGTGAAGGAGCGGAAGTGATTGGCAAGCAATTTATGTCAGGATTCTTCAATCACGGATTATACCGAGTAGTGGCTATCAAACGTGGACAAGAGACCATCATTCCTAGCGGACCTGATGAAATACAAGCCGACGATATGGTATATGCTGTCTGCACACGAGAGAATATGAAAGTGTTGCGCGAGCAATTGGGTAAGCAAAAGAAGGACATCAATACTATCGTTTTCTTTGGAGGATCAAAGATTGCACAAAAGACGGTACAGAACCTGCCCGATGATCTCAATATCAAAATTCTCGAAGCCGACCGCGAGCACTGCTACCATCTCAGCGAGAAAATCAACAACGCACTCATTATCAATGCCGACGGCAGCGATATGGCTACGCTCAAAGACGAGGGCATAGAGGATGCTGATGCTTTTGTAGCAGTCACTGACAGCAGCGAAGCGAATATCTTTGCCTGTATGGCTGCCAAGCGTTTTGGCGTGAAAAAGACCATTGCCGAGGTAGAGAATATCGACTATATCCCGATGGCAGAGGGCTTGGATATCGGTACGGTACTCAATAAGAAAACCATTGCCGCTTCGTATATCTACCAAATGCTACTAGATGCTAGCGTACTCAACGTGCGCAACTTAACCAGTGCTGATGCAGAGATAGTGGAATTTATGGCGGAGGAGGGTAGCCGCATTACCAAAGCTAAGATTCGCGATATGCGACTGCCTAAGGATGCAAATATCGGTGCTATCGTGCGCGCAGGAGAAGGTATCCTCGTGAACGGCGATACGCAAATCTTGCAAGGCGACCAAGTGGTAGTTTTCTGCAAGAGCCAAGTAATCAGACAATTAGAGAAGTTCTTCAAATGACACGCACGTTTAACACACGGATGGTCTTCCGTACCATGGGCGCACTTCTGCTCATTGAGGCGGTGTTTATGACTATGGCACTGGGGGTTAGTCTATGGTACAACGAACCAGACAGTGGAGTGTTTCTGCTATCCACTATCATCACGCTGCTGGCAGGTGTCATTGGCTTGCTAGTGGGTCGCCGTGCCGAATCGCGCATGGGCGAGCGAGAGGGCTACGTGATTGTGGCAATGGTATGGGTGGTGTTCTCTGCTTTTGGATTGCTGCCCTATTACCTCAGTGGACAAGTGCCCACGCTGACCGATGCGTGGTTTGAGAGTATGTCGGGCTTTACCACTACAGGTGCTACTATCATCCCTGATTTGGAGGTCATTACCCACGGACTACTCTTCTGGCGGTCGCTCACACAGTGGATAGGCGGTATGGGAATCATTGTGCTGTCTATTGCTATATTACCCATCTTCGGACTTAATGGCATGCAGCTCTACGCTGCCGAGGTGTCGGGCTTGACTTACGAAAAACTATCGCCTCGTATTGCTGATACGGCAAAAATGATGTGGACAACCTATGTATTGCTAACTGCTGCTGAGGTGTTAGCCTTGTGGCTATGTGGCATGGATGTGTTCGACGCGGTGTGTCACTCGTTCTCTACGATTGCCACTGGCGGTTTCTCTACGCACAATAATAGTTTGGAATTCTACGACTCGGCAGCTATTCACTATATAGTGACGTTCTTCATGTTTATTTCGGGTATCAACTTCGTACTGCTTATCTATCTGTTGCGTGGCAAAGCTCGCTATTTCTTCCGAGATGAGGAGTTGCGTTGGTATAGTGTAGCAGTAGCAATGTTTGCAGTATTGCTGACTTTAGGGCTGTATATTGCCCGCCCAGGTTGGTCGGGTGTCGAGATGGAGCGCGCTTTCCGCGATAGTTTGTTCACGGTGATTAGTTCGATGACCTCTACGGGCTATACCATTTCCGACTATATGTATTGGCCAGTAGTGGCATGGGTAGTTATATTCTTCTTGATGCTGACAGGTGCTTGTGCAGGTAGTACTGCAGGTGGAATCAAGTGGGTGCGCTTGGCGATTATTCTGAAGAATGGTGTGGCAGAGTTCCAACGCCGTATTCATCCTAATGCGATTATCCCTGTGAGACTCAACGAGAAAACTGTTCCTCAGCAGACTATTAACAATATCATGGCGTTTTTGATTTTCTATGTCTTCATCATAGCTGTCACGGTGGTGATTTTCTGTGCGACTGGTGTAGATTTCGATGAGGCTATTGGTTCTGCTGTTTCGGCTATTGGTAATGTGGGAATTAGTATTGGTCAGTTTGGTCCAGCAGGTACGTATGCCACGTTCCCGACTGTAGCTAAATGGGTGATGAGCTTCGTGATGTTGATTGGCCGTCTGGAGATTTTTACCATATTGTTGCTCTTTACGAAAGCGTTGTGGAGAAAGTAAATTTGTTCTTTATTACGGCTATCTATGGCTTTTTGCAAGTTTTCTTCGGGCTACGTGAGCACTATAGCACATCTGTGGGCTAAATGTGCCCTATCTGTGGGAGAAATTTGGCTGAGTGTACCCTTCTAAAGCACTTCGTTACTACTACGACGTCCATCGGTAGGTATTTGGAGAAAGGTTAGAAATGTTTTTGTGTCGTTACCTATAAATTGTATTAATCTATTGATTATTTAATGTATTCATCTAACATTTTTGTTAATTTTTCTGCCCCATATTCATTCAAGTGGTCAGCATCAAAGAAATCATCTTCGTTAAACTGCTCATGCTTTAACCAATCTAAAAATGTTACATTGCTGTATTTCTTAACCAATTTGTTGCAAATTTCTTCCCTCTCAGTAACTTGTTCTTGATTCAGTACATCATAATAGGTATGAAAAGTAGGAGTTGTTAGTAGAATAACTTTAATATTCCTTTTTTGACAATCTTGAATAATCCATTCTAAATATTGTAGATTAGTTTCAATGTTCTCTTTTTTCCCTTTTGAATGACGGGTGCAAGCTGTTAGTCCTGTAGATTGCCAATCTTGTGCTCGATGTTCCTTGTTATAATTGGTACAAAATCCTAAAGTATCACATGTTCTATAATCAAGTTGCTTTAAAAAGGCATCTTTTATATGTAATAACTTATTCTTCGTCGTAATTTCTAAATTATATATTGGATTGATTCCATGATAATCACACCCCATATATATACAATATCCCTTTATGCGCCACCACTCTTGAGATTTCTCAAGATTACTCCGTAATGAAAAGTATGAGATAGGCAATATTATGTATTCTAAAGAATCACAATCAGCAGCATATTTTTTATATAGGAACCTATCATATTTTAGACTTTGTGACACAAATGCCATATTAAATGCTGGTTTTGAAAAGAATTTAGGTTGAATACCATAATAACCATGTGAAGATCCAAAAGAAAGAATCTTTATATTATTTTGGTTGGTTATTAGGAATTGATGTTTATATGTGTGATCATTGGGAACAGAACGCAATATATATTCACATACTCCCAATGTGAAAGCCGTTGGAAGAAATATAATTAATATTATTTGAGAAAGAAAACGTTTCATGTCAAAATTGGAAATATATAAATGATTGCTCTTGTCCACAATTAGCAACAATAGCAAATATGAGAGAATAATAAATAATAAGTCGTAACCATTTATATTTAATACTCAAAACTAATCCATGCTCTTTCGTACGATTAATCCACTCCGCTAGAATTAATACTAAAATACTAATAGCCAATGTAATATAATAACCACGATTCATTAGCCACGGGATAGAAAATAAACTGCTATCGAAGATGCTTGTTACCCATGCGGAAAGGGTTTTCAATCCTGTTGCGCGGAAGATTATCCACCCAAATACTGCTACGGCGAAAGTCAAGAGCATTTGTCCTGCTTCTTTGAGTGAGGGTAGCCATTTTGTTTTGATTGTGCCATCGGGCAAAGTAATTGTCGCAACCGTGTCACGATAACGGCGGTTCTTGTTTAGTAAGAGCAATGGCACAAACAATAATGCGTGATATGCTCCCCACAATACAAATGTCCAGTTCGCTCCGTGCCAAAAGCCCGACAAGAGGAAGATTACAAAAGTGTTGCGGACTGCTATCCATTTGGTATATTTCGCCTCTAGTGCCTTATCGCCTTTTAGTCTTATTGACTCGGGGATATTGGGGCGGCTACCGCCCAACGGAATATACACATAATCACGGAACCAAGTGGTGAGTGAGATATGCCATCTGCGCCAGAATTCTGCTATATCGCGAGAGAAGTAAGGTACATTGAAGTTACGCATTAGTTTAATACCAAACAACTTTGCCGTACCTATTGCTATATCTGAATAACCCGAGAAGTCACCATAGATTTGGAAAGTAAAGAGTATGGCAGCCAACAGCAATGTACTACCCGATTGGTTGCTAATGTCTGCAAAGACGGTATCTACGTATGTGGCACAGTTGTCTGCTACTACAATCTTCTTGAATAAGCCCCACAAGATTTGTCGCATACCGTCCACGGCGGTGGCATAGTCAAAGGTGCGTTTCTTTTGGAACTGTGGCAGGAGGTTGGTTGCTCGCTCTATAGGACCTGCTACTAATTGCGGAAAGAAACTGAGAAAGGCAGTAAAAGCCACAATATCGTAGGTGGGTTGTATCTGTTTGCGATAGACATCGATGGAGTATGAGAGGGCTTGGAAGGTATAGAAACTAATACCAACTGGGAGAATCAAATGTAGCAGCAGGAAGTCTGACTCAATGCCGAACAATCGTGCAAACTGTGTGGCGAAGAAGTCGTAGTATTTATATATGCCTAAGATGCCGAGATTGATGATGATATTGGCTATCATTACGGCTTTCTTTCCGCGTTGTGTTGGGGCGTATTCAATTCCGATGCCGCTTAGGAAGGAAAGAAGTGTGGTGATTGCAATTAGAATAAGGAATCGCCAGTCCCACCAGCCGTAGAAGATATAGCTGGCGACTACGACAAAGAGATTTTGCCACAGCAATTGGCGTTTGCATTTGCTGAGAGCATAGTCAAACACGAACCAATAGAGCAGGAAGACTATTGGGAGGAAGATTGCGAACTCGAAGGAGTTGAATAGCATGTTGTTTTTCTGCGGTTGGTTCCGAACCTGCCTATAAACCACAAAAAAAGCGTGGAACCTTACCTTTGCTTATTCTCCATATCGAGGTTCCGGAATGACCCTACTAACAAGAATATGCAAGCAACGCCCACGCCGAATATGAAATGCCACCAAACAGAGCAGTCCACATGTGGACGCTCTGCGGCGGGATATACATATCCCAACGGGCGTTTACTGCTCTCTTGTCTTGGGTTAGTGAAATTTTCCGGATTTCGATATGCCAAAACAAGCACTGAGGACACCCCACTGCTTAAAATTGTGGGGACCCCGTAGTAAACGCTTTTTAATATGTCTGCCTAACCGATTACTCGGCTTTGCGGTGCAAAGGTACAACAAAATTTGCGGATGTGCAAATTTTTTAGTTGAAAGTTTATAGTTTAAGGTTTAAAGGCAAGGAAACTGTTTAGTGGACGCGCATTTGGCGCTACTGTTTAGTGTTTAGAGGCGAGAATACCCGAATATGATTTGGGGCTAATAGACAAAGAGAGAGCAGAGCGGCTGAAGAGGCGGAAGTACCGGATATACCGGAGTGACCAGAAGGGAACATGTGCCCTGATTCTATCGGTGATCTTACGGCAAAGATACGGCGAAGTACCTATGAAGTCCCTATGAAGTCCTTATGAAGTCCCTATGAAGTCCCTATGCAGATAGGTGGCAGGTAAGCGGCAAGCAAGGGGGATACAACTGGGAAGTAAGAAGCATACTCCCATAGTGGGATAAAAATAGTACAAAAAAATGTAGCCTATGGCAACAAAAGTAAACTTTTTTTGCACATATACATTTTTTTTCGTACCTTTGCAAGTTAATTCGAAAGAAAAGAAGATTCTGCGGATAAACTCAACCAATGAAACCAAGGCATATCGCGTATATCATCTGGATAATCATCGCGCTGTTAGGCGTGGTTTGTTGGATGGTACCCAAAGACGGGTTCTCCATCGGCAAATATACCCTGCGTTGGCCCACTCTCGCTGAAGCACTGGACTTAACGAATGAAGGAATGATGGAATTAACGAGTGATTCCTTGTTGGCGGCAATAGATACCACAGCTTTGATACCAACTGATAGCGTCATCCAACAAGATACGTTAGTAGCCAAAGACAGCGTTCCGAAGAAGCCGCAACCTATTATCCCTGAGGTGAATGTAGTAAATACTGATTCTCGCGCCTACATGGCTGCTTTCTACGCAGCATTAGACAGCGCAAGCACTCAGCCCGTACGCGTGGTGCATTATGGCGACTCGCAGATAGAAGAAGACCGTATCACCAACGTCTTGCGTGAGCGGTGGCAAAAGCAGTACGGCGGTGGCGGCGTGGGACTATTGCCTTTGCATCAGACTATACCTACACGCACCATACGCCAATGGCTATCTATCAATGGAGTAGTGCAAACAGCACAACAGGGACCGAAACGCTACTTAGTATATGGTCTGCGCTCTATGCGCTTGGCAGACAGCGATGACTATGGTGTGATGGGACAAGTGGCAGTGATGGACAGCACACTCGTCGAAGGCAGCGAGGATATTGTGATGAACATTGAGCCCATTGACAAGAAACGCAAACCGCACAACTATTTCAACCGCGTGCGCCTCCTCACCTCATCGCCCGATAGCCTCCTCGTACTCCCCGATAGCACTACACATTATCAACTACACCTGCAAGGCAAAAAAAATGTCTATGGCGTGAGTCTAGAAACACCAACGGGTGTGATTGTGGATAATATACCTATGCGCGGTTGCTCGGGAAACATCTTCACAAAGATAGACAGCACGCAGCTCAGCGACTTCTACCGCGAGACCAATACACGACTGATTATCTTGCAGTTTGGTGGTAATATGATTCCGCAAACCGAGAACCCTTCCACCATCAGTGGGTATGTGCGTAGCACGCTGCGCCAACAGATACGTTACATCCGCGCTTGCGCGCCACAGGCGTCGATATTGTTTATCGGTCCGAGCGATATGTCCACTCGCATTGACGGCGAGATGACCACCTATCCGTTGGTGCCATACATGGATAAACTGCTCAAGAAAATGGCAGAAGAGGAACAGATTGCCTATTGGAGTATGTACGACGCTATGGGTGGAAAAAACAGTATGGTGCATTGGGTAGAAGTAGGCTTGGCAGGCAGCGACTATGTGCATTTTACGCGTGCTGGTGCAAATAATATCGGCAAGAAATTGTACAATTGGATAGATAGTTGGAAAAAAGAGCAAAAGACAAAGAGCCAAGCTCAACAACCAATGACTATAGATAGTATCTAATATGGATTTTCTACACCACATATTTGGATTTAATAGCGAGAGTCCGTTGCTGTTCACCCAGTTCTATTTCTGGGCGTTCTTTGCGTTGGTATATGCGGTGTTTGCGCTGATAATGGAAGTAGGTGCGCGTGGCGCACAGGCGAGAAGGCGAGAAGGCATAAATACGCGCCTCCACCTGCGCAATATCTTCCTTATGGCGGTGAGTTGGTTCTTCTACTACAAGACCAGCGGACTATTCTTGCTGATATTGATCTTCGTGACAATCAGCGACTGGCTGATAGCAAAGCGGATATATCGGAACAAGGAGCAAGGAACAAGGAGCAAAGACCACATAGCCAAACTATGGCTAGCGTTGAGTGTGGTGATAGATTTGGGACTGCTGTGCTACTTCAAGTATGCCTATTTCTTCACGAATGTAGTAAATGACCTGCTCGGTACGGAGTTTGCCGTGTTTGATATCTTTGCGTACATCGGCAACGGTTTCTCTGAAAGTGGACGATTCATGGTGGATAAGATTATTTTGCCAGTGGGTATATCGTTCTACCTTTTCCAAGTGATGTCCTATACGATAGATGTGTATCGCGGATTGGTGAAACCCGTGAAAAACATCTTGGATTTTGGATTCTATGTGAGTTTCTTCCCTGGCTTGGTGGCAGGTCCTATCGTGCGTGCCAACGAGTTTATTCCACAGTTGTACAAGCCCTTCTGCCTAAGCCGTCGTCTCTTTGGGTTGGCAGTTTTCTGGATACTCAACGGACTGATTAAGAAGATTGTACTGAGCGACTATTTGGCAGTCAATCTGATTGACCGTGTATTTGATAACCCATTGCTATTCAGCGGATTTGAGAACTTGTTTGCTTTGTTTGCTTACTCGCTGCAAGTGTACGCCGACTTCTCAGGTTATACGGATATAGCCATCGGTATTGCAATGCTGATGGGCTTCTATCTGCCACAGAACTTCGACTCGCCATACAAGTCGCGCAACCCACAAGAGTTCTGGCGCAGATGGCATATGTCGCTCAGCCGTTGGCTGAAGAGTTACCTCTATATCCCGTTGGGCGGCAACCGCAAGATATTGGGTAAAGAAGTGAAGAATAAGATTGCAGCAGGTAACTTTAACTCGTTCATAACGATGCTGTTAGGTGGCTTGTGGCATGGGGCGAGTTGGAACTTCGTCATTTGGGGCGCGCTGAATGGCGTGGGCATGATGGTGTATAAGGTGTGGGCAAAAATGAATTGGAACATCAAAATGCTCCTGATGACCCTGCTCATGGGTAGCCTATGGGTAGCCTATGCCTTGCTCAGTGCACCTATATGGAACCTGTTTTTCGTGTGGGGAATAGCGCTGTGGATTGGTACTTTCGTTCGTTATATCTATTGGTGGATAGAGCGTATGGGGCATTTCGCTATTTCGGGTACACCACGCGCCAAGATTATCGGGTGGATAAGCGGAGGATGGGCAGTGGCACAGACATTTGTGTTCATCACGTTCACGCGATTGTTCTTCCGATCGGGCAGCAACCTTGATCCTGAGACGGCGAATCAAGAGGCATGGGAGACGGCTACGAATATGGTCAATCAGATTGGCGGTGCATGGAACAGCAGCATTATCCCCGATTTCCTGTGGGAGTATCGGTATGTGGTGATACTGTTTGTATTGGGCATGGTGGTGCACTGGCTACCCAATCGCGTAAAACGTTGGTATAGAATACGCTTTTGTCAGTTGCCCATTTGGGCAATCATATTGATTGCCGTGGCGACTATAATAGGCGTATATCAGTTTGTAACCGCTGATTTGCAGGCGTTTATTTATTTCCAATTCTAAATCAGGAGTCGGGAATCGGGAATCGAGAAATTATGACTATAGGTATTACAGGTGGCATTGGAAGTGGCAAGAGCACGATTGCAAAGCAATTGCGCGCGATGGGGTATGCAGTATACGACACCGACAGCGAAGCCAAACGCCTTATCGTGGAAGACACCCAGGTGCGCCAACAGATAGAGCAACTCTTTAGCAGTGAGGTATATAAGGACGGCGTATATCAAACGGCATTGGTGGCACAACGCGTGTTTGCTGACAGGTCATTGCTTGCACAACTCAATGCGATTGTGCATCCCGCGGTGAGAGCGGATATTGAGAGGCGAGTATCGGGACACGCGAGTCGGGAATCGCGAGTCGAGAATCAAAAGAATCTATTTTTCATCGAATGTGCTATTCTTTATCAGGCAGGCTTTGACTCCCTATGCGATAAGGTGGTGGCAGTAACAGCACCCGAAGATGTACGTTTGCAACGGGTGATAGCACGTGATCATAGCAGCAGCGACAAAGTGCTCGCGCGTATGCGTGCGCAACAAGCCGAAGAAATTCTACAACGTGCAGATATAATCATCAACAACGACGGACAAACATCAATTCTCACGCTCTGTGAGGAAATTTTGCGTTTTATTCAATAAAAACACCTTTTTTCTTGCATATATGCATTTTTTTTACTACCTTTGCCGGTTGAAATTTTATAACTTGCAGAAGAAGGTGCATATATGACTGATAACCAACTCATATTTAGATGTCTTGCCAGTGGAAGCAGTGGCAATTGCTTCTATCTAGGTACCCCCAGACAAGGTATCTTGATTGATGCTGGTATATCAGCACGTACCATTCAAAAACACCTGCGAGGTATGGGATTGGATTATGCCAATATTATGGGTGTGCTAATTACCCACGACCATGCCGATCATATTCGTGCAGTAGGCACGTTGGGGGAACGTGTGCGTTTACCTATCTACGCATCACGCCTCATTCATGAAGGCATTAACCGCAACTATGGTGTACAAGAAAAACTACGCACTTCACAACGTTACTATGAAGTAGGAGTAGAATGGGAGTTGATGGGCATGAAGATCAACACCTTTGCTGTATCGCACGACTCTACTCAATGCGTAGGATATGTGATTGATTATCAAGATCAACGCTTTATGATTGCCACGGATTGCGGTGAACCAAATGCAGAGATGGAAGCATATATTCAGACTGCTAATCACATCGTTATTGAAGCTAATCACGATGAGCAAATGCTGCTGAATGGTCCCTACCCTACATATCTCAAGCAACGCATTCTCTCACCCAAAGGACATCAAAGCAATGTAACTTGTGGCAGATTGTTAGCAGAGAACTATCATGAACAGATGCGCAATGTATTTTTATGCCATTTAAGTCATGAGAACAATGATCCTAATGTGGCAATGAATACCATTACAGAGATATTACTCAATGAGGGCATTATGCCTGGGGCAGATATATTCTTGACGCCACTGGAGCGACTGAACCCTAGTCCAGTATATGTATTGAATGAAAATATGTGTAAATCAACTAAATAATGATATATGAGTAACTTAGTTATCATTCCCACTTACAACGAAAAAGAAAACATCGAAGCCATCATCACAGCCGTGATGGAGTTGCCTATAGAGTATCATGTGTTGGTCATTGATGATGGATCACCAGACGGTACGGCAAACATTGTTAAAAACTTGATGAGCGATAAGTTCGCAGGCAAGCTGCATTTGGTTGAGCGCGCTGGTAAATTGGGATTGGGAACTGCCTATATAGCTGGTTTCAAGTGGGCAATTGAGCATCAATATGACTATATTTTTGAGATGGATGCAGACTTCTCGCACAATCCACAAGATTTGCTCAAACTATATGATGCATGTGCTAATCAAGGTGCAGACGTAGCTATCGGCAGCCGCTATGTGAGTGGTGTGAATGTCGTAAACTGGCCTATGGGACGCGTGCTAATGTCGTATTTTGCAAGCAAGTATGTGCGTTTTGTATTAGGTATGAAAGTACATGACACTACTGCAGGATTTGTATGCTACCGTCGTGAAGTATTGGAAACTATCGAACTAGATAAGATTCGTTTCAAGGGCTATGCCTTCCAAATTGAGATGAAGTTCACGGCATATAAATGTGGTTTCAAGATTCAGGAAGTACCTATCATATTCGTTAACCGAGTGTTGGGTACAAGCAAGATGTCAGGCGGTATTTTCTCTGAAGCATTGCTGGGTGTAATCCGTTTGAAATTAAGTTCTTGGACACGCAAGTACCCAAAGAAAAATGCGTAAACATTATCTTTTAATAATAGGTGTACTGATGACGCTCTTGGCATCATGCACCAAAAACCATAATGAGCAACAAGCCGAGGCGCCTGTTGTTCGTTATGAATGGGGCTTGCCTGTGGATTCATTTCGCATAGACACATGCGTAGTAAAGGAGGGTGAGACCTTGGGTGGTATGCTCAATCGCCTAGGTGCTACTCGTCAACAGATTACGGGTATCACACTGATGCCTCGTACTGAGTTTGATGTACGTACCATACGCCCTGGGAAAACGTACTATGCGCTATTTCAAACCGATACTACAGGTATAGAGCAATTGTGCTACTACGTCTATAAGCCAAACATCCGAGAAGCTGTGGTGTTGCATTTGACAGATAGTATGCATGTAGAGCGTTTTGAGAAGCCTATCACTCATTGTCCACGTGCAGCAGAGGTAGTAATAGAGTCCAGTCTATGGAACGCAATGGTAGGCAATGACTTACCAGCTGAATTGGCTCTAGAGCTTAGTGATATATATGCATGGACGATTGACTTCTTTGGTTTGCAGAAAGGTGATTCGATTCGCGTGTATTATGATGAGCAGTATGTGGATAGTGTGCGCATAGGTATTGGACGTATTTATGCAGCGAACTTCTATCATGCTCGCACTTGGCAAGAAGCCTTCTGGTTTGAAGATGGTAAAATTCACAACTACTTCGATGCAGAGGGCAATAGTCTGCGTAAAGCATTCTTGAAGGCGCCACTGAACTACAAACGTATTTCTTCGAAGTTTACATATGCACGTAAGCACCCTATATATAAAGTAGTAAGACCTCACACGGGCGTTGATTATGCAGCCCCCGCAGGCACGCCTGTTGTCAGTATCGGTGATGGCGTGGTAACTATGAAACAATACAAAGGCGGTGGCGGTCATACCGTGAAGATTCGTCATAACTCCACTTACACAACGGCTTATCTACACTTGTCGAAATATGCTAAAGGTTTGGCAGTAGGTAAACATGTTCGACAAGGTGAGGTGATAGGTTATGTAGGTAGTTCGGGAGCTAGTACAGGTCCTCACTTAGATTTTAGAGTATGGAAGAATGGCAGTCCAATTGACCCACTGAAGATGCAATCTCCTCCAGCAGAACCTATCCCTACGCAATACAAGGATACGTTTGCTACAGTAGTAGCAGGATATAGAGAAAAATTAATAGCTCGCTGATTGGCGAGCTATTATATTTTTCGGAAGTCCTGAATCAAGAATCCTGAATCAAGAATCGGGAGTCCAGAATCCAATAATTATTACACAAGACATTCGTCTAAGGCTTCTTCAATCGCGTGGCGATTAAGATGCTGCCCAATGAACACAAGTTTCTGCATGCGGTCGCCATACTGCTCATCCCAATCGCGTTGGAGCATAGGGTCACGAGCCATCATCTGCATGAGTTCTTCTTTAGGCATAGTGGCATAGAAAGTGCCCGCCTGCTTGAGGTTGAACTGCTTGCCTGCTTGCTCAAAGAGATAGCACATATCATACTCATCCTCAAAATAGCACATACCCTTGCAACGAATAATACCTTTGTCCCAATGACGCGCTACAAACTCATCAAAGCGATTGAGATCAAAGGGCCTACGTCGGTAATAGACAAAAGTAGAAATACCATACTCATCGCCGTGGTTATGGCAATGGCAGTGTGGATCATCACACTCATGATTGTGGTCATGACAATGGCAATGCGAATCATCACACTTATGGTGATGATGGTGCTCATGTTCATCGTGATGATGGTGCTCGTGCTCTTCTTCTACGTTGCCTTCAACGCCTTGAATCCATGCGGCAGAGGTGGCTACCTCTTCAAAATCGAAGAGTTCGGTATCCAGAATCTCACTAAAAGGCACATCGCAATAATCGCAGTCAATAATTTTGGCTTTGGGCTGAATAGCGCGCAAGATGGCACGAATATGTTCGCGTTCCTCTACACTTACCTCCGACACCTTATTTAATAATATAAGATTACAGAACTCGATTTGCTCGATAACAAGCGACGCGAGGTTATCGTTTTCAAAGTTGGAGTCCCGATTTCCGATTCCGGACAATTGCTCCATAAACTCATCACGCAAACGGAGAGCATCCACGACAGTCACAATAGCATCGAGCTGAGGAATAGGAGCTGTAGAAGCAGGCACCATTGACGAATATGAACATATTGTTTGAGCAATAGGTGCGGGTTCGCAGATGCCCGATGCCTCAATGACGATGTAATCGAAAGTGTTTGCTGCACAGAGATCGCGAAGTTGCTGCACAAGATCCATCTTGAGTGAACAACAGATACAGCCGTTTTGCAAAGCAACTAGATTGTCGTCTTGTTGCGCCACTACTCCACCCTTCTGTATGAGTTCCGCATCGATATTAACTTCGCCAATATCATTGACAATCACAGCAAATCGTATCCCCTTCCTATTGGAGAGGATACGATTGAGAAGTGTAGTTTTGCCACTACCGAGATAGCCCGTAAGCAGCAAGACTGGAATATTATCTACTTGCATATGTTCGATATAAATCGTAATACTTGTTAAACAATTCTTTCTGCTCGTAGCGCTCCATATTTTGCAATACGAAACCTAGGATTGCAGAATGATGTCCAAGAGTTGATTGTACTGACTTACGGATTTCAGGCTTCAACGATGCACCCCAAACCATATATTCAACAGCATTATCTGCCACTTCAGTCATAATGGCATTGGCTTTGTCCATTTCACCTAACGAATAATAGATTGCAGCCATGGAAGCAGAAGTGTAGTCATATGGGATATTATACCCTGGCAACATCTCCTCTGCGAAATCTAAGACTTCGAGGCACTTATCATGTTTTCCCTCATAATAGAGTGCTTCTGCCAATTGGCAGAACATCATACGATGGGTACGACACATACGCATGGTATTCTCGTCAATATAGATACCCGGTATATTCATATTACCATATTTGAACTTATGCAACATATTGTCGTACATCACTTCGGTATTCACTCGCGGACGTCCATCCTTGCTACGTTCTGGGGTAATACGATATGCCAATCCAGTGAGTTCGAGATACGGATTAAGCCCAAGATGATAGTCATCACCTATGGTAACAGCGAAGTACATTGGTCGTTGCCATTCGTTGGTAGAAAGCATCTCCATCACCATCATCTCCGAACGCGTGAAACGACGCGCTTTCTTGAACATAATATATTGACTATCAGGAGAAAGCACATAAAGTTGGTCACTTGGGAGATATCCTTCACCATCGCGTTTGGTGCGAGGGTCATCCGAACGCAGGAACTGGAATGCTTTGCTGACTTCGAGTGGTGCATTGAGGCGATTCTCTACCCAAACCACCTCGTTTTTACCTGGCATAAAGTCTTTGTACTCCCACGAAATTGGCAATGCAGGTGAATTGTAATATGGACGCTTCATTTGGCTAATATACCAATCAGTTTGCAGGTAAGAGAGGTTGCAAGCACGTACATCGTTGCGCTCTTCCTCAACCTCAATATTATACCAAAGAGGGAAAGTATCATTGTCTCCATTACAGAAGATGATCGCTTCTTTATCACAGGATTTCAAGTAGTTAGCACCGAAGTCACGCGCTGCATAGCGATTAGATCGATCGTGGTCATCCCAGTTTTGTGAAGCCATTTGCGCAGGTACTAACATGGTTACAAGTACGGCAGCCGCAGCCACGGCAGTACGTGCCTTCTCGTTTTTCACTACACGATTGAGTATATCAATGAGCGCCATGACACCTATGCCAATCCAAATACAGAACGCATAGAACGAGCCCGCATATGCGTAGTCGCGCTCGCGTGGTTGATAAGGTGTCTGGTTGAGGTACACTACGATGGCTAAACCTGTAAGGAAGAACAACAAGAAGACAATTGCGAACGAACGGAATCCTTCTTTGTTCTTACCTTCGTTCTGACGTTTGCTCAATTGCCAGAATAAGCCAATTAGACCGAGGATGAGTGGGAGGAAATAATATACGTTATGTCCCTTATTCTCACGGAGTTCGGTTGGGAGTGTAGATTGGTCACCATACAACGCGTTATCAATGAATGGAATACCCGATATCCATTGTCCTTTGGTGATATCTCCATAAGATTGAAGATCGTTTTGACGCCCCGCAAAGTTCCACATAAAGTAGCGCCAATACATAAAGTTGACTTGGTAGCGGAAGAAGAAACGAAGGTTCTCTCCGAAGGTTGGACAATATTCCGTTTTCTTCTGTCCACAATAATCGTAACGCACGCGTTTTCCTTTAACATCAGCCCAATCTTTATATGCCTGAATATGAGACTGTTGTCCAGAGTGCATACGAGGGAAGAGCATTTTGAACTCGTCCATATACTCGTAGCTAGTCTTATAGCCTGTTACGACATATCGGTCTTTCTCACCTTCTACCTTGGGTGCAGGTGCATATTGCGCGTGTCCTTTCTTTTCTACAGGTACACACATATTGCCCTTAACGTCTAGTTTGACAGGGGCATTGTAGGTTTGACCATAAAAGAGTGGTGTGTCACCATATTGCTCACGGTTGAGGTAGTATTTGAGCGAGAAAACGTTGTCTGGTGAGTTTTGATCCATTGGGGTATCCGCAGAAGAACGAATAACAATAGCCGCATAGCTGGCGTAGCCAATCACTACGACCGTCACCATCATAGAGATGGTATTGAGCCAACGTGCAGGGATAACTTCTTTCTTCAGGAAAAGAGCCACCAACATGCTGATAATCAAAACCAAGCCAATCAAAGCACTCTCTCTAATAAATGGCACGCCTGCGAGCGCCATCGCCAATACGAAAGAGATAATGGTGCGAGTATTGATGGTTGTTTCCTTCTCTATCACAGTATAACTTTCCCATATTGCCCAAGCAAGCGCCGCAGCCATAAGCACAAGATAGATTGCCAATCCTGTATTGAACGGACATCCTAACGTATTGGTAAACAGCAATTCAAACCAACCTGCAATAGTTGGAACACCTGGGATAATGCCATAGAGAATAACTGCAAGGATTGCTACCGATATACCAAATGCGCCACATACGCCTTTCCATGAGAATTGGTGGCGACGGAAGTAGTATACGAGTACGATAGCAGGGATAGTCAAGAGGTTCAAGAGGTGGACACCTATACTCAATCCCATAAGATAAGCGATGAGAATCAGCCACTTATCAGAGCCTTCTTCATCTGCATGTTCGTCCCATTTGAGGATAAGCCAAAAGACTACTGCCGTAAAAAGGGAAGATAGTGCATAGACCTCACCTTCAACCGCCGAGAACCAGAACGTGTCGGAGAATGTGTATGCCAACGCACCTACGGCACCTGCTCCGAGAAGGGCGATGCCCTGTGGCATTGTGTAGGATGGTGTAGCGTTGTGTAGCGGTTGGATGAGTTTGCGCCCGAGGGCGGTGATGGTCCAGAAGAGGAACAAGATAGTGAACGCCGAAGCCAATGCCGAAAGGGCATTCACGCACATTGCCACGTGCGCTGTATCACTAGCAAAGAGTGAGAAGAAATGCCCTAAAAGCATGAAGAAAGGTGCCCCAGGTGGGTGACCTACGTCTAACTTATGTGCACTTACAATAAACTCGCCACAGTCCCAGAAAGAGGCCGTTGGCTCCATCGTCAAAAGATAGGTTGCGGCAGCGATAGCAAAGACTAGCCATCCACAAATCCTATTCCACAGTTTGAAATTTTTCATAAAAAAGTATTGTTCAATGCGCCCACGGCGCGTTCAAAATTGTTCAATATAGTCCAATTTTGCCATTTTGGGGCAATTTGGGTACAAAGGTAGGAAATTTTTACGAAATATGCAAATATAAGATTCAATAATCCTGTGATGAAGTATCGGTGAAGGTAGCTGAATATTACGTTTATCCTACGTATATGTTACGTATATCCTACGTATATCCTACGTAAATGGTACGTAATTGGTAAGAGATTGGAAAGTAAAGAATAAGGAGTATATGAAGGAGAAATATCTAAAAAAAAATGCACTTTATATAATTTTCATGATTTTATTTGTACAAATAAAAAAAAAGTTGTACCTTTGTAGGCTTAATATAATTAAGAATTTTGAATTAGGAATTAAGAATTGAAGATTTTATAATAAGAAACACAAAAAGACCATACATCATGAATTTGAGCAACAGAGTAATTGCAGTTATTGGATTAGGGTACGTGGGATTGCCCTTGGCAATTGAGTACGGAAAAAAGTACCGCGTAATTGGTTTTGATATCTATCAAGCTCGTGTGGATGAATTGAATCGTGGCGAAGACCATACATTGGAAGCAGACTTGGTGGGTATGAAGCAAGCTCGTGATGCGTATGAGAGTACGAAGAAGATTGGTTTGACTTTTACCAGCCATATAGAGGACTTGAAGCAAGTGAACACTTACATTGTAACCGTGCCTACACCAATTGACCGCTTTAATAATCCCGATCTCACTCCACTCTTGAAGGCAAGCGAGACAATTGGCAAGACATTGAACAAAGGTGACTTGGTGATTTATGAATCAACCGTTTACCCAGGTTGTACGGAAGAAGATTGCGTGCCTGTCTTGGAGAAGTTTAGTGGGTTGAAGTTCAATGAGGACTTCTACTGCGGTTACTCGCCAGAGCGTATTAACCCTGGAGATAAGGTAAATACTTTGACTAAGATTAAGAAGATCACTTCGGGTTCAACTCCTGAGATTGCGGACTTGGTGGATGCGTTGTATAACTCTATTTTGGAGAACGGCACACATAAGGCACCTAACATGAAGGTAGCTGAAGCTGCAAAAGCAGTAGAGAACAGCCAACGAGATGTGAATATCTCGTTTATGAACGAGTTGGCGTTGATTTGCGACCGTGTGGGCATTGATACAAACGATGTGATTGAAGCAGCAGGAAGCAAATGGAACTTCTTGAAGTACCGTCCAGGTTTGGTAGGTGGTCACTGTATCTCGGTGGATCCATATTACTTGGCGCACAAGGCGAAGTCATTGGGTTATGACCCACAAGTGATTTTGTCGGGTCGTGCAGTAAACAACTCGATTGCGAAGTTTATTGCAGATAAGGTGCTGAAGTTGATGATTCAAAAGGATCACAAGATTAATAATTCGAATGTATTGGTACTGGGTGTGACCTTCAAAGAGAACTGCCCCGATTGCCGTAATACAAAGGTGATTGGCATCGTGGAAGAATTGGAAGAATTTGGCTGCAAAGTGGATATTTATGACCCATGGGCAAGTGCAGCGGTTGTGAAACATGAATATGGCAAAGAGTTGATTGCAGCGATAGATCCCGATAAAGAGTATCAAGCAGTGATCGCTTGTGTAAGCCATAATCAGTTTAAGACATTTGATTTCAAGAAATACAAAGAGCAAGGCGCTGTCATCTTTGATGTTAAAGATTTTGTGGATCGCGCATTGGTAGATGGACGATTGTAAGCAGCAGAGCTGCGAAAGTGGCAAACGGTAGTTTGCGTAAATGGCAACAAACTGCGAAAATGGCTGAAGCGAAAATGGCTCGCCTACGGCTCACATAAAGCGTAGCAAAACCACTTTCGTGAGTGAAACGAACAATAAACATAAACAACGTAAATATGATAATTGCAGTAGCGGGAACAGGATATGTAGGATTGTCGATTGCGACATTGCTAGCACAACATCACAAAGTGCTGGCCGTGGACATCGTACCCGAGAAAGTAGAGATGATTAATCGTCGTCAATCGCCTATCCAAGATGAGTATATTGAGAAGTATTTTGCTGAAAAAGAATTGGATTTGACGGCTACTTTAGATGCAGAATCGGCATACAAAGAGGCAGATTTTGTGGTTATCGCTGCGCCAACAAACTATGATAGTCAGAAGAATTATTTTGACACCTCGGCAGTGGAGTCGGTGATTGGATTGGTGCACAAGGTTAATCCTAATGCGATTATGGTAATCAAGTCCACTATTCCTGTAGGTTATACAGAATCAGTACGCAAGAAGTATGGCACGGAGAATATCTTGTTCTCTCCTGAGTTCTTGCGTGAAAGCAAGGCATTGTACGATAACTTGTACCCATCACGCATTATTGTAGGCACAGACTTAAATAATGAGCGATTAGTGGAGGCTGCCAAGCAGTTTGCAGCGTTGTTACAAGAGGGTGCAATCAAGGAGGATGTAGATACCTTGTTCATGGGCTTTACAGAAGCAGAGGCAGTGAAACTGTTTGCTAATACATACTTGGCGTTGCGCGTGAGTTACTTCAATGAGTTGGATACATACGCTGAGATGAAGGGATTGGATACACAGTCGATTATAGAGGGCGTTTGTCTGGATCCACGCATTGGCACACACTACAACAACCCATCGTTTGGTTATGGCGGATATTGTTTGCCTAAAGACACCAAACAGTTGTTGGCTAATTATCAGGATGTGCCCGAGAACTTGATTGAGGCGATTGTGGAGAGCAACCGCACAAGAAAAGATTTCATTGCCGATCGTGTATTGGCGAAAGCGGGATATTACGACTACTACAACAATGGTCAGTATAGTGCACAAGAGGAACATACGTGTGTAATAGGAGTGTATCGCTTGACGATGAAATCGAATTCGGATAACTTTAGGCAATCAAGTATTCAGGGCATCATGAAACGTGTGAAAGCGAAAGGTGCACAAGTAATTATTTACGAGCCCACCCTACAAGATGGTTCAACGTTTTTTGGTTCGTTGGTGGTGAATGACTTAGAGAAATTCAAGCAACAGTCGCAGGCAATTATTGCCAACCGCTATGATGTCTGTCTGGAGGATGTAAAAGAAAAAGTATATACAAGGGATATTTTCCGCAGAGACTAATTTTGAAGTAAGATATAATGCTATGAAAGGAATTGTATTAGCAGGAGGTTCGGGAACACGTTTGTACCCCATCACCAAAGGCATTAGCAAACAATTGATGCCAATTTATGACAAACCAATGGTTTATTATCCAATCAGCGTGCTGATGTTGGCAGGTATTCGTGATATATTGATTATCTCGACACCATACGATTTGCCTGGATTTAAGCGTTTGCTGGGCGATGGCAGTGATTATGGTGTGAACTTCACTTATGCAGAGCAACCTTCGCCAGACGGTTTGGCGCAAGCATTTACCATTGGACGTGAGTTCATTGGTGACGATAGTGCATGCTTGGTGTTGGGTGATAATATCTTCCATGGTTCGGGCTTTACGGGTATGCTCAAAGAGGCTGTTCGTGCGGCTGAAGAAGATAAGAAAGCGACTGTGTTTGGCTACTGGGTGAGCGATCCAGAGCGTTATGGTGTAGCAGAGTTTGACAAAGAAGGCAACTGCTTGAGCATTGAGGAGAAACCACAAAACCCTAAGAGCAATTATGCGGTAGTGGGATTGTATTTCTACCCAAATAAAGTGGTAGATGTGGCTGCGAACATCAAGCCATCCGCTCGTGGAGAGTATGAGATTACGACTGTGAATCAGGAGTTTTTGGCGGATGGCGAATTGAAGGTACAGACTTTGGGTAGAGGCTTCGCGTGGTTGGATACAGGCACACATGACTCATTGTCGGAGGCAAGTACCTATATTGAGGTGTTGGAGAAGCGTCAGGGCTTGAAAGTGGCATGCTTGGAGGGTATTGCATACCGTCAAGGATGGATTACAGAGGAACGTATGCGTGAGTTGGCACAACCAATGTTGAAGAACCAATATGGGCAGTATCTGCTGAAAGTAATTGAGGAAGTAAAAGAGACTGGTAAGGCGAATTTGGATTAATTATGGAAGTTGTAAAGACAGCGATAGAAGGTGTATATATCATTGAACCAAAAGTGTTTGGTGATGCTCGTGGGTATTTCTTTGAGAGTTTCTCGGAGAGAGAGTTCAAAGAAAAAGTGGGTGATATACACTTTGTGCAAGACAACGAAAGTATGTCGAAATATGGTGTAATGCGTGGCTTGCACTTCCAACGCCCACCTTATGCGCAAAGCAAATTGGTACGTTGCGTGAAAGGAGAGGTGCTAGATGTAGCTGTGGACATTCGCAAAGGCAGTCCTACTTATGGGCAACATGTAGCGGTATTGCTGACGGAGGAGAATCATCGTCAATTCTTTATCCCTCAAGGGTTTGCACATGGATTTGCCGTATTAAGCGAGAGTGCCGTGTTCCAATACAAGTGTGACAATTTCTATCATCCAGAGGCGGATGGAGGCATTTCGATATTGGATGAGTCGCTTGGTATTGATTGGGGATTGACTATGGAAGAGGCATTATTGAGTGAGAAGGATACAAAACATCCGAAGTTAGCAGAGTTTGATTCGCCATTTGTTTGGAATCAAGAACAAGGAACCAAGAATCAGGACTAAAAAAATATGAATATATTAGTAACAGGTGCAAACGGGCAACTCGGTAATGAGATTCGCATTGTGGCTAAAGATAGTCGCGACACCTATATATATACCGACGTGGTGGAGATAGAGGGCGTTGAAACTACTCTGCTGGATATTACGTCGTTGGAAGCGGTGCGCAAGATGGTGCAAGAAAAAAACGTAAAGTGCATCATCAATTGTGCAGCATATACCAATGTGGATAAGGCAGAGACAGACGAAGCATTGTGTGAGTTGCTGAATGCAAAGGCAGTTGAGAATCTGGCAATAGCGATGAAGGAGATGGATGGATTGCTCGTGCATGTATCCACCGATTACGTGTTTGGCGGCGACCCATACAATACCCCATGCAAGGAAGATCAAAAAGGTACACCCACAGGAGTATATGGTAAGACCAAATTGCAGGGCGAACAAAATATTTTGGCATCGGGCTGCCATCATATAATTATTCGTACCGCATGGCTGTATAGCGAGTTCGGAAAGAACTTTGTGAAGACAATGCTAAACTTAACCGCTACGAAGCCACAGTTGAAGGTGGTGTTTGATCAAGTGGGTACACCGACCTATGCATATGACTTGGCAGCAGCGATTTATGAGATTGTTAGTGAGCGCAAGTACGAGGGTAATGACGGCGTATATCACTATAGCAATGAGGGCGTTTGCAGTTGGTTTGACTTCACAAAGATGATTGCGGAATACGCAGGACATACGGAGTGTGACATTCTACCATGCCACAGCGACGAATTCCCTTCGCCAGTGAAACGCCCTGCGTATTCGGTACTAGATAAAACCAAAATCAAAGCAACTTTTGGCGTGAAGGTGCCTTATTGGACAGATTCTCTGAAGGTGTGTTTGGGAAATATGAAGCATTGAGTAGATTAAATGGCGCGATAAAACATATTAGATTTGGCAAATAACATCGAACATATTGGTAAAAAGGACATCATTTGGAGCTATGCAGCAACCATTTTCCGAGTGGGTGCAGGCATAATACTATGGCCTTTTATCCTAAGCCAGATGTCTGCAGAGACCGTGGGTATATGGAATGTGATGATTACCATTATGGGATTCATCGCATTATTGGATTTTGGTTTTCAACCATCATTTGCAAGAAATATCAGTTATATATTTTCAGGTGTTACCAAACTACAAAAAGTAGGCATTCAGACTGCAGAATCGGATGGAAATGTAAACTACGCATTGCTTAAAGGCACACTGAATGCAATGCGCAAGTTCTATCGATGGATGGCATTGGGTGTGTTTGTGATTTTAGGCACTGCTGGTACAGCATATTTCTATTATATTTTGCAAAAATATTCAGGTGACAGGACAGATGCGATGATTGCGTGGATATTGCTGATTGCGATTAATAGTTACAATATATATACCTTATATTATAACGCATTGCTTTTAGGTAAAGGGTACATCCGCAGAGAGCGCCAGATAATGATTCTCAGCCAAAGCATATACTTATGTTTGGCAATTATTTTGATATATGCAGGATTCGGTTTGACTGCGATTGTGGCATCGCAAGCAGTGTCAATTATTTTGCAACGTATTCTATCGTATAGAGTTTTCTTTACGAAAGAATTGAAGCAGCAACTATCAAATACCGAAGCAGAAGATACCAAAGATATCTTGAAAGCAATTTCTCCAAATGCCGTAAAAGTCGGCTTAACTCAATTAGGTGGTTTCTGTGTAACAAAATCCGCCTTGCTTATTGGTTCTGCATTCTTGACATTGGAAGAAACTGCTTGCTATGGTATTACCTTGCATATTATAGACATCTTGGCCCGTTGTAGCACTGTATATTACCAATCCATTACTCCCAAGATTGCTCAAAGTAGAGCAAATAAGGATATGGGAGCATTACGCCGCTACTTCATATATAGTATAGGCATATTGGTGGGAACATTTATTGTAGGAGGACTTGTAATTGCCACACTCGGCAATTGGGGATTAAATCTCATCGGTAGTGAGACGCAGTTTTTGCCAACGACCATGTTGGGTGTGATGCTATTAGTAAACTTATTAGAAAACAACCATGCTACTGCAGCGGGCTTTATATCAGCGGACAACCGCATACCATTCTTTATTCCCTCTTTGTTGAGTGGTGCAGGAACGATAATACTATTGTGGTTCTTTTTATATGTCCTCCATTGGGGAATTTGGGGTATGATTTTGGCACCAGGAATAGCTCAGTTGGTATATCAGAACTGGAAATGGCCTAGTATGGTAATAAAAGAATTTAAGACAGCATAAATACATCAACAGATGAATATAAACCCTAATTATTACTAAAAAAATCATGATCTATTTGTTGATAATAATATTATTATCTATATTTGTTTGTATTTACGATTTGCATAATAATACAAACGGAAAAAAAATATGCTATTGGGGAATGTGTATATTGCTAATTTGCATAGCAGGTTTTCGTTATCGTTTAGGAATAGACACCATTGCTTATATGCACATTTTTGATTATGAAACACCATATCTTATAGATTTCTTAACAACTTACAAACGAGATGAATTACCATTTGAATTCGCTTCTTCACTTCTTTTCTCACTTGGGAAAACGATGAGCGATTCTTGGTATGTAACTCAATTCCTCATAGCTTTTCTTACCAATCTATCAATCTTCATTTTCGGGAACAAAAACACCCCATATAAATTTACCTTTATCCTACTTTATTTTGTATTGCTTTACTTTGATTTATCATTTGAAACGTTGAGACAAGCTTGTGCTTTATCATTCGCATTATGGGGATGTAAGTTTCTAAAAGACAAAGCATATGTGCCATACTACATACTAGCATTGGTTGCCTTCTTGTTTCATCCAGTCGCAATTATATTATTTTTTATACCATTTATACAAGTTAAATTCAACCTTATGCTCGCAGTGGGATTGAGCTTAATATGTTTAGTATTTTCATTGTTCTTTAATATATTCTTTTCAGATTTGAATATAATATTTGAATTTTTAGGGATGGATAGCTTACAAGCAAAAGTGATGTCTTATACAGAAAGTGAGGCATTAGGAACAGAAAGTCTAAATATTACTGGACGCAATTGGAAATTTTATGCCGAACAATTGTTAGTATATTTGATTCCTATTTATTTTATTTGTTATCTGTCAAAATCGTTGATAGATACAACAGAAAACAAATACTTATCTCCTTTTATCTATATTTGGATTCTATCAGTCTCCTTGCAGTCTGCAATTCCAATAATGTACCGACTTAAGGAATTTGTTTTGCCTATATGTTTAATAGTATTTGCAGAAGCATTGATTACTGCAATAGCTAGTCAATCTATACACAAAAAAATTATTATAACTTATTCTATCGCAGTGATGTTATTTTATGGTAGTTATGCTAAATTTTTTAGGGTTGTGGACAATGGTCAACACACCTACCCTCGTATAGTATCATATTTTCCATATGCAAATTGTTTTACACAAGATACAGACGCTCAACGAGAATATTATTATAATGAAGCTGGAAGATAATTTCTAATTACAACATCTTAGTTGAATGAAAGAACTCTCGCTTATCATATTAACATATAATTCCGAAAAAGACATTTACGATTGTCTTTATTCGGTATATCAACATAATGATATTGGAAATAGACTTGAAATAATTATTGTAGATAATAATAGCGATGGCTATGTTCAGATGCATGATAATATTACTTCTCTTTATCCCAATGTTATTATCATTCCGAATACTAAGAATGGAGGGTATGGTCAAGGCAATAATATTGGCATCCAAGCAGCAACAGCTCCCATCATTGCAATAATGAATCCAGATATAAGATTAGTTATGCCTGTCTTTCAAGAGATGTTAAATGTATTTGATAACAAGCAGACTATCATGTGTGGAGGCAAACAATATAAAAATGCAACTACACCTGCTATTTCATTTTGGTGTGATTATCATCGTAGTGCTTTTTTGCAAAGTTTTGGCATAAGTTATTATCGCAAGCGAGATATTTATAAACAGCGAAGTATGTGGTTATCGGGAGCCTTCTTTTTTATCCGCAAACAAGAGTTTGAACAAATCGGTTTATTTGACGAAAACATCTTTATGTATGGAGAAGAGTATGATATTCACATTCGATTACAAAAAATGTTTCCTAATAAAATAATAAAATACTTGCCAGATTTAAAATATATTCATTTAATAGAGGAGCGTAAATTAACTAAGTCTGATTTGCAAAAGACCCTAAAATCCTTGTTGTATGTCAGTCAAAAACATGGATTATCTACAAAAAAGTACCTATTAATCCAACGACACGTAAACATCCTACGTTTCATTATGATAACTATTGTTCGTATTTTAGGCAGACCATATAGTTATGAAAGTTATGAGTTATATCGTGATTTATACAAAAGCTAATAACCCATTAATCAAATGAGAATATTATTTGTTACATCTTCAAAATACACTCATGAGGGCAGTTCAAAAGCACTCATACGATTACTGAATGGTTTAACATTACTAGGTGTTCAACCCATGGTAATATTGCCTTCTAAACAAAGCCTATACACATATTTAATCGAAAACCATATCCCATGTCATGTGCTTAACAACTATTATAGAATGTCTATCTATCCATGGAGTAAGTCCATTGGAGACAAACTGCTATTCATCCCTAGATTAATCGGAAGATGTATTATCAATAACTTTGCATCATTCGAGTTACTTTCTATCGTCTCCCAGCTAAAACCTAATATTATTCACACGAATGATAGCGGTACGACGATTGGTTATTATATTGCAAAGTTCCTAAAGATACCACATATTTGGCATATACGTGAGTATGGTGCATTAAATTTTCAAACATTTTATTATTATCCAACATTTAAACATCAAAAGTTACGTTATAAGAAACAAAACTCTTATACAATTTGTATTACCAAAGACATACAAAGATATAATTCCTTATTGAATCATGTTAATTCAACAGTAATATATGATGGTGTATTACCCGCAAATGCGATTGACTATGTATCACAAAAGAAGCCGTATTTTTTATATGTTGGAAGATTAGAACATATAAAGGGTATCTTACCTCTCATTGATGCTTATGCCAACTATTGCCAATCCTGTCCGTCACCACTTCCACTATATATTGCTGGCACTGGAAATCCCAAATATACCGAACTAGTAACAACTAAAATCCTAAATCATGGGATAGAGCACCAAGTAAAAATGCTCGGTATGATAGATGACGTATTGCCCTATTACAAAGAAGCAAAAGCATTGATTGTGCCATCACTTTTTGAAGGATTTGGTTTTATAACTGCTGAAGCGATGTTCTCAGGTTGCCTTGTGATTGGAAATGATGTAGCAGGAACAAAAGAACAATTTGACAATGGTTTGGAATTAACAGGACAAGAAATAGCACTACGATACACAACAGATGCCCAATTGGTACAACATTTAATAGATGTGACAAACAATCCAATTGACCAATATGAACCTATCATATTAAGAGGTCAAGAAGTTGTTAGACAATTGTATACTGCTGAAAAACATGTTGAACAAGTATATGACTTGTATAAAAAAATCACTACCAAAGAATAATACATTGACTTATGATTAGCATAGCAATGGCAACATATAATGGAGAGAAGTTTATTCGCGAACAATTAGACTCCATTTTGGCACAAACAATTACTGATTGGGAATTGATTGTTTGTGATGATGTTAGTACAGATTCCACAATTACCATCTTAGAAGAATATGCAAAAAAAGATGGTCGTATCCAAATTCATAAAAACAAAGTAAATTTAGGTTTCAAACGAAATTTTGAGAAGGCAATTGAGTTATGCCAAGGTGACTATATTGCGCTATGCGATCAAGATGACATTTGGTATCCCAATCATTTAGAAATATTATATAATCAGATTGGTGATCATTCGCTGAGCATTGGAAATAGTGATATCGTAAATGTGAATAATCAATATCTTAACAAACGGATGAGTGATACTGATGGTATTCATTTTATTCCTGAAGATACAAAACTGTTGTTATTTAGAGAATTTTTCTATGCCAATCCCTTTCAAGGCGCATCAATGTTGCTAAAAGCTGATTTTGCCCAAAAATGCATTCCTATCCCAGAGGAGGTACATTATCATGATGCTTGGATTAGTACGTGTGCATGCATGGTAGATGGTTTAATTTACACCTATACTTCTATCACACGGTATCGACAACATGAAAAAAATGTAACAATAAATAATCATCGAGAGCATGGATTGACCAAAATAGAGATATGTTTTGACTACATCAAAAAAGGAATAAATACAATATTCAATAAACATCATTCTAATACAGATCGATTCGCAATGGATAGATGTCTTCAAGAACGATTTGGCATTGAGAAAGGTACAATCTTTGAGCGAATACATCTCTTTCTGAAGCATGCTAAAGTCCAACAGTTAACATGGAGTGATATTGCATTTCTCTGGAAAAACATGGAGTATATTACAACGTCACATTCAAAACGAGGATTTATCAAATTATGGTTTTTGTGGTCACATATGCATCCTATAAATAACGAATAAAATAAACTGATTATGAATATAGCTGTAATATTAGCAGGAGGTTCTGGTACAAGAATGGGAAATGATGTACCCAAACAATTTTTAAAAGTCGCTGGAAAAAAAGTGCTTGAACATACCATTGAAGTTTTTGAAAATGCCAAAAACATTGATGAAATTTGTATTGTAAGCCGAACAGATTACATCAATGAAGTTGAATCTATCATTATCAACAATGGATACACAAAAGTCAAGAAAATATTGTCTGGCGGAAAAGAAAGATATGATTCTTCTTTGGCTGCAATTAATGCATATCCAACCAATAATCATAATCTGTTATTCCACGATGCTGTTCGTCCTCTATTAACAGAACGAATCATTGATGATTGTCTCACCGCTCTAAATCAATATAATGCAGTAGATGTAGCAATTAAAACCACCGATACTATTATCCAAGTAGATAATAATGATTGTATAATATCCATACCCAATAGAAGTGAATTGCGCAATGGTCAAACTCCTCAATGCTTTAAACGCGACACCATAGCACATGCATATGAGTTGGCATTAAAAGATCCGCATTTCAAAACAACAGATGATTGTGGCGTTGTGCGTAAGTATCTACCAAGTGAACCTGTCTATGTTGTAGAAGGAGAAAATTTTAATATGAAACTCACTTATGTTGAGGATATTTTCTTGTTGGATAAATTATTCCAATTAAAATCTTTACAGGGGAGGCAAGATGCATTAACAAAAGAGGCAAAACAGGCAATAAACAATAAAGTTGTTGTCGTGTTTGGTGGTAGTTATGGTATAGGTGGAGAAATAGTTTCTACACTCAATTCTTTGAATGGAAAGGTATATTCATTTTCTCGTAGCGAAAATGGTATTGATGTCGCTAATAAGCAAAGGGTAAAAGATGCATTAAAATCTGTTTACGAAAAAGAAGGACATATTGATGCAATTATCAACACAGCAGGAGTTCTTATAAAAGAACCATTGTATAGCATGTCAGATGTGAGCATAAAAACATCTCTTGAAGTAAATTTGTTAGGAGTCATTAATGTAGCACAAGCATCATTTGAATATTTAAAAGAGAGTCATGGCTCATTGTTATTCTATACGAGTTCTTCATATACAAGAGGTCGTATGATGTATAGCTTATATTCTGCCACAAAAGCAGCTATTGTGAATTTCACTCAAGCTATTGCTGAAGAATGGGGAGATTTACACATTCGAGTAAATTGTATAAATCCCGAGCGTACAAAAACACCTATGCGTGTGCAAAATTTCGGGAATGAACCCGAAAACACATTGCTACCTGTTAAAGATGTTGCAATTGCTTCAATCAACACAATATTCTCTAATGCTACAGGAGAGATTATTGATGTTCGTCGTAGATAATTAATATAGATATGAGTACAATTAATAATTTTTGGATATTTGCACGTACTTATGCAAGTCCTCTGGAACTATTAAAACGTTTTGGAGAACTCCTTATAGGATATATGTTTTATCCACTTGCCTATTTATTTCCACGAAACAATAAAAAATGGGTATTTGGAACCAATGTCGGCTTTACAGATAATGCCAAATACCTATATTTGTATACACTCGAAAGAAATGAAGTTCGGGCCATTTGGATTACGAATAAAAAGGACGTAGTAAAAATGATGCGTTCACTAAATTTAGAAGTATATCCCAAATGGAGTCCAAAGGGATTGTGGCATTGCCTTACCGCAGGAAGATACATTTTCACAAGCCACTCCAATGACATCAATTTCTTTACAGCAGGACGTGCAAAAAAAATAGAATTATGGCATGGCGTTGGAATAAAAGGTAGTTCTTCTGGCAAAGAAGGACAAAAGAGAGATGATGCACTCAATTCTTTTATATACAAAATTACCGCGCCCCATAATTACGAGAAATTTGACTTATTTCTTTCGACTGGTCCGTTGATGAATGAACATTTTACAAAAATGTTTCATCTTCAAGAAGGAGTTTTATTTGATGGCTCATATCCACGTTGTAATTTTCTCCAACAACCAGTTTCACAACTCAAAAAACATGTTGAAGTATATGAAAACACAGAAATGCAACAGTTAATAAACAAATTAAAAACATATGATAAGGTTTATCTATATATGCCAACATGGAGATCCAATCTAAAAGATAGTTTTTTAGAAGAAGCAGATTTTAATTTTGATCAACTTAATAGTGTGATGAAAGAAAAAAAATCTCTATTCTTATTAAAGTTACATCCCGCAGTACGTCATCATAAAGATTATGCCGATTTAGAATCAATCATATTTTTAGATTCTAGTATGGATGTGTACTCTATATTACCTTTTACAACCACATTAATCACAGACTACTCATCTATCTATTACGACTATTTATTAATGAAGGACAAAGAGATTATTTTGTTTCCATTTGATTATGAACAATACATTACAAATAGTAAATCATTAGCATTTGATTTTGATACCTATACCCCTGGAGTTAGAGCATATAATTTTGACGATTTGCTCAAAGTAATAACAAACAATACTGATTTAACTATTTCCCAACGTGAAGATATTTTGAAATTATTTTGGGGGGATGATTATCCTCAAAAAGCCAATAATGAAAAATTATACCAAACAATTAAACAATTATGACAATTCCCTTCTCCATTGTAACATCCGTATATAAAAATGATAAGCCAAAATACGTCAAGATAGCTCTTGATAGTATGCTTGTTCATCAAACAATTAAGCCAACAGAAATAATTTTAGTAGTTGATGGACCAATTAATACAGAACTGACTAATTTAATAAATTCATATCAAGAAAAATATAATTCGATATTTCAACCAATATTTTTAGAAAGAAATCAAGGACTTGGAAATGCTTTACAAATAGGAGTTAAACGAGCTAAATTTGAATATATTGCTCGTATGGATAGTGATGATATATGTTTTCCCAACAGATTTGAGCAACAACTAACATTTCTATCCGCAAATCCTAACATTGACATCGTCAGTGGTCATATAGAAGAATTTATTGATAATCCATCTCATATTGTTGGAAAACGCGTGGTTCCGCTGCACAATAATGAAATTTATAATACACTGAAATATAGATGTCCTTTTAACCATGTAGCAGTAATGTTCAAGAAATCAAGCGTATTAAAGGTTGGAAACTACCAAGATTGGCATTACAACGAAGACTATTATCTTTGGATTCGTATGGCGCTGGCTAATTGTAAGTTTGCAAATTTAGATCAGACGTTGTGTTATGTTCGAGTGGGGAAAGAGATGTACCAACGTCGAGGGGGATGGAAGTATTTCAAGAGCGAGTATGGATTGCAAAAATATATGCTAAATTACAATTTAATCAATCGCATTACATTTATTTATAATGTAATTATACGATTTGTCGTACAAGTTCTTATGCCCAATAGATTACGTGGTTGGGTATTTCAAAAAATTGCAAGAAAACAAAAATAATTCTGACTTATGAAAATTGGAATAATAACTCATTACGATGTCCATAATCATGGCGCATTATTACAATTAAATGCTTTAATTCAAGTACTGAGAACAACGTTTGATGCAGATGCGAAGGCACTTCAATATGACAAAAACTATGATTTCTTAGGACATGAATTAAAAGCAAAATATGTATTATCATTTCAGTCCGTCAAAATATATCTTAAATATTTATTTCAGCGAGGAATCCGGTTGTTTCTTTTTAATTTACAGAAAAAGAAAAAATTTGAAAACTTTAAATGTACCAACACTTTAATCGGTGACTATTATAGTGACTGCCCAAAGTTAGACGCTGTGATCATCGGAAGTGATGAAGTATTTGCATTGCATACTGGGCCAACACCTGTTTTGTTTGGACATGGTCTCCCAACATCCAAGGTGTTTTCCTATGCAGGTTGTTTTGGTCCTACAACATTAGAAGACATCAATAAGTTAAATTGCGAAGCATTAGTTAGTAGTGGTTTAAATAAAATGCAAGGATTAGGTATGCGCGACGAGAATTCATGTTTAATAACTAAATCTTTGACTAATCGTTCCACAACTTTAAACGTAGATCCCGTAATACTATATGGATACAAATCTGAATTAGAACACTTGTCTGCCCCTAAACTCTCTAAGTATCTATTGGTATATGCTTACGAAACTAGAATGAATGATGCTAAAGAAGTGGCTAAAATAAAAACGTTTGCCCAACAAAAGGGCTTATTAGTTGTATGTGCCGGTTTCTATCATAAATGGGCTGATAAAAACATCAATACAGACCCCATCGAATTATTACGCTATTTCAAGTTTGCAGAAATGGTAGTGACAGATACTTTTCATGGCTGCGTGTTATCACTCATTACCCAACGAGAAGTTGCCGTCAAACTTAGAGATAATAGTAACAAGTTATTAAATCTTCTTCAAGAATACAAGATTGAAGATCGAATCATTGATGATAATTGGGAGCTGTCAAAAATCTTTGCAAACAAAGAAAATCAGGAGTATATCGCACAAGAAATCACTCGTCGTCGTCATCATTCAATGGAATATCTAACAAATATGATTAATGCATAACGTATTATGAATATATTGGACTCCAACAAAATACATGAATGTACAAGTTGTCAAGCATGTGCATTATTATGCACAAAAAATGCAATATCATTTTCTCTTGATAACGAAGGATTTTATCGCCCTATAGTGGATAATAGTAAATGTGTTGATTGTGGAGCATGTAAAAAGGTATGTTATAAATATGCGGAAATAGAACCATTCATTTTTGATGAGCATATTTGTCATTATGCTGTTGTCGCAAAAGATCAAAATATTTTACAAGCAACCACATCTGGAGGTATTGGAGATGTTATTTGTGAACAATTAATAAAAGATGGCTATATTTGTGTTGGAGTAGCTTACGATTATGAAGCGGATATTGCTATTGGAAAAATAGCTAAAACTCGAGAAGAAACTTATTCTTTTAGAGGTTCTAAATATATTCAAGCGTATAGTTATCCTGCTTTTCAACAAATACTCAGTAGTGCGAAGTCTCAAAAAATAGCCTTTTTTGGTACACCATGCCAAATATTTGCTCTTGATACGTACTTAAAAAGAAAAAAGATTAGAGAGCATTGTATTTTAATAGATTTTTATTGCCACGGATGCCCATCTATGTTATTGTGGAAAAAATATATTAACAATGTAAAAGAAGCGACACAGATAAAACATTTTGACTATATCAATTTTAGGGATAAAAGTTATGGTTGGGGGAGATATCACATAAAAGCTAAGTATAAGTCTAAAACTATATATTCGAGTCCAAAAATTAATGATGCGTTTTATACACTATTTTTCTCTAATCAATTACTAAATAATGCATGTTTCAACTGTGAAATCAGAAATTCATTAAATTATTGCGATTTAAGGATGGGGGATTTTTGGGGGAAACATTATTTGCGCAACACTTCTGGTATGTCGCTCATATCTATTAATCCCGTATCTAATAGAGGGAAAAAGCTATTCGAAGCTATAAAAACTAGAGTTGCTTCACAAAAACATAATAGTCAAGATTGTATACCTTATCAAAGTATAAATAAAACATATATAAGAGATCGAATATTAAGAGCAAAGCTCATTCAGTCGTTATCTGACAAGAATGCGCCATTATCAGATTGTACATCTATATTGTGGGATAGTTATAGTTTTAAACAGAAATGTTATCATGTTATTAAAAACATTGTGCTATTAATGCCTAATTCAATAATCGCATATATCAAATCTCTACGCTCATGAAATTTTTGTTTGATCGCATAGTCTCATTGTTCGGATTAATATTTTTCTGTTGGTTATTTTTATTAGTAGCCATACTCATCAAAATAAAAATGCCAGGTCCCATTTTATTCGTACAAAAACGCATTGGTAAAGACGGTAAAGTATTTAATTGCCATAAGTTCCGCACCATGACAGTAAGTCATAGTGGTTCATCTATTTCTATGGCAGGCGAGAATCGAATTACCCCATTAGGAGCCAAACTGCGTCAATATAAAATAGATGAATTACCTGGATTGTGGGATGTATTAATTGGCAAGATGTCATTTGTAGGTCCTCGACCCGATGTACCAGGATATGCAGATAAGTTACAAGGAAAAGAGCGTGACATTCTTCACCTCCGACCAGGAATCACAGGACCTGCTTCACTCAAATATAGAGATGAAGAGTATATGATCGCCTCTTTTGTGGAGTACATACTCCATGGAAAGAAACTTTCCCCTAAGATTTCCATACCTAAAGAATTACCTGATTTTACAGGACAATCGGCAGAAGCTATTGCTAAATGGTACAATGATAACATTATATATCCTGATAAAGTTAGATTGAATTATTTTTATTATCACAATTATAGTTTCATCAAAGATATACAAATGATTTTTGCAACAATATTAGGAAAACGCATACAATATGCAGGCGAAATAATTTGATATAAATTTGCAATTTTACAAAAAAAGCAGTACCTTTGTTGGCTAAAAGATTTATAACATACGAATAGCACATAATTAAACTATCATGAGTAACGACCGCAACATGATTTACCTCTGTCTAGCACATATGTCAGATGAGGGATTAGAACAGAAATATATCAAAGAGGCATTCGACACCAATTGGGTCGTGCCTTTAGGACCAAACGTAAATGCTTTTGAGGATGACCTCAAGCAATTCGTTGGCAAAGACCAGCAAGGCCAGGAAAAGGAGGTTGTTGCGCTCTCAGCAGGTACTGCTGCGGTACATTTAGCATTAATCGCTTGCGGCGTAAAACCAGGGGATGAAGTATGTGTACAATCATTCACGTTCTGCGCATCTTCTCATCCGATTACATACCTTGGCGCGACACCAGTGTTCATTGATTCGGAACCAAACACATGGAACATGGATCCTCAGTTATTGGAGAAAGCCATCTTAGATCGTATCGAAAAAACTGGCAAGAAACCCAAAGCCATAATCCCTGTAGCTCTATATGGTATGCCATATGATTGCGAGCGCATCATGGCAGTAGCAGAAAAATACGATATTCCTGTGATTGAAGATGCAGCTGAAGGCTTTGGATCTAAGTTCAAGGGACAAGTATTGGGTACCTTTGGCAAGTTTGGTGTGCTTTCCTTCAATGGTAACAAGATGATTACCACTTCAGGAGGTGGTGCATTAGTCTGCGAAAATGCCGAATTGAAGAATAAAGTAATGTGGTACGCCACTCAAGCACGTGAAGCATATCCTTACTATCAACACGAAGAGGTTGGCTATAACTATCGCATGTCGAATATTTGTGCGGGGATTGGTCGTGGACAAATGACGATTGCTAACGACCATATTGCTCATCATAAGCACGTACAAGCGCTTTATGAAGAGTTACTCGCTGATGTAGAGGGAGTTACAGTACATAAAGCACCAACAGATGATTATGACTCGAATTATTGGCTCTGTACCATTGAGTTAGACCCTACATTGCGAATCAAGGGACAAGAGAATGCCTATAAAGAGGTCATCAAAACAGCAGTAGGCGGCGCTGCAGGTGTTATTCACGCTGTAGATACTGCGGTAACTGATTGTCAGCCAAATAATAACGTAGAAGCGCTGCGAGTATATATGCTCAATGCAAAGATTGAGGCACGCCCAGTTTGGAAGCCAATGCACAAGCAACCAGTTTATCAGAATGCACCTGCCTATGTAAATGGAGTAAGCGAAGCGATATTCAAAGTGGGTATGTGCTTACCTGCAGGTCCATATGTGACTGATGATGACGTACGTTATATTGTCGAAACGATTAAGTCTGCCATTCTGCTGTAATAGCAATAGACTTATCAATACTATTCAAACATTAAAATGCAAAGAACATGAAACAATTCAAAGATGTATCTAAATCCGACATATTTTCTCATTGGATAAATATCGGTTACTTACCTCGATGGGGCGTATTGCTATTGGATCTGCTGATTGTATTAGTAGCATTCACTATTAGTATTGCGATTGGAACGAGTTTGCTGAAATACGACACATCTAAAATGTTATTTCCTATTTGGGCACAACCTATTCTATTGGTTCTTACTCAAACGATATTCTTTTGGATATTTCATACCTATTCAGGTATCCTACGTTACTCCACCTTTATTGACACTATCAAAGTTACATTGTCGGTTGTATCAGCTAGTGCATTGCTAATTATTGTCAACATGATATTTAAGTATGCACTACAAATTACGCCACCATTTCTCACCACCTCAATTATTATTTACGCATTTGTGGGGACATGCTTATTATTCAGTTCGCGTGTGGTTATTAAGACGGTCTTTGAATATATTTCGCAGCATCATAGCACAATCAAAAAAGTATTTATCTATGGTACTCAATCGGCAGGATTATCTATTGCTAAGATGCTCAAATCTAATATAGATAGCCAGTATCGTCCCATTGGATTTATTACGCGACAACAAAAGGAGGAACATAGTTTGCTCGGAATGAAGGTTTACCCATTAAACGAACAACTAATTGATATCTTCAAAGAAAAAGGAGTCAAGGATGTGATTGTATCGCCACTGGTTATGAAGCAAATAAATCCATCAAAAGACTTAACCATATTCTTAGAAAACAATATCAATATCCTTGTCACCCCCTACTTCACCGACTTTTCGAAGGATGATGCCTCGGATCTAAATTTCAAGAATATCGGTCGTATCGAATCTATCAAAGTCGAAGATCTATTAGAGCGTCCCATCATCAATTTAGATGATGCCAATATTCAAGCTACGCTCCATAATCGAAACATTCTCATTACAGGTGCGGCTGGTAGCATAGGTAGCGAATTAGTCCGTCAGGTGGCTATGCGCAATCCTGGCGGAATGATTCTCGTTGATATGGCAGAATCACCATTACACGATTTGACTATGGATTTGCGATTGCAATTTCCAAATCTCAAATTTGTACACATCATTGCAGATGTGCGTGATAATACGATGATTGAACCTATATTTAGAGAATATCGCCCTAACATTGTGTTCCATGCTGCCGCATACAAACATGTACCACTCATGGAGGAATTTCCTACACAGGCGGTCATGGCGAATGTATTAGGTACCAAGAATGTCGCAGACTTAGCGATAAAATACGAGGTCGAACGCTTCGTGATGATTTCTACCGATAAGGCTGTTAATCCTACTAACGTAATGGGAGCGTCAAAACGTATTGCAGAAATCTACGTACAATCTCTCTTCCTAAAAACAGTGCAAGAAAAAGCTGATTGTACCAAATTTATCACAACTCGTTTTGGCAATGTATTGGGCAGTAATGGTTCTGTAGTTCCTTATTTTAAGAAACAAATTGCCTCAGGAGGTCCTGTGACTGTCACACACCCAGACATTATTCGCTATTTCATGACGATTCCAGAAGCTAGTAGCCTTGTTCTCGAGGCTGCCACGTTAGGGAATGGTGGAGAGATCTTCGTATTTGATATGGGTCAGCCTGTCAAGATTGCAGATCTTGCACGCAACATGATTCGTTTAGCAGGTTTCATTCCTGGTAAAGATATCGAGATTCGCTACACTGGTTTGCGATCAGGAGAAAAACTATATGAAGAGTTACTCAACCAAAAGGAGAAGACCATTCCTACCAGCAACAATAAGATTCTAGTGGCTAAAGTACGTGCATACGACTACAATATAGTCAAAGATCAAATAGATCAACTTATTGCTACCGCACAAACAGGTAAGGTATTCCCAACCGTACAGATAATGAAAGATATCGTGCCTGAGTTTAAGAGCAAAAACTCGCCCTATGAGCAATTAGACAAATAAGTTATGCTCTCTCATCAATCGGTCATTAGTATCATGCTAATGACCGATTTTTTTTGTAGAAGCCCCTTAGTAATCACGTAGAAATCCCCATACCATTCCCGTAGCACTCCCGTAGCACTCTGAGTTTCTTGCGTACATACTTATTATCTTCAACTATTAAAAACGGCTGCAATTCGAATGAGATTGCAGCCGTTTTAATGTTTAATTAGCTAACCACTAATTATTTGATAAAGTCAAGATTAAAGCTCACTTTCACACCTGCATCCAAGTGTCCCATTTTCTCGGTATAAGCATTTGTCAACGACTCTACATTCACCACTGCATTTTGATCTGCCTGTTTGCTTGGGGCTGTTACATCAATAGCAGAACCCAATGCCTTATTGCTATACATACTATATACGCCATAATTGAGGAAAGCACCCAAACCAATTGAATTACCAGACTTGAGTTTGAACTCATATCCCAATTCAAAGCCAAGTGTCAAGGTCAAATCAAATTGTTGCTCACCTTTACCCTTTTGATTGACTTGCTCCTCGCTCAATTGACCATAAACTGGGTTATTAGGAATTACCACACCTGTTTGTAAGTCAGTTGCTACCACATTACCATTGGTAATTACTTGCTTGTATGGAGTATAGGCAGGTAACAAGAAGCGTGGACCTACGTTGAAGAATAAGCCCTTAGCTGTTATCATAGAGAACATCAATGGTACTTCTAATTGCAATTGATGGTTGGTCTCTTGGATATTATCAGCTGTTACATGATATTCAATATCACCATCGTCTGTTTTTGCCACATAGGTTTCATCCCAGGCTTGGCTACGGGTTGTGCTCATATATCCAGCAGAAAGACCTGTCATGATACCCAAACGGATCTTATCTTGATCAGCAGCCCAATAGTGAGCATATTGCAAGTCGAGCAATACATCAAAACCAAGAGGAGTTGTCGCTGGTTTAGCCATTGAGGAAGCAAACGCACCACGAACACCAACAGAGAAGCGATTCACTTGATATGGTTGAGGTTGCGGTTCTGGCAATACAGTAAGGTTAAGAGTAACAATACTATCTGCACCATTCTTTGCTGCAAAACTTTGGGTGTATACACCTGTCGTATCATAGGTCATATCATTCCAAGTATATGTTTGTCCAAAATCTACTGTAATATCAAAGGACGTATAAATAGGTTTTGGAAGAACGGTTAGGTGAAGAGTAACTATACTATCCGCTCCATTTACAGCACTGAAGTGTTGTGTATATTCACCACTTTGAGCGTATTTCGCGCCGTTCCAATCATACGTTTCTCCATAAGCAATAGTAGCTTCTAATGATGTGTATATTGGATCCAATTGAGGTTTCTTTTCATCATTTTCTGCAAGTATAGCATTAGCATAAATCCATGAATTGATACCACGTAGAAGAACTCCATCAGGGTGGTATTTACTGCTCACCTGACGTATTATGTGTACTCTATCATATACCCAACGTACTTTACGCTCACCTGTCTCGTAGTGCAAACTATCTGGATTTATTCGAATAGAGTCACCTACCTCAATAAGAACATCAGAATTAGGATAATATAATTGCTTCTTCTGAGCGGAAACATTTGCAAAAGGTAGCAGGCTGGTGAAAATCACCAGCAAGCTAACCTTGATCATATTTGCATTATTCATTTTCATATTTTTAGTTTTCATTCTCTTATCCTCCTATTATTTTACTACATAACGTAGGGTAACCTTATTATTCTTATTCTCCACATCTACCAAGTAGTAGCCAGAAACAGTAGCTGCGTTGAAGATAAACTTGCTTACTTGCTCAGCGGTGTAAGTTGCAACCAACTGACCAGTTGAGCTATAAACACGAATCTCATTCACATCGCTTGGTTGCAAGTTCTCTAGAGTCAATGTCTCGTTTGCACGAACTACATTAGGTACAAGGCGAGGACCAGAGGCATCTGCTTCGCAAGTTAACAATACAGTACGCATAATTTCATCATTATCGCAAAGGTCGGTTGGTCGTAGCAGCAACGCATAGTATTTACCAGCCTTCAATGTACTACCATCAGGTTCGTTGTAGTAATGACCTAGTGGGGTCAATACCTCATCATCACCTGCATTTGGTAATTGTTTCCACGTTGCATATGCCGCATAAGCTGCATCTTGCTCACCTACTACGCGATACCATACCACGCTATCTTGAGCAGGAGTCCAACCATCGAACATGTCTTTTATCTCGTTAATATTGAGCAAGAGAACACGGTTGTTGTACTTGCTAACTGCAGGAAGATTATCCATGGTAGCATCGTTATCCGCATCAGGTATTGTGACGGTCAACTGATAGATTACACTATCGCAATCTGTTCCTACAAACTTATCACTTGCCTCGTAGTTACCAGCAGCACTGATTGATTGACCATGCCAATCACGTGGAGTGCTCAAGTCACCAGGACAGAGTGTCCACTCTTCAGTCTCGACCTTAGCCTCTGGCAAAATAGTCAAGTGCAAGGTCACGGTACTATCACAGCCATTAGAACCAGTAGTAGTGA
>CALAUA010000020.1 GCA_937891975.1 uncultured Bacteroidales bacterium
CGTATCTTTGCAGGTTGAAATTGTCACTATAGTATTCTTTTAATGAAACTAGTTAGATATACTATACCATATTGTATACATAAGTGTGCTGTCATACTTGTGCTTTTGTCATTGAGTATTATCGTTTTGGGTAAAACACCTGAAGTTCGATTTTTTGGATATGTATTGGATTCTGACAACCGTGGTATAGAATTAGCAAACGTATTTGTAGAAGGTACCACAACAGGCACCACAACTAACCAAAATGGTTACTATGATTTGACTACAGAAATGGCAGATACTATAACAATAGTATATTCCATGATTGGCTATGAAACCATTCGCCAACAACTATATACACAAAACAAAGTATTGGGTGTAAATGTAATACTACCAACCAATGAAGAAATGCTCAACGAAGTCACCGTGCGTGGTATCCAACGTCAAACGGGTACAATGGAACGGACTGATATAGGAATAGCACGGTTGATGCCAGATGCAACTGGTGGTGGCATTGAAAATTTATTGATTACTTTTGCTGGTGTAAGGCAAAACAACGAAATGAGTAGTCAGTACAACGTGCGCGGTGGTACCTATGATGAAAACTCAGTGTATGTCAATGGGTTGGAGGTTTATCGTCCGTTATTGATTAGAAGTGGACAGCAAGAAGGATTGAGTTTCGCTAATACGGATATGGTGGAGAGTGTGGATTTCTCGGCAGGTGGTTTTGACGCCCAATATGGTGATAAAATGTCATCGGTGTTGGATATACGATATAAGCGACCTACTAAATTAGAATCACGCTTTAATGTGAGTTTACTAGGCGCAAGCGCCTATGTAGGTTGGGGAGATAGTACACAGAGTTATATGCATGGAGTTCGCTACAAGACATCTAAATATATGTTGGGGGCTTTGGACACGAAAGGTAATTACAAGCCAAACTTTGTAGATTATCAAACGCAGATGACATGGAAGGTGGGGAGGAAGGCTATGAGGCGATTAGGTGATGAGGCGTGGGAGATACGGTTGATGGGTAATTTTTCACAAAATAGTTACACTTTTGATCCTGATTCTGCGGAAACCACCTCAGGTACGCTGCAAAATCCGCTAACAAAGACCATTTATTTCGAAGGGCAAGAAAAGGACATGTTTCGTACAGCCTTTGCTGCGTTGAGCGCGTATGGGAAGGTGCATCCCGAAGTAAAAATAGGTTTTGATTTGAGTGGATTCTATACTCATGAACAAGAAACCTATGATATCCATAGCGAACTTATCTTGAGTAAACAAGACAAAGAAGGAGGGGAAGAATCCCCAGCGAATAATCCCAATCAAGCAATAGCAGGTACGACCAATAATCAAGACATTATTGGTACAGCAGACTTCCACGAACATGCACGTAATAAGTTGCAAGCTAGTATGATAACATTAGCCCATACGGGCGAGTGGAAACACGAACAGAATAGTTTGACTTGGGGTGTTAGTGGACAAGTAGAAATAGTAAATGACCAAATTAGTGAATGGGAATGGCGCGATTCATTGGGATATAGTTTGCCCAATGTAGCCAAGGAAATGGAATTATATTATGCCATGAAAGGTACAACCCACCTACTAAATGGACGTCTGCAAGCATATGCACAAAATACATACCGATGGAGTACAGAGCAGGGGAAAGTATTTTTAACAGCAGGTATGCGTATGAATTGGTGGAGTTTTACCAATGAAGTACTTCCCTCTCCTCGCGTAAGCATAGTATGGATGCCAGGTTGGAAACGGGACTTCACATTTCGAGCAGCCACGGGAATCTACTATCAAGCTCCTTTTTACAAGGAATTGCGCCAAACAATTCAAGATAAGAGTGGAGTGTACCGTGTGAACTTGAACGACAAATTGAAAGCTCAACGTTCGTATCAATTAGTATTGGGTGCGGATTATTACTTCCGCGCATGGGGGCGTCCGTTCAAGTTTACCGCCGAAGCATATGGTAAATATATAGATCGCATGGAGAGTTACACGGTGGACAATGTGCGCGTGCGCTATTCAGGTCTCAATGATAGCGAAGGCTATACAATTGGTTTAGATTTGAAGTTGTTTGGCGAATTAGCACCAGGTGCCGATTCTTGGATTAGCTTCTCCACTATGCGAAGCAGAATGCGATTTGTAGATGATGTCCACCAGTTGGGTTGGATACCCACTCCACAAGAACAACGATATAACTTGACATTATACTTCCAAGACTATTTACCTCAGTTGCCACAATATAGATTACATTTGAAATTTATATGGAATGAAGGTTTGCCTTTTGGCTATCCTAGAAATGAGGCAATGCGCTATTTAGGACATATGGGCGATTATCGACGAATAGATATCGGTGCAAGTCGTACTTTCTCGGCAGCTACCGACCAATGGATGAAGAAGGCAAAACATGTGGAAAGTTGGAGTGTTCAGTTTGATGTATTTAACTTGGTAGGTTGGAATAATATGAATAGTTATTATTGGGTAACAGCAGCAGATGGGCAACATTGGCCTACTCCCAATTATTTGACAGGTCGAATGTTCAACCTCAAAATAGATGTAAAACTTAAGTAATTATGGCAAAGATAGATTCTACTGATACTCCGATGATGAAGCAGTTTCGCGACATCAAAGCACAGTACCCCGATGCGGTATTGCTATTTCGTTGTGGCGACTTCTACGAGACCTATGCCGAAGATGCTGTGCGTGCGAGCAAGATACTCAATATCACGCTCACTCATCGCAGCAATGGCGCAAGTAAAGAAACGAAAGCATTGGAGATGGCTGGTTTCCCCTTCCATGCACTCGACACTTATTTACCCAAATTAGTGCGTGCAGGTTTGCGCGTGGCTATTTGTGACCAGTTGGAAGACCCTAAACTAACTAAAAAATTAGTCAAACGCGGTGTAACAGAGTTAGTGACACCAGGTGTAAGTTATTCGGATACTACTTTGCAACAAAAGGAGAACACCTGGCTGGCATGCGTAAACTTCGACAAACGTGAGGTGGGTGTTTCGTTCTTGGACATCTCTACGGGCGAGTTCCTCGTTGCACAAGGCACAAGCGATTATATTGATAAACTGTTGGTAAACTTTGCGCCTAAGGAGGTATTGTATTTGCGAGGAAAGAAGCAAGTGTTTGAAGCGGCTTTTGGTAGCAAATACTTCACCTTTGAGTTGGACGACTGGATGATGACCCACGATGCGGCGATGGATAGACTGACCAAGCAGTTTCAAGTGCAAAACTTGAAGGGCTTCGGCGTGGAGCAATTGCCTGAAGGAGTGATAGCAGCAGGTGCGATATTGCACTATCTAGATGCCACACAACACTTGCAAAATGGTCATATTCAGCATCTTAGTCGCATTGAGGAGGATAAGTTTGTGTGGATGGACCGTTTCACGATTCGCAACTTGGAGCTATTGAGCGGACAGCGCGAGAATAGCACTACGCTATATGATATCATTGACCGCACCACCACGCCTATGGGTGGACGATTGCTACACCGCTGGTTAGCATTCCCGCTAAAAGATGTACGTGCTATCCGCAATCGCCAAACGGTAGTGGAATATCTATTCCGTCATCCTGATGAGCGAGCGATTATTCGCGAGAATCTAGAACGTATCATGGATATGGAACGTATTGTGGGCAAGATTTCTACAGGCAGGATTTCTCCTCGTGAAATGGTACAACTGAGTGTAGCACTCAACTGCATTGTTCCTATCAAACATATATGTGAAAAGGCGACCGATAATTCGTACTTGCGCCTCCTAGGTGAACAACTCAGTCTATGTAGAGAAATGTGTGAAAGAATCCAACGCGAGATTACACCCGACCCACCCGCTGTACAAGGTCGTCCAAATACCATTGCACGTGGCGTAAATACCGAACTAGACGAGCTGCGCGACATACAAGCACATGGTAAAGAGCGTCTTTTGCAAATACAACAACGCGAGATAGAGACTACGGGTATTCAGTCACTTAAGATAGGATACAACAATGTCTTCGGCTACTATCTGGAGGTGCGCAACACCTACAAAGAGCAAGTACCAGAAACATGGATTCGCAAGCAGACTTTGGTCAATGCTGAGCGCTATATCACCCAAGAGCTCAAAGAGTATGAGGACAAGATCCTCAATGCCGAGGGACAAATTCAAATTATAGAGACACGCCTTTATACCGAACTGATGTTGGCGATGACCGAGTTTGTACCACAAATGCAAATGGACGCCAACGTAATAGCGCAGATGGACTGCTTGATGGGCTTTGCACGTGTAGCAGTAGAGAATAGGTATGTGTGTCCAGCCATCAACGATAGTCTGGTGATTGATATCCGTCAAGGTCGTCACCCTGTGATTGAAAAGCAATTGCCTATGGATGAGGAGTACGTGCCTAACGATGTGTTATTGGACAACAATGGGCAGCAGATTATCATCATCACAGGTCCAAATATGGCGGGTAAGTCTGCCCTACTCCGTCAGACGGCGCTCATTGTGCTGATGGCACAGATGGGTAGTTTTGTGCCAGCAGAAAGTGCCAGTATAGGTGTAGTAGATAAGATTTTTACTCGTGTGGGAGCAAGTGACAATATATCTTTAGGTGAGAGTACTTTTATGGTAGAGATGAACGAGGCAGCAAGTATCTTGAACAACCTCAGCGAGCGTAGTCTGGTGCTTTTCGATGAACTCGGACGCGGTACGAGTACCTACGACGGTATCAGCATCGCATGGGCAATTGTGGAGTATATCCACGAGCAAAAGGGACATGCAAAAACTCTATTTGCTACCCACTACCACGAGCTCAATGAGATGGAGGAGAGTTTCCAGCGCATACGCAACTATAATGTGTCGGTGCGTGAGGCAAACGGAAAGGTGATCTTCATGCGTAAATTGGTGCGCGGTGGCTCGGAGCATAGTTTTGGTATTCATGTGGCAAAACTAGCAGGTATGCCGTCGTCGATTATTCAGCGTGCGAATCAGATATTGAAAGACTTAGAAAATGACCATAGCCAATCGCCTATAGCCTCATCGCCTACTATCGGCAGTGGCAAGGCTTCAGTCAGCGCACCAAGCGGCATGCAATTGAGTTTCTTCCAACTAGATGACCCTGTACTGGAGCAAATTAGAGATGAGGTAAAGACATTGGATATCAATAACTTGACGCCACTAGAGGCGCTGAACAAGCTCAGCGAAATCAAGAAACTCGTAAGAGGAAAATAATATATTAACCACTTAAATTTTTACTACAATGAGAAAAATCCTTATCGCCTGTGCCGTAGTTTTGGCAGGTATCTTAAGCAGTTGTAGCAACACCAATTATTGCTACGAAATCACCCAAAAAACTTTGATGGGAGACAAATACATCATTACATCCACCACTTATTTTTGGGGTACTTCCAATGAATTGGATGCCTATCTTGATAGTAGGGAAGATTTCAGAGAAGCAATGGGTATGACAGAAGATAGCGTTATTGAAACTTACAAAAAAGTTAGAAAGAGCGAATCAGATTGTACGTCTGGTCTCTTCTAATAGAGGAAAATAATAAAATAAGGACTATGCGACTGCATAGTCCTTATTTTTAATTGGTATTACTGTTGTTGCATTTCAATCAGTTTGCGATAGTAGCCATTGAGTGCATACAACTCGTCGTGTGTGCCTCGTTCGACGATTTGTCCCTCGTGCAACACACAAATAAGGTCGGCATTGCGGATAGTACTCAAGCGGTGAGCCACCACTAAGGTAGTACGATCTTTCATAAGGTTTTCAAGTGCCTCTTGTACTAGTTTCTCGGACTCAGTGTCCAAAGCAGAAGTAGCTTCATCCAAGATGAGGATAGGTGGATTCTTGAGAATAGCGCGAGCAATGGAAATGCGTTGGCGTTGTCCGCCACTCAGACGCGAACCACGGTCGCCAATAGTGGTTTGATATTGGTCAGGCGTAGCCATAATAAAGTCCTCTGCATTGGCAATACGCGCTGCTTGGCGCACCTCCTCCATAGTAGCAGACTCTACGCCAAAAGTAATGTTATTATAGAAAGTGTCATTGAAGAGAATCGCCTCTTGATTGACATTGCCCATGAGCGCACGCAAGTCAAAAGTCTTTACCTCACGAATATCTACTCCATCAATGGTAATACGACCAGCAGTAGTATCATAGAAACGAGGCAATAAATCCGCCATCGTAGTCTTGCCACTACCCGACTGACCTACCAAAGCAATGGTTTGCCCCTTGTGAATATCTAAGTTGATATGCTGCAATACCGATCGATCAGTTTGATAGGAGAAGCAGACATCCTCATAGCGAATAACCGACTGAAAATCTGATATTTGCTTTGGGTTTTTCGCATTGCGAATATTACTCTCAGTATTCAGTATCTTATCTATTCGCTCCAGCGACGCCATACCACGGCGAATGCCATAAGTGGCTTTACTAAGGTCCTTGGCAGGATTGATGATAGAATAGAAAATAACCAGATAGTAAATGAATGTAGCCGCATCTATAGACGAATGGTCACCCAATATGAGTGTACCACCAAACCATAACAGTATGGCAATGAGTGCCGTACCAAAGAACTCCGATACGGGGTGTGCCAGATAGTAGCGACGATTGATTCGGTTGAACGTAGCACGAGTGGCATTGATGAGCTGGATAAAACGAATAGTGAGTTTGCTTTCTGCATTAAAAGCCTTCACCACACGCAGGCCGCCCAATGTCTCATCAATTTGTGTGAGAATCTCAGCATTTTGCTCTTGTCCTTTTGTCGATGCCCGTTTGAGTGAACGTCCGATACGCCCAATCAAGAAACCAGCTATAGGTAATAGTATGAGCACAAAGAGCGTGAGTTGCCAAGAGATAGTAAATAGTGTGATGAGATAGACAAGAATCATGATTGGGTCCTTGAAAAGCATATCCAATGTTGACATGATACTAGCTTCTACTTCGTTTACATCGTTGGTCATACGTGACATTACGTCACCTTTACGTTCTTCAGTAAAGAATCCAATCGGCAAACTAACAACTTTCTTGTATAGGCGCGCACGTAGGTCGCGTAGCACACCTGTGCGTATTGGGACCATAAAATAGTTAGCAAGCCATGCAGTAAGACACTTAAATCCTGTAAGTATAACCAGACATCCTCCTAATAGTAGCAATACATACTGCGCTCCACGGGTAGCAATCTGCGTTTCTAAAAAATAATATAGGTTATTTTTCAAAATATCCAACGTCTCCTGCATGGAAGTTGCGTCTGCCATAGGCATATATACAGCGTTTGACTCTGATAGGCCAAACAGTATTTGCAACACAGGAATGATAGTAGCAAATGAGAATAACGACAATATCGTAGATAGGATATTGAAGAATAGGTTTGCAGCCACTTGCCAACGATATGGCGGGACGAAACGTTTTAATAGTGATAAAATATTCATATTATTAGGAGATTGCTTATGTAGGGCAAATATTTATAGTTTCACACTGCGATTATTTTCGCTTACATATAATAGTATCTGCCTATCAAACGCAGCTTGATCAATACCAAAATCCGTTTGAATAGATAATACTTTCAGTTTATCTGCCAGTGCTTCTATTAAACATGTTTGTTGCATGCGCATCAAATCCTTTTCAGTAGTAATCACATGCTGGTAGTTATCTGCTTTCGACAAGATTTCTTGAATATCTTGCTTCGTAAAATCGTGATGGTCAGCAAAGGCCAATAATTCCGTATCTGGGAAATATTGTCGTAAATGCATTAACATAGGTTGAGGATTTGCCACTCCCGCTATGAGCAACGGTGTCGAAGAAAGTGACACATCTGCGTACCTGATTGATGAATAATATAGTTGCTGATATGAAGCAAGATGCAAACTATTGCTCACTATTCGTCGTTCTATAGGTTGCATTTCTTTTGGACACTTGGTAACTACCACTGCATTCGCTCTTGTACTTTCTGCAGGTAAATCACGTAATCTGCCATACGGCAACATATGGTCATCTACATATAGATTATCGTATGATGTGAGCAGGATATAAAACCCTGCACGCAGTTTGCGATGTTGGTAAGCATCATCCAAGATGACACACTGCAAATTTGGATAAAGCATTTGCAATCGTTTAATTCCATACACCCTATCTGCACATACAGCAACAGGTATATCGGGAAAATGCATATGAATTTGCATCGGTTCATCTCCTATTGTAGAGGCAGTATCTGTGGGAGTAGCCAAACGAAATCCCCGAGTCTTTCTGCCATACCCTCTTGATAATACCGCCACCTTGTATTGCGAAGATAACAAACGGATAATATATTCGGTCATAGGTGTCTTGCCAGTACCTCCAACAGCGAGGTTACCAATGGCAATGGTAGGTACACTGACGGTATGAGACGGCAAGACATGATCATCATATAGCACATTGCGTAGCCACACAAAGAATGCATAAATCCACGATATGGGAGCTAATAGATACTTCAAGTTTCTCAATGCAATCTTTTAATTTACTATTGTATGTTCACCTCTGGCATAAGTGCCATAATACGTGGTTTGGACGCAAACTCGCGCACTTGCATGATGAGTTGCTCCTCTGGCGTAGTGGTGTCAAACATCTTGAGCATCTCCTCGAATGGGTCTTTCTTTTCTGGATAGCTAACCAACTGATACTCACCCAACTGAGCCATTTCAACTGCTTTGTTGATTGCATCGTTGATATTACCCAAACTATCCACTAAACCTATCTCTATGGCATCTTTGCCAAGCCATACTCTACCCTCGCCAATCTTCTTAATCTCATCTTGCGACATGTCACGACCGTCTGCACAACGACGAGTAAAGAGGTCATAACCACGCTCTACCATGTTTTGCATGAGGGCTGTCTCTTGAGGATTCATGCCCCTATAGATAGCATTGACATTCAAGGCGGAATGTTTGTTGGTAGAAACGCCATCAATATCCAAACCCACTTTCTCGCGGAGTTTGTTGATATTAGGCACAGTACCGAAGATACCAATCGAACCAGTCAATGTAGTTGGCTCAGCATAGATATAATCGGCGTTGCAAGAGATATAGTAGCCACCCGATGCGGCATAATCGCCCATAGAAACCACTACTGGAATACCCTTATCTTGCAACATCTTCATCGCGTGCCAAATCTGCTCGCTCGCATCTGCACTACCACCAGGACTATTGACACGGAAAACTACTGCTTTTACATCGTCATCCTTATAAATCTTCTTGATGGTTTTCAATATCTTACCTTCCACAATACCTTCGGCACCTTCATCCGATATAGCACCTTCGGCATAAAGAACAACTACTTGGTCTTTCGCCTCTATCTTAGTACGCTCTACATTGGTCATCTTGCTAGTAGAGAGTTGCTTATAATCTTTGGTACCCGCATAGGTGCGCAAGATAGAATCCATCTCTTGGATATACACCAATGAGTCCACAAAGTTGTATGCCAAGTATTTCTCTTGGGGTTGCAGCGACATGCACTCATCTGCATAGGTGTTCAATTGCTCCGTAGCGATTTGGCGACTTTGTCCGACTGCCGACTTCATCTCACTCCAGATACCACCCAGATATTGCTCAGTCTGTTTGCGGTCAGCATCGGACATTGATGTGCGGAAGTATGGTTCGACTGCTGATTTGAATGTGCCGACCTTGAGGATCTGCATCTCAATACCAATCTTCTCAAACAAACGAGTATAGTACTCTTTTTGTGCGGTCAAGCCGTCCCATGCCAACGCACCCACTGGATTGAAGAATATCTTATCTGCCACCGAAGCAATATAGTAGTTTGTCTGAGAATACGAATCAGCATACGCAATCACAAACTTGCCTGACTGCTTGAAATCTAACAACGCATCGCGAAGTGCCTTAGCCGAAGCAGGACCGGCAGAAAGCATACCACCTTTTAGATAAATACCCAAAATCTTGTCGTTGTCTTTCGCTAGAGCGATATTGCTGAGCAAATCACTTAATCCCACTGTTGTTGTGGATTGACCATACATCTCTGCAAAGAGCGCATCAAAAGGATTCTCCTCGCCTGCTTGCTCCACCAACGTTCCTTTCAAATCAATACGATAAATGGTGTTTTCTTCCAACTCCGTTTTTGGCGTGGACATCATGTCACCCATCATCAAACCGAATAGGAAACATATTCCAAAATAGACTGCGATACCAACAAGGGTTTTGCCCAAGCACCCCATTTTCTTACGAGGTTTTGGAGTAGTTGGCATGGTTTGCGTTTGTTGTACTTGTTGAGGTTCTTCCTCATGAACTACTTTAATTTTCATACCTTATTTAATTTAAATGATTTTCTATGATATGGTGTTATACCATGTTGCTTAATGGCCTCGTAATGTGCTTTGGTGGGATATCCCATATTTGTATCCCAGTGATAGTGTGGATACTGCTCATGCAAGTGAAGCATATATTCATCCCTATATGTTTTAGCCAACACACTCGCCGCCGCTATAGATAAGTATTTTCCATCTCCTTTTACTACAGTACGAGTAGGTATTTCCATTACTTGCCCCTCAGGGATATAGGGTTTCCACTTATTACCATCTACTATGATATGTTGCGGTACTATATTTAACTTATCCAAAGCTCGCTGCATACCTATAATGGAAGCATTCAGTATATTTATTTGATCTATCTCTTCTGCTGTCACTTCAACTACAGCCCATGCTTGAGCATATTTCTCTATTAGCGGACGCAGGTAATTGCGTTCTTTGCTTGTTAGTTGCTTTGAGTCATTCAGCATCTCTAGCCATGAACGATGTACTTCTTTCGCTAGTAGCGCAGCATCTAAAACTACAGCAGCAGCAAACACGCTACCAGCCAATGGTCCACGACCTGCCTCATCGCATCCAGCTTCCACAACTCCCTTTATGCAATATGCTTGTAGCATGCGTTTCGCATTATAAATTAGAACGGATAACCAATAGCAAAATGGAAAGTCATATCCTCTGCCCAGTTTAAGCCATTAGCTACGGTACGCCACTGAGAACCTGCTAGTGCGCCATACAAGCGACTTGGGTCGTATAACTTCACTCCAAAATCTATGCGGAAGATAAAGAACGAGAAGTCTAAACGCAATCCCACTCCATACGCTAACGCAATCTGTTTATAAAATTCATTCCACCGGAACATGCCATAAGGTTGCGCTTCGTAATCATATATAGTCCATATATTACCTGCATCTACAAACGCAGCCAGTTCTATAATAGACCATACTTTGGCTCGATACTCTATATTCAAATTCACACGAATATCACCCGATTGGTTGTTGAAGTCAATCAACTTCCCATTGCCCCGATAGCCACCTGGTCCCAAAGTGCGAGCAGACCAGCCACGAACGCTATTCGCTCCTCCTGCGAAATAACGTTTCTCAAAGGGTATCGTTTGTGAGTTGCCATACGGAATTGCTACACCCAAATCCGTATGGAATACCAATCGATGTTTTGGGTGAAGCATTTGGTTATATGTCACCGATACATCTGCCTTTGCAAATTGTGCAAATTGCGTATTAAATAATTCGTAGTTACCTGATTCTTGGTCTATATTAAAATGTAATGGTTTAGCAAGACCACGCAAGAGATTACCTGCCGTTTCCAAATTGTAGTATAGGTTCCAATACGAACGATGGGGTTGACGCGCGCGGAAAGATGTATAATTGCCAGAATATCCAAGTCCTACGATAAAGTGATTCTCATAAGAATACTTCAATATGTTGGTTGACTGCAAAAACTGATCACGGAATGCATCGCTTATCCATGGTAAGTACACGTAACTAATATCTACAAAACGGAATTGGTGATTCAATCCTATATGCGGTTGTTTGAATGTATATTCCAGTCCTGCATTAAAAATTGAGCGTGTATATTCATCTGGACGATTTTGAAAGTTGTAGCCCAAATCTATGGCTATCGCAGATGGAAACTTTAATTCAGCAGAAACTTTTGCTTCTATGGCACGACCACCATTTTGTCTCCATTCATAACTGCCACGACCATCTACAGACAATTCTTCAGCACCTCGAAATAGATTGCGATTCACATATCCAACTCCTGCTGCGATTCCCCAATCTCCAGCAGAATAAGTTCCCTCTATCTCTGCCGAAATGGTATTCAATTTCCCTCGCGAGAGCACAATATGACAATCTAGTTCATCGACCGAAATCTGTTCAAAACTGATATCTACATATTTTATCGGTGCCAATTGATTCAATCGTGCATACGTGCGCTCTACCAAGTTTTCGTTGTATCTATCACCTGGTTTTATTGGACAATTACGAATGAGCATCTTTTCACGTAATAATTGTTTACCCACCCAAGTGAACACATAGCCATCACGCGAAGATGCATACATTTCTTTATCTTCTGGCAAACGTGTAGGATCGTAATCTATATGAAAATGTACACGTGCAATTTTATAGACACGGAAGATATTCTCTTTCTCTTCATCTGAAAGCATCTGTATATAGTCTTGCAGTTCCATTTTGACATCTATTTGCTGCTTTCCTCGAGTACTATCTGCCTTATACTGCAACATCTCTTGATCAAAATAGAAATATCCTCTCCTACGCATTGTACTAGCAACACGTTGACGCTCTTGATTAAGTATATCTGCATCAAATTGCATACCGTTGTGCACCAACGTATAGCGCTGATTTTGAGCAACAGAAGATAACTCACTATTATCTAAACTAATCGAATAATTACGAATACTATATGGTTCATTTGTCGTAATATGGTAAGCCAAATTCACTTTGCGATCTTTCACCTGCATGGTAGTATCCACTATAGCACGAAAATAACCTTTGTTATTCATAGCTCGCTTGAGTTGGGTACAACTAGCATCAACTAACTCTGGAGAGAAAATTACAGGTGCCTCGCCTATCTTTCGAGCATTTTTACTAGTCCATTTTGCAGTATCTAAAGACGCTGTATTATAGATTCCTAGTTGTAACTTCCAGAAACCTAATATTTCAGTATTCTCCTTTTGTTGTATATATTTTACTAAATCCACAGCAGGTACATCTTTATTATCTTCCACATGTACCTTCACATCATTCAGCAAATATTGACCTCGTGGTACGAACTTGGTCATATTACAAGCACATAATATCACACCACAAAACAAACAAAATAGCCATTGCACTATCTTGCTTACTTTATTACTATTGCTTGTATAACATTGCATATGATTTATGGTTTCACAGGACGTATAGACCGCCCATAATATCTATAATCATTGCTTCTACTTACACTATTTGCATTGAAGTGCACACCATATGCTTCTTCGGGATATTGCGTATTGACAGAACTTGACCAATAATAGCCGTCTGTTTTAGTAGAATATAATCTATCATTGTACATAAAACCAGCTGCAGGAAGAAATATACTTTTTCCTGTGATATTACTTATCACCTTATATCCCGCCACTCCATTCTTCTCCATCCAAACCCATGCACATTTTTCGCATAGTTCATTCATTTCTTGGGCTGTCGGCATACGGCAGTTATCTTCTCTCTCCACGTAAACTACATCATCGGCATAATCAATGACTATCTTATTATCCACTTTTCCCGATCTGGTACGTGTACAGTATTTAGTCAATACACTCTTATCGCTATCATAATGTGCATATGTACTCCAGTTGTAGATATCCTTCGTATTTTTCTCTCCCCAAGCAAAATATGTGCCTAGTTCTTCTGGTTTGGTAGCTCCCACATTGCATGTTGCCCATTTGACACTCAATCCCATATCTACATATTCATATTCAATATCCTCTACAACTGGCTCTGGTGCCTGAATTGGTTGTTGAGATATTTGAGCATTTTGCGCCTTTTGGTCTTGCATATATTCTGTGAGTTCTGCCAAGAGTTGTTGTTTGAGCGCATCAAGATTTACTGCTTCTGCAGACTGTGATTCTTCTTCAGCAGGAATATAATGTACTTTACCATAGTATACTTGATTGGAGTTTAAACGTGGTACATCAATAATCGTTTGTTTTTCGCACCCATTACCACACATAATCTCTACATGTCCTGCTCCAGATGGGATAAGAAATAAAATCTCATTTTCTATTTCTGTACTCTTATCTAGCACCATTCGTTGCGTACCAAGATATAGTCCAATCTTTTCCATTGCAGCAAGCACCTCTTTTTCATTGCCTTCAAGCACAACTCTAATCACAGAGTATGGAAAAGTATCATCCAACAGAGGTTTTTCCCATCTACCAAATTGATTCTTGTACATCGCAGTAACAGAAGAAGCAGGAATCAGCCGGAATGATTGTTTTACTTCAAGTGTCTGCCCCATCGTTGTAGAACTTAGCACCAATAATGCAAGTGTGATGAATAAAATACTTATTTTTTTCATAGTGAGCACATAATTAGCGCACAAAGGTACAAAAAAAAATGTATATAGACAAATAATAAAGCACTTTTTATTGAAAAAGATAGATTTTATCTATCCTACTACGCAAACTTCCCGTTATCATCCCATTATAACTCCATTACCATTCTGTAGTTTCCCTATTGTTTCCATTGCTTTTTTTGTTTGGTTTCTTGGTTTATTAAAAAAAAAATCGTACCTTTGCAGCAAAAATAAGTTTCAGTATCAATTATATGCACTTAAGTAAAGCGCAAATAAAATGGGTACGCAGCCTGCAACAAAAGAAAAACCGTGATGCAGAAGGCGTGTTCGTGGCAGAAGGCGAGAAATGCGTTAATGAGTTACGCGATGCCTTTGAGCTCGTATTGCTTGCCACAAACGATAATGCTACCTCTACCGAGATTCAGCAGATGTCATCGCTTCGTACGCCACAAGGGATGATTGGGGTGTTTAAGAGAGTTGAGAGAGGAGAGTTGAGAGTTGAGATGCCGAATTTGTTGCTAGCATTAGATGGTGTACAAGACCCTGGTAATTTAGGGACAATTATTCGCACTTGCGATTGGTTTGGCATACACGATATCCTATGTTCGCGCGATACAGCAGATTGTTATAACCCCAAAGTAGTGCAAGCCACGATGGGGGCTTTGGCACGTGTGCGGGTACATTACGTAGACTTACCAGAAATACTTGCGGCATATAGAGATCAAGGTACCCCACTCTATGGCACATTACTAGAAGGAAGGAATATGTATGAGGCAGGTGCTATACCTAACAAAAAAGAGGGTGTGATAGTGATGGGTAATGAAGGCAAAGGCATATCCAAAGCAATACGTACATTGATTACACATCCCTTGCTGATTCCATCCTATCCCGTTGGTGAAGCTACTTCGGAAAGTTTGAATGTTGGTATTGCTACGGCTATCGTATTAGCAGAGTTTAGAAGATAAAAATAAAAACCATATACGCCATGAAAACCAAAATTACATTATTGTGCCTCGTTTGCACAATCATTCAAGCATGCAACCAGCCTGTTACTTTTGTGGGACACCGCGGCAGTTTACTCGGAGTAGAGAACACCGAAGAAGCCTTCATCAATGGAGCTACACATTTCGGCTATCAAGGATTGGAATGCGACGTGAAAGTTACCGTAGATAGTCAACTAATTTGTTGGCATGACGACCACCTACAACGTGCAGGGATTGATAGCATGATGATTCCTACAAGCAGTCTGGCAGAACTAGAGGCTATCACACTTGTACAAACACGTAGAGACACTACTTATACCGCCAAGATATGTACAGTGGATAGGTACTTAGAGATATGCAAAGAAAATAACGTATTCCCAGTGGTGGAACTGAAGTGGGGCATAGGATTGAACAACAATGACATGACACTCTTTCCCGCACTATACCAATTGATAGAAAAGTATGGTTTGGTAGAAGAGAGTGTGATACTAACTTCTATGCAGCAATCTATCGAATATATTCGCACGAATTACCCTCAACTGACGTGTCAGTGGTTGCGTCACAACGTGCAAGAAGCAGATTATGCGTGGTGTAAGCAATGGAATGTCACTCTCAGTGTACCACATACAGCTGTCACAGAGGAAGTGATAACACGTAGCCAAGAGATAGGCAAAGCAGTGGCCACATGGACAGTCAATGAAGTGAAAGACTATGAGCGCGTCAAAGCTTTAGGTTGCCAATATGTGACTACCGATTATTTAGAAATACAATAACCATACAAAAGCATACCATGAAAAAAATTCTATTATTGTTGTGTCTTGTATGCACACTAAGCCAAGCATATGCATGGAAGCCTCTATTCGCAGGTCATCGCGGTAGTTATCGCGGAGTAGAGAACACCGAAGAAGCTTTTATGAATGGTATTCATTACTATGGTTACACCGGATTAGAGATTGATGTCAAAACAACTAAAGATGGACATTGTGTCTGCTGGCACGATAATGATCTGAAACGCGTAGGACATAATGTAGAAATAGCTTCGACCAATCTCGCTGAGTTAGAAACACTCACGCTCACACAAACGCGAAATGATGTCACATATACAGGCAAACTATGCACCGTGGATAGATTCTTAAGAATATGCAAGAACTTCAATGTTTTCCCCATCATAGAATTGAAATGGGCTACAGGTATCAACGATAACGATATGAGCCGTTTCCCTACTCTCTATAAATTGATTGAAAATCATGGTTTGGTGGACAAAGCCATTATTTTGACTTCTATGCAACAGTCACTAGAGTATGTACGCACTAATTATCCTGCACTCAAGTGCCAATATCTCTGCTATGAGATTACTGAGAAGCGCTATCAATGGTGTCTGCAATGGGGAATTAATCCCAGCGTACAAACAGGAGGACTAAACAAAACGATGGCTCGTAAGTGTCATGATGCAGGCCTTGAAGTGGCATGTTGGACAGTGAATAGCGAAAGCAACTATAAAACACACGGTGAGTTGGGATGTACTATGATGACCTGCGACTATCTGAGACCTAACGAAATGCCAGAGTTGGAAGAAATAGATTGGGATGTGCTCGCCCCTATTGAGCCTATCGATACACTCTATGTAACTCCTATCTTCAATCGCACTAAAGCTGCAGGTACATTGCCACAAGATTTTCCAACTACTTTGGGAGGTAATTATTTCCAAGCACAAGAAGCAACATATATCAATGGTGTATTCTATGCAGCAGATTATTACAACAATTTACTAGTAGCTGTAGATACTACAGGAGCTATCACATCAACCGAGGTGGATAACCTATGTAATGGTATTTGCCGCGACGATGTAGGTAACTTGATACTACACACCTCAAAAAGCGCCTCTACACCTAATCACTTGACCGTGTATAAAGCCGACGATAATAGCGAACATACGATTGCGTTCACACTCAACAACAATGGTCAAACAAACTTTCCCACTGCCAGTGGAGATATATTCTCCGAAGAAGGAGGATATGTGTACTTCTTTCCGAACAAACAAGAATATGTGGAAGTGGTAAAGATTGTCAATGGGCAGTATGTCAATACCATTTCGCAAAAAGTTAGTTTACAAGCTAATACAGCAGGGTATGTGATACCTATTGATAACAATCCTGCACACTTTATCTATCAAGTACGTAGCATGGGTTATCACCTCTTCAAAGGTACTGACAAAGGCAGTTATGTCACCACTCCCAACGGCACCACTGCTCCTGCACGCAATAACTCTGTTGGAGGAGCATTTTTCCGTTTAGGAGGACATGATATGTTTGTCCATGCTTCTGGCTCAAATTACAATGGTGGTTGGACTCTTCGTGACATGACTGCCACAGAATCAACCCCCTTGTATACGCAAGCTGAATTAGGGAGTGATGGTTACGATGGTAATGCCTCTGTGGGTGCGTTCTTCTACTGGGAAACAATAGATAATAACACTATCAACCTTTATGAGTATTGTCTTGGTAGTGGTATAGCCGCATGGGAAATTAGCACAGAGCCTCATCGTATCCGACCAAAAGAGTTGATACTGAATACAAACGAAATCACAATAGAAGTAGGTGACACTGCGTTTATAGAAGCAACTATTACCCCTTCTAATGTGGAAAATATAAATATTGATTGGAATATAAATCCTACACTTCGAACAAGTAAGGTTATAGAAATAGATGACACACATATAGGAATAGTAGTCAAACGTGCAGACACCTATGTATTAACCGCCACCTTAGAACACCTCACAGCGGAGTGCATCATACACGTAGTGGAGGCATCTACAGGCACTCATACCATCCATCTGCCAACCCCACCCACGAAATACATTCAAGACGGTCGATTGTATATCCAATATCAAACCAATCGTTATGACGCGATGGGAAAGCAATTATAAATCGTAAGTAGGAACTACAAAAATAGGCGAGGGTAAATCCTCGCCTATTTTTATATTCTTGCTTCCAGCCTTATAGCTTCTAAGATCAATACGCATTCATTTGCTCTTTGACGGTAGCAGTGATCATGTCAGCAAACTCTTGGATAGTCATCTGACCTTTCTCCTCTGCACCTTGTTGGCGAACAGATACAAGTCCTTGCTCTGCCTCTTTCTCACCTACGATGAGCATGTATGGGATACGCTTGAGTTCGTTGTCGCGAATCTTACGGCCGAGTTTCTCGTTGCGGTCGTCCACGATAGCGCGCACGTCTTGTGCCTCAAGCATCTCTTTTACCTTGTGCGCATACTCGTTGCTCTTCTCTGAGATTGGGAGTACCACTGCTTGGTCTGGTGTGAGCCACAATGGGAACTTACCTGCGGTATGCTCGATGAGCACAGCCACGAAACGTTCCATACTTCCGAATGGCGCACGGTGAATCATTACAGGGCGGTGCTTTTGGTTGTCTTCGCCTACATACTCCAACTCAAAGCGCTCTGGCAAGTTGTAGTCCACTTGTATAGTACCCAATTGCCAACGACGGCCGAGGGCATCTTTTACCATGAAGTCGAGTTTTGGACCGTAGAACGCTGCCTCGCCAGTCTCTACGCGAGCAGGTAATCCCTTCTCTTGGCATGCCTCAATGATGGCTTGCTCTGCTTTCTCCCATACCTCGTCTGAACCTACGTACTTGGTGGTGTTGTTAGGGTCACGGAGTGAGATTTGTGCCTCAAAGTTCTCGAATGCGAGTGACTTGAAGATAATCTCAATGATCTCCATCACACGGATAAACTCGCTCTTCACTTGGTCAGGACGGCAGAAGATGTGTGCATCGTCTTGAGTAAAGGAACGCACGCGCGTGAGGCCGTGGAGCTCACCTGATTGCTCATAGCGATACACCGTACCGAACTCTGCAATACGCAGTGGCAGGTCTTTGTACGAATGAGGGGTGTTCTTGAAGATTGTACAGTGGTGAGGGCAGTTCATTGGCTTGAGCAGATATACCTCGCCTTCCTCTGGAGTAGTGATAGGTTGGAAAGAGTCCTTACCATAGTGATCCCAGTGACCAGAAGTGATGTACAAGTTCTTGTTTCCGATATGTGGAGTGATAACTTGTTGATAGCCATAGCGTTTTTGGATTTTCTTGAGGAAGTCCTCGAGGCGCAGACGCAGCGCAGTACCCTTTGGCAACCAGATTGGAAGACCTTTGCCCACCATGTCAGAGAACATAAAGAGTTCGAGTTCTTTACCAATCTTGCGGTGGTCGCGTTTCTTTGCCTCTTCGAGAAGGGTCAAGTACTCATCCAACATCGCTTTCTTTGGGAAAGTGATACCGTAGATACGGGTCATCATTGGGCGAGAATCGTCACCGCGCCAGTATGCAGCTGCACAACTGAGCACCTTGATGGCTTTGATGGCCTCCGTTGAAACAAGGTGTGGACCTTTACAGAGGTCGGTAAACGCACCTTGTGTATAGGTAGAGATATGTCCGTCTTCGAGTTCGCTGATGAGCTCGCACTTGTATGTCTGACCCTTTGCACCAAACTCTGCCAGTGCGTCTGCTTTTGCGATAGATTTCTTTACCAATGGCTCTTTCTTAGCGCGAAGTTCTGCCATTTTTTGTTCGATAGCCGCGAAGTCGCTATCCTTAATCGTTTGTCCCTCAGCAGGATATACATCGTAGTAGAAACCGTTTTCGATAGCAGGACCAATACCGAATTGGATGCCAGGATACAACTCCTGCAATGCCTCTGCCATCAAGTGCGATGAGGTGTGCCAGAAGGCATGTTTCGCCTCCTTGTCCTCCCACTTGTGGAGTTTGATTTCGCAATCTTCGGTGATTGGTGCATTGAGTTCTACGATTTGCCAATCTTCGTCGTTGGCAGTTTTGATGCTTGCAACAAGGATGTCTTGTGCCAATCGGCTGCTGATGCTAGCAGCTACTTCGTAAGCGGTGATTCCGCTCTCGTACTCACGGACGCCTCCGTCCGGAAAAGTGATTTTAATCATGTTTTTCTTTTAAATAAACCTACAAATGTTTACGGCTCAGGGCGCACAAATGCCCTAAGAAGCCAATTTCGGTGCAAAGGTAGTGAAAA
>CALAUA010000021.1 GCA_937891975.1 uncultured Bacteroidales bacterium
TGACCTGCTTGGAAAGGAGTATCTACATCCTTAGATCTGTCAGCGCATGAAACGATCAACAATGCACTGGCTATAATAGAGAAAAGCTTTTTCATACTGCTACAATTATACCAAAATCTGCAACTTATTAAGCTACTTATAATTCTTTGAATAACTTGTTTTGATAAGAACTATAGTTCGGTTATTACCAAGAACCTTCGGTTTTATTAATAGGAGCAAGCTTTCCGCTACCAGCAAGAGGACCGGAAGCACATAAGATGCAAGTTTCAATAACACATACATCAGTTTTTGGAGAGGAATAAATCTTTTTCATGATTTAAAAAAATTATTAGTTAATAATTGAAGTTATGTACCTTTTCAAACATTCTCTACAAAAGGATTTAGTTACGGTAGGCATACAAAAATAAAAGCGTGAAACCTGCTCTTGCCAGTTCCACACTTTGAGGCTGTCGCATTGCCCAGAATAATCGAACTGACAACGCGAAGCCCACGCCGAATATAAACATTCTCTCGTGCTACTATAGTTAAAGGTACGCGTGCGCGCATGCACATATGCGCAAATGACGTACCAAAATAGGCACAAGAGGGATGATCTATATCCCGTAGGGCATCTACCGTTGCTAAGTCCTGATTATTCTTGAAAGTTGCGACATTTCAAAGTGTCAGAACAGAGCGTCAATAAACGCCTATTTAAATATGTCTCGAAAGCCACGACTGGAGCCTTTGGTCAAATCAGTTACCAATTTGGTCGTTTTTTGGCTTTTCGAGAAAGGGACATTTCCCTCCCTCTAACCCCCGGCGTTGGACTTTCGACTGCAAAGTTAATACATTTTTTCGAACAAACCAAAGAAATTCCAAAAAAAATTATTTTTTACAGGACAAAGGGGCATTTTTTCGGTAATTGCACAAAAAAAAATCGCCCTTCGTGTTCGAAAACACAAAGGGCGATTGACAAACAATATATAAAGTATATATCGGAGAAATCAATCCTCACCGACGTGGAGTTGGCGAATGGATTTGGCTACGTTCAAGAAGTGGTCGGCAATACGCTCGGTATCCGATGCAAACTCTTGATATACCTGACCTACGCTGGCTGGATAAATACCATCCATCAAGCGTTGCAAGTGCAGTTTTTCAATCGTAGCTACCGTATCATCCACTTCATCCTCATACTTATTCACATCGTCCAACGCAGCAAAGTCTTGATCCATATATGCCTTCATCGTAGATTGATAGAGCGAAGCAATCGTTTCACGCAAATGCTCAACTTCATATATAAGATCATTGGAGAATTTCTCATTAAAGTTCTTCAATAACTCGGCATACTCCGTAATATTTACAGCATAGTCACCTACCCTCTCCAAATCGCCAATCGTGCGAATGGCTGTAGCCAAATAGCGATGATCCTCCTCGCTGATAGGCAGGTTGTTGAGCTGCACAATATACGGAATGAGATTGCGATTGAGATAGTTGAGTTGTTGCTCATTCGTATTGAACTCATCCATTTTCTCGAAATCCACTTTCGTAATAATATCTATCGCTAAATCGAAATTGTGGATAGCCACAGCAGCCATGTTCTCAATCTCCAGTTTTACCTGATTAACAGCAATGATAGGTGTACGCAACATCTTGTCGTCCACAAAGTGGAAGTGTGGTTGGTTGGCATCTTCCGCCACAGCCAAAGGTTTCTCAGGTATCACCTTGCATACCAAATTCACCAACGCATTAGTCAATGGCAAGATGATAGCTACCGTACAGCAGTTGAAAATAGTGTGGAACATAGCCAACTGCAATTGTGGTGCGCCTGGGAACATCTTCTCAAACAATACGCCATAGTTAAGTGTGCCCGACGTAACGAGGTGCATAATCCATGCAGCGATTAGGAAGATGCAGACACCAAAACAGTTAAAGAGCAAGTGGATAAGGGCAGTACGCTTAGCATTGAGACCAGAAGTCATACCCGCAATAATAGCTACCACGCAAGAGCCGATGTTCGAACCCATCGTGAGGTAAATACCCTGATTGAGCGAAATCAAGCCCGTCACCGCCATCGTAAGAGCAATAGATGTAACAACCGAAGAGGACTGGATGATAGCAGTAAGAATAGCACCTACAAGCACAAGCATCAATGGGTGTTGGATAGTAGCAAGCATTAGTTTCACTTCTTGCAATTGTGCCAATGCATCCATTGATTTACTCATGAGACTCAAACCAACAAAGAGCATACCAAAACCAGTGATAATACCTCCCCACGTCTTCCAAATATCTTTTTTCGAGAATAGTTCAATAAAAGCACCCAAACCAGCCATAGCAGCAAAAATTGTAGTGGTAGAGATACCACCACCGCTACTAAGACCGAGTGCAACAATTTGTGCTGTGACCGTAGTACCGATATTCGCACCATAAATGATAGTAGCCGCTTGTGCCAATGACATGATGCCCACGTTCACGAAACCGATGACCATCACGGTTGTGGCACCTGAAGACTGAATAGCTGCTGTAGCTACTGTACCAATTCCCACACCCAACATACGGCTGTTGGACATACGAGAGAACAAAGCCTTGAGTCCAGAACTGCTTACCGCCTCCAAGTTAGAAGACATCATCTGGCATGCTACCAAAAAAATACCAATACCAGCAACTAATTGAAGGATAGCAGTTAGTATAGTTAGAAACATACTCTATAAAGTTAAAAGAGTTTTATAAGTTTAAAGAGTTCTAAAGGAGTTTAATTAAAAAGGACTTATGCACAGTATGGTGCACAAGTCCTTGAGTGTTTAGAAGTTGTTGAGTTGCAATTGGAAGTATGCTTGTGGGTGTTTGCATACAGGGCAAACCACTGGAGCATCCTGACCAATATACAAGTGTCCGCAGTTGCGGCATTGCCAGATCGCATCACCATCGCGGCTGAATACCAATTTGTCCTCGATGTTCTTCAGCAATTTGAGATAACGCTCTTCGTGTGCTTTCTCCACAGCAGCCACACCTTCCATCATGATAGCAATCTCCTCGAAGCCTTCTTCGCGAGCCTCTTTTGCCATACGTGGATACATGTCTGTCCACTCTTCGTTCTCGCCCATTGCACCGTCTTTGAGGTTCTCAAGGGTAGAGCCAATACCGTGGATAAGTTTGAACCAGAGCTTAGCGTGCTCTTTCTCTTGCGCAGCAGTCTCCTCGAAGAGAGCAGCTATTTGCTCATAGCCGTCTTTCTTAGCCTTGCTTGCGTAGTAAGTGTACTTGTTGCGAGCTTTAGATTCGCCTGCGAATGCCTCCCATAGGTTGGCTTCGGTCTTTGTGCCTTTAAGATCTTTCATAATTTATAATTTTTAATAAAAATTGTTTATATTTTTTCGGATTCCAGAGTCCGGATTCCAGAGTCCGGAAACCATTACAGGGTCTTAGCTACCTCGATTTGCTCGAAGGTTTCGATGAGGTCGCCTTCTACGATGTCGTTGTAACTCTTGATGCTGAGACCGCACTCCATGTTGAGACCTGCCTCCTTGATATCATCCTTACCATGCTTGAGCGAAGACAATTCGCCAGTATGGATAACGATACCGTCACGGATTACGCGGCATTTGTTAGCACGTTTGGCTTTACCCTCACGCACGATACAACCTGCGATAGTACCCACCTTGGAGATACGGAAAGTTTGCAATACTTCGAGCGTAGCAGTAACCTCCTCCTTGATATCTGGCGAAAGCATACCTGCCATAGCCGACTTGATCTCTTCGATAGCATCGTAGATGATAGAATAGATGCGGATGTCCACTTCTTCGCCCTCTGCCATCTTACGCGCTGTGCTGGTAGGACGGACATTAAAGCCGACGATAATCGCATCCGAAGCAGCAGCCAACAGCACATCAGAATCGGAGATTGCACCCACAGCACCGTGAATAACATTGACTTGGATATTCTCGGTAGAGAGTTTGATGAGCGAGTCTTTGAGCGCCTCCACAGAGCCGTCCACATCACCCTTGACGATGATATTGAGCTCTTTGAAGTCACCAATAGCCAGACGACGACCAATCTCATCCAAACCAACGTGTTTCTTGGTGCGGAGCGACATCTCGCGTTGCAATTGTTCGCGTTTGTTGGCAATATCGCGTGCCTCTTGCTCGGTAGCCATCACATTGAACTCATCACCCGCCTGTGGTGCACCGTTGAGACCAAGAATCAAACATGGCTCGCCAGGGAGGGCTTGTTGGATGCGTTGTCCGCGTTCGTTGAACATGGCTTTGATCTTACCATGATAGATACCTGCGAGGACTATATCGCCATGATGGAGCGTACCATCTTGCACAAGCACAGTAGCCACATAACCACGACCTTTGTCGAGCGAAGACTCGATGATAGAGCCCTTGGCACGGCGGTTAGGATTGGCTTTGAGTTCGAGCAACTCGGCTTCGAGAAGCACCTTCTCAAGGAGTTCGAACACGCCTTCACCTTTCTTGGCAGAGATATGTTGGCATTGGTAAGAGCCACCCCAATCCTCTACAAGGATATTCATATTGGAGAGTTGCTCCTTGATCTTATCTGGGTTAGCACTTGGTTTGTCGCACTTGTTGATAGCGAAAATCATTGGCACACCAGCTGCTTGCGCGTGGTTGATGGCCTCAATAGTCTGTGGCATGACGGCATCGTCGGCAGCCACAATGATAATCGCGATATCCGTCACTTTCGCACCACGGGCACGCATGGCGGTAAACGCCTCGTGACCAGGAGTATCGAGGAAAGTGATGTGCTGACCATTCTTCAGTTTCACGTTGTACGCACCGATGTGCTGTGTGATACCACCTGCCTCACCTGCAATCACGTTGGCATTACGGATGTGGTCGAGGAGCGATGTCTTACCGTGGTCCACGTGACCCATGACAGTTACGATTGGGCAGCGTTCGGTGATATCTTCTTCGTTGATAACCTCATCGGCATTGATTTCCTCAACCACTTCGGCAGAAACGAACTCAGTGGAGAAGCCAAACTCCTCGGCTACGAGGTTGATGGTTTCGGCGTCAAGACGCTGGTTGATACTAACCATGACGCCAAGCATCATACATGTACCGATGACCTTGGTCACAGGCACGTTCATCATCACAGCGAGGTCGTTGGCGGTCACAAACTCGGTGAGTTTGAGCACCTTGCTTTGCTCTTGCTCCGCAGCGCGCTCTTGCGCCATCTTCTCGCGCTCTAACTCGCGACGCTCGCGTTTGTGCTTGCTGGTAGTACTCTTACCTTTGTTGCCTTGGAGACGTTGGATAGTCTCCTTGATTTGGCGTTGTACCTCCTCGTCATCGACCTCCACTTTGAAGCCCTTGGCTTTGTTGTTCTTCTTTTGAGGTTTTTGATTGCGTGCATCATTTACGTCCACCTTGTTTTGTTTGATGCGTTCGCGTTTGCGTTTCTCGCCGTCTTTAGGGGCATTTGCGCCATTACCAGCATTGCCGCCGTTGTTGGCAGCAGGTTTGTTGGCTTTGCGTTGTTGCTCACGTGCTTCGCGCTCTTTGCGCTTCTCCTCTTTGGTTTTCTTGGTAGGATGAGTAGCCTGATTGATACTGCTTAGATCAATCTTACCCAACACCTTAGGTGCATTTTTGAGTACAGGTTTACCCAAGCGGAAGATTTCTTCTTCCTCTTTTTCTTCTTGCACAGGTTCCTCTACTTCTTCTTTGGCTTTAGCTGCTGCCTGAGCGGCTTGAGCAGCTTTCTTGGCCTCGGCTTCTGCTTTGGCTTTGGCGTCCGCTTCGGCTTTTGCCTTGGCAGCAGCTTCTTTCTGAGCAGCGATGCGTGCCTCCTCCGCTTTTTTTGCCTCTTCAGCGGCTTTGCGAGCAGCTTCCTCCTCTGCCTTGCGCTTTTTATCAGCATCAAGGTCAATAGAGCCAACTACCTTGGGCTTAGGCACCTCGGTAGGAATATGCTCTGGCTTTTTAGGTTCTTCTACAGCCACAGATTTAGGGATCTCGCGCTCTTGACGTTCTTGTGCTTGACGCTCTGCTTCTAATTTCAAGGCCATGTCCTTGTTAAATTCCTTAGCAAGCAGTAGGTACAAGTCGTCCTCGATACGGGTATTCGGATCCGTAGCGATTTCCTTACCCTGCTTTTTACAGAATTCCACGGCGGTGGACATGCCGATGTTCAATTCTTTACAAGCTTTGATAAGTTTTATAGCCATATCGTGTTCGGCAATCTCGCGCATTGACCGACGACCACGTCGTCGTTAGGGCGCTCGATGCCTCCACTCTATCCTCGAAGCCACGAGCTTCTCGGATGTTTTCGAGGGAGACTCCTCCTTGCCGTCGGAGGGGGTTTATTATTTATACTTAATTAGTCTTCAAATTCTGCTGCGAGGATAGCAATTACTTCGTCGATGGTTTCTTCCTCGAGGTCAACGCGTTTTACTAATTCAGCTTTCTCTACGCCCAATACTGCTTTGGCGGTATCCAAACCGATAGCTTTGAAGGCATCGAGTACCCATTGATCGATTTCGTCGTTGAACTCATCCAAATAGATATCTTCACTATCAGCATCATCCATTTCACGATACACATCGATTTGGTAGCCAGTTAGCATACTTGCCAACTTGATGTTATAACCACCTTTACCGATAGCCAAAGATACCTCGTCTGGTTGCAAATATACATCTACTTTCTTCTCCTCTTCGTTAACAGTCATAGAGGAAATCTTAGCTGGTGCCAATGCACGTTGGATATAAAGATTGATATTCGAGGTATAGTGGATCACGTCGATATTCTCATTGCGAAGTTCGCGCACGATACCATGAATACGCGCGCCCTTGATACCCACGCATGCGCCTACAGGGTCAATGCGATCATCAAAAGACTCAACTGCCACTTTTGCACGCTCACCAGGGATACGAGCGATATTCTTAATTGCGATTAAGCCGTCATGTACCTCTGGCACCTCTTGCTCGAAAAGACGTTGAAGGAAGAGAGGCGAAGTACGTGAAAGGATAATCTTAGGATTTTGATTCTTGTTGTCCACTTGTACTACGACAGCACGAACAGTATCCCCCTTGCGATAGAAATCGGTTGGAATCTGGTTTTGCTTTGGCAAATAGAGTTCGTTGCCTTCTTCATCAAGAAGCAACATCTCTTTTTTCCATACTTGATACAACTCACCACTTACTACTTGACCCAACATCTCGCTGTAGCGCAAATAAAGATTCTCCTTTTGGAGGTCAAGGATACGACTAGCCAACGTTTGACGGAGGTTTAGAATCATACGACGTCCAAACGAAGAGAACTCCACCTTATCGGTCACTTCTTCTCCTACCTCAGCTTCATCGTCGAGCAGCAAAGCCTCGGAAAGAGCAATTTGGGTTTCAGGGTTTGCCACATCGTCGTCCTCCATCACAAGGCGGTTGCGATAGATTTCCAAGTCACCTTTGTCTGGGTTGATAATCACGTCATAGTTCGCATCTGTGCCATACATTTTGGTGATCACATTGCGGAAAGAATCCTCCAATACGTTGATAAACGTTTGGCGGTCAATGTTTTTGAGTTCTTTGAACTCAGAGAAAATGTCAATCAAATTGATTGAATCTTGTTTTTTAGTTGCCATTCGTGTTCGGCAATCTCGCGCATTGACCAACGACCACGTCGTCGTTTGGGCGCTCGATGCCTCCACTCTATCCTCGAAGCTACAGGCTTCTCGGATGTTCTCGAGGGAGACTCCTCCTTGCCGTCGGAGGTGGTTTAATGTTTATTGTTATTATTCTAAAATTTCAAATCGTATTTAGTGTATTTCACCTCATTGTACGCAAATGTGAGAGTTTGCATCTCTTTTTGCTTGCGTTTCTTACCCTCTACCGCCACCATCACTTCGGTGTCAATGGAAAATGTATCTTCATCTACGCTGACTAATGCGCCACGGTATTTTTTTCCGTCTGAAGCAAGAACCTCAACATCATGACCAAGGTGCTTCGTGTACTGCATTTTGGTTACAAATGGAGCAGTCAAACTTACGCTGCCCACCTCCAAAGCATAATCCTCAATCCCTTGTGCATCCAATTGCTCCACAAGATAATGATTAAGCTCCGCACAAAAGTCTACGTCCACGCCTTCTAATTTATCTACCTCTATAATAATCTCGTTTTGCGTAGATACCTTGAGGGTTATCAATTCATAGCCAGTACTTTGTAACTTCTCTTCTATAAGAGTTTGTATGTATTGTTTATCAATCATAGTCCTATTTTCATAAAATCGAGGGAACCTCTTTCGGGTCCCCTCGTTCATTTCCGCTGCAAAGGTACAACAAATATTGCAAATATGCAAATATTTTCGAAAAAAAATGACTTTTCTCTAAAAAAAGGTTGTTGGTCTTATATTTTTAGGTTGATTCCTGCAAAGAATGTTCTCGGTGTAGCAGGTCCATACACGTATCCTGCATCGCGGTCCATACCTTGGTCAATGTCGCGTTGGAAATGGTCGAGCAGGTTCTTTACACCTGCGTTAATCTCCAGCGTATAATGTTTGTACAGCGGAATATCGTAGCAGAGTTTCACGTCCCACTCGAAGAATACGGGGGTTTCTACCTCTTCATCTTCTGGCACGTAGCCCGCAAAGTGCTGCACGAGCATACTGCCAGTAACCTTGCCGTTGGTGACAATGTGGAAATGCTTGAACGGCTCAATATTGCAGAGGAAGTAGCCATAGTGGTCAGGGGTGCGGAACATGCGGCGTTGAGGGGCGATATTGGGATTCTCGCTCCATTGTTCGGGTTCGATATAACGGCTATGATTGTAGGTATAACCCGCTTGGAAAGTGAGCAAGTGACCATAGCCCACTTTAGCTTCTACATTCAGTCCCGCTACGCGTGCGCCGCTCGCGTTGGTGCGCGTCAAGAGTAGGTTGCCTTGTGCATCATGTCCGTTCTCTACGAGTGTGAAGACATCGTTGAGTTGGGTGAAGAATCCTTCAAGGGTAAGGTTGAGATCCCATTTGCCAAAGCGTTTGTACATGTCGATGCTTCCGCTGACGGAGTGGCTGTATTCGGGGCGTAGGTTTTCGTCTAAGGATATGAGCGACACTTCGCCACCCACTGCACCTACGTGCAAGTCCTCTTCGTAGATTTGTGGTGCGCGGTAGCCGCTAGCATAGCTTAGGCGCAAGATAATAGGGTCGATAGGCGTATAGCGCACATTCGCACGAGGGGAGAAAACTGGTTTCTCCAGCAAAGAGTGCTGCTCCAGACGTCCACCTACGAGAATCGACCAGTGTTTGTTCTTCCATTCGTTTTGAATGTATCCCCCTCCGAGATGTACGCGCTGGAGGGTGTTGCGGTCATAACCAAGAATCTGGTCGCGGAGTTGGTTATACGAATACTCGGCACCCGCGCTGAGGTCAGCATTCATCAAACCACATGGATAAGAGAAACGGTATTGCGCGCCCGTAACCGACACAATATCCGTGGATTTGCCATAGGCATTGGGGTTGTAGTTCGTGCCGAAATAACTATTGCGACCGATATGCTGGAAACTGCTATATACACTCAAGAAGTGTTTGTTGTCAGCGGTGAACATATCCCATTTGAGGGTAGCGGCATCGATATTGTGTCGCAGTTGTTCGCAGAGAGGCGATTCATGTGGTTGCACGCTATCAATGCCATATCCGCCACGGCGATACTCAGTGGTATGATGGTATTCTGCTGTCAGTTTAGAGTAGTCGGAAGTCTTGAAGAACGAGCGGAAACCAGCGGTGGTGGTATTGAGTAATGGGATGTCAGAATAGCCATCTTTGTCGCGGTCGTATTGCTCGCGGTTGCGCTGTACGCCGAAGAGGAAGATACCTGCTTTTTGGTTCTCCGACACAACACTGGCATTCATAGCGGTGTTGATGTCGTAGGTGCCGCTTTGCGTGAAAGCAGTGGTATGATTGACATTGAAGAAATTGCGTGAAGGCTCTTTGGTGATGATGTTCACTACGCCCGCGATGGCGTTGGCACCATAGAGCGCGCTACCGCCACCACGAATGACCTCGATGCGATCCACCATACCCGCAGGCATTTGCTCCAAGCCATAGACCGAAGCTAACGAAGAGAAGATAGGACGGGAGTCCATGAGGATTTGGGTGTATTGTCCTTCTAGACCGTTGATACGAATTTGTGGCACACCGCAGTTGGAGCATGTCTCCTCGACGCGCAAGCCCGTTTGGAAATTGAGCACGTCTGCCATAGAATTGGAAGTAGTGGACTCGATGATAAGAGGAGGGATGACATTGACAATGGTTGCCACTTCCTTTTGTTTGGTTTCGTACTTATTGGCAGTAACGACCACGTTGTCAATCATAAAGGATGTTTCGGCAATACTCACATTCATTTCGACAAGCGTATCACGGCGTAGCGTAATGGTACGCTTTTCGGTGTCATACCCCATCATAGAGAAAATGATAGTAAGTTCACCTTCAGGGAGATTCTTGAGATAGAAGTGCCCCGATTCGTCGGTCAAGCAACCGAGTGTAGTACCTTCAACCTGCACATTTACAAAAGCAAGATGCTCGCCTGTGTGAGTATCCAATACGTGTCCTGCGATATGGGCATCGGACTTCTTGTCGGAGTGATGATGATGGTGCTGGGCATACACCGAAGTCATATTAGCCAGTATGCCCGCAAAAATAAATAAGATAAGTAATTTCTTGTTCATATAGTGATAAATTTTTGTACCTTCGAAATCGGCTGCAAAGGTACTGCATTTTAGACGAACACACAAGTATTTGGACAAAATTCCCAACAATTAGGGATATGCCCAAAAGTAGTGGTGATTACAAATTCTCCTATACCCCTAAAAATAGGTATTTTGCGGATAAGCTGTTGCTTATGTGAATATTTTTTAGTAATTTTGTCGCGGTTTTTGAAACTAGATGTAAAATATGTAATTAAAGTAGTATGTACAAAGCAACGGATAAAATCTGTGATTTGATGTCGCATGAAGAAGATGCGATACATATCATTAGTCGTTTTGGGCTAGAAATGGGTGTTGGCGAGCAAACAATTGAACAAGCCTGTGAAAAACATGGTGTGCACACACCTACATTTTTGGCAATTATTAATCACAAGGTATATAAGTACCCTGCTCCGCTCAACGAGATTGATATTCCAACCCTACAACAATATCTGCGAAATGCACATGCTTACTTTTTAGATTTTCGTTTGCCCTATCTACGTCGGTCATTAGTTGAGGCATTGCTGCCTGCTGATCTAAATACGAATATCCCTATGCTTATCTTGCGTTGTTATGATGAATTTGCGGAAGAAATTCGTACACATATTGAGCACGAGAACGCAGGATTATACGAAGAGCATACACTTGATGATCAACGCATTACAGACAAACTAACGGAGATTAAGAATCTGATTATCAAATACTATCCTGCGAATAGTTCGCCTCAAAAAAATTTGATAACATATACACTGATTAGTGTGATGAGTGATTTGTGGCACACCGAGCACGATTTTGCAGATCATTGTTCGATTGAGGATGAGATACTACGCCCTGCACTGACTAATACACCATCACCAAGCCAATCTATTCAGACCTCAGAAGAAACAGAAACATTGAGCGATCGCGAGCGCGACGTGCTAATAGAGGTAGTTAATGGACTGAGCAACAAGGAGATAGCAGATAAACTATGCATCTCAATACACACCGTCATCACCCATCGAAAAAATATCACTCGTAAGTTGAACATCCACTCTACCGCAGGTTTGACCATCTATGCTATTGTTCATAAATTGATTGATATTGAGGGTTAAACAATAAATTTCGCCAAATTGCTTGCATATATGCAAAATTTGTTGTACTTTTGCAAGTTATTTGGATAATCAGGAATTATTGTACACATTTTAAACATGCTCAATACTCAAGAACAACAAGAAATCTTGCGTCGCCGCACCTTTGCGATTATTTCGCACCCTGATGCGGGTAAAACGACGCTTACTGAGAAATTGCTGCTATATGGAGGTGCTATCCATGTGGCAGGTGCCGTAAAATCGAACAAAATCCGTAAAACCGCCACCTCCGACTGGATGGAGATTGAGAAGCAACGTGGTATCTCCGTGGCTACTTCTGTGATGGGATTTGACTACAACAACTACCACATCAATATCCTCGATACCCCTGGTCACCAAGACTTTGCTGAGGACACTTTCCGCACGCTGACTGCTGTGGATTCGGTAGTCATTGTCATCGACTCTGCCAAAGGTGTCGAGACACAGACCCGCCGCCTCATGCAAGTCTGCCGTATGCGCAAGACCCCCGTGATGGTGTTTGTCAATAAGATGGACCGCGAGGGTAAAGACCCATTCGACCTCATGGACGAGGTGGAGAGCGAACTCGGCATCCATGTACGCCCTTTGTCGTGGCCAATCAATAGCGGCGAGCGATTCAAAGGCGTGTACAATATCTTCCAATCTACCCTCGATCTCTATACCCCTAACAAAACGCAAGTCACTGAATCATTGCGCTTTGATGATGTCACCGATCCTCAGATTGCCGAGCTCGTAGGCGAGCAAGATGCCATGAAGCTGCAAGAGGATTTGGAGATGATTGAGGGTGTGTATAATCCTTTCTCTCGTGAAGACTATTTAGCAGGCGATTTGGCTCCTGTGTTCTTTGGCTCAGCATTGAACACCTTTGGTGTGAAGGAACTCTTGGAGTGCTTTGTGCAGATTGCTCCTTCGCCACGACCAGTGGAGGCAATGGAGCGTAAGGTCGAACCGATGGAGGATGGATTTACGGCTTTCTGCTTTAAGATCCATGCGAATATGGACCCCAACCACCGTTCGTGTATTGCCTTCTTCAAGATATGCAGCGGTAAGTTCCTGCGTAACACCTATTATAAACACGTGCGCGAGAACCGCCAGATGCGTTTCTCGGCTCCTACCTGCTTTATGGCACAGCGCAAAGAGACGGTGGATGAGGCATTTGCAGGCGATATAGTAGGTTTGCCAGATACAGGTAACTTCAAGATTGGCGACACCCTGACCGCGGGTGAGAACCTCCACTTCAAAGGCTTGCCATCGTTCTCGCCTGAGATGTTTAAGTATATTGAGAACGCCGACCCAATGAAGCAAAAGCAATTGGAGAAAGGCGTTAGCCAACTCATGGACGAAGGTGTGGCGCAGTTGTTCGTCAGCCAGTTCAACGGCCGCAAGATTGTCGGTACGGTCGGTCAACTGCAGTTTGAGGTGATTCAACACCGCCTTGAGCATGAGTACCAAGCCAAATGCCGTTGGGAGCCATTGCAAATGTACAAAGCATGCTGGATAGAATCGGACAACGAAGCCGAACTGGAGATGTTCAAGAAGCGCAAAGCGCAATATATGGCAAAGGATAAAGAAGGTCGTGATGTCTTCATGGCAGATAGCGGCTATGTACTCCAAATGGCGCAGAACGACTATAAGAACATTAAGTTCCACTTTACCAGTGAGTTTTAACGGGATTCGCGACTCCCGACACCAAATGTAATAACTAAAATTTAGATAATATGAAAAACATCAAACTTCGACTAACAGTAATGAACTTCCTCGAATTTGCCGTTTGGGGAGCGTATTTAACATCTATGGGTACCTACCTCGCTACGCATGGTATGGCTACCAATATCGGCTGGTTTTATTCCATCCAAGGTATCGTCAGCTTGTTTATGCCCGCACTCATGGGTATCGTGGCAGACCGTTGGATTCCTGCTCAGAAAGCACTCAGTCTGTGCCACGCATTGGCAGGTACCTTTATGATTGCTACAGGTGCCTATGGCCTCTTTGCAGGCGACGGCGTACAATTTGCTACACTATTCTCGCTCTACACCGCTTCGGTAGCATTCTTCATGCCTACCCTTGCACTCAGCAATTCGGTGGCTTATACCGCACTCACACAAGCAAACATGGATACAGTGAAGGACTTCCCTCCTATCCGCGTACTCGGTACTGTAGGATTTATTGTGACCATGTGGGTAGTGGATCTCTGTGGATTCCAAGCTACTCCTAAGCAATTCATTGTCAGTGGTGCGTTGAGTATTGTACTCGCCATCTACTCCCTCACTTTGCCTAAATGCCCAACCAAAGGCCATGTGGAGAACAAGTCGCTTGTGGAAGCACTCGGTTTGGAGGCATTTGCGCTGTTCAAACAAAAGAAGATGGCAGTATTCTTCATCTTCTCTATGTTGCTTGGTATGTGCTTGCAAATCACCAATGGCTACGCTAACCCATTCATTACCAGCTTCGGAGCGATTGAGGAGTTCGCGGATACTTTCGGCGTACAACATGCTAATATCTTAATCTCTATCTCACAAATCTGCGAGGCATTGTGCATCTTGTTTATCCCATTCTTCTTGAAGCGTTTTGGTATCAAGTCTGTGATGCTGATGGCAATGCTGGCATGGGTATTGCGTTTCGGCTTCTTCGGCGCAGGTAACCCTGGTATGCCTGGCGTGATCTTGTTCGTATTGAGCTGTATTGTCTATGGTTTTGCTTTTGACTTCTTCAATATCTCTGGCTCACTCTATGTGGATCAAGAGACCGACCCTGCTCAACGCTCCAGCGCGCAAGGTCTGTTTGTGATGATGACCAATGGCTTTGGTGCTACGATTGGTACTTTGGCAGCGCAAGCGATTGTAAACCATTTCGTTAATGCAGAATCTGTGATTGCTGCAGGTCCAATGGCTATTTGGGATGGCTGGCAAACCAGCTGGTATATCTTCGCAGGTTTTGCATTGGTAGTTGCCATTGCCTTCTGGATAATCTTCCCAAAAACTCCTGTAAAGAAAGACTAATCGACTGCTTTTAAAAGATATCAATAAATCAATCGCCATTTGTGTTTTCGCACAAGTGGCGATTATTTTATAAGTTGTCATACATAGTTTATAACTCAAAAAGTACTTTTCTTAATATTCCTTCCCTTTGTACCTTACCAATCTCTCTCGGGCTAAAGACCAAGGACGAACCAAAGAAGGAATAATCGTTCGAGCCCTTGGGCGAGATAAGAACCAAGGAACGACCTAAGAACTCCGAAACAAAAAATGTGCTGTTTGTTAAGATTGACTAAAACACTTGACTCGTTTCCTGAAAAGGTTGACTCTTTTTCTGAAAAGGTTACCTCATGTTTGTGCGTTCCGTGCTCATTATGGAAAGCACCTATACCTCTCTTTATTAACAACTATTCAGAAACACACTAGTTAACGAAAAAAATATGCCAAAAATTGCATGGTTTTTGTAGCAATAAACAAAAAAATGCACTTTTTATAACCTATAACTTGTGTATTTCAAAAAAAAACAGTAACTTTGCACGCAAAGTTCGAAAAAAAGGAGATAAAACTATGTGTATGTACAATCTTGCATTAAATGATGAACTCGTTAGACGCACTCGTCAATCATTTGCTAACGAGGCGGATATGAAGGCTTGGCTACAAAGACAAGTCGAGGCGTTGATGATAGAGTACAATACATCTCAACAAACGGTTCGCCGTAGCGCACGCGCGGCTATTGCTGCCATGCGTCGTCAAAGCGAACTCAATGGCAATGCAGAGATGTCGCTTCAAGACATTAATACCGAAATCCAACAAGCGAGACTCAAAAGAAAGACAACAGCCCAATGAAAACATTCTATGCTGTTTTTGATACGAATGTGTTGGTGTCGGCATTGATGTCCAAGCATGCAGACTCTCCTACTGTATTGCTATTGGATTATGTGCTCGATGGGCGCATCGTTTTGCTATATAACGAAGATATAATCAACGAGTATAAAGATGTATTGCATCGTGATAAGTTCCACTTCGACGATGAACAGATTGATGCTTTGTTAGATTTGATAAGGACAGGATTACATCTTGATCCTACGGCAAGTCAAGAAACATTTGCGGACGAAGATGATAGAGTGTTCTATGAAGTAGCCCTCTCTAAAGAAGAGGGTTATGTTGTAACTGGAAATACTAAGCACTTCCCCAAGTCGCCTATTGTTGTCACACCTGCCGAAATGATACAAATAATTCAAGAAAACTACAAATAACTCATAATACTAACCCCATAAATTACTTATAACTCATCACTCATAGTTTATAGTTAATCCGCAACGATACCGTTGCCCGACATATTTAATATAGCGTTATAAGCCCAGACTTGATTTTCTGAAAACTTCGACACTTTTTAGAAATCAAATGTGATTCAAGTACGGTTTATGCACGCTCATGCTTTCAGCGTGAGTTTTCCCGTGCGTAGATTTGAATCACATAGGTAGTCGAAGACCTCAGAAAATCAAATTGAAGCGAACGAAAGTTCACGCTTTTTCGTATCCATATTAGAAAAAAAATACATACAAATCCATTATACTAATTAAAAAAGCTTACGCTTATGAAAAAGAAACTCTTCTTCGTATTAGGACTGCTGATGGCGGTTACAATGCAGGCACAGACGTACTGGAACGGTACGAGTGACAAAACCTTCAGCGGTTCTGGTACACAGACTGACCCGTATTTGATCAGTACTCCGGAACAGTTAGCCGGTTTGGCGGAACTATGTAATGACCGGGACAATCCAAATGATTTTGATGGCAAGTACATTAAGTTGACAGCAGACATCTACTTGACCGACTTCAACAATCCCGACACGGCCAGTTGGCCACAATGGGAGCCGATCGGTCATTATGTTCGTCAGGGATTTGAGAATGGCTTCTCATATTCACGATATTTCCGCGGACACTTCGACGGAGATGGTCACACGATCTACAACATGTATTATAAAGGTGACGTAGATTGGGGCGGCGACATCAACCTCGACCCCAACGATTGGGAGAACAACAATATGGAAGATTTGGAAAACCTCACGTGGGATTCGTGGTATCGCGGTTTGTTCTGTTTTTTGGAAGGAACGGCAGAGAATATAACGGTAGCGGATGCACGATTAGCAGGTATCTACATCGCTCCTTTTGCCCACCAAGTTGGTGAAAATGCCGTTGTTCGTAACTGTCATGTGCAGAATCCTTATATGTACGCGACGCAAGGCAGTAACTGCGGTTTCGTACAAGACAACTACGGATTGATTGAAAACAGCAGTGTGCAGGTCAATTTATTCGGACGATATAATTCCTATGGTTTGGTAGGCACCAACCATGAAAGCGGTATTATACGCGACTGCCATGCGAATGTAAGTTCCGATAGTTATGTCTGCGCTCCGGTCGCCTATATTAACCAAGGTTTGATCGAGCGCACCCATACCACCGTGGATATCACATCGGACCATGCCATGATAGCATCCGGTTTCGTATATGATAACCAGAATCAAGGTGTTATCCGTGAATGTTCTTCTTCTGGAACCGTGCGCGGATTAGGTAATGCACCGCGTACCGCTCAATGGTCCGGACAGATAGCCGGTTTCTGTATCATCAATACCGGTTTGATCGAATCCAGTTGGACTACCTGCGATATGGTACGTATTGACGGCGAATATAGCTATGATATGGCAGGATTTGTGCTCGCCAACGGTTATAACGGATCGGGTGTTCAGTATGATGGTATACCGGGAAATGCCATTAACTGTTTTACGGCAGGCACGCTGACTTTTTCTTCAGAAGATATAACCAGTGGTTTGCACCCCTTCTTACAGCAATACAACGGTACCAGCGGAACGCCGAGTACACCTTATTATAGTCCAAGCCGTCAATTTAACTGCTTTTGGACGAAGGAAGGCACGCCGCAAGTTACCAATCTTAGTCATTATTGGGCAGGTGATGAAGTGACTCTTGCGCAGTTGCAAAGTCAGGCTTTTGTTGATACGCTCAATATGGTTGCCCGTTTCATGGGAACGAGTCAATGGGAATACCGCCCCGGTCAGTTACCGCGTCCGACAGGTGTCTATATCCACGATAAGACGGTTTTCTTCGCACAAGGAAATGGAACGGCAGATGATCCGTATTTAGTGGGCACCAAAGCCGAATTGGAGCACTTGGCATGGTTGGTGAACAAAGGCTATGATTTCCGCAACGAGTATATCAAACAAACGGCGGATATCGAACTCAATGCACCGGAAAGCGAATGGAGTGAGGTGGCTCCGACGAAATGGACCACCATCGGTAAAACACGTAATTCTCCCTATTTCAGTGTAGCTTATCCATTGTATTTTGACGGCTCTTATGACGGTGACTTCCACGAAGTAAAAAACATGTATATCAATGATCCGTCGGGCACTCAAGGTTTGTTTGGTAATGTAGGAAGCGGACATGGTGGTGGCGGTGAGTACGGCATGCCGCAAGAGCAGTATTATATCCGTCCGGCTGTTATTCGCAATTTGGGTGTGACAGGCGTTTATATCCGTGCTACGAAAGCGGGTGCTGTTGTCGGTGGTTTGGGAACGAAAGCTAACTTGATTCAATGCTGGAGCTCGGGTAAGATCTATGCGGCTTCAGCCTATTCTCAACTCGCAGGTCTTAGCGGCAGTATTTATATGCACTCCTGTATCTTGAACAGCAAGACGTCTGTAGCATTATATCCTATAAGTAGTACCGGTTCAGGCGAACTTCGTTCCTTCTCCGGAGAAGTGGGTAGTAGTCAGATTGACACGATTGTGAATGCCCTTTATACCGGTGCTTATCAATCTAGCCAACAACGTGAATCACTCTACGCATTCAGTGCAAGCGCTTATGGTGGTATGTATAAAAATGTCTATCGTGACAGCACTTTATCGCCTCAAAACGCAGGCAGTGGCACATACTTATATTCCACCCAACAAATGCAATCCAAAGAACTGGTGAATATACTCAACACGACTGTTACGGAGTGGAACGACATCCATGGTGCAGGTGAACAACTGGACTATTGGAAATGGCGTGAGAATGACTATCCTCATATTAGCAGAGATACGGTTGGTTTGTTCTACAAAGTGACTTTCGAAACTAATGAGGGAAGCAGTATATTGCCTATGTACGTAGTACCCGGAAGTCAAATCACAGCGCCGATGCGTCCGACTAAGAGCGGTTATCTCTTCCATGCTTGGTATAGAGACGAAGCACTCACGGATTTCTTTGATTTCAAACGGGACAGTGTGACAAGCAACATGACGTTGTATGCCAAATGGATGGTGGACGCACGTGGTGACTACGACTTAACGCCGTTCCAGAATGAGTTTGCCACTACCTATCATATCAGTACTGCAGCTCAACTCCGTGGTTTGGCAGTAGCACAGATGGGTATCTATGACTGGACCAATTACAATATTGCAACAAACCAAGGAACGAAGACGACCGTCACTGCTCCGATGGATTTCACCGGTAAGACCATCGTATTGGACAATGATATCTTCCTCAATGATACGATTGACTGGAAACTGTGGGGAAACCACTGCTATGCTGTGCCTTGGACTCCGATTGGACAAAACATTCCCCAAAGCGGTATGGACATCAGTTTCAAGGGTACGTTTGACGGACAAGGACACGTTGTCTATGGTTTGTACTGCGAGATGGGAACAACGGTAGGCGGTTATACAGACCACAATGACTCGCAATTTGGTTTATTTGCATGCCTTAATGGCGGTACGGTTCGTAATGTAGGTGTCGAAGCTTCTGTAATCGATTTGCGCAAACACGACGATGCTCCTCTGCCATATGAGGCTGCCGGTTCTGCAACTACACAAAAGGGAATTTCCATATACGGCAACCGAGCCGGTATGTTGATCGGAAAATTGCAAAGGGGCACAGTAGAACAATGTTTTGCCAAAGGACGAATCATCCCGCACGAGAAGGATCCGATGTATGCAGATATTTCCGATAGTTATTTGGGAGGTTTGATTTCCAGTGTGGAAGGAACTATGGGTGACCGCACTTCCGGTTCGGTATCGAACTGCTACGCACAAGTGGATATTATCCGTGAGCAGTACAACGACGTCAAGGGATACGCCATTATAGGTTCCGGGGTCTCTAAGAATGATCACTACTGCGAGGTGACTTTTGCGAATTGTTACGGCGCCGGTATCTGCAGTCAGGGCAACAATATCGCTACCACTTATTATAACAAGGATCTCGTGGTTAAGCCGGCATCCAATACCTCTGCCAAATCCACCTTCTCCATGCGTACCATGAGCAACTATGCCGGTTGGGACTTTGAGACTGTATGGGCACGGAACGACGATTACAACGACGGCTATCCCGTTCTTCGCATCTTCCATCCTGGTATAGAGAATAGTCCTGATCCTGTAACGGTGACAGGTATTGAGATGGAAGAAACTGTACTAAATGTAATAGCAGGCGAACAAGTGCAACTTCATGCCAATGTATTACCTATAGACGCACAAGAAAAGGGAATCTACTGGACAATTACGAATACATATACTGATGTGGCAGAAGTGGATGAGTCTGGTCTTGTAACAACTCATTTCTTACAGAGCCGTGCAGGCTATACTACCACTTCATATATCACAGCCACTACAGTAGATGGCAATTTCCAAAAGAGATGTACATTAAATGTTTATCACCCATCTATAAGCGTAGTTGCACAAAAATATTTCCGTCGTATAGATACTCCTGATTGGATATATATTGCTTCAACATCTATGAATTATGTAGGATGGCAAACTCTCATGGCGATTACTATCAATCCTGATAGTTTACATCAAGCAATTACGTTTGAAAATAGCAATCCAGAAGTAGCTCAATTTGAAATTATTTCGCAAGATACTACTTATAATGGGAAACGCTGTGCTCTAGGAACATTGACATGCTATACCAAAGGAAGCACAACACTCACAATCAAACATCCTAATGGTTATACATGTAGTAGGACATTTAGCGTATATCAATACGATTTGAAGGGTATCAGCATCCATGCACCTTCAACGACAATGAATGTTGGCGAGACAATGCAGTTATCAGCCAATACTACTCCTATTTATGCCAGTACACAGCCAGAAGGGTACATGTGGTCTAGTAGTGATGAGAGTGTCTTATATGTTGATTATACAGGTAAATTGATTGCGAAAAAAGCAGGAACAGCAACGATAACACTAAATAGTTCAAATCCATCTTACACGGCTACTATACTCATAACTGTTCCTGCGGGTGAACCCATTACCGTCCGTTTGGATCCAAAGAGTTGTTCTTCGTGGTCGAATGTATATCTATATGCTTGGGATCAAACACCAATTGCTGGTTCTTGGCCAGGGACAAAAGTAAGTAAAGATGCGGATGGTTGGTGGAGTTATACGTTTGATAACAAGATTACGAATGTCAATATCATTTGGAATAACGGAAGTGGAGCTCAAACAGTAGATATTACCAATGTAACAGCCTCTACTTGCTACAAACTGAACACTCAATCGGGAAATAAGATACAGGCAACTGTTGTAGATTGTCGAGAGGAAGTAACTCCTGTTTATTTCACAGTTACCTTCCAAGATTGGAACGGCACAGTGCTTAAGACCGAACAAGTAGAGCAAGGCAAATCAGCTACTGCACCTGCTGACCCAGTACGCGAAGGATATACCTTCATCGGTTGGGATAAGAGTTTTAGTAATGTGCAAAGTGACTTGACCGTAACTGCGCAATACGAGAAGAATGTCGTGTACTACACCGTTACCTTCTTAGATTGGGACGGGACTACTTTGAAGACCGAACAGGTTGAGCAAGGAAAATCTGCTACTGCGCCTGCTGACCCAATACGTGAAGGCTACACCTTCATCGGTTGGAACAAAGACTTTAGCAATGTGCAAAGCAACTTGACCGTAACTGCGCAATACGAGAAGAATGTCGTGTACTACACCGTTACCTTCTTAGATTGGGACGGGACTACTTTGAAGACCGAACAAGTGGAGCAAGGCAAATCTGCTACAGCACCTGCCACCCCAGTGCGTGAGGGATATACCTTCAAAGGTTGGGACAAAGACTTTAGCAATGTGCAAAGTGATTTGACAGTGACAGCGCAATATGAGAAGAATGTTCCAGAACCTATATACTACACAGTCATTTTCCAAGATTGGGATGGCAGTATCCTCAAGAATGAACAAGTAGAGCAAGGCAAATCTGCTACTGCACCTGCTGCTCCAGTGCGTGAAGGCTATACATTTATAGGCTGGGATAAAGACTTCAGCAATGTGCAAAGCAACTTGACCGTAACTGCGCAATACGAGAAGAATGTCGTGTACTACACCGTTACCTTCTTAGATTGGGACGGGACTACTTTGAAGACCGAACAGGTTGAGCAAGGAAAATCTGCTACTGCCCCTGCCGACCCAGTACGAGAGGGATATACGTTTATCGGCTGGGACAAAGACTTCAGCAATGTGCAAAGTGATTTGACAGTGACAGCGCAATATGAACAGAATGCTCCAGAACCTATATACTACACAGTCACTTTCCAAGATTGGAACGGCACAGTGCTTAAGACCGAACAAGTAGAGCAAGGCAAATCAGCTACTGCACCTGCTGACCCAGTACGCGAAGGATATACCTTCATCGGTTGGGATAAGAGTTTTAGTAATGTGCAAAGTGACTTGACCGTAACTGCGCAATACGAGAAGAATGTCGTGTACTACACCGTTACCTTCTTAGATTGGGACGGGACTACTTTGAAGACCGAACAAGTGGAGCAAGGCAAATCTGCTACTGCACCTGCCACCCCAACGCGTGAGGGATATACCTTCAAAGGTTGGGACAAAGACTTTAGCAATGTGCAGAGTGATTTGACTGTAACAGCACTATACGAACAAAATGCTCAAAATGACGCTATTACAGTTAGATTAAATCCATCAAGTGCACCTACTTGGTCAAATGTCTATTTGTATTCTTGGTACGATGGCGGTGCCGTACAACCATGCGGTGCTTGGCCTGGTTTGCAAGTGAGCAAGGATAGCAATGGTTGGTGGAGCTATACATTTGACAGTAATATAAAGAGTGTTAATATCATATGGAATAATGGAATAGGCGAACAAACTATTGACATTACGGATGTGACACAGTCCACATGCTACGATTTGGATACAGATGTATATCCATATGGAGTGTTTGTCATAGATTGTTCAAAGAATCCTACTGCCCTTGAGGATGTGCAATCCAATAGTACACCGAAAGCTCACAAAGTTATTAAGAACAACACCTTGTATATTATTCTCCCAGATGGGAGCAAATACTCTGCTACTGGGCAGAAATTGTAGTTTAGTGTTTAGAGGACATTACACTACTGTTTAGTGAATCTCCTTCGGACTACAGTTTATAGTTTAGGCGCGGGCAGAGATGCTCGCGCTGCTTTTGCTTCCTTCGGCAAGGGTTCGGTATCCCTTCGGAAAACAGAAAAGTGAAAAGCCATAGATAGGGCACAAATAGCCCATAGATAGGCATTCGTGGTCGCCTAGCCCGCAGTCAACTTGCAGTAGCTTTGGCACAATCGTCATCATGCGAAAAGTTTTCAAAAAAATACACTCTCTTGCATATTTCAAAAAAAAGTAGTACTTTTGCAGAGAAAATTAGAAAGACCATATTAAATAGCATTAGCAAATGTTCAAAAAAGAATTAGCATATTATTTCTCTACGCCAATTGCGTATATCGTGATTGGGTTGTTTCTATTAGCAGTGAGTCTATTCCTATGGGTGATACTGGGGCAATGGAACGTCATCGAATCAGGTTATGCACAAGTGGATGGACTCTTCCAAATCAGTCCGTGGTTACTCATGCTCGTGTGTCCCGCATTGACCATGCGCCTCTTTGCTGAAGAGAGACAAAGTGGCACATGGCTACTGCTCCGCGCACAGCCTATTCCACTCTGGAAGATTGTTGTAGGCAAGTATATGGCAGCGTTTGTGCTGACTGTATTGGCACTGTTACCTTGCATTGTACACTACTTTATTGTCTTCTATATGGCTGAACCGATAGGCAATATCGATGGCGGACAATTCGCGGGTTCCATGATGGGTTTGGTGCTCTTGAGCGCATCGTTCATAGGCATTGGCATGCTTTGCAGTACAGTAACACGCAGCCAACTAGTGGCATTTATCTTAGGGGCAGTGAGCTGCTTTGTACTGTATTGGGTAACGCTGCAAGACCACTATAGCAGTATCTCGCGCGGTGTGGTAGATTTGCGAGATATGGTATTCTTCTTGAGCGTGGCAGTGGCAGCTGTCATAGTAAGTATCCTTATCATGAACCGCGCCGAAAAACGATAATTTATGACACGCATTGGTTTATTGAGTGATACACATGGTTATCTGGATCCGCGAGTACTGGAGCACTTTGCGGATGTGGATGAGATATGGCATGCAGGTGATATAGGCAGTGCTATGGTGCTACAGCACCTGCGTGAGTTCAAACCCACACGCGCAGTGTATGGCAATATGGACAGTGGCGATGTAAGGTATTCGCTCAGCGAGTTCTATCGTTTTCGTGTAGAAGAGGTGAATGTGTTGTTAACGCATATTGGCGGTTATCCTGGGAAATATAATCCATGGTTGTTGCCGATGTTCAAGAAGGAGACACCGCAATTGTTTGTATGTGGTCATAGCCATATTTTGAAGGTGCAATACGACCCTACATGGCAGATGCTGACCATGAATCCTGGGGCAGCAGGCAAACAAGGTTGGCAGACCGTACAGACATTGCTCCGATTTGTGATTGATGGGAAAGAAATTCGCGATTTAGAGGTGATTGAGTTAGAAAGATACTAGCGAAACGCTCCGAAAACGTATGTTTTACAACATATTTAAGCTATTTTTGCCAAAAAGGTGTTGCATAACATATAAATAACTCTTGCAGGGATGAGAAAAAAGCAGTACCTTTGCAGCGGATTTAAAAATCGACACAATCTTTTTTGTACCTTAAAAATCAAACAGACTAATACCTTGGAAAAATAGCCGTCGGGAGACGGCTTTTTTCATGGTATTACGTAGCGTAAGCGAAGCAATACCAAACTGGAGCCGTCAAAAAGACGGCTTTTTTTATGAATATTTGTATATGTCAGAAAAAAGTAGTAACTTTGCAGCGATTTTGCGCGCACGCGTGCGCAAACAATATATAAGAATATAAATAATTAAAAACATAGACATTACGGAATGGATAAGAACACGTGGATTGGCTTTGGATTGATAGCCGCAATTATTATTGGATTTTCATTTATTAATCGTCCTTCTAAAGAAGAGTTGGCAGAACGTCAACGCATACAGGATTCGATTGCTGTAGTTCGCGCAATGGAACAAGAGGCACAAATGTTATCTCAACAATTAACAGAAGACCTGATAAGTGAAAACGGAACTGTAACAGGTGAAAATGAGGTAGCAAGTGCAGAAGCTTTAGCAGAGCACGTGGCAGCCGTATATGGTCCGTTTGCTCCAGCAGCACAAGGAGAAGAAGGACTTATCACTTTAGAAAATGAGAAAGTTCGTTTAGGCATTGCTCGCCGAGGCGGAAGAATAGCTAAAGCCGAACTGAAAGAATACAAAGCATACGGCGATAGCGTAAATGACTTATGCCTTTTCCAAGGTGATGAGAGTAGCTTGAATTTCACTCTCGTAACTAACAATAGTCGTATTTTATCTACCCAAAACTTGTACTTCCAAGAAGAGAGTCTAACAACGGACGATGAAGGAAAGAGTACGTTGGTTATGCGACTCAACACTAATATTGATGGGTGCTATATCGACTTTGTATATACCTTGCCTGCAGATGATTATATGGTAGGAATGAGTATCCAACCACATAATATGCAATTGGCTTTAGCACAAAACATGTCATCGATTGAACTGCAATGGAGTCAAACTATTCCTCAACAAGAAAAAGGACGTAAGTTTGAAGAAAAATATGCGCAATTGCAATACATGTTCGTAGGTGGTGATATAGAAAAGTTATCTGAAGTAAAAGCCGACCGCGCTAAGGAATCTGCTCGCCTCAAATGGATTGCATACAAAGATCAATTCTTCTCAACGGTGTTGATTGCTGATGATGCATTTGAATCCACCCAAATGGAATCTACTCCACTCAATGCTCTGAGTCGCTATATCAAAGAATATAACACAACAACAAGTTTGCCACTGGACATAACAGGTAAAAAGACCACCGATTTGCATTATTACCTTGGTCCAAACCACTACAATACACTTAAAGCATATGACAAAGATGTAGAGAAAGCCGATCGTTTACACCTCAATGAACTAGTGCCACTAGGTTGGAAGATAGTTAGTTGGATTAACAAAGCATTGGTAATTCCAATGTTTAACTTATTTACTTCTTGGGGGTTACATATTGGTATTGTGATTCTACTGATGACTCTGGTAATCAAATTGATTATTTTGCCATTCGTATTTGCATCCTACAAGTCAAGCGCAAAAATGCGTGTATTGAAACCACAATTGGATGAAATCAATGAGAAATACCCACCAGAGAAGATGCAAGAACGCCAACAAGCCACTATGGCATTGTATCAGAAAGCAGGTGTTAGTCCGATGTCGGGTTGCTTGCCAATGCTATTCCAGTTCCCTGTACTGATGGCTATGTTCTGGTTCTTGCCTACAGCTATTGAGTTGCGCGGTCAGTCGCTATTCTGGGCAGATGACCTCTCGACTTATGATGCAATTATTACGTGGAGTAAGTCTATTCCAATCTTCGGAACTCACCTGAGTTTGTTCTGCTTATTGATGACCATAGTGAACATCGTATATACCCATATCACCATGCAAACACAGTCTGGCGGTCAAGAGATGAAAGTGATGAAATGGATGATGTACTTGATGCCATTGATGTTCCTCTTTATCTTTAATGATTACGCAGCAGGACTCAGTTACTACTATCTCGTCAGTCTATTGATGACCATTATCCAAACGATGATTTTCCGTTGGGCAATCGATGACAAGAAAGTGTTGGCACAGATGGAAGCCAATGCCAAGAAAAAAGGCACACAAAAGAAGTCGGGTTTTGCAGCACGCTTGGAAGCTATGCAACGTGAACAACAACGCCTAGCACGCGAGCAAGCAAAAGCGCAGATGAGGAGATAAGTGTTTAGAGTTTAGAGTTTAGAGTTTAGTGTTTAGAGTTTAGTGTTTAGAGAACATGAAGAGATGGTCTATAATCATGGTCCTATGCTCAGTAATGAGCATAGGACTTTTTGCGCAAAACGACAGCATAAGTGCGCAAGCAACGAAAGATAAATATACGTTCGGTGATTTTTTTGATGCCCTTGATTTGCCTACAGTAGTAGGTGTGGGTGTTACGCCAAATGGGATTGAAGGAGCCACTTTCAATTCTGCAATGCGATTGGGATGGCGACACCATAAAAACTATGGAACGTTTGTGTATATCACATACGACACACACAGCAATACATATAAAGACATGGACTTGCAATTTGCAGGTTCAAATTTCCGCGACGCAGAGGTTTGGTACAATGAGGTAGGTATGAGTGTAGGTTATCGTTTCCCTTTGGTGAAAGATATCAAAGCATTCTATGAAAATCCTTATTTCCATCCATGGGATTTCTTTGTTAGTCTGCAGCCTGGTGTGTCAATTGCTACGGTAAAGAACGCAACACTGATGGACGACAATTCCTCCTATGAGATGACCAATATTGACCATGTAGTCCCTACTCTACGCTTCTCGGCAGGTGTGGAATGGTTTATATTCTCTAACTTTGGTGTGTTTGCAGAAGCGGCTTACACGCAGCACTTGATGCCTACTATCATCGAGCAAGCAGCCATTAACAAAGGTGATATAAAACACCCATCTGGACCTATTACAATCTCAGTAGGATTGTCATTATTCTTCAACTAAAACATTGAGGTAACCACACGTAAAGTTCCCGTCATCCCCAGAGTGGTACGGGAGTGGTACGGGAATGGTACGGGGATTTCTACGTATCTTAAAAAACAAAGATACAAGGAATACACCACTATAAATAAAATGAAAAAATAATAAGGTGTCCAAGTGGACACCTTATATTTATATATACGCGCGTTAGACGCTTGTATAATTCAATTCAAATTAGCTTCAGCAAATTAGAACAAGTAGCGAACACCAAGAGTTACGCCATAGAAACCTGCGGTATTGAAGCCTAGAGGAGCACTATCTGTTGCGGTAGCATAGTAGATACCAATGTTTGGACGGTAATCTACAGAGAGTTGCAATGGGAACCAGAAGTCATAACTTACACCTACGTGACCAACAACACCAGCATAGATTGTTGGATATTTGAAGCCATAGATACCAGCACCTGCACCAACACCAAGTGACCAGTTCCACTCACCCTTCTCATTCCAAGGAATAGCAGTGTTGAATGGGTTAATCCAATCATAGGTACATGTAGCACCAATACCATTAAACATAGGAATGTTTACAGACAAATCAAGCATATTAGCTTCGCCAAGACTGTGTTGATAAGAAACATCCACACCATAACCAATGTTAGCACCAATAGCGCGTGGTTGTGCTACAGCAGTAGCCACACCTGCAACTGCCAAAATGGCAATCATAAGAATACTTTTTTTCATAATCTTTTTTGTTTTTTGAAATTATATTAAAAATAGTGATTGTTTTCTAAACAAGTCATCATTTCATCAATAAATGTGCACAAAGGTACAACTATTTTTTTTATTATGCAAATAATTTTGTCATTTTTCAAAAAAAAATAGTATTTTATTTGTAGATATCAACAAAAAGTACTATCTTTGCAAGGTGTTTTAACTTTTAGGTAGATATGCGTATTTCCAACCGAATAGCTGCACTCGAGGAGTCAGCAACCCTGCAAGTGGCAGCATTGTGCCAACAACTTCGTTCAGAAGGAGTAGATGTGATTGGTCTTTCATTGGGTGAGCCCGACTTTCCTGCTCCTGCACACGTTAAACAAGCTGCTATTGCTGCCATCAACAATGATATATCGCATTATGGTCCAACACCCGGTTTCCCCTCTTTGCGTCAAGCGATAGCAGATACCCTAAATAATGATATCAAGGATTATCCCGTGCGTGCATACAACGCAAACGAGATAGTAGTGTCGGTGGGTGCAAAACAGGCATTGTGTAATGCGATAGAAGCACTGATAGGACCTGATGATGAGGTGATTATGCCTACTCCATGTTGGGTGAGTTATGTAGAAATGGTGAAGATTGCGCAAGGCAAGAGCGTGATTGTGAAGACTAGGATGGAAGACAATTTCTGCCTCACCGCAGCTCAATTAGAGGCCGCAATTACTCCTAAGACCAAGCTCTTGATGCTCTGCTCTCCGAACAATCCAACAGGTTCGGTTTACACGTTAGAGAACTTGAAGGCATTGGTAGAGGTACTCAAGCGTCACCCACAAGTAAACGTGTTGGCAGATGAGATATACCAACATATTTTATACACAGGTAAGCATGAGACTTTGGCTCAGTTCCCTGAATTGGAAGACCGCCTAATCATCATCAACGGCGTGAGCAAGGCATATGCTATGACAGGTTATCGCATAGGATGGTTAGCATGCCATGACAAGGACCTGATAACAGCCGTAAAACGCCTACAAGGTCAGACAATTAGTTGCGCTACAACCATCGCCCAGAAAGCAGCAGAGGCAGCATATACTGGCGATCAAAGTTGTGTAGAAGAAATGCGACGAGCATTCCATCGTCGCCGTGATTTGATTGTAGGGTTGGCAAAAGACATTCCAGGAATGAAGGTACTTGAGCCACAAGGTGCGTTCTACCTATTCCCCGATGTGTCCGCCTATTTTGGCAAACAATACAAGGGTCAGACAATACACAATGCGGATGAATTGGTGACATTCTTGCTACAAGAAGCTCACGTGGCATGTGTATCAGGTAGCGCCTTTGGGGAGGATAATTGTATCCGTTTCTCTTATGCAACGAGTGAAGACTTGATTATCGAAGCAATGCGCCGTATGAAAGAGACTTTGGCAATATTAACATAAACAAAATAAATCTAATACCCAATGCGTCATCACCAGAAAATAGCGATTGCTCGTCTGATTTCAGACCTCATCAAATCTGATGATGTGATATGCAAAGAGGAAATTTCATTGTATAATCAGATTGTTCAATCTTTTGAAATTTCTCTAGATGAGTTACATCAGTCGCAATACATCTCATTAACTGAATCAGTTGGTTATCTTAAGAATATGCCTGCTGATGAGCAACTGAAGATTTATGATATTCTCAAAAAAGCGGCTTATTCGGACAACTCATGTGTAGCACGTGAGGCATTGCTGTTGCAAACATTGTCATTAGTATTGCAAGATAAAGAAGAAAAGTATCAACTTTTCTCGACCCAAATAAGCGGTTGGCAAAACACAGAAAAATATGTGATGTATATCGAAAGCGATTACATGCATACCATCAACGAGGAAATATTGGAGCAATATGATGCCATCGCTAACTTACTGCATTTATGGAAATTTGAATTTATCTATATTCCAAAAATAGCTCAATCTTGTTTGGATATGGATCGTGATTATCTATGCGATATTATTCGCTATATGAATCCACGCCTATCCATCGAATGTTTGAATAATCTATACGACCAACTAACTAGCATCAATACGGAAACCTATACACGCAACTACCTAGCTAATACGTGTCACCAGAACATTTTTTACAACATAGAACCATCTCTGCTTATTAACGTTGGATTATCTTATGTTCCCTCTAGTACCTCTGCATGTAACGATAATCATTATATCAATTTTCTTACTATTCGGCTAGAAGATGAGCCAGATAGTGTTTTGAATGAAGTACGTCGTTTTATTGATCAATACGAAACCTATATTACTGAACCTGAATATTTTCGTCCGAAGCGTAGTAAAAATTTGTTCCACTACCATGGCTTCTACAAACAACTTTTTGATTTCTTAATACGCCATCATACGAATGGAGAAGAAAATAGCATCTTTATTGATCTACCTGCTCATCGCATCTGGATGCGTGGCATAGAAATCCAAATGAGTGCTACCCAGTTGGCAACATATATATTTATTTTGCACCAATCATTCTGTACCCACTATGGTGGTCTGATTAAAGCAGGTCAACATCATCCATTATCAGAAAAAGAAGTTGCGCGATTAGGACGTGCATTCCATGGAATATGTAATATATTTCGTGAAACACCTATCCTAAATACACGTTCATACTTAGAAGATGTTGCCAACATCCGTGGATATATCGCACGAATACGTGCCATCGTTGCACACCAGATAGATGCAACAGACGTCGACTACTATTATCCAAAAGATTCTGCCGATAAAAGTATGTACCACATCGCTATAGATCCACGAAAAATACGCATGCGCACTTCACAAGGAGAGATTTTATTTACAGATTATACACTCTGGAAACAACTAAAATAGTACACCTATTTCAACTCGAAGATTTAGATAATTTAACAATATTGTTACTTACATCCATTACATTGATTGATGTATTTAGCAATATTGTTATTTTTTGCACGACTTATGAAATCCTTGTACTTTTGCAGCACGTTTTATAACTCGTGCCATTAAACCACCTAAAAAACTGAAACTATGTATTCGCACATCTTTACAACATTTAAGCTTGCGCTTTATGCACTCAGCACTTTTTGGCTGATTCGTCTGATGTGGGGGATTAACATCGTAACTATCATCGCACTCATCATTCTAGATGCTTGTCATTTTCTCTTTCCTTTTTCGCCATGGATTATTGTCCTTGTGCAGTTTGCACTATTGATTTGCATCTATTTTATCACCCTTTTTACAGGATCGTGGAACTTACGAAACCATCGCATTGAAGTAGATCCGATGATCTCACTATTACTTCTAGCACTGCTCTATCTAGTAGGTCTGGCACATTACCGCAGTATTTTGGAGGGTGAAACGGGAATAAAGCCCTATATAGCTCCAGTATGTATTGCGATTGCCATGTTGATTGCCACAAGTATCTCATACTTGCTAGGCAGAAAAAACGAAAGGTTATCCCACTAGGATAACCTTTCTAGTTTTATTCACAAATAGATGAATCTATGTCAATTACTTCACTTCTTCGAAGTCCACATCCTCGGCTGCGCCTTGGTTGTTGCCACCTTGGTTGCCTGCTTGTGCACCGCCTTGGAAGTCAGCACCTGGTTGAGGACCTGCTTGACCTTGAGTAGCGTTGTACATCTCTGCACTAGCAGCTTGGAAAGCGGTCATCAATGCTTGGTTAGCTGCCTCGCATGCGTCTGCATCTTTCTTCTCGTAAGCATCTTTGAGGTTCTTCAATGCCTCCTCAATTGGAGCTTTCTTGTCAGCAGGGATCTTGTCGCCAAGTTCAGCCAACTGCTTCTCGGTTTGGAAGATAGTAGCGTCAGCACGGTTGAGTTTCTCAATACGCTCTTTCTCCTTCTTATCTGCCTCAGCATTAGCCTCTGCCTCTGCTTTCATGCGCTTGATCTCTTCGTCGCTCAAGCCGCTGGATGCCTCGATACGAATCTTTTGCTCTTTGCCAGTAGCTTTGTCCTTAGCAGTAACGTTGAGGATACCGTTGGCATCAATATCAAAGGTCACTTCGATTTGTGGCTCGCCACGGCGTGCAGGCATGATACCATCGAGGTGGAAGATACCGATTTGCTTGTTTTGTGCAGCCATTGGGCGCTCACCTTGCAATACCTTGATCTCTACAGAAGGTTGGTTGTCCACTGCTGTGGTAAAGGTCTCGGTCTTCTTGGTTGGGATAGTGGTGTTCGCCTCAATCATCTTGGTCATCACGCCACCCATAGTCTCGATACCGAGAGAGAGTGGGGTAACATCGAGCAGGAGGACATCCTTTACATCACCTGTCAATACACCACCTTGGATAGCTGCACCGAGAGCCACAACCTCGTCTGGGTTAACGCCCTTAGATGGAGCTTTGCCGAAGAATTTCTCAACTGCTTGTTGGATAGCAGGGATACGAGTTGAACCACCTACGAGGATAATCTCGTTAATATCGCTAATACTTAGACCTGCGTTTTGCAAAGCGGTGCGGCATGGAGCGATGGTGCGTTGTACGAGGTCGTCAATGAGTTGCTCAAACTTAGCACGGGTGAGGGTCTTTACCAAGTGTGCTGGCACACCATTTACAGGCATGATGTATGGCAAGTTAATCTCAGTAGAGGTGGTGTTAGAAAGCTCGATTTTTGCCTTCTCAGCTGCCTCTTTGAGTCGTTGCATAGCCATAGCGTCTTTGCTAAGGTCTGCACCACCGTTCTCGCTCTTGAACTCTTGTACGAGCCAGTCGATAATGCGGTGATCGAAGTCATCACCACCCAAGTGAGTATCACCATCGGTAGCTTTCACCTCAAATACGCCGTCGCCCAATTCGAGCACAGATACGTCGTGTGTACCACCACCGCAGTCGAATACTACGATCTTCATGTCTTTGTCGCTCTTATCAAGACCGTATGCCAAAGCAGCAGCTGTTGGCTCGTTCACGATACGGCGAACATTCAGACCTGCGATCTCGCCTGCCTCTTTGGTAGCTTGACGTTGGCTGTCGTTGAAGTATGCAGGTACAGTAATCACTGCCTCTGTTACCTCTTGACCAAGATAATCTTCAGCGGTCTTCTTCATCTTTTGGAGGATGATAGCTGAGATCTCTTGTGGGGTGTACAAACGACCATCAATATCCACGCGTGGGGTGTTGTTGTCGCCCTTTACTACTTTATAAGGTACGCGCGATACCTCATTAGCAAGACGGTCATAGGTCTCACCCATGAAACGTTTGATTGAATATACGGTGCGTGTAGGGTTGGTGATTGCTTGACGCTTAGCAGGGTCGCCCACTTTGCGCTCGCCACCATCTACGAAACCAACCACAGATGGGGTTGTACGTTTACCCTCAGAGTTGGTGATAACTACAGGCTCATTGCCTTCCATAACTGCGACACAGGAGTTTGTTGTTCCTAAGTCAATTCCAATAATTTTTCCCATTTTATTTGATTTTTTTAGTTAATATTCTTGTTTGAGTCCGGAGTCGCGTGTCGGGAGTCCGATTATTATTTGAGTCTGGAGTCCAGTGTCGCGATTCCTGTCTTAATATAGACAAATGCCGTGCCAAAGTAGAATTTAGTGATTGAACTGCCACGCAACTGACAAAATGGCAGAAATGCGTAATTTTTATTGTCTTAATAGAGAAAATAATGAATATTTTTATCAAACATTTGCACATTTCGCAAAAAAGCAGTATCTTTGCAGTCGCGTTTGGTCTTTTAGGTGTGTTTAATGTTATACCATTCTATACCACCCTATACCGCGTTTCTGCCATTGTGGCTCAGTTGGTAGAGCAACGCATTCGTAATGCGTGGGTCGCCGGTTCGAGTCCGGCCAGTGGCTCAAAGGTAGCGAATCATCATAGTATGGTTCGCTATTTTTTTGCATAATCAAAAAAAAATCACTACCTTTGCAGGCGAAATGAAGAAAAGTATATTGATATTACTCGGAATAATGTGTGTGTTAGGGATATACGCACAATACCAAACCACGTCATTTGACCCCACAGTACGTACACTGCAGGTAAAGTTTGCGGATGATAATTTGGTCTTGCAACGTCCATTCTTATCACTAAAGAATGGTATAGTAGATGGTAGTGAAGATGACAACACGTTACTCATATCGTTTGATCAATTGAGTCACGATGTGAAGCAATATTCTTATACCATCAAACATCTAAACTACGACTGGACACTCAGCGACATTAGTTCATACGAATATATTGAAGGTTTTACTAATGCAGATATTATTGATTATGAGCACTCTACCAACACTCAACAGGAATATATTCATTATTGGTTCACCTTCCCTAATCAAGACATGCAATTGACTGCTAGTGGCAATTATGTGCTTATTATTTATGAGGATGGCGATACAGAAAATACGGTTGCACAAGTATGTTTTAGCGTGGTAGAGCCATTGATAGATATAAAAGTACAACAACGCGCCAATACGGACATAGAATATAACGGTCGTTTTCAACAATTAGATATTGATATCAACACGGCATCGCTCAACATCCGCGATGCACAAGACATCAAAGTGGTAGTGCGTCAAAACAATCGATTAGATAATCAGGTAGTGCTGACTAAACCCACCTTTCAAGAGCCCAACCGATTACGCTATATCAACCATCAACAATTAATCTTCGAAGGTGGCAATGAATTTCGTCATTTTGACACCTACTCCACTTACTATGCTGGTTATCACGTTAATATGGTTCGTTACGAAATGGGAGAATATCATGCTATATTGGAATCAGACGATGTACGTGGCACATCAGGAAAAGGAGCAGGCAAGGAAGGAACGCCTTATCTAACAGAAGAGGATGCCAATGGACAGTTTGTGGTGAATTGCGAGAAAGCTGACTATGTAAATACCGAGGCAGAGTATATGTGGGTGCATTTCTATTTGCCTGTAGTACAACCTTTAATGGATGCAAATGTATTTGTAGGAGGAGATATGTTCTATAATCAATATACTGCCCAAAACTTGATGCAGTATGATGCATCCGAAAAGTGTTATTACTTGCAAGCTTATCTCAAGCAAGGCGGTTATAATTACATGTATTATGCGGTTGGTAAGAATGCAGTATCTACCCTACCCTTAGAGGGATCGCATTGGCAGACGCGGAACGAATATTCAGTAAATGTATATTACCGACCTTTTGGCAGTCGATATGACCGATTAGTAGGAAAAAAAATAACGGAGTAGCAACACTCCGTTATTTTTTTGCGATATGCTAAATCGTTATCGAATCATCTTCTTGGTCACACGTTGACCATTCTTCTCAAATTGAATAAGGTACAAGCCGTTGTTGATGGCATTGAGATTTACCTGCTCAACATTACGTTGTACTGATACTACCTGACCACTAACCGTATAGATAGTCACGTTGTATGGAGGAAGCATCTCGATAGAGAATTCAGGAATAAAGACATTCTCAACGTCGGTATTAAAACAATAGAATGGATGCATTGTTGGCAATGTCTGTGGCGTACCAGTCAAAATTATCAATTCTCCAGGAGCAAGTGTAATAGTAGTTTCGGTTTGTTCGATTTGTTCATAGTAGTTGTACCATTTTCCTTCAGGGATATCTACTGTTTTAGCATCCGTCGCGCTGAAGTTACCTGCCACAAACACATGCTCTCCCCACTGAATGGTACGAACGATTTTTCCGCTACCTATATCTACCTTCGTTGGATTACCAGCGAATACTTCTGGCAAGATACGTGTACGCAACTGAATCGCTTGTCCCACTTTATGGAATGCATCTGTGCGCCAAGCGCCCTCGCCTAACCATGTTTCGGTGCGGGCTTTCACTTGCATTTTGTAATTCTCGTTCGATACATTTTTCATACCATAAGGAGCTTTTCCGCCGTCATCTTTACCCCATTTGCCATCTGCATTTTGCCATTTTGAATAATCGAATCCATATTCCGCAAAATGATAGAACATTTGTGGTCCGTTCAACAAAGTAAGGAATGCCATATTCAGAGGTACACGTGCTATACGAGCTTGATCGTTGGTCTTTAGGTCGCCCATACCGAACTGTTTTGCATGGAAGAACGAACGTTCCTCATCGTGGCTCTCGCAGTAACTGACATAGCCATCCTTGTTCGCGTTTGTAAAGTTTCCACTAGTCAACCCTTTTGCAGATGCATAATAAGCTTCAGTCGTATTTTCCCAACATAGCATACCTGCTTTAACCAATTCTGTACGATCTGCCATCATATTATCGCCCCAGTGTTCCAAAATCATATAAGCATCAGGAGATACAGCCTTGACACCTTTTTCGTAATAATCTTTGATGTTGCGAACAGATGTTCCTCCCATCGCACCGCAAAGACCATGACTCAAGTCTAGACGGAAACCATCCACCTTGTATTCGGTCAACCAATATTGCAACACACGAATAAACATCTGATGAGCAGGCTCAAAGTCATGATTCCAATCCTCATACACATTGTCGCCGTGAGGGGCTGTTACATTGAACCAAGGGTTATACTTCAAATCATCACCATAAGGATAGAGTTTATTCATTGGGTTGAGACCCGTAGCGTGATTGAATACCATATCCAAGATGACTGCTATTCCTGCTGCGTGGCATGAATCGACAAATTCCTTGAACTGTTCGGGTGTACCGTATGCTTTGTCCAATGCAAAGTAGTGGTTAGGCGAATATCCCCAGTTGAGGTTGCCATCAAACTCACAAACTGGCATCAACTCTATGGCGTTTACACCCATATCTTTATAGTAGAACATACGATTCGTCATACCTTTGATATCACGTGTGACGGTATGGTCATACACCCACGCTTCATAGATAACAAGGTTATTTTTATCTGGACGTTTGAAGTTCAATGTAGCATCCGACCATTGATATTTTGGTTTATCAGTTTGAATCACAGTCACATATCCGTCACCCTGAGCAGGATAATCCATCAAGGTTGGATCTACTGTCTTTGGTTCCCATTTATCATCTTTGTGTAAAACTTTTTCCGAATAAAGATCCGAAATCTTCTTCACCACGCCATCTGCGCGAACGACTGCATATTGCAGCGCATATTCTTTTTGCGGAATCAAGCCACTTATTTCAATCCAGAAATAGTTGCCATCTTGCTTCATTTGGTATTCATTCGATACTTTCCAATCGTTGAAATCACCCACTACAAATACATGTTGTGCAGATACATATACCGTAGGCTGCATTTCTATCACAGTGTATTCTGCTTTCGCATCGCCCGACTGTGTAAATTCGAGTACTGCATCGCTTGTTAGCACAATATCTACGGTTTGGTTTTTATTGCCATTCCAGTCGGTGCCATTACGGAAGATGACATTGAGTTGCGTACAAGAATCGCTAACGATATACCACTCACCGTCTTGCTCTGGAATGACCACCTTGCTATCACCGCCTTCTACCCACACATAGGCTGTAATGGTTTTGGTCCAATGCGCTGGCAATTTTGCTTTCAGGGTAATTTGTTTTGCTTCTTCATTGACCATTTTGCTCGCAGCAAAAGTAGCCAATGTTACTTTAGTAGGGTCTTCTTCATTGTAATAAATACCCATATCAATTCCTTCTGGGCGTGGAGCTTGTTCTGGTGCTACCACTACGCATGTTTGTGCTGATATTTGCTTTACCTCACTCCCCTTGGTGGCAGTAAATTCAAAACGATAATCTCCAATAGTTTCCAAAGTATAGTCAACCTTCAATTCTGTGCCTTCTCCTTTTGCAATCTCGGTACCATTCACAGTCAGTGACAAGGCTGCAGTTTCAGTAGCAACACAGTGAAGAGTTAGTTTATCATTCAATTTAGAAATTTCTGGTAAAGCATTGGTAATTGATACCGCCAATCCCTTCTCTGCTAAATCTACAAAAATATCAGCATTACCTTCTGCTTTACCCTCTTTTCCACCACTGATTCCATCATTAAACACAAAGCACAATTGGGTAATTTCCTTATCTGCTTTCACACCATAATATTCGTGGATATTAGGTGTAATTTTCAATTCCCAGTTTCCATCCGCATTTTTGCTCATTTTGTGTTTATCTAATTTACTACACCATGTTGGAGCATTTTGCCATTGTGTACCATCATAAGTTACACCAGTATGGGCATAGCATTGTGTTGCTCCTACCATTCCTTTGTTACCCTCATTAGGATTAAAGATGATAGTCACCTCACCAGCATACCCTTTTTGAATAATAGAGGGAATAGTTGTCACTTGCGCAAAAACAGAGAGCGCAAACATAGATAAAAATAAGAAAGTAAATCTTTTCATAAGTATTTTGATATGAATATTGTTAACTGGCTGCAAAGGTACAAAAAAATTTGGATATATACAAATAATTTCGTACCTTTGCAAAGATTTTAATAGCACAATATCAAAACTACCAATAACGATGGGGAAACGCGTACTCATTGGCATGTCAGGCGGAATTGATTCCACCGTAGCAGCAATCTTGCTTCTGGAGCAAGGTTACGAACTAGTTGGCGCCACATTTCGCACATTTGACTCTATCAAAGATTCATGCCTTGCTAAAGAAAAGGGTTGTTGTTCGGTAGAGAGCATCATCGAAGCCCAACGCATGGCTGCTACATTGGGATTCGAACACCATATCTTGGATTTTCGCGACACTTTCCGCAAACATGTCATAAATAATTTCGTGCACGAGTACGCATGCGGGCGCACGCCTAATCCTTGTGTATTATGCAACTCTCACATCAAATGGGGAAGACTCATTGAGGCAGCACAACAATACGGGTGCGACTATATTGCCACGGGACATTACGCCCAAATAGCCGAACACCGTGGACATTATTACCTCAAAAACGCAGTAGATACTCGCAAAGACCAGACCTATTTCTTATGGATGCTGACTGAAGAAAATCTACGAAAAACGATCTTCCCTCTTGGTGGATTAACCAAAGATGAAGTGCGACAAATTGCACTTGACCATGGTTATACTCAATTGGCAAAAAAAGCAGAAAGCCAAGAGATATGTTTTATTCCTGACAACGATTACCGTAGTTTTCTAGCACAAGAAGGTGTACATATTGAGCCAGGCAATTACATAGATGACAACGGCAACATATTGGGCAAACACCAAGGTTTTTGTCACTACACCATTGGTCAACGCAAGGGGTTAGGAATCGCGTTGGGTTCACCGCGCTTTGTGACACATATTGATGCTGCGAGCAACACAGTAACACTTGGGGCACACGATGATTTGTACACCCATGACGTATGTGCGCAGAGTTTCCGTTTGCGAGATATGGAGTGGCTAGAAGAATCTCCTGAAATACAAGCACGTATTCGCTACAAGTCACCTGCCATAAAAGGGCACTTGGGCATTAGCGACAATCAACTACGCATACACTTCGAGCAGCCAGTATGGGGTGTCACACCTGGTCAATCGTTAGTCATCTATAAAGATGGATTGGTAGTCGGTGGCGGTATTATCAGCATCCCATGATGTATTCGGAATCACATACTAATCACATAGTAATCACATAGTCTTAATACGTGATTTACACGTTCTCTTTCACAAGTTCTTCAGCACGCGCAAGGGCGCCATTGATATGATTACGTACATTTTCTTTACCAATCATATCTACCAATCCCGATTTCTCCAATGTTCGGTACACGTGCTCATTTACTCCAGAAAGCACCAAAGTCATACCGCAACGTTTTGAACGTAAGTATAGTTGTTCAAGGTTGTGAATACCTGTTGAATCCATAAACGAGACTTTACGCATTCGCAGAATACGAACCTTTTGTCCCTCACTACCCATACGCTGACTTAATTCGTCAAACTTATTGGCTATACCAAAGAAGTATGGACCATCTATCTCATACACCTCGGTATGTGGAGGAATATGCAACTTCTCTAAGTCATTGCCATGCAGGCGAATATCATTCTGATGAGTAGGGTCGATCTCATCGGAGAAGGAGCGTATAACAGTTGCTTCGTTGGTACGTTTCAAGAACAAGATAACAGCCAACAACAATCCCACTTCGATAGCAATGGTTAGGTCGAATATTACTGTCAAAATGAAAGTAACTAACATCACAATAAAATCCGATTTAGGTGCTTTAGCAAGCCAAACAAACGAACGCCACCCAGACATATTGTAACTCACCACAATCAACACACCTGCCAAACATGCCATAGGAATCATACCGACTAGTGGTCCAAAACAGAGCAACACAAGCAACAACATAGCAGCATGTACAATACCTGCCACTGGTGTTCGACCACCATTATTGATATTCGCCATAGTTCGTGCAATAGCACCTGTAGCAGGGATACCTCCAAAGAAAGGAGTCACCACATTGGCTATACCTTGGGCTATGAGTTCGGTATTTGAGTTGTGCTTGTCACCAATCACACCATCAGCCACCATGGCAGATAGCAGTGACTCAATAGCACCCAACATAGCGATGGTGAAAGCGGAAGGGAAAAGGTCTTGCACCAGATTCAACCACGTTTCTCCCTCAGCAAGATTAAGTGCAGGTAAATGCGGCGCTGGCATTCCGCTAGGCAAGGCGTAGAGGTCACCAATCGTAGTGATAGATGTAATGCCACCAAACTCACGCAACAGCCACACAACCAACGTCATCAGCACAATTGCAACCAATGAACCTGGGATTTTCTTATTGATTTTTGTAGAGAATATAATAATCAACAACGAAGTGATACCCACTGCAAATGCCCACCAATTGATATCGCGCCAATGCTCAAAATAGCAAATCCATTTATGGATAAAATCGGCAGGAGCATCTTGAATCCCCATACCAAACAGGTCATTCATTTGCGTAGAGAAAATAGTGACTGCTATACCTGCAGTAAAACCTACAATCACAGGATATGGGACAAACTTAATAACATTGCCCAACTTGAATAATCCCATGAATATGAGCAATATACCTGCCATGATAGTGGCAATCAGCAACCCAGCAAGACCATGTTGCTGAATGATGCCATAGATGATGACAATGAAAGCACCTGTTGGGCCACCAATCTGTACTTTGCTACCACCAAAAGCAGAAATAATGAAACCTGCAATGATAGCCGTAACAAGACCTTCCGTAGGTCCCACACCAGACGATATACCAAAAGCAATCGCCAAAGGAATGGCTACTACGGCAACAATCATACCTGCTATGAGATCTTGCACAAATCGCTCTTTGTTGTAAGAACGTAAAGAAGATAACAACTTTGGACTAAATACGTCCTTAAAAGAAAAAAAATTCTTCATATACCTTAAAAATCAATCAACTAATCCTTAAGCAAAAGTTAACCAAAGGTTAACAATTTCTAATCACTCGTGGTGATATGGCTCACCTTTCAAAATGGTCATCGCTCGATAGAGTTGTTCTACAAAAAACAATCTTACCATTTGATGCGAAAAGGTCATTTTACTGAGCGAAATCTTGCCATTTGCACGCTGATATACAGCTTCGGAGAAGCCATAAGGACCACCAACCACAAACACCACATCCCTACCCGATGACATTCGTTTTTGCACATAGTCTGCAAATTCTATCGAACGAAATTCTTTTCCATGCTCATCCAACAATATCAAATCTGCACTACTCGTTACTGCTTTCAAAATCATCTCACCTTCCGCCTGTTTCTGCTGTTCCGAAGTCAGTGCTTTGGTGTTTTTCAGTTCGGGAATAACTTGCAACGCAAAAGTCAGATAGTGCGTCAAACGCTTCTGATATTCTTGTATCAACATCTCAATATGCGTATCCGTAGTCTTACCTACTACCAAAAGCGTGATTTTCATAATCCTCGTTGTTTCTTGATATGCTCGTAGGCTTCATTGATGCCACGGAACTTTTCAGTGGCCTGTTTACGGATGTCCTCACCTGCATTTGCCACCTTGTCGGGATGGTATTTCATAGCCATTCTGCGATATGCTTTCTTTACCTCGTCATCGGTCGCATTGGGTTGTATTTCTAATGCCGTATATGCCCAATTCACATCCTTATGGCGCTGATACAATGCTAGCAATGACTGATAATCAGCACGTTGCACCGACATATGGATAGCTATTTGTTCTATCACACGCAGTTCGTTTGCATTGAGGTCATCGTCCGAATTGGCTAAATCTAATAACAAGTGCACCAACTCCAATCGTGTGGAATAATTAACATATTGCCTTATTTGCTGTGCAACAGCCACGGCATCAATATCCTTCTCTAGCAACTCTTTGAGTAATTGCAAAGCTTGTTTTGCACCATCCTCACCAAAATTACGCAACAAGAATGGTTTGATATGGTTGATTTCCGACTTCAACACCCGTCCATCTGCTTTTATCACACAAGCAATAAGCACTATAACCGACACTTGGATATCTCCTTGAGTTGCCCTGCGAGCACGTTGCTGCTTATTGGTAAATGCCCCCTCAGTAGAATTATCCACATCTATGCTACGACTCGCATCAAACAACGAGGCAACAAACACACCAATCAGTGCACCAATTGGTCCACCCATTACAAAACCTAATCCTCCTAATATCCATTTACCCAAAGACATACAAATTGTGAATTAAGAATTTTGACTTATAAATTGTAAAGCGTGTTGCAAATCTTCTGGCGTATCAATACCGATAGAAGCATGATTGGTCAGAGCCACTTGAATTGTTAAGCCATTTTCCAACCAACGTAGCTGCTCCAAACACTCCAATTGCTCCAATCGAGAAGAAGGTAATTGTGTGATTTTCTGCAATATATCTGCTCGATAGGCATACATACCTATATGACGAAAATGTTGTCCTTGCTTAGTCCATTCACTAGGTTCTACCCCTCTTAAGTATGGAATCACACTGCGCGAAAAATACAATGCACGACCGATGGAAGCTGCCGATTGTTCCTCACGAGCAATGGCTACTTTCACATAGTTCGGATTTTGCAAATCTTCCCATGTATCTTGTTGTGCAAATGGATGTACGAGAGTTGCAATCTCAGTAGGGAAGCAATCTAGCAGTGCTTGTATTTGGTCGGATTCAATAAATGGTTCATCGCCTTGTATATTTACCACCACAATTTCTTCGTCTGACAGATGCGAGAAGTGCTCGCTGCGATAAATCGTATATGCTTCATAGACTCGGTCTGTACCGCAGGTATGATTAGGTGACGTCATCACAACTTCTCCGCCAAAACCTTTCACACAATCATATATGCGCTCATCATCAGTGGCTACGAGCACCCTATCCAACGCCTTCTGCGCTTGCTCATACACGCGCTGAATCATTGGCTTACCAGCTATATCAACTAGTGGCTTTCCGGGAAACCGACTACTAGCATAACGCGCTGGAATAATGCCAATATTATGCTTCATCGTCGTCATCTACGTATTGATATGCAGATTCTGCTGATTTCTTCTTATGTAGGCGTGTGCGCAGGTAATCAAATCCGTAGCGTTTCTTGCTTCGATTTCCATAACCGTAGCCATAACCATAGCCATAGCCATAACCATAACCATAGCCATAGCCATAGCCATAGCCATAACCATAGCCGTACTTACTAGACTTTTGAGTAGGCACATCCGACAAGATAAGATTAATTTTATCCTTATGATGCAATGTCAAGCTTTCTAGTGTTTGCTTAGCAAATCGCTTGTCTGTATCCATACAACGTAATACGTAAAGCGTCAAATCCGTCTGCTCAATCAATGCCATAGCATCTGGTACAATACCTACTGGAGAAGAGTCAACCACCATAAATGTATAGCGTTCACGCAAGGTTGCCAACATCTCAATCAGTTTTTCGCTACGAATCAATTCTCCAGGGTTAGGAGGGATGGTACCTGCAGGCAACACATCAAATCCTAATTGCTCGTTATGTAGAATGATTTCATCCAATGTGCAATCCCCAATCAGATAATTAGTCACACCCATCGACGCTTCCAATCCTAATTTCTCATGAACATTGGGTTTACGGATATCCATGTCTATCAACAACGTCGGATGACCAGTCATTGCATAAAGAGAAGCTAAGTTGGTGCTAATAAAGGTCTTACCGTCACCCGATTGAGTGGACGTCACTGTTACAGAGATATTTGTTTTACGCAGCACCTTAAACTCGATACGCATACGGATATTTCGCAACATCTCAGCATAACTCGAACGAGGTTTCTTCATTGCATAAATAGGATTTTGCGATTTCACATGACGCAAAACACCCAACACATCGAAGTTGCTCAATTTCTCTGCTTCCTTTTGGGTACGAATCTTATTATTCAGCAACTCCGACAAAATCAGCAACAACAAAGGTATCAACAAGCCTATTGCCAAATAAGTCATTGTATTTTTACGTTTTTCTTTGCTGTTCATTGCGTAAGTTGTGCGTGCACGGTCCATGATTTCGCTATCAGGTGTATTACCTGCTTTCTGTATTTCTGCCTCTGCGCGTTTTTGGAGGAAGAACGTATAATAGTTATCGTCGATACGATAATTACGTTCTATTGCTACCATCTGCAATTCCTTCTCTGGCAGATTTTGAATCTCGCGTTCTACTTCTCTCAAGCGAATATCTAAATCCTTCTTTTCGATATCCAGTGATGTGCGCATAGACTGCACCACCTCAGCAATCGCTGATTTGACGTTATTGATGTCGCTTGTGTATTTAGAGTAGTACACATTCTTTTGGCTCAATTCGCCACGTTGGATATGCAGGTCATTGAGTTGCTGTACCAATTGCATCAGCATAGGTTCATTGAGCCCCAAGGTAGCAGGTGCTATCACCGAACCTTGATCTATTTTTTGGTCTAAATAGTTAGAAAGATAATCCAAGTAAGTCTCTTTCAGACGTAGTGCCATTTGCTGTTGATCATATTGACTGGCCTTGCTCATCAATCCACCTGCGTAGGAACCCACATCCACAAATTTATTCTCTTGACGGAAATTGGTCATCTCCCCTTCACTCTTTGTCAGACTCTCTTGTAGTACTTTCAATTGGTCATTGATAAAGCTAATGGATTTCTCTGCCACCATATTCTTGCGTTCCACATTTTGCAAAAGATAGATATCCGACAACTTGTCAATAAACTCACGATCACGTTGAGGCGTCTCGCCAATCAACTGAATACCCAATACCGTACTACGTTCTGTCAAGAAATTGAGTTGCAACCTACTCGAAAACTCATCGGTCAAACTCTCGCGCGAACGGAAACGGAAATAGATATGCTGACCTGGTGACATCATCATATCCGTTGGCCATATGCGAGCCTTGAATAGTGAGGTGTGCAGTTCCTCACCATATTGCGTGACATAATCAAATGAATCTCCTTCTTCAAACGTTGTTATGTGCAATGCCCCATTTTGCAGCACCTCACAACGAAACAGTTGGTAATATACCATCGGATCCAACCATGAGTATTCCACGGTAATGGGGGAATTACGATAGATATTACGAGTCTTGAAGCGACCTTTCGTTATATATTCCACATTCATATACGGCAACGAATCTACCGTACGTGCAATCAGGTCATAACTACCTAGAATTATCAACTGGTTGTTCACATTTGTATAGCCTGCTCCCACACCAAATCCTTGCATAATGGATGCTGAACCATATCCCGTGCCACCACTCGACTCTTTGATAATCATGGTACCTGTTGTCAAATAGCGCTCTATCACCTTCTTATTCTTCAGGTAAGCCAAAGACAATGCAATGGCAGCAGCAATCACAAACAAATACCAATGGCGCACAATACGCACCACCCATTCCATAAGATCAAAATTGGAATTCTCTTCTTCGAATGGCATACCGCCATTTTGTATTATTTCATTTTGTGTCATATCCTTAACTTTTCAGTTTTCACTTTTCACTTTCCATCTTTACCACACTCCTGGAATATAATTCAACACCGTAATCAACAATGATACAGAACTCGTAATCAATGCCAAGAAGCCGCTATAACTAGCTTGTTTGTAGAAACTACCTTTATCTCTACTCACATAAATCAAATCGTTCGGGTACACGTAATAGTATTGCGAATCAATAATGCTATTGGTGCGTATATCAAACTCTAGCACCTCTGGCTCTGCATTACCACGTGGACGAATAATACGCACATGTCGGCGATCACCCGAATTCATCAAATCACCCGTCATTGCCAATGCCTGAAAGATGGTCAAACGTTCCTTATTAATCGAATACTTACCTGACCGAGCATCACCCAGCACGGTAAAAGTCTTATTGTACATCGACAATTTCACATCTGCGTCAGGAATAATTTCGCGAAATGCCTTACGTAGTGTGTCTTGTGCTTCCAATTCTGTCAAACCCACCAACTTCACTGGTTCCAAGAAGGGGATATCTACTGTTCCGTCAGAATAAATGCGGTATGAATTAGCATATTGTCCAGCCCCGTGCATATTAGCAGACAGTGTTTTAGCTATCGTTTCATCCATAGTAACCACACGATAGATAATCTCATCATTTACCTGCAAACGATATGGTTCATATGCAGCAGAATCATATTGAGGTAAATCATCACGCTCTTGCAGCAAACCCACCTGACGATAACCATAGCAACCTGTCAGAGATGTCAGGAGGATAATCATATAAATGTGTACTAGTATCTTCTTCATTGATTGTCCTCCTATTTATGTTTTTCAATTGTATTCATAATACGCACCACCAAACCATATACAAAACCGCCAAAAGCCAACGTAGTAGCTACCACACTAATAGTAGTGGTTACCGAGTTGATACCAAAACTCTGACCTTTGATACGTTGTATATAAATCACGTCATTGGGTTCTATATAATAATACTCCGAGTTGATGATATCCTGCGAACGCACATCAAACGTCATCACTTTGGTTTCGCCTTCTATCTCACGCACAATACGCACTTTGCTACGATCGCCAAAATCACCTATATCACCAGCCATTGCCAATGCCTCAAATATCGTTACCTTCTCTTTGGGCATAGCAAACATACCGCTACCGTGGTCACTTATCACGCTAAATGTACCACGAACGATATTCACTTCCACCGAAAGCAACTTATAATCGGTTTGATCTTGCACATATTCCATCAGCGAACGTTCCAAAACGGCCTTGACCTCGCGCGTAGTCTTTCCTCGCACATCTACCTTGCCCACCAACGGATAATCTATCGTACCATCATCTGCCACCAGATACGTGTACAAATCGTACGAGCCACTAGCACCTGCACCCTGACGAATTTGTGAACTATTCACACCATTACCCGACGCATTAAACATACTGCTAACACGCTCATCTATAGAATATACGTACACATACAAACGATCACCTATACGAATCTGATAATCTTCGTAGGTCAACGTATCCGTGTATGTGGGTACACCATGCTTACCCGGCTCCTGCAACAAGTTCACTTTTCTACTTGTAACGCAAGAAGCCATCAATACCGTCAAAACTAATAGTAAAAATCCCTTTATCTTCATCTCTTATCACTTATCACTTATCTCTACTCTCATACCTCTACTCTCTCATCTCTTCTCATCCCATCCAAATGGGTGTGGACTTAGTGGCAGTTTTGCCAACGGATGATAGTCACCCACCAAACCGATAGGCGTAGCATTACGAATCTGACTTACCATCTCAATGCATGGACGAGCTTCTGAAATACGGAATCCGTTACCTGCCAATATCTGCTTGTAACTTTCTGTATGCAATTCCGTAAAACCTTGACTAAACTCAAACTCCTCACCATCTATCGACAATGTACGGTACGTACGCTTTTCACCTTGCACAGCATTCGCTGGCAAGCAATCAGCATTGATACTCAAAAAGTAGCGAACACGCGCACGCTCCAGTTCCAAGTAGCCTGCCACACGGTCAAAACTCATCACATGTACGATATTTTGCTTTACCGCACCAAATATCCATTGCAACATATCATAGAAGTGCACACCTATATTGGTTGCTATGCCACCCGATTTATGCACATCGCCCTTCCAACTGCTGTAGTACCATTTACCACGACTTGTGATATAGGTCAAATCCACATCATACACTTTATCTTTCGGACCATTCTGCACTTTCTCGCGCAATGCTGCTATCTTGTCGTGCAGACGTAATTGCAATATCGTGTATGCCTTATGCCCCGTCTCCGCTTCCAGTTCTACCAAGTTGTCGATATTATACGGATTCAACACCAATGGCTTCTCGCATATCACGTCACAGCCCAAACGCAAACCATAACGAATAAACGCATCGTGCGTATAGTTGGGCGTACAAATACTTATCCATGACAAAGGATTATCCGTACGCATCTGCTTCGAGCAGAAACGATCAAATTGCTCATTTTCCGTGTAAAAACTACAATCTGGGAAACTACTATCTAACCTGCCTACCGAGTCAAACTTATCGTATGCTACTAGCAGATTATTACCCGTATCGGCAATTGCTTTGATGTGTCGAGGTGCTATATATCCTGCCGCACCTATAAGAGCAAAATTGTGCATATTCCTAATTCAAAATTCTTAATTCAAAATTCTTAATTACCAATCAGCCTGCAAAGGTACAACAAAAAATGCACATACGCAAGCAAAGTGAGCAATTATTTGTAAAAAGATAGATAAATATCTATCTCATACAAAACAACATGGTAAATCATCGAATCGACTTACCTTTCCCCGTACCACTACCGTACCATTCCCGTAGCACTCTGTAGTTTGTCTATAGGATCTTTGCTATTTCTATCCTCCAAAATCGCGATTAAATAGGGCAAGACGCTCATCAAGGAGTTCGTATTGATCTTCGCGGATGCAAGACACACAGCCACGCATACCCTCGCGCTTCGCGCCTGTACTAGTCAGCGAGATAGCCGAGATACCATAGTAAATCAGTTTGTTAAGCATCTTTTCGCCCGTCCAATCCTTATAACCAAAGGTAAAGAAGAAACCATCGCCTACCTCCTGCTCATCGGCATCTTGGTCATAGACGATATGAAAACCGTTCTTTAACATTATCTCCTTGACAATCTTTGCACGGCGAGCATACTCGCGGGTATTGTTCACGAAGTCAATCTTGCCTTGACAAGCCGCTTTGAACATAGCAGCCATAGCATGTTGCACCGAATGCGTCACACCCGAAGACAGACTATAGAGCACAATATACACAAAATTGCGTATGAACTCGCCATCGTTGCCATAACGTTCTGCCAATGAAGGGAAGCGACGATGTGCCAAATACGGATTCATCGCCACAATAGCACCGCGCTGACCTGCATACGAGAACATCTTGGAGCAAGAAATCATATGCACGCAATTGTTGGTATATCTGCCCACGGTGGGTTGGTATGGCGGTTCGTAGGGTGTGCCACGGTCTTTATCGCGGAAGTCCATATTTAGGTATGCTAAGTCTTCGATTACCAGCACATTATACAACGTAGCCAATCGACCAATAATCTCCAATTCGCGTTCGGTGAGGCACATCCACGATGGGTTGTTCGGATTGGAGAAAAGCATCGCCGCTATCCTACCCGATTGAAAATGACGTTCCAACTCTTTCTCCAATGCTTCGCCACGGAAATTCGCCACATCAAACGCATCCACACGCACACCAATCACCTTGCATTGCTGTTTCTGCACGGGGAAACAGGGGTCAAGAAACAGCACAGTATCGCGCTGGCTATCCAGTTGAGCCATCGTCATATTAAGCGCAAAAGCGGCTTGCATACTGCCCACTGTAGGCACAATACAATCGGTTGGGATATCCAATCCGAGGAAAGCACGCACGAACTCACTGCCCCAGTGCTTGACTTCGGGAATACCCGTGATAATAGGATAACGCGAACCGTAACCCGCCTTCAGGGCAGCATGCTCGGCAGCTATACCCACTTGTTCGGCAGACAAGCCAGGTTCACCCAATTCCATGTGGATAAACTCCTGACCTGTAGCACGTTCAATATCTTTGACTACGCCCACGAGTTGGCGGATAGAGGCACCGCCCAGTTCCTTGGCGTTACGCAGACCAAAATCAATACAAGTTTGGTCAACGAGTTGTTTGTTGAGAGGAAAAGACATATGTTTGGTGTTTAGTGGACGGCACTTTTCGTGCCTATTGTTTAGTGTTTAGAGGCACTGTACCCTGCTTCGATAGCAGCAATATTGGCAGCGACAACGGCTTCGCCTTTGCGAGCGAAGATGCGCTCCACGCCTGCAACAATCTTATCATGGTCAATGCCCAACATAGGGATAGCTGCTCCCAAAAGCACCATATTCGCTGCTTGCAGAGGAGCACCCGCCTCTTTGGCAAGCACCTCTACATCCAATAGCACGTGCTTCTTGACGGCTTGGATGTGCTCCAGCACCTGCTCAATATCAGGATAATTAGGGATATTCACAAACGGTTTGCACGAGGAGACAATCCATCCGTCGGGTTTGAGGTATGGCAGATAGCGCAATGCTTCCATTGGTTCGAGCGAGATGATAATATCTGCCCCACCCTTTGGAATCAAATCCGAATAGATGGGTTCGCTGGACAAACGGAGATTGGATTGCACATCACCGCCTCGCTGGCTCATGCCATGCACTTCAGCTTGCTTCAAATAGAGGCCTTCTTTGAGGGCTGCCTCGCCAATCACTGTGGCAATAGATAGGATACCTTGTCCGCCTACGCCTGCTAAAATTATATCGCGTTTCATATACTTCTTGCCTTTAAACTTAAAACCTTAAACATTAAACATTAAACATTAAACCTATTTCTTTTGTTTCAAATGTCGTTTGAGGGTTTGGATACACTCGCGGCGGGCGATAACAACAGACGTGCCATTGTATGCCACTTCCTCGCGAAGCACCTGCTTGATTTCTTCCATGTTCTTTGGCAGTGGCACTACCACGCGCACATGCTCTTTCTCTACGCCCAATCCCTCGCAGATAGCCTCCAGTCTGCCAGTACCCGCAGAGTCTTGTCCGCCAGTCATACCTGTGGTGAGGTTATCGGAGATAAGCACTACCACATTCGCTTTGCTATTCACGCAGTCCAGCAATCCCGTCATACCCGAATGGGTGAACGTACTATCGCCAATCACAGCGAACGAAGGGAACTGTCCTGCATCAGCAGCACCTTTCGCCATAGTGATACTCGCACCCATCTCCACACAAGCGTGGATAGCGTGGAAAGGCGACAATGCACCCAAGGTGTAACAACCTATATCGCCGAAAATCTTGGCATTCTCATGTTCGCGTGCCACCTCATTGAGCGCAGCATACATATCACGGTGACCACAACCTTGGCATAATGCAGGTGGACGACCAACGACAATTTCTGGTATCTGGAATCCGGAGTCCGAAATTACATCCCCCACCAATGCTCTGCGCACGCAGTCTGGTGTCAACTCACCCATGCGAGGGAGGTCGCCCGTCAATCGGCCTTTGACAGCCACAGAAGATGGCACCATACCGCGCAACAGTTCTTCCACCACGGGTTGTCCTTCCTCCATCACCAATATCTCTTCTGCACCATCAGCTACCATCTGATCAATCAATGCCTTAGGCAATGGGTATTGAGTAATCTTCAATATACTAGCCTCTCTAAACGCTAAACTGTAGGCGCTTTTAGCGCCGTTCTCTAAACACTCCATAAGGTAGTTATACGCAATACCTGTCGTCACAATGGCTTTCTTCGGATTACTGCCTTTGGTATAGGTATTGTATTGCGACTCCTCGCTCGTTTGCACAAAATCGGCTTGCGCTTCTACCAATTCCGCATAGTTTTTGCGTGCGAAAGCTGGCAAAAGAATAAAATGATTGGTATTTTCAGGCGCAGATAGCTCATTTTGCTCACGAGGAGTGTCCATTGTTTCGACCACCGCACGCGAATGCGCCATGCGCGTAGTCACACGCAACAAGATAGGTGTGCGCAATGATTCGGAGAGGTCGAAAGCATAGTGCATCATGTCATATGCCTCTTGTTGGTTGCTTGGTTCGAGGCATGGGATCATGGCGAATTTCGCATAGAAACGCGAGTCTTGTTCATTTTGCGAGGAGTGCATCGATGGGTCATCGGCAGCCACTACTACCAATCCGCCGTTGACGCCCGTGATAGCAGCATTCATAAACGCATCAGCGCAAACATTCATGCCCACATGCTTCATGCACACAAGTGCGCGTTTGCCCATATAGGACATACCGAGTGCGCCTTCCATAGCGGTCTTCTCGTTGGTAGCCCATTGGCAGAAGATCTTGCCTTTAACCTCTAAACTATAGGCGCTATCAGCGCCGTTCTCTAAACCAGCGGAAAGCGCTTTACGCTTTTCGCTCAATTGTATATACTCGGTGATTTCAGTAGATGGCGTGCCTGGATAAGCATACACGCCACTCAATCCTGCATCAATAGCGCCCTGCGCTATGGCTTCATCGCCTAATAATAAGTGTTTCATAGTATCTAATATAGTATTAAGTCTTATTGTTGAGAATTATATGCTTCCAACGCTTTGCGAAGCACCAACACTGCTTTGGCCAAATCTTCCTTTTTCAGAATGTACGCCATACGCACTTGCTGTCGACCATCTTCTGGATTAGTATAAAAACCACTTCCAGGTGCCATAATAATGGTCTGTCCCTCGTATTGGAAATCACTCAAGCACCATTGGCAGAACTTATCTGTATCATCTACTGGCAATTGTACCATCACATAAAACGCACCCATAGGTGTAGGGGCGAACACGCCAGGTATCTGATTCAATTGATCTATCAAGAAGTTGCGACGTGCCAAATATTCGTCATAGACCTCTTCCATATATTCGTGAGGAGTAGCCAATGCCGATTCCGCTATCACTTGCCCTATCAATGGGGGTGATAAACGTGCCTGACAGAATTTCATCACAGCCTGATGCACCTTTTTGTTCTTCGTAATTAGTGCTCCTATACGTATTCCGCACAATGAATAGCGTTTGCTCACCGAATCAATCAGTATCACATGATCCTCTATTCCGTCAAGGTGGAAAGCAGAGATGTAAGGACGTTTCGTATAGATAAACTCACGATAAACCTCATCGGAGAAAAGATAGAGATTGTATTTTTTCACCAAATCACGAATCTGCATCATTTCCTGTTTCGTATAGAGATAGCCCGTTGGATTATTAGGGTTGCAGATTAAGATAGCACGAGTTTTATCGGTAATCTGTTTCTCAAACTCTTCCACAGAAGGCAGTTTGAAGCCATCTTCAATCTTCGTTTTCACGGGCTTAATTACTGCCCCACACGACACTGCAAAAGCCATGTAGTTAGCATAACTCGGCTCTGTAACAATGATTTCATCACCGGGATTCAAACATGCCATGTAGGCAAACATGATTGCCTCAGAGCCACCCGAAGTGATAATAATCTCATCCGGAGAAATATCTATGCCATATTCTGCATAATAACCCACCATCTTTGCACGCAGAGAGATTACTCCCTGAGAAGGAGAATATTCCAAAATATCCTTATGAAAATTGGTTATCGCCTCTACCGCACAAGTAGGTGTCTGAATATCGGGCTGACCGATATTGAGAGAATAGACATGAATGCCATTGCGATGAGCCGCTTCGGCATACTTCGCTAACTTACGAATAGGCGATTGCGGCATATTTTGTGCACGTTGAGATATATTCATAATCGCTATTTTTATAATTGACTCGCAAAAGTACAAAAAAAATCGCACTTATGCAAATACACAGTGCGATTTTTATGTAAATTATGTTGCAAAACATCTATATTTGCGCCGTCAACGCCTGCCACAAAGTATCCTCTGGCACAGGAGCCGTGATGCTGATTGGCTGTTTGCTCACAGGATGAATAAACTCTATCTTACGAGCGTGTAGCGATATACCTCCATCGGGATTGCTGCGTTTGGCACCATACTTCAAGTCGCCCTTGATAGGCAAACCTATCGCTGCCAACTGACAACGTATCTGATGATGACGCCCCGTCTCCAGATTGATTTCCAATAGCATATAACGCTCACTCTTGGCTATCACCTTATAACTCAACGCAGCGCGTTTGGCATCTTTGGTTCCTGGCTTGACAACAAACGACTTATTCTGCTTCTCATTGCGCCAGAGGTAGTTCTCCAGCCTCATTGCCTCATTAGCCGTATCGCCTAATAATCTTTCATTCTTCTCCACTATCGCCCAATAGGTCTTTTGTATCTGCTCATGCGATTGAAACATGGCATTGAGTCGTGTCAATGCTTTGCTGGTGCGTGCAAACAGCACCACGCCCGTGGTAGGACGGTCTAAACGATGGGTCACCCCAAGAAACACTTCTCCGGGCTTCTGGTATTTTTCTTTGATATATGCCTTCACGATATCCGACAGAGGGGTATCCCCTGTCTTATCGCCTTGCACAATCTCGTGACAAGTCTTGCTGACCGCAATGATATGATTATCTTCGTATAATAGTTTCACCTTTCCGTTTCCTTCACTCCTTCAACCTTCACTCCTTCATTCCTTCACTCCTTCAACCTTAAACCTTCCACTTCGCGCAGGGGTATCATCACAAACTCGCGCTCCTGCATGCGCGGATGCGGCAAGGTGAGCGTTTCACTCTTGCATACCACCTCTTCGCTTTCCATAAGGTTCTCCCCTTTGAAGGGGGAGCTAGAGGGGGTCAAAGCCTGTAGCAAGTCAATATCAATCACTCGGTCATGATACACGCCCTTCACCGATTTCTCTGTGCGTCCCATCTCACGCTCAATCTGCTGGGTGAGGAGCAGCACTTCTTCGGGCGAATATTCGGTTTCATATACCGCAACAATATTCGCAAACTCATTGTCCGACACAAAGCCCTGTGGCGCACTCCTGTACACCGACGAGCACGCCAACCGCTCCCCTACTCGTTCATCCAGCAGTTGCAGTGCCGTTTGCAGATTCGCCTCACGATCTCCTAAATTTGTCCCTATTCCCAAATATATTACCATTATCCAATAGCCACTAAGCCGCAGGCGTCCTCTTTATGGTACCGCTACAAACTCGTAATCAATCTTCTCGCCCATGGTCACGAGCATGTAGAAGGGTTTCTTGTCCTCATCTTTCATCGAGTCCACCACGATACATGTCATATCCTTCACTTGCGTGATTTCGCGCGAGTGGTCGTGTCCCGACCATACCATATCCACCCCATGCTTTTCAAACAGGTTGAGCAGCGCATAGGTCTCTTCTTGCGTATAGTTGGAGGTATGTCCTTGCGAGCCATCACGTTTGAAGAAATGCGTATGCGTACATGCTACGATATGGCGAAAATCCTGCTTATCCGCCCACTCCAGTGTCTCGCGAAGCCATTGCAACTGTTTGCTGCCCACTGTGCCGTCTGCCGAATCATAAACCACGAACAGGTCCTTCTTTCCCGAAGGAGTCTCTACCACAAAGTAGTAGTAGCATGTCTTGAAATACTTGATATACTCTGGCCACTGTTTGAAATAAATATCGTGGTTGCCTGCCACAGCCATCAGTGTATCCTTTTTCGCGGGATTGAGCGGCACTGCCTGATATGCCGAGTACATCTCATCGAAATAGTTTTGCGCATCGATGATATCGCCCAAATGCACGGCTACAGGACACAGCGGGTCTTGGCGATAAGTATCAATGAAGTATGTCCAACGCGTTTGTGTTTTGGTCACGTGAGTGTCGGTGCACACATACACGCGGTAGTCATCCACGGGGGCTTGTAGCGTGGTAAAACCATGCTTATCATTATATACCTTAGACTCTGTAAAACGTTCATCAATCGTTGGAGAAGTTCCTGCAAACATACCCACCATATCCAATCGTGCCTCTGGTCCGCATGATACACAAATAAAACCAATTACCAATAACCAATAGCCAATATATGTTATATTCTTTTTCATAATTTCGTATATGTTTTAAACACTAAACAGTAGCGCCATAGGCGCGTTCACTAAACACTAAAATCTATATTCCGCACCTGCACGCAGTTCTGCACCATAGTAGTGTGCATTCAGGTGGAACATTCCCGCCAGTTTCATTTTGCCTGATAGGCGTACGCGCCAATGCTCATTCACATCATACCAACCGCCCAAATAGAACATCGGTTGCCACATACGCTCCACTTGGTAGTTGTCCATGTTCGAGAGGCACAAGCTGATATTCCATGGCGATGTCTGTGGTCGCACAAACGCTTCCACGCGATACACGGCATCAAATGGTTCGAGTATCATCTCGTCTCCGCTACGTTTGGTGTATGGCAATGGAGTGATGATACGATTAGCCATACCCACTTGCACATTCACATATTGCATCTTGTATCCCACCGAGAAAGCGTGTACAAAATCGCGGAAGCTATCTCTATTGACCCATCTCATCATCAGTCGGTCTTCGAGGTATAGTTCGCCCACAGGCAATACGAATTTGGGTCTGAGTTGCACCCCTGCAGTGTAGAAGTTGGCGGTGCTGGTTCGGACACTGGCTTGCATATCAAAATGCTTGTTGATAGGCAAATAGGCATCAATATCGAAGTTCGCATACGACCCGTATGTCAGATTGTGCCCATACCCTACGTGCAGCGACACGGCATATTGCTCATCACCTGGCTGCACCTGCGCCATAGCTCCAAGAGCCACCAGCCAAGTACTAAAAATCAAAATACTTTTTTTCATATATCCTAGTCTTGTAACTTTAAACTATCAACTACAACTCCACTACCGTTATTCCTGCACCGCCTCTATCGGGGTCGCCGTCGTGGAAGGAGATATCGCCTGATTTCAGGCGACGCATGCTCTTCTGACGCTCAGCAAGATAGTCACGAACGACCTGCTTCAATGCACCAGTACCTGTCCCGTGTAGGATTGTCACTTGCTCGGCATTCACCATCAAAGCATCGTCCACATACGCTATCAGTACCTCTAATGCCTCATCGGCACGCAAACCACGGATATCCAACTCACGTTGGAAAGATAGTTTCTTCTTACGCAATTCATCCGCCACATTGCTAACTCGTCTTTGCTCCTGGCTCTTGGTTCCTTGCTCTTGTATCAACTTGGCAGGATTCTTGGTCAGTATCTTGAGGTCGCTGAGGTCACGGAGAACTTTGTTATTAGACCGCTTCGCTGTTAGACTGCTTTGCTGTTGGATCGCTTTGCTGTTAGACCGCTGTGCTGTTGGACTATTAGCGTTTACTTTACTTTTCAAGTTCTCCACCTTTTGGCGGGCGGCTTGGGTGGCTTTCTTCTCGGCTTTTGCCTCTTTAATCTCGCGGATAGTGCGCTCAATAGTAGCATTGCTCTTGCGCAAAAGGTCAGCAGCTTCAGCATTTGCCTCCTCCAAAATAGCGCGTTTCTTGGCCTTGATACCCGCCAATTGTTCCTCATAGTGCGCAATCTTCTCTTCGAGGTGCTTCTCGCGTTGGCGGATATTCTGGCGTTTATTCTCCCAGTAACGTTTATCGCGGGCTATGTCTTGGAGTTGCTTGTCGTAGTCAATATGTTCTTCTCCGACAATATCGGTAGCGCGTTGGATAATCGTTTCGGGCAAACCAATCTGGCGAGCAATCTCCACCGCAAAGCTACTACCTGCCTGACCAATAGAGAGTTGGAAGAGCGGTTTGAGTTGTCCTCTGTCATAGAGCATAGCACCGTTGACAATGCCATCAGTACGCTCAGCGAGGTGCTTGAGATTACCATAGTGGGTAGTAATCACGCCAAAAGCATGTTGCTCGTTGAGTTGCGAAAGCACGGCTTCGGCTATTGCGCCACCTATCATCGGTTCGGTACCTGTACCAAACTCGTCAATCAACAATAGCGTTTGTGCGTCGGCATAACGCACAAAATGTTTCATATTACGCAAGTGAGATGAATAGGTAGAGAGGTCATCCTCAATAGACTGCTCATCGCCAATATCAATCAAGAGTTGTTTGAAAAAGCCCATCTGGCTCGCCTCGCTCATCGGCACAGGCAAACCGCATTGCATCATGTATTGCAACATAGCTACCGTCTTGAGGCACACGGATTTACCACCTGCGTTTGGACCGCTAATCACCAATATCCTCTCCCCTCTCGCCTCATCGCCTAATAACCTAATAGTCAGCGGCACCACGGTCTTACCTTGACGGCGGAAATTGAGCAATAAGACAGGGTGATATGCTTCTCGCCAATCAATCATCGGTTTCTTGCTGATTTCGGGTACTATGGCGTGCATGTCGATAGCAAAGAGAGCTTTGGCACGGAGGAAATCCACCTCGCCAAGATAGTTTTCAGTTTCCAATATCTGCGGCACCTGCGGACGTATCTCTGCCGTGATAGCCATCAATATGCGCATACGTTCACGACGTTCTTCGCCTTCGAGTTCGCGTATTCGGTTGTTGGCTTCCACCACTTGTTGTGGTTCGATAAACACCGTCTTACCTGTAGCCGACTCATCGTGTACAATACCGCCAATCTTACGCTTGTAGGCAGGTGGCACAGGAAGCACTAACCTACCCTCACGCATAGTAGGTGCAGCGTCTTTGTCGAGTATGCCTTCGGCTTGTGCATGGCGGAGTATCGCATTCAGTGCACGGCTCACAGAGCCCTGCGAGGCAGTGATCTCTTTGCGCAAACGCGCCAACTCAGGCGAAGCGTTGTCACGCATCTTGCCGTAACGGTCTAGGATCGCATCAATTGATGCGATGAGGAAACCAATATTAGCCTCGCGACTCTCGACTCGCGACTCCAAAGAATTGAGCCTCCCAGCTCCCGATTCTTGACTCAACAACGGATATTTCCCCCTGTCCAACGTAGCAAAGAATCGCTCCAATTGCCCCGCATAATCGAGCATTTTGCGCAGCGAGAATAGTTCGGCTTCATCCATAAAGAGGCCTTCGATACGAATACGCGCGAGTGGCTCGCGCAGGTCGTATATCTCGCCATGAGGAAATGCCAACGCAGGGTCAGTCAGCAGAGCCATCATCTCTCGAACGCGAGCCAACAGGTCGCGTACCGTAGGATAATGCGTGAGCCACTGCATGGCATCTACACGCTCCTTGCCCAAATCGGACATACAACACCCCTTCAAGCCATCACGAATGACCTGAAAGTCGATTTTCTGCTCTATATTATGAGGATATAACACAATCTAACTTCTAACAGCGCAGCGGTCTAACATCACGGATATGTGATGACAATATCAAACTCCATAGCAGGAGGGTTGATATTGACATTATCTTCGTACGCAAAATCACTAGTGCGGAAGTTAAACTCTGCCCAACCTATTCCGTAGGTTAAATCGTATGTTTCGGTAAAATACAACCAATCTCCATTCGCTGAAGGTTCCTCCACGTGCAGCACGTATGGCAGCAAGTGCTTACGAGCGTAGGTTAAACTACTGCGATCAAATACGGCATATGCCTTCACTTCGCCATAGTCAAACACTTTCTCTGTTATCTCGGGCACTTTGATACCAACGTAGAAATAATTATTATTAAACTGATCACTCGCATCTTGCTGCGTATATTGCCAATCACTTGCATTCACTGCCACACGAATCGTTTTCAGTGTTGCACCTTCTTGCTCAATATATGTTGGATTGCTTACACAAGCTACCAACGCTATAGTCACACCGAATAAAAACAAAATCTTTTTCATGAGCTTCCTATTTTACAAATTTCGCTGCAAAATTACCATTTTTTTTTGATATGTGCAAAAAAAAACGTACCTTTGCGCCCTAAATACAACATTTATGAAGAAAATCCTTACACTTGTCTACTTGTCTGCGCTCGCAATATGCGCCTACGCGCAGTCGCAAAATCCTTTGTACTTGGAATATATCGCAAAGTACCGCGACCTAGCCATTGAGCAGCAACGCAAGCACAATGTGCCAGCTGCCATCACCATGGCGCAAGGTATATTGGAGTCTGCGGCAGGGCAATCCGAACTTGCCACCCAAGCCAACAACCACTTCGGTATCAAATGCACTTCCGATTGGGTGGGCAAAACCTATACCTACGACGATGATCGTAAAAACGAGTGCTTCCGCCGTTATGCCGAAGCCAGTGATTCCTACGAAGACCACTCGCTCTTCTTGCTGCGCAAGCGCTATGAGAGTCTCTTTGCATTGCCGATAGGCGACTACAAGGCATGGGCGTATGGACTCAAGAACTGCGGCTATGCTACCGACCCTAAATACCCCGAAAAGCTCATTCGCCTCATCGAACTATACAACCTACAATCACTCACCTTGGATCCTGACCTCAAGGACGCTGGCTTTGTAGCCGACAAGGACACCGCATGGAACGATGCACCCAACAACACCATACTCGATGCATCCGACACCCTTCACACTACACAGTTAAAGGATATCCAGCTCTACTACGATCATCCATCGGGCTATCGCAATGGTGTGCGCTATGTCTTGGCTTCGCAGGGCGAGACCTATGCTTCGTTAGCGTATTATCTCAACATGAACGAAAAGACCCTGCGCAAATACAACGACGCACTCGACACGCGCGACCTCAAAGCAGGCGATATGGTGTACGTCTATCCCAAGAAGAACAAAGCCAACCGCAAGCACCCTTACCACTATTTCAGACCGGGTGAGACTGCTTGGGAGATTGCTCAGCGATATGGTATTAAGCTCCAGAGTTTATACAAACTCAATGGTATCCCATACGGCACGCCTCTCACAACCCAACAACGCTTGCAACTGCGATAACCATGGCTATCCACAAAGCAGAATCAATAGGCACACTACTAGCGGACTTCTTCCGTGGCACAGAGGCAGAGACCACCTTGCTCGAGCGCAAGATTCCTGCCGCGTGGAGCGAAGTATTTGGGGCAACAGTCAATCAGTTCACGGGCGATATGGAAGTCAAGAATGGTACGCTCTTTGTGCACATCCACTCGGCTGCATTGCGCCAGCAGCTCTTTGAGCAACGCCACACCATTGTCCAACGCCTCAACGACAAAGTAGGCGGCACAGTAATCAAAGATATACGCCTCCTAGGATGAAAGTAGAACAACTCGCCTTACAGCGCAAACGCTATGCCCATCTCTCCGACGAAGAGTGGCGATGGATGCTCCAGCAGGTTGAGGGGCGTCAGCGTACATGCGACAAGTTGCCTACTTTTGCGCAGATAGCAGATTGGTGGTACCCTGTTCGCCTCTCGTGCGAACAATGTTCCAGCGAAGCCACAGCCCGCTACAAAGCCCAACTCATCTCATCCCTCCCATGGAAGGGGAGGTCGGGAGGGGTCCTCACCGACCTCACAGGCGGTTATGGTGTAGATACGTATTTCATGAGCGAACATGCGCAAGAGGCGCACTATGTCGAGCAGAACGCAGAATTATGCCGAATAGCCACCCATAACTTCGCTCTCACGCGTCCGCACGTACAGATTCATAACACCTCTGCCGAATCCTTCCTCGCCTCTTTACCCGATAGCCCAACGGGCATCATCTATATGGATCCTGCCAGAAGAGACAAAAACGGCGGCAAAGTCTTTCGCATCGAAGATTGCGAACCGAACGTAGTGCAACTGCTGCCTGCTATGCTAAGCAAAGCGAAGCAGATCATCATCAAACTCAGCCCTATGTTGGACATCACGCAAGCGCTGCGCAGTCTTCCTATTCCTTTTGACGTACATATAGTAGCGGTCAACAACGAGGTGAAAGAGGTGCTCTTGCTCTCCAAGACGGACAACACCACACCCACTATCCATGCCATTAATCTGCAACCAATACCCAATACTCCATTCCCGAATCGGGAGTCCCAGGTCCAGCAAATATTCTCCTTCACCCAAGAAGAAGAAAAACAATCGGTATCCCGACTCCTGAATCCAACAATCATCGGTTTCCCGAATCGCGACTCACGAGTCCAACAACCATCGGTTTCTCGCCTCGCGACTCCTGATACATACCTCTACGAACCCAACGCGGCTATCATCAAGGCGGGAGCATTCAAACTCGTTGCACAGCGCTTTGGGCTCTGCAAGATGGCGCCTAACACCCATCTATACTACTCTGAGCAGATGGTAGAGGATTTCCCTGGCAGAGTATGGCGGATCATGGAGGTCAATCCCAAAGATACGAAGAATATCTGCGCCAGTATCCTCACGCGCAACTACCCTCTTACACCCGACCAACTGCGCAAGAAGCTCAAGGTCAAAGAGGGCGACCTACTCACCATCATCGGTGCCCGACTTGGCGATAAACCGACACTCTTTTTATGTGAAAAGATATGAACCCATTATTAGGAAAAACTTTACAAGAACTTCAAGCCATTGCCCAAGAGGTGGGCTTACCTCGTTTTGCAGGTAAACAATTAGCCGAGTGGCTATATGTTCGCCGTGCCACATCGTTTGATGAGATGACCAATATCTCGCTCAAAGGTCGCGAAGCCCTCAAGGCGCGCTATACGGTCGGTCGCCATGCCCCTGTAGCCGAAGCTATATCCAAAGACGGCACCAAGAAATACCTCTTCCGCATATCCAATAGCCCACAGGGCATCCCATATCCAATAGGCGATAGCCGTCCCATACCCGATAGCAAAGCGTCCTTCATCGAATCCGTCTATATCCCTGACGACGACCGTGCTACATTATGTGTCAGCACACAGGCTGGTTGCAAGATGGGATGTCGTTTTTGTATGACAGGCACCTTGGGTTTTCATGGGCATCTCACCGCTGCTGATATCCTCAATCAAATTTTCTCCATCCCCGACGCCGACAAACTAACGAATATCGTCTATATGGGCGAAGGTGAACCGATGGACAACTTGGACAATGTATTGCGTTCGTTGGAGGTGATGACCAGTGCATGGGGCTGTGCGTGGTCGCCCAAACGTATCACGGTGTCTTCAGTGGGTATTATCAAGGGATTGAAGCGCTTTATGGAGGAGAGCGATTGCCATTTGGCTATATCGTTGCACAATCCTTTCGCTGCTGAACGTCAGGAGATTATGCCTATTGAGAAGGTGCATCATCTGAGCGATGTGATAGCCCTGTTGAAGCAATACGACTGGTCTCACCAACGCCGTGTGAGTTTCGAATATATCTGTTGGGGTGGTGTTAATGATACGCCCAAGCATGCCAACGAACTGCTTCGTTTGTTGAAGGGTCTTGACTGCCGCATCAACCTCATTCGTTTCCACGTTTCACCATCTACAGGCGCAGCCGATCTACAGCGAAGCGATCTACAGCGCAGCGATCTACCATCTTCTCACGAAGCATCCATGCTCTGGCTCCGTGATTATCTCACTGCCCACGGCATCACCACCACTATCCGCCGTAGCCGTGGCGAAGATATCCTCGCCGCATGCGGTATGCTAGTCAATGCGTTGAAAACGAGTAATGGCTAATGAAAAAAAATCGCTCTTTAGGGCGATTTTTTCATTTTTGGCACAGTTTTTGCAACGCATATGTATATGGCTGATTGCAACTATTCACATACCGCATCGCATGGGCACCCTCCGACACCTGTAGGTATCGATTTGGTTCTCCCCTTATATGTATCGTGGTCACCGTCCTCGTACTGCTCCGTGCAGCTATGTGGACGGTTTTTTTATGGCGTCCCTATTCAAACAACCGACTCCCGATTCCCGATTCCCGAATAAAAATAACTATAAAACAATCAAAACAATGAAAAAGAATGTAACAACTTTTCTTTTCGCCCTCGTGGCGATGATAATGCCCATCGGAGCATGGGCTACAGCGTATGAGACACCCGACTTTAGTGATGCTAAAGTGCTGACAACCGTCGATGGTTCGCTATATGTGGACGGTGTAGAATTAGAAATAACCCCTGCTTCGTTAGGTTCAACGCTTCACCAAACAATCCCCGTGGGGAAGTATATATTAAAATCTAACATAGAGTCAATCCATTTGCTTTACGTCAAAGAAGGGGAGGTGATAATCAACCTCAATGGCTATACGTGGAATCTAAATGATGGAGATATACGTGTAAGAAGTACCCTATCCATCTACGACACGTCTGCCGACCAGACTGGCAAGATTTGTAGCGACCGAAGCGTTATCTATTTAAATAATTCTGAAGGTGGAAGTCTGTTCAATCTATACAGCGGTACGCTAGAAAGCAGAGGAGCAACCAATTGGACACTAGATGCCTCCTGGGGTAGCGCTAACCTATATGGCGGTACAATCAAAGGCAACGGAGCTGGCGTGATTTATTATCTAAGTCTACCTAACGTGATTAAAGTGATAGGAACAGAAATCAATAGTGGTGCTGGACAACCACAATGTAGGGGTGTGTTGGTATCAGAGGCGTCAGCAGCAGCGATAGTGGATGTATCGGAGTATGAAGGCGATTCGCTGAACGTGCGCATAGATGTGATAAACACCCCAGGGAAAATGACCATCATCCGAGGGATACAGGATGCGCAAGCAGCCGCTCGATACACGATAGACGTGGTTTGCGATAGCTATTATGATCTATTCTGTGAAAAAGAAGAATACGACCCCACCACAGGCGAAAAGTGTATTTACATTGCCGCCAATCAATTCACCCAGCAGCCCACCTTAGAGAACGGCGGCACGGTGGCATTCAACAACCCCGCAGCGACATTACAGTGGTACGAAGTGGAGCAGACTATATTGACGAATACGAATACGACGCCTCTAACGGAGGAAGAAGTGTATGTAGATGGTTATTGGAAAGCGCAAAGGGGCGCTTCGCTCTTTGAATACAACGCGAAGGCAGGTGATATACTACTTGTGACCACCACGCAGGACATAGAACTGGTGCTGATAGAGACGAGTAAAGGTTATATCGAACTCAGTCAAGATATGAAGAGTGGCATGATAAGCTTTGAGAATGATACCCGTATCGAAGTATGGGTGCTGACCATTTCTCCTGACACCACGGTGGACTTGCAGTTCAGTATCATCAAAGAGATCCTATTGCCCTCTGAGACAGGCAATACGCTGCAGCAAGCCACTCACGGCAAGACGTATTATTGCAAGGCGACAGTAGGTGAGAAAGCGTATGTCTCTGACTTCTATCAGTATCAGAGAGAAGCGCTGTGGGGAACCAGCGCCGATGCGTTGACCGAAGGCGGCACGCTGAAGGAGGCCTTTATAGCGGTTCGAGCCGATAGGGCGACCTACGTGCAATTGCAACGTGATATAGTGGTAGCAGAGGTGCTGCAGGTATTAGGAAATAACGTTACGCTCGATCTCAATGGCTATACAGTGAACACCTCCGCTCCATACTTGTTCTCTCTTTATGACAGCGACGGAGATATCCACATGACCGTTATCGATAGTAGCCCAGCACAATCAGGTGAGATAATAGCTACCAAAGAAGGTGCTGGCGGAGCAATTTTTAATGTGTATGGCGGACATGTAACTATTGAGAGTGGTAGTTATGTTGGCAACGATTACATGGCGATTATATACAACGAAAGCGATGGCACTGTTTCTATCAATGGTGGATACTTACGGACAGAACAAAACTATACCATTAGTAATCAGAGCTCCTTGTCAATATCGGGTGGTATATTCGAATCTAGCGGTAATTATCCGCTTCAACTCTATAGCGGTTCAGCCACTATTTCAGGCGGTACTGTTATTGCTCCAGACGGTTATGCGTCTTTCCGCTATAACCAAGGCACGCTGAATTTCGCAGCTTATCCTACCGAAGTAGAGGAGGGCACTACTCCGCTCAACGAACTGAACTTTACCAAATGGGGCGAAACGATGCCGCTGAGCGAATTGGATATCCGTCTGCCAGAGGGATACTGTGTGATGCAAGACAACCAAGTGGTTGATACGCTGAATGAACAAGGCACGTATCATTTCGGTACGGGTGTTATTACGGATGTAGAGCATACCTCTATTGCATCGCCAACGCCTGATAGCCAGAAGATCCTTCGCAACGGACAATTGATCATCCTCCGCGACGGCATAGAATACTCCATCATGGGCACCCCCCTTACCCAATAGGGGTCTGCCCGTCCCTTACCCAATCCCCCCTATGGGGGGATTAGAGGGGGCTCAATACAATACTTCTCACAAAGGTACTTCACCACCACGGGTGGTAGTACTTTTGTTTTTTTGGTCACATGGTGTTTCTCCAGAAATGCTTTGTCGGTGCGCAACCAGCGTCGAAAGGTCTCCCCACTCACCCCTGCTGCGCGTGCTAATTCAATCTTTGTATATGCTTTCATCCTCTCTAAACACTAAACTCTAAACTCTAAACTCTAAACACTAAACAGTAGCCCGCTTGCGGGCGTTCACTAAACACTAAACACTAACCACTAAACAGTAGCCCGCTTGCGGGCGTTCACTAAACACTAAACACTAGCGCCTACGGCGCTCTCCCCGTACCACTACCGTACCATTACCGTACCATTCCGAACCTTCTGCTCCCCGTGCTTCCCCGCATACTTCTCCGCAAATCTCCTACGCGCTTCCAACTGCGCCCGGGTCGGGCGCCGAGGACAACGTTGGATAATCTGCTTGCCGTACATCACGCGGGTGTAGTAGTCTTCACCAAACTTCCCACGCATACTCTCAATAGGCACCACCAATCTCGCTCTCATAATCTATTGCTCTAAACACTAAACACTAAACTCTAAACACTAAACTATACAGCCTTATACATCTCATGAAACACATATCCGTACAGCGATAGCTCTTCGCCTTCCACGGACAACGGTCGTGGGTAGAGTGTCTCCCATTGCTTCATATAGACGCGGGTTAATACGGGGTTCTTCATCACCACCCATGCAGCATACGCTGCCATTGCAAATCGAATCTGACTCTTGTTCATTTTTCTAACATTTTGTTTGATTAATATTTTGGTTACTTTCTTTGTTTATTAGCCCGCGGGGACCGCGATCATGCTCGCTTGCGGCGTTATGGGGTGATTGACGAATCGTATTCGGGTATCCTTTGCTCGTCGGTCTCCCGCCTCGCGTGTCCCGACTTGTTGCTCCCTTGTCTATAGGGGAGCTGTCGCGAAGCGACTGAGGGGTTACCACCCGCTCAACGCCCCCACCGAGTCTATTGCCACCTTGCCACCTTGACAGCTCTTTATAAAATCTCACGCTCGCGCGGGCGTGATTTTTTAGTAAACGCTGTCGGTGCTGGCAATTGCCGTCTTCGATAATAGTTTTCTTTCAGCGTTAATCTCCTCACTATCACGCTCATACACTATCCAACCTCGTCTTGCCGGCGTTCCTTGCCTGCTGGCAATAAATCCTTGCTGGCCGAGTATCATTCCCAACCTACTGAGCGATATCGGGCGTTTGATATTGCCAGCAGAAATCAGTTTTTCGCTAATCTCAGCCGTCGTTAAGAACTTCGCATTCGTACTATCTGCCGCTGGTACTGCAAAATAAACCTTCAACAACTCCTCCTCATTCTCCAACGCGCGGAACTCCTCGTTGTGCGCCTCCAGCACTTCCATCTCCTCCATGTCAAACCAATACGCAAAATACCCTTCCTCTACCAAGGCTTTCGCCTGCGCATACAATAGCTCGTAAGGGATAATCGTATGAAACGGATTCTGTATGCTCTCCACTTCGAATGGCAGCCATCTCCTATTGCCCGTTACATCGGTCAAGAACTCGCGTTTGTTCGTACTTGCACAGAAACTCGCCAACCGCACTCTTCGCTCCTTGAGGCGACCGTACGCCGCACGCTCATTGACATCGGTGGAAGTCAGTAGCGACTTCACGATGTTCATTTCGCGCCCACAGATAGCATCCAGCTCGTCAATATTGAGCAGTCCGTTTTCACATAGGCGCAAGCGATCATCTTTGCTTATCTGCCCCGATAGCGGCAACTTGCTGCTATAGGCACGCAGTTCAGGCGGAATAAGGTTGTCCAGCCATGTAGTCTTGAAGATGCCCTGCCGACCAACCAACACCAATACGGTATGATTCACCACCTCATCCTTCATCCAACTCGCCACCATCGCCACAAACCATTTCTTGAAGCATGTGCGCCACAAGAGACCCTCTCCATCTCCCCCTTCATGGGGGAGTCCTTTATCCCCTCCCTTGAAGGGAGGGTTAGGGAGGGTCCTCACCTGCTGGGCGACAAAATCAATCCAATCAGGTTGATCGGGTGTGTAGCGAGGTAGCGCATTGATATACTCCCTTAGCGGGTGCACCGCGGGCACCATATCCGATTTGAGCGCAGTCCACATCTCTGTCACCGAGATATTCACAGCAGTTTCCATCACACACTGACACACCATCGTATTGATGTCCTTATCCGTCAGGTTCCGCCATCTCTCCTTGCCTCTAAACTGTAGCCCCTCTGGGGCGTTCTGTAGCGAAGCGTTCTCTAAACTGTGCAAATCCGCAACACGGATTTGCAACCTATCCGTCACGATATCGTGGCGAAGGGAGCCGAAATTAAGATAATTTTCCGCCAACCAATCGCACGCAATCTGTTGCCGTAGTTCTTTTTTATCCTGTTTGCTCATAGTTCTAATTTCTGATTTGGGTTAAAAATTTGATTACTTGTTTGTATATATTGAATGATGGTATTCGTATGGAGATTTGTATTGTGTTATTCGGGTCGTCTATACGGAAAATAGTATCCGTTTCGGTCATTAATGCGATGCGGTCTATCTCGAAGAAAGCTGCGAACTCGTCAATGAGATAAGTGGGAAGAATGGCTTCTCCATGTAGAACTTTGTTGAGTTGTGAATGATCTCTATTGATGCCTATTGCCAGTTGTCGAACGCTAATACAGCGTTCGTTGAGAAGTTGTTTGACATGTTTGCAGACGAGCTCGTCTAAGGGTGTTTTCTGTTGATGTTTCATAACTTCGTTTTTCGCTGCAAAATTACTGCTTTTGTGGCATATAAGTGTAGCGTATTTCTCCACATTTGCACCTCCGTGTGGTGAATTTCTCCACACCCGATGCTCCCACACACAAAAAAAAATCCTCGCCCAGTCCCGACGGAACTGAGCGAGGAAATAGCAGAAACCAATCTAAAGTGTTGGATATATGAGTTTTATGATTTTATGACCTTCTTCCGACGCAAATAGATCAATCCAGCCAACGCCAAAGCCATTAGGAGCATCGGTTCTACAGCATCGCCGATAGGCGCAAACTGCGGGTTATTCGGATCGTAATCAGATTCTCCTCCAATACCCGGAGGTGCCTTGCGAATCGGACTCCCAGAAGATGAAGATGTCGGACTAGAAGAACCCACTTCATAAACATTGGGGCTGTACATACTGCCAGATACCATATACCCAGAGGTATTCACCGATTGCATGGTCATAGACGGCTGCATATCAGCGGCAAAAGGCGTATAATCACTGGCATAAACGGCAATACCGATAGTGCACACCAATATAGCTAATAGTTTTCTCATCTTACTCCACCTCCTTCACGAATGTTCCTTGAATCGTATATATCTTGCCTCCACGGATAATATAAATACGATTATTAATCATCACCTTCAAGACACTATCCTCTGTCATAGAGAGAGTATCTAAGCCTGTAGGCGTATCATCCGCCATGTCACGACGCAGCACACGATATTTAGCCGTAGTTGCTGGGTTGGCAAGGATAAAGCACTCAAAAGGCAATACGCTACGGTCTGTACCTAGCTCTTCACGCATCCATGCCCCATCAGGACCATAATCTGGATCCAATAGATAGGCATCGCGCACCGTAACAGTAGTCATAGAGTTATTACCATAGATATTCACCGTCTCATCCGAACTTGCATAAGAGACTTCATCCATAGCTTTCGGGATTTCCTGATCTGCATCACCAAAGAAGGAGATATACTTATCTAGGAAATATTCATCATGCCACTGAATGATATATGGGATATTCTTAGATGGCAGGACATTACTGCTTTCAGGATCTACCCAACGGTCTCTTCCTTCAAATCCCTCAATAGCAAAGTCAGTAGTCGTGACAGGTCTGCGAAGAATATAATGACCAGTATAGTATTTACCTTCAGTTCTCCAATAAGGCACGATGTCGTAGTATGCGCCGTCCTCATCATCCCATACCTTGACGGCAGTAACCGTGAACGGCAGGCAGAGGGTGTACCAATAGTCGAGTCGGTTCACTCTCATACGGAACTCAATGGCTTCGCTGATGGTGCCGCCGTCGTAGGACTCGACATCGTCCTCTGTAGCCCGCTCATCTCCGGCTTTGTCTCCGGTGCGGTAGATGATGAAGTTCGGATAAGTGACCGTCATCTTTTTGTCCGTGATATTCCATATAAAGCGATAAGTCCCGGCACCGGCAGTAGTGATACCGCAATTATATCTTTTGTCAGTAGCAAAAGACCAGTTATGGCTATTGCCATTGGTCATGTAATAGACTTGATCGGAGCCGTTTTTGAGCCAGCCCTCGGTTTTCATGTCGTATATTGCAAACTCATAGGAAGTGTTTGCAGGCAAAGATATATCCACATAACCAATGACCTTTCCGTCGATGGTTGTTATATTAGAAACAATATGGTCGATACCCCAATTCTCACTATTCATTGTTCCTTTAATCGAATAACGTTCTACGAAGTTGGCTCGTACCTCCTGCCCTGAAACAGCACCGGAACCAAGACCGGAAAGGGTTGTCGGGTTGGTTGAGGTAGAAGAGAGCACAATATCATCTCCGGAAACATGAGTCCAATTGAGGAACTTATATCCCTCATCAGGAACAGCCGTCAATTCGCGGTGGGTCGTTATGCCTACAGTGGTGCTTGAAACTGTCTCATCATTTATCTCTACGTGTCCATGTCCGTCATTGGAGAGAGTGACCGCAGTGGCTTTCTCCACGAACTTGGCTTCCACATTTTCCGTAGTCTGAATATTGGGAGAGGTATATGGATTCGTGGTGCTGAATCGGTTATTATAATCGTTATTATACCATCCCTCAAACGTATAACCGGTAGCCGGCGTAGCAGTATAGGTGATTGCTCCGCCATGAGCCACATACTCGTCGTTTTGAATATCGAAATGGCGTCCGCTCTCAGTTGTCTGCGCGCTGACAGTACCTCCCACTGCATCGCTGGTCTTATACCAATCACCGTTAATGCGTACATACGCCCATTCCAGATTCAATTGATGCGAAGCCGGAATAGCGACAGAAACGGTCGGGTAAAGATCGCCGGAAGACAAAGCAGAGATAGTGAACGTACACTCCCCATGACCATTCACCCGCAATAACACATCATTGTTCTGCGTATTGAAAAGCAACGATTGGTCAGCGATAAATGTGTTCGCTTCGGAATATCCGAGGTTTTGTCCTTTGACCTTATCATGTACCTCAAACTTATAGGTAGTATTGGGATCCAAGGATCGTACGCAGGTCAAGTTCATGGTAGATAAGTCCGTATAGCTATTGACTATAAAATCGGCCGTATAGTCGTGCCACCCGGGCATGCCGCCGTTGCCGGAATCATCCCATATAGACCCGACCAGACAGAATCGGGGTTCAAAGACGGCAGTGAGTGTTTGCCCATCATCTGTAGCGGTGATCTCCATAGTTTCGTCGAACTTCGAATAATTCTCTAGATCAAGATGGAGTTTCGTATCATCGGATACACGCCACTCTTTGAAAACCCACGCTGCATTAGAAGGAACAGCGGTCAATTCGGGCGAGTGAGTCACGTAGCCCACATCAGAGACTGAAGAGACCGTTTCTCCGCTTACTTGTACAACACCTGCATCGGCAGGATATACGGCAATGGTTACATCATGAAGATCTTCATCCCATTTGGCAAAGAGAGATTTACCATTTGGATAAATCCAAGTAGCATTATCACCACTCGTTCCGGTATAGGGAGAAATGCTTTTTTCCCAGTTTCCATCCTTGTCAATTAACTGCTTATCTAAAGTTGCACCTGTATCATCGTTGTCTGTCCAGTAACCATCGAATGTATAATACATTTTTGTAGGTGGAGTTATTGAAGAAAGCGTTGCGTCGAACGTCACTGTTACGGGTGTAGTAGTGGGTGGATCTTCCAAATTAACAGTATAGTTTCTCGCTGTCCACTTGGCATAGAGGGTAGTAATGGTTCTGCTATTCCACTGAGCTGAACTATTGCCGTTGTTATCATAGTACTGATCGCCAGCTCCTCCTATTCCCGTATAATAACCACCAAAGATATACCCATCTCGTCCTGGCATAGTGGCAACAGGCAAGTCAGCTCCATCGGTTGCTTTAATGCTTTCGGTACCACCAGAACCACCCTGCTGATCAAGCCTCACATCATACGTATAAGGGAAGAAATCATGACTACTACCGTTCCAGCCATGATACAATTTATCATCGAGGTCACTCGAAGGAAATTCTTGATTTCCACCTTGATTATATTGGTAAAGTCCAACTTGCTGACTATTTGCTTTATCAAAATATTTAATTTGAAATTCTTTGAAGATATTGTAGTCTAACAAAAAAGTGGCCTTCCAAATAGGATAATTATCATACGTATAATCAGTCTTAACCATATCTATCGTTTTCCACTCGCTATTCCCATATTGCACACAAACGGATGGATAATGTGTCTCCTCGCTAAATTTAGTAGAATAATCCTTGAACAAATACTCTGGTACAGTATAGACTGTCACATCACGACCATATACCATCCATTGATGCCCATTATTATAATATCCTCTATAAATTTGCTCTGTGGTTGAATGCCAACTATCCGAGGTGTAATCTTCTTTCCAGTCCCCATTCTTATAGTGTTTGAATCTAAATTGTCCGCCACTGTATGTAGGAGTAAACGTATAAGAATAAATAGGATAACCATTATATGTATAATCGGTACAAGTCATCTCTTGATTCCAATAGACATCACCGTCTTTAAAATCATCGTCATTTCCTTGATACCTTACATCCACTTTTATGACAGATTTTTGATTATCCCATGCATCATCTCCTTCCCCTATAAATATCTCCCCTGTCACATACACAGTAAAATCTTCTCCCCACATATTTCCAACGCAAAGAGTCAATAGGCATAATACGAGTAATTGCTTACGCACGCCTCCACGCGCGTAAGCAATTAATGATGTTGCTAAATTTGCTTTCATGATTTAGATATTTTTGATTATTCCATCACTTCTATCTTTATCGCGCAGCCACCACCTGCTGCTGTATAAATTTTCAATTGCGACTTGCTTGTCACCGTTTTCTTGACGATTTGATACGCCTGCGGATTGGTCTTATAGTGCGCATCTTTCGCATCCTGCCATATAGTGGCTACATACTTCTTTCCCTTTGGCAAGAACGACAAGTCAATCACTGCAGTACGGGGTTCATAGCCATTCGTGGAACCCACAAAATAGGCATCCTTGTCCTTCTGCTTGCGAGCAATAGTCACATATTCATAGGGCTCTGCCTCCAAGTAATAAGGCGCATCCCACTCCACGGGCACATCCACGATAAACTGCAACGCGTCTTGGAATCGCTCGTAATTTTGTGGCAAATCTGCTGCCATCTGCAATGGGCTATATAGCGTCACATACAGCGATAGTTGGTTGCAGATGGTCGTATTACACCACGAATTGCTATTCGGATTGATTTTCGAAATATCGTTCTCAAAGATACCCGGAGTATAGTCCATCGGACCACCTATCAAGCGTGTGAATGGCAACATAGTTGTGTGGTTAGCTGCCGCTCCTCCAAAGGCCTGATACTCCGTTCCCTGTGCCGACTCATTGGCTATCAAGTTAGGCCATGTGCGGCACAAACCTGTCGGACGCACTGCCTCGTGTGCATTCACCATAATCTTGTACTTGGCTGCTTTCTCCACGCAATATTGATAGTGATTCACCATCCACTGCGAATAGTGATGCTCACCTATCGGTAGCAGATTGCCCACATATCCCGATTTCACAGCTGGATATTCATATTTATTCATAAACTGATACGCCGTATCCAACCAACGCTCATAGTTGCGTATCGCACCCGAAGTCTCATGGTGCATAATCATCTTCACGCCCTTGCTCTTGGCATACTCGTGAATACCCTCTACATCAAAGTCTGGATAGGGTGTCACAAAGTCATATACAAAGTCCTTCTCGTTGCCAAACCAGTCTTCCCAACCGATATTCCATCCTTCTACCAGCACGCCACCAAAGCCGTATTTAGCAGCAAAGTCAATATAGCGCTTCACATTCTCCGTAGTAGCACCATGACGACCGTGCGGTTTAGCTTTCGTATAATCTGTCTTGCCGATATGGATAGAGGGAAAATCCCATGTATAAGACCAGTCGCGCATACCTGCAATCATCTCCCACCATACACCCACATACTTCATCGGCTTAATCCACGAGGTGTCCTCTATCTTACATGGCTCGTTCAGATTCAGCACGATACGCGATGCCAAAATATCTTTGGCTGTTGCACCTACCATCACCACGCGCCATGGGCTCACAGCATCAGTTTGGATATGACCTTTCGTGCCATCAATATCAGGAGTCAACCACGAACGGAAAACCATCGTGCTATCATCCAAATCCAAGTGCATACACGAATAATTCACCAGTGCCGCCTCATGGATATTCACCCACAATCCTTCATTCGTCTTCAACAATACTGGCGTCTGCACACCCGTAGATGAAAACGCTGTTTGCGATAAGTTCGCCTTGCGAGCCCCCTCTTGCAAACCACGAATCTCACTCAAGCGGCAACGAGTATATTCATACTCTTGCGTATCATAGTCACCAGGAATCCAATAAGCTGTGATATCCCCCGGCATAGCAAACTCGGTCAACTCTTCTTCGATAACAAAGTAGTTCAGATTACGTTGCTGTGGAAACACATAGCGGAAACCTAATCCATCGTCATACAAGCGGAAGCACACCTGTATATAGCGATCAGCTGCACCCTGACGGAAGGTCACCACCATCTCATTGTAGTGGTTGCGAATCTCACGTTCCTCACCCCATACAGTCGCCCATGTCTCGTCAAACGTAGTACGCTGCACTTCAGCATCCATCTCAAAGCCCGACATCAAACTATGACCTTTGTCAGCACCACTTTGAAACTCATTTGTGCCAAAAGCCATACGCCCTTTTTCACCACGCAATTGCAAACCCAAATGAGAGGGCATCACTACTGGCATCTGGTCAAAACTCAGACTATACGTGGGCTGACCATTGTCCATATATACCTTTAATGTCAATCGGCCGTTTGGCGACTGCAATGTTTGCTCCGCAGCCATCATCGTCAGTCCGCATAGCAGACATATTACCAACAAGATTTTCTTCATAACTCTATCTTTTTTATCATTAATATTCTATCCACAACATTGTCCAGTATTTCAGCGAAGGTATAGTCACACTCACCTTGCCATCGGCATACTCAAATGCCAACTCCTCTGCTACACCGTGGTTAGCATCTGGAGTTGCCGCATATATTTTCTTAGGTTCTGCCTTAACTGGCACCTTCACGGACAGTTCCTCCAGCAAGTCTGGCTCGCCCTGATTAGCATCCGTGTCACACCAGTCGAGGTGCACTGCATTGCGATACGATAACAAATGAACAATATCTCTACCCGCTTGTGCCTTACCTACCGTAGCCACTTGCCCTTTCACAGCAGGCCATTGGTTAAACACGCATTGGTCATCTGCGCTCATCACGTCCACTCCATACCACTCACCGCCATCACGCAAAAGATTCTCATATGCAGTGATAAAGTCGTAATAGCCAATCATCGCACGATACAAATCACCATGCATCGATAAGTTGCTATTGGGGAAGTATTCGTTGCACAACATATGCTCACCCATTTGCAAGATAGTACCACCCCACGCGTGAGCCGCAGCAGTTGTCATCAATATACCTGGAGTATTGAAATATCCTCTACCTTTCACACCGTGATCGTAGTTCATATATGCGGCTAACACGGTCGCCTTACCACCACCCACCTTATCATTGTAGGTGATCACATCCGACAATACGCTATAACCTTTGTCCACAGGTTTATCCCAAACCTCGGTATATAGAAAGTCCACCGACGTCTTCGCTATCTCCTCTTGACCATACTGACCTACTGCGTTCATCACCAATCGTTTCTCAGGTTGGAGTTGCTTAGAGTATCCTATCATCGGAGCAAAACCAGCCGACAAAGATACCGCATTACCACAGTAGTCATATACGTCGCCTTGCCCACCTAATTGGTCAATCTGCCAACCATCAAACTCAAACACTTGATACACATCATTATTCTTCGCTCCTAAATACTTCTGCCAATTTGCATTATTTGGGTCAACCAAATAGATTGCACTCTTAAATGGCGACGACAATGGGTGAAATAGCGGCGTATTGTGCAGACGGTCGCTAAACACATACCATTCACGCTCTACACCATCCTCTTGCGCATCATCCAGCGCTCCATAAATCAAGTTATAAAACAAACATTGCATATTGCGCTCGTGTGCAGCAGCAATATACGCATCCACGGTGCTTCTATAGCAGTTGCGCGATATAATATCTGTCCATACATCCATAGGCAGAGCCGTTGTACCTGCTAGCGGACGATGATGCTTCCAATGCCAATCTTGAAACTGTACATAGTTGATGTGAAAGCGATTGAGCGAATTGACCACAGTCATAATCTCTTTGTCACTCAGGTCGCCGTATGCCGACAGAAATCCGTTGCGTACAAACTTCTCTGGCGTAGAAGATACGTCCACTGCTATCGAAGCATATACCCTCGTTCCTTCATACACATCTATCAAGTAACCTTGATAATCCGTTGTTGGTGCTTGCCATGTCCATTGCGTACTTGTCAACGGATGCTCTTCTACCGTCTCACCTAAATGGCGATAACGAACCATCAAATCTGTTCCTTCAGGTATTTGAGTCAAAGAAAATTTCACTTCATCACCGGGCTTATACTGAGCCTTATCTGTTGACAACTGAACGGCAATATAGTTTTCACCATAGGTAATCGGATCCAATACTGGATCAATGCCATTACATGCCGACAAACCTACTACCATCAGCAGATTCAACATCATAATGATATAACAACGTCTCATATCTCGTTTGTTTTTATTCAATGTATCTTGTTTCATAATATACCAAATTATAGTGGTTGAAAACAAATGGTTTGTTTGTCCGCATAAATATCTATCTTCCACTCACCGGCCGTAGGAATCACCCATTTATTGTCAGGACTATTGCCTACCACATACGTTCCATCTGCTGTCGGAGCGCAATTGGGCACGGGTGCCAACAAGAATTGCCCACTCCAGTCGTGACGTATCTCTGTAGGAAATTTAATCTCTCCTGCAAATAGAGGACCATTATAGCTAAAATGATTGATGTCTTCCGTATCTTGCACCAATGCAGTTACTTGATCCCACGACCATCCGCCCGGTGTGGCATCACCAATCATATATAGCTCATAGAAGATGGGCTCCTCGTAATCACCACCCAAGTCAGTAATAGCAATGGTCAAACTATCCAAATGCGCTTCTATACGGTAGTTCGATTTCTTAGGTATCCACCACTTGCAGTCAGGATAATCCTCCTCGGTTGCACGATATACCATCTTGGTAGAGTCTTCCGCATTACGCACGTAGCAGGGGAGCCACTGACCAGGGTGCAACAACAGCTTAAATTCACCTCTGCTCAACACTCCTTCATAGGTAAACTTACTCTGATCTTCTGTATCTTGCCTCATATATTGCGCACGCTGAGCGTCCCATCCGTTTGGAGTAGCATTACCCACCAGATACAACTCTTGAGGACGTTCTACATAAGGCATTACTACGAATGTCACTATTGGCGACACCTGTATCTCTTGCGTCATGACTATGGTGGCTACTACGCGAGCTTGCAACGCACTATATTCCTCTAGTGGGATAGAGGGGAAATAGGCCATCAATGTGTCTTGCCATTCCGTATGCGAGAAAGACAAGGTGTGAGACGCCGTTTTACCAAAGTCCCAATGGATTCCTTCGGCAAACGCACTATCACTATCTTGCATATCTATCTGCAATTCATAGGTGATAGCAGAACCTGTTCCGTGATTAGTACCACTTGTCCAAACAAATTCTATGGCTTGGCTACTTCCCTCTCTTTGATTCAGCACTACCGTGTCGGCAGACACCTCCAATGCCAATTCTTCTTCACCATTATTTAGGTTAATCTGATACTCGCATCCACAGAATAGGATAGCGAAAGCTATAATATGTATAATAAAATCTCTTTTCATATTACCATCCAGGATTTTGTGTTAATTTCGGATTTGCTTCTCTCTCCTGTGTAGGGATAGGCAGCAGCAGGTGCTTACTGCTGGCAGCAGTTTTGCCTATCGAATGCAAAAAGTCAAGCGCATAATTATCTTTATAACGAATCATATCAAACCAACGATGACCTTCAAACGCCAGTTCCATACGACGCTCATGGATAATCTTCTCACGCATTTGCATTTGGCTCAACCCCTCAATAGTTGAGCGATTGGTCAATCCTGCACGGCAACGCACCTCATACAATGGCACTTCTGCCAAAGTCGTTTGCCCCATCTCGTTCAGAGCTTCTGCTTTGAGCAACAATATATCTGCATAGCGAGTCACCACCCAATTCTGATTCGATGTGTTGTAATCGGGCGATTGAGTCTTCGTGAGCAAAAACTTTCGTACATTATAGCCCGTGGTAGAATATGCCGAACTATAAGTCATACCATCAAACGTCGGACAACCCGTATAGAAGATAGTCTTTTCCTTACGTACATCACCCGTCTCATACTGACTCACAAACTCCGCAGTCGGTTGGTTCCAACCATAGCAGCCTGCTGCCATACCCGAGTTACGAGGACCAGTAAAGGTGGACAACCAAGATGCTTGATTCTCATTCGACCAAAAGTCATAATTGGTCTTTCCATAATACTGTACCTCAAAGATTGACTCCACACCATTCTGCTTGGCAGGATTCCATAGGTCTGCATAATCCTCTTCCAATCGATAGCCCATCTCGCCTATAGCATCACATAGGGTTACCACCTCTTGGTAGTGCTCATAATCCTGATGATATGTCATATACACACGTGCCAACTCTGCCATTGCAGCTTCTTTAGTGGCCCTACCCATATTAGCTTGCGTATATTCCGAACGTTTGGGCAATCGAGCAATCGCCTCTTCCAAGTCGCTCTCAATCAATTCATATATCTCATCCACCGACGCACGAGGTAAGAGCAAATCACTATCCGAATCGGCTGGCTCGGTTTGCAAAGGAACACCACCAAACAAGCGAACCAAAATAAAGTAATAGTGTGCACGCAAGAAGTATGCTTCACCTAATATACGATTTTTTATAGCTTCATCAATATCCATCGCTGGCACCTTCTGAAGTACAAAGTTACAACGCAAAATACCAGGCGAAGGACCACGCCATAAATCCAATGCTGCGAAGTTATCTGCGTCTGCTATAAAGTTAGCCAAATCCACAGTCTCCTCACCATCTGTTCCACCACCTGCACCTACTTCACTGTTACCGGCTATGATATCCAATGTCCAAATGCGCATATTGTATAATTTCGCCCATTGCAAGGGTTGATAAGCCGCATTCACGGCTGCTTCGGCATCTGCCACCGTCTGAAAACCTTGAGAGGTATCCACCGAGTCATATGGCGAACGATTCAGAAAATCGCAACCACAAAGTAGCAATATTGCTACATATAAAGAAATATGTTTCATCTTTTTCATCATCACCGCCAATTAGAATGTTATGTTTAATCCAAATGTAAAATTACGTGTCACTGGATACACGTTGCTATCAATACCTGCACCACCCACCTCAGGATCCAAACCCGTGTAGCGAGTCAATGTAAACAAGTTCTGTCCTGACAACGAGAAACGCACCTCATTCATATGCGCTTTTTGCGTCAAATGCTTAGGCAATGTATAACCCAAAGTGATACTCTTTAGGCGCAAATAAGAGCCATCCTCCAAAAAGCGATTACTGACGCGATTGTTCTTGTTAGGATCGGAGAATACCGCACGTGGCATCGTAGTAGAGGGATTGGTAGGCGACCATCTATCTAGCACCGTCACCAGTTGATTTTGTGCCACCGACATGGCTTCCAAAGCAGCGCGATTACCATTATAAATCTGGTTGCCAGCCACGCCCTGTAAGTATATTTCCAAATCAAATCCCTTCCATGCAAACGAGTTGTTCATGGAGAAAGTAAAGGTAGGCAATGGCGAACCCAATATCGTACGATCGTCATCATTGATAACACCATCGTTGTTCAAATCACGAAAACGAATATCACCCGGCTGGGTCGAAGTATATTTGCTACTTCCTACCGTCTGAATAGCGGCTTCATCTATCTCTTCCTGTGATTGGAAGATACCATCTACCACATATCCGTAGAACGAACTCAATGCATAACCTACGGCATGGATATTATTACCAAAGTACATTGGCACATCACCATTCAACGACAATATCTTATTATGATTATAGGCGAAATTCACACTCGTAGTCCACTGGAAATCCCCCTTAAAGTTGAGCGACTTCAAGGCTACCTCAACACCCATATTCTGCATCTTACCTGCATTGATATTAGGCACTGCTTCATCCGAATAACCCGACGTTACTGGTACCGACATAGGGACCAACATATCATTCGTGTTCTTTATATAACCATCAATATTGGCAAACAACCGTTGATCCAACAACGCCAAGTCCACACCCACATTGTATTGTTCTACAGTCTCCCAACGGACATTAGGATTAGGCAATACCCAGGGTGCCAAACCTGCCACTTGCTTACCACCAAAACTATATTGTACCGTTTGCAACTGCGATGCGTATGCATAGTTACCTACGGCTGCCTGATTACCTGTCAGACCATAACCTGCACGAATTTTCAAATCAGATACAGCAAACGACTTGGTAAACCATGGCTCTTCACTCATACGCCATGCCACGGCTGCTGATGGAAACACACCCCATCTATTCTGCTTAGCAAAACGACTACTGCCATCCGCACGACAAGTGGCGGTAATCAAATAGCGATTGTCATATCCATACGATACACGCGCCATAAACGATAGCAACGACCAATCGGATTTGTTACCTGCAAGCACAGGATCTAGAGTACCATTCGAGAGTTGTTGAGCCGACTCACTAATAAAACCTTGAATCGAACCACTCATATATTCATACGTATTAGCTTGCATCGATTCACCTATCATAGCGGTCAACGAGTGCTTCTCTTGGAAGGTCTCCATATAGGTCAATGTGTTGTCCCACAGCCATGTCACAGATTTGTCAAACGAACGAAAGGCCTCAGATTCTGGTTGAGCTATAGGTGCCCAATCATATTTGGGAGTCCATTTATTGGTGTCCCAATACATCACCTGCATACCAAAAGTGGACTTAAACGTCAAGCAATCCAATGGCTTAATCTCAGCATAGATATTACCCAATAGGTTATAACCGCTGGTCGTGGATTGATTTTCCATCATCTTACCTATCGGATTTGCCACATCACCCACATACATAGCCAGTCCCACAGGACCTGCCCAAGTGCCATCCTCATTCTTAATCGCTTGAGTAGGCAGAGCTATCATCGTATTGAGAATATTATAGTCACCCGACTGCTTCACATCGTGATTCAAACTCAATTTATGTCCAAAGCGCAACCAATCCAATAATTCCGTATCATGGTTAAACTGAATGGTAAAACGCTCATAAGACGTAGTTTTTACAATACCTTTCTGATTGAAGTAGGCACCTGACACATAGAAATTAGACTTCTTCGTGCCACCTGAATAACTAAGAGCGTAGTTTTGAGTAGGAGCAAACTGATATAACTCCGACATCCAATCTGTACCATTTTCCAATTGCATTGGATCGGTGAATGCTAGATTTTGAGGTTGACCAGCACCTGCCATCATCTCGTTGTGCAACGAGGCAAATTGATACGCCTTCAGCAAAGGCAGAGTACGCTGAATCTGATCAAAACCAAAAGACGCTTTCAATGCGATACTACCCTTCTCCTTTTCGCCCTTCTTAGTGGTGATAATCACCACACCGTATGCACCACGCGAACCATAGATGGCCGTCGCGGAAGCATCCTTCAGCACATCCACAGTTGCCACATCGTCCATATTTATCATGTTTAGAGGTACATCGGTAGGCACACCATCTATCACTATCAATGGATTGGAGTTATTGATACTACCCATACCACGAATAGCCAAACTCACATTACTTCCAGGTGCACCCGAACCAGTCACTTGCAAACCTGCAGCGCGCCCTTCCAGTGCAGCACCTAAAGATGGAGAAGGCAATTTCTGCAAATCTTTCTCACTGACCTGAGCGATACTACCAGTCAAATCGCTTTTCTTCTGAACACCGTAACCCACTACTACCACCTCCTCTAGTACCTCTGTACTCTCGTGCATCGTGATATGCAAATCAGTGCTGCCATCTGCTTCTACTGTCAGTGCATCATAACCCATATAGCTAATTTGCAAAACAGTAGGCACTGCTACATCTAACTCAAAATTACCATCAAAATCAGTAATCGTACCTACAGATGTACCATCTGCAATCACGTTCACACCTATGAGCGGCTCACCATTTGTATCTACAATGACACCCCTAACTTGTGCCCCCAACGGAAGAGCACAAGTTAGAGCAAGCCATAATGCAGAAAGTATTGATATTCGCTTCATATCATTTATTTAACAATGACTTTCTTGGATTGATTACTTGTCTTTATGATATATACACCTGCAGGCAAAGCTGTGGGTTGTATTTCACCGTTGGTAGCCATGCGCAACCTACCCATCATATCGTAAACCATAGTACCATTCTCTGCCACTACCATATCCACCGCACTGGCTGTAGTATCTACTTCCACTACCATCTTCATCTCCTTAAGATCAATAGTCATTGCTACTTGCGATTGAATGGCTATAAATTTCTTATCCTCGCCACCAAGCAATTCTATCGCATATTCACCACTAGCAGCTATGTTCGTTCCATTAGTCACTGCGCCATAAGCCGATGCAGAAAAGTCCTTATCCACAAAGAATTTCATTTCGCCTGCTACCAACGAACCAGACCATGTAAATACACCCTCTTCTACCAATGTCATCTCTTGAGCATTGGTATCAAAACTCCATCCACCTACAGCATCACCCAATATGTACAATTTTTCTGGATAAATACTTGCCAATGCCGTCAAGGTCAATGTACCTGCTACTACATTCACCTCTACAACGAACTCTGTTGCTTGAGGTAAACTCACCTTAAATTTCATATCAGTAGAATCCAACTCCACGAGCGCGTACACACCCGCATTATCAATAGGTGCATTAGCTACACTAGCGCCATAACCTGCACCCCAATCCTTTTGGTTGAGAAACTTCAATTCACCCGACTTCAACAAAAGCGTATCTACATATATACCCGAATTATCAGCCGTTTCTGCTAGACCTATCGCCTCAGTCGCAGTCCATCCTGCCTCAGTAGCATCTCCTACTGCATACAGTGTATCTGGATATTCTACATACCACTTGTCTGCCATACCAGTACCGTCAGCAATAGTCAATTTTGCCACTTCTTCCGACAATTCCAGAACCAACGAATAGCGACCCGCCTTCACTGCGAATGCATTATCAGGATCATCATACGTAGCTCGATATGCCAACTCTACAGTTGTGCCCATTACCAAAGAATCACCATTCGTTTGTGGACCATACGATGGCGCAAAATCATTTTGAGTAATCAATTTCAGCGAACCATCTTGTAGGTCCCCCACAAATTCAAATACGCCATCTGCCGTTGGCATCATAGCCACAGCCTTGTCCAACGACCAACCACCAGGGGTCGCATCACCAATTAGAGAAATAGTGTTTGCAAAACTGGATGCCGCTACCATCAGCGCAACCAAAATAGATAGTAATTGTGTTTTCATATCATAAAAATTTTTAATAGTTGTTGACACTGCAAAATTACTAGTTTTCACGCATAGGCGCAATATACGCGCACAAAAAAGTAGTGTTATTGCACCTTTAATTTGCAATAACACTCTGATTATTAGACACTTACCCCCCCCCGACAATGTCAAAAAAGTAGTGAGGTATTTAGATATATTTCAGCTAATTTCTTATAAAGTCTTGATTTTTTGCTCAAATAGTTCCCTATCGCCTTTGGCTAGGTTGCGCATACGCGTACGCGAATTATAGATAGTAGATAGGGAATATCGCAAGAAGGAGGCTATCTGTACACTATCAGTAATGCCTAAACGTATACAGCACAACACACGCAAATCGGTATTCAATCGTTCGCCATTCTTCATTCTAAACTCCACCCCTTCTACTAGCAATCCTTTCACTTGATCTACAAAATCAGGAAAGATATTCAAAAATGCTTCATCAAAATTATGATAAAAAGCATTCAATTGCTCCTGCGTAAACTTTTGCGACCCTACTTCTGCCTTTAGTTGTTTTATATTATCATTTTTCACATATTGATGCAGTGTCTTGCGCCAATTGTCAAAACGATCTATCAACAAAGAAGCCATTTCCATATAACGACCTACATATACGGTCTTTATTTGATTGCTTTGTACCAGATTAGTATTCATTTCATGTAGTTGGCGATTCAACATTCGCAATACTTTTCTCTGTCTAGCATAATAAACGAGGAAAAATCCCATCATTATTACTATCAAGACAATACTAATCAGCAGCATATGTAGAAGATGCTCACGCAAACTTTCTTGCTGTTGATAAGCACTTTCCACAATAGGATAAAGCGTACTAACCTCCAGCGAACGCCCTCTTAGACCACCTGCATTGGCATCTTCTATTGCGCATTGCATATAGTAATGTGCATGATCTATATCACCCTCACGATACAACAGGATGGCCAATTCCCGTAGTGCTACATATTCACGAACTGCTCCTTGCAAATCCGAACAAGCCGATTTAATCAATTGATGCTTTTCCGATTCTATATCACCTAACTGCCTATATATCTGAGCCATCGTAATCGAAAAGATTCCTTGTTCTTCTGGTGATATCGAATAAAGCGAATCATAGTTCTCAAGCACCTTCAGCGCCTCTATATATCTACCTTCGTTTGCAAGTGCATCTGCACGCACCAATTCATATACAAAGCCACCTTCGGGCTGTACATACATAATCGAATCGCGATACGTTTGGGTCAAAGCGTCATACAATCTCTGCTCCGATTCTGTGATTGCAAAATCAGATAATAGCCCATATAGTGTTCGACGCAAGTGAAAATAGTATGGTCGTAGAAAATCCTCTATTGGATAAGCAGCCACACCATCTATACAGCGCATGGCCTCATAATACATGCCCGAGCGCATCAGCACTTCAGCCATATTCAACTCGGCTGCCTGTTTATATCCTATATTATTCAACTCATCTGCTAGGATGATGCGTTTTTGAGCATAGTTCAACTGTGAGTCAATATTAAACGCACGATACATGTCATACAACTGACCATAGCACGCAAAACGCTCAGAATCCGTCATTTCTAACAAAGTAGTCGAATATACCGAATCTATACGATTTTGGTATTCCTGCTGAATCAATAAGCGCTCATCAATAAGAGCATCTACTTCCTTCAACGAAGTATCTGCATAATCACAAGATATCATTAGCACCAAACATGCTACGATAGTCATATATACACGCGTTCCTTGCATAAATCATCATTTTGGACTGGCAAAGGTAATACTTTTTCTTGGAATATGCAACTAAAGCAACAAAAAATACATTTCATACACATTATCAACCACCACTTTACCCCACTTTGTCGTGTTTTGTCGTGTTTTGTCGTGTGTTGTCCCACGCAGACCGACGTTAACCCACAAGAGAGTTTTACATTGTCGTACCTTTGCACTCGATTTCAGATAAGCGCGCTATCTGAGATAAAAAAAACTATGTTATTAACCCTTCACGCAAGGCATTCGTGAGCGTAGCGAACCACCTTTCGTGAGTAAAACGAACAAAAAAATGGCATCAATCAAACCTATCGCCACTATCCAATCCATGAGTGGCAAAGTGTGCGAACACTCCGACATGTACTTCCGTACCAACAAGCAAACCAACAAAACCGTCACGGGCAAACTCTGCAATCCTTCTGATGCAGACCCTTCAGAGGCACAACTCAAAGTGCAAAGCCGCTTTGCCAAAATAGCAGATGCTGCACGTGCTATCATGGCTGATCCAGAACAACGTGCTCAGTATGAACCTGCTTACAAAAAGCAACATCGTATTGGTTCGCTTCTTGGCTATATCATCAAGCGAATCAACAACCAGTACGACGAAAACGGCGACCTCATCTCAAATCCCTAATCCCTAAACTCTAAACACTAAACACTAAACACTAAACTCTAAACTCTAAACACTAAACTCTAAACACTAAACAATTAACCCCCTCCCAGGAATAGAGGCCCTCCTCGATACTCCCACGAAAAACTAACGAGAAGCTCGTGGCTTCGAGTTAAGAGGAGGAATGGCGGTCGCCTTAAATCGCCAAGCGATTTCTTTGCGACAAGCCAATTCCGACGATATGGCTAAAGTAACTTTTATTGACCCAATCAAATCCGTCAGTGGCAAACTGACCAAAAAGCACTGTGTGGTATATAACGTGCGTCAAGCACCTACCAACAACTCCGACATGATCGCCAACCCTAACTACACCGCCTACCGCGACCCAAGCAAGAAAATCCAACTCACTGCTGGACAAATAGCTTGGCAGAAGCAGTTCGGACAGATCATCACTACCGCACGTGCACGTATGATTGACCCAACTCATATGACCGCAGACCGTGCTGCCTTTGCTAAGCAAACCAAGTACAAAACACTATGGGCATATGTCTTCAATCAAGTCAAGAACGAAGCGTAATGAAAAAACTCCAACTCATCATCGCTACTGCATTGTGCATCTTCGGATGCGCGATGCTAGTGGCGGGCTTCATTTGCCCGCCACTGGGCGAGATTCATCCTACAATCCTCACTGCATTCGGTGAAATTCTTACTTTTAGTGGAGCACTGTTAGGCATGGATTACAAATACCGCTCGAAAAAAGAATAAACAATATTATTGATGGCTATTAGACCTTGGATTAAATGATGAAACCAACCTATTGATGGCTAGAAGATGCATTTATGCATCGTAAGTGGATAGTCTAGACGTACAATTCCAAGTTTACTTGAGAAGAGGACGTATAGACTATCCACATAAGATGGAGTATAACGACATTATAAGCCATCAATAATAACCCCTGAAATTGACGTTAATTGACTATAATTGTCGTTAAATTATAATCCTTGATTTTTATTTATTTTTGTAGCTCGGAACGAGCGTATTTTTGTTTCAAAATAACCTTAGAACAGTATGTTAATACGATTGATTAGAAACGAGCCTAAGGGCTCTGCCCTCACCGGTCGCCTTGTCATCAACGGTCGTTGGTTCTGCAACACCCTCGAACGTGTGGGGTATCAAATCCCCGCTCTCTGCTACCATGTAGCCGTTACGCAGTCACCCAAGTTCA
>CALAUA010000022.1 GCA_937891975.1 uncultured Bacteroidales bacterium
ATCGGTATCGGTTTGCAAGCATTCTGTATCCCAGGTTCTGTAGCTGATGACCGCCTTGTAGGTATTGGTCACGGTAACTTGGCTGCACGTCTGCTCCGCGAGGAGACCGAGTGCTTCGCTTTCTTGGCAGGTCACGAGTCTTTCGCTGCTGCTGAGGGTGCTATCAAGATTGCAGAGATGGCTAACAAAGTTCGCCAAAAACCACTTCGCATTATCCTCAACGGTCTTGGCAAAGACGCTGCTATGATCATCAGCCGTATCAACGGTTTCACCTACGTACAAACAGAGTTCGACTACGCTACTGGCGAGTTGAAGGTAGTTCGTCAAAAACCTTATAGCAACGGTCCACGTGCTAAGGTGAACTGCTATGGTGCTGACGATGTACGCGAAGGTGTGGCTATCATGTGGCACGAGAACGTAGATGTTTCTATCACAGGTAACTCTACCAACCCAACTCGTTTCCAACACCCAGTAGCTGGTACCTATAAGAAAGAGCGCGTGTTGAAGGGCAAACCATACTTCTCTGTAGCATCTGGTGGTGGTACAGGTCGTACCTTGCACCCAGATAACATGGCTGCAGGTCCTGCTTCTTACGGTATGACCGATACATTGGGTCGTATGCACTCAGATGCTCAATTTGCTGGTTCTTCTTCAGTACCTGCACACGTGGAGATGATGGGCTTCCTCGGTATTGGTAACAACCCAATGGTAGGTTGCACCGTAGCTTGCGCTGTAAACGTAGCGTTGGCATTGAGCAAGTAATTGCTTGATACTGATATAAGAAAAAGAATCGCTCAATTGGGCGATTCTTTTTTATTGCGTAAGATTAGATTTAGTCACACAACGAGAATAAATCCGCTCTTGGATTAACCAACATCACGGGCACGGGGCTATGGCGGATGACATATTGCTCAGGTGGACCAAACAACCAATCATCCAAACCATATTCGCGGCTCGCAGTGAGAAGAATGAGACCCCACCTAGCCTCCCCTTCAAGGGGAGGGATGGTGTGGAGTTCTTTGTGGATATGGAAACTATCGCCTTTGGCGACACGCTCTTCGTAGGTAATAGTCTCGCCTGTGCGTTCTGCAATGGTTTGGATATGCGTGATGATGCGTTGAGTGTTCCGTTTGGCCTTGCTGCCGTAGTCGTTCGCGCGTAGTAATATAAGGTGTGCCCCCGTCTTACGAGCCAAATAGGTACAAATCTCTGCTTTATATACCTCCTCTTCGAGCATGGTCACAGGAACGAGGATTGAAGAACCAGGAGCCAAGAACCAGGAGTCAAGACTATTTTGATTCGTTTGATCAGTCGTAGGTGATATGTCTTTGCTCTTTGTTCTTTGTTCCTTAATCACAAGATACGGACGACGCTCTTCACGGCAAGCGTCCAGCACACGCTGTACGCCGCGGCGTGAACCATCGCAATGCTCCACGCGTATATCATCCGTATGTAATATATCAAAATTCATTCAATATCTAACAGCGAAGCGATCTAACAACAAAGTGGTCTAGCGTCTAACAGCGCAGCGGTCTAATTACGATTGGTCAAATCGCGATTAATGCCTTCGATATAGGCAATTAGCTCGGATTCACCGATACTTTTCTCGGCAGAAGTGACAAAGATAGGTGGCAATTCTGCCCAAGTCTCCAGCAACTTCTGTTTATAATTGTCCACATTGATAGCCAACTTGCTTTTGCTGAGTTTATCGGCTTTGGTGAAGACAATAGCAAATGGAATCTCGTTCTCGCCAAGCCACTCCATAAACTCAAGGTCAATCTGCTGTGGTTCGTGGCGGCAGTCCACCAGCACAAACAAACTAACCAATGCTTGACGCAAAAGGCAATAACGCTCAATCATCGTCTTGAGTTTGGCGCGTTGCTTCTTACCTGCTTGTGCAAAACCATAGCCGGGAAGATCCACCAAGTGCCAATGCTGATCGGTGCCTGCATTGATCAGGAAATGGTTGATGAGCAAGGTCTTACCCGGTTTCTGACTAGTCTTCGCCAGTTTAGGGTTATGCGTAAGCATATTGATAAGTGAGGACTTACCTACATTGCTTCGACCAATGAAAGCATATTCAGGAATAGTCGTCTGAGGACATTGCATCACATCAGGACTAGAGATTACAAAAGAAGCAGATTGTATCATATTGTTAGAAGTTCTAAGAGTTTTAAAAGTTTTAAGGGCTTTCAAGGTATTTAATCTTGGCTCTTTGTTCCTTGTTCCAGGCTCCTTGTCCAATAGGCAAACCCACCAAGCAATGCCACCGTAGTGACACCTGCCACCAAGTATGCCACCCAACTCAGCCCAATCTTTGCGAAGTGGAAGCCTTCGGGTGCAATAAAGATATAACTGACACTTACCATCGTCATAAACAACGCTGGAATCAGCGAAATTAGGTATGCGTATGGGTATTTATTCGTTGTGCGCGAGTTCTTGTAGAGGAACACCGTTCCTGCCCATAGTGTGAAGACCGCCAATGTCTGGTTCGTCCATGCAAAATAGCGCCAAACGACGTTGAAATCGACGAAAACCATACCAAATACGCACAAGAATAGCGGAATAGCAATCATCAATCGGTTGCGGATAGGGCGTTGGCTCAAGTGCATAAAGTCTGCCACAATCAGTCGAGCCGAACGCAATGCCGTATCGCCCGAAGTGATAGGCGCAGCAATCACGCCAATAATCGCCAACACTCCGCCTACTGCGCCAAGCCACGAACGAGAAACTTTGTCCACTACCAAAGCAGCGATATTCTCTCCTGGATGTGCTGCGGCGAAGGCCTGCAGCCCGTCTATTCCGTACAAACCTGCCTCTGGGTCAGCGAACATCGTGCCTGCTGCGGCTGCCCAAATCAAGGCCAAGATTCCCTCTGCTACCATGGCGCCGTAGAATATCCAACGCCCTTGACGTTCGTTGGTCACGCAGCGTGCCATCAGCGGCGATTGTGTGCCATGAAATCCCGAAATAGCACCACAGGCAATACTGACAAACATCATCGGAAAAAGAGGCAAACCATTGGTCTGACGGTTGTGCAAACCATCGGTCAATTCGGGCATTTCTGTACCAAACTGGCTAAGCATCACCACCATGATACCAATACCCATAAACAGCAATACACCACCGAAAATAGGATAGAAACGACCGATGAGTTTATCTACAGGTAACACCGTAGCCAATGTATAATAACCAAAGATAATCAATACCCATACAATAGGAATCAAATGCCCTTGGAAAGTCATCGTGCCCAAACTAGCCAATCCCTGCAACAAGGTAGCAGGACCCGAAAGAAAAGTCGTAGTCAGCAGTACGAGCAACACGATAGAGAGCAGTCGCATAAAAATCTGCACGCCCTTGCCCAGTTCCGTGCCCACTACTTCAGGTAGCGATGCGCCGCCCTTGCGAAGTGAAATCATACCGCTGAGGTAGTCATGTACACCGCCTGCGAAGATCGTACCCAGCACAATCCACAGGAATGCCGAAGGCCCATAGAATATACCCATGATGGCTCCGAAGATTGGACCCAATCCTGCGATATTGAGGAATTGTACAAGGAAGATTCTCCACGGTTTCATCGGAACAAAGTCCACACCATCTGCCTTGGTGACGGCAGGCGTCTGTGCCTTTTCGTCAATACCAAACACACGCTCCACGAATGTTCCGTAGAGAACGAATCCAACCACTAGGGCTATAAGTGAGATGATAAATGTGATCATAATTCTTAATTCAAAATTCTTAATTGCCAGTTACTTCCCCTTTACTTGCCTCTTACTTGCCACCTATCTGCATAGGAACTTCATAGGAACCTCATAGGAACTTCATAGAAACTTCATAGAAACTTCGCCGTATAACAACCGACACTTCGCCATACCTTCTTCGAAAAATCGACCTCCTTTGAGCGCGGCAGGGTGTTGATTGCCGCGCAATGTTGTTGATATGATGTTGTCTATGTTGTTGGTTTAAATATTATTCTTGTTGTTTTCTACTCAACTCCCTTCTCACATAATCCCACAATCTTTCGGGCACTGCTGGTTTGCCATTCGCTTGTGGCATGCGTTGATGTTTGCTGGCTTCTCGTTTAGCAGCAAGATGTTTAGCCGTCCATTCTGCTTTTTGTGCTGGATCACGCATGATAGCCGATGCCTCTTTGCATAAGGATGAAAACGCCTTCACAGCGGGGCGTTCTGCCATTTCTTCTTTCTGTTTTTTGGTGTATTGTGGTTTCCTGCAATACGCAGCGTACCCTGTCCGACCTGGGATTGGGCGCAACCAATGTTCCTTATCAATACTCCCACCGATGCTTTCTAAAAACGATGCTACATGTACAATCATAGTTAATTAAATTTAAGTATGTCACAAATTCTAATCTATCTTGATTCTTGGCTCTTTGTTCTTGGCTCCAATATGCTGCAAAGGTACAAATTTTTTCTCACATTTCCAAATTTTCCAGCACTTTTTTCTTTGTTTATTATTCCCGAATCATATTTGGCTATCCTCGCCTCTCAACCCTAAACACTAGCGGCTTTGCCGCGTCCTCTAAACTGAAAAATGCACGCAAGGTGCATTTTTCTTGCATATTTCAAAAAAAAGTTGTACTTTTGTAGACGATTGTAAATCAATGAGAGATGCGCACGATAGCAAACAATTATCCCTCAAGCAGTTCGCCTATCTTTGCGAAAAGATGGTGGAGGTTGAAGACCAATTGAAGAAATGGAAACAATATAACTTTAAAACAACACAACAATGAAAAAACTATTCTCTTTATGTTTGATTTGCCTTTTGGCAGTATCAGCAATGGCGCAAGATCAAAATGTAAATGTAGTGGTAATAGGTGGTGGATCGTCTTCTAGTTCAGGAGACTATGTAGATTTAGGCTTACCAAGTGGTACACTATGGAAACGACAGAATGAGTCTGGTTTTTATACTTATGAAGAGGCTATTAATCGTTTTGAAAATAAGTTGCCAGAAAGACATCATTTTGTTGAGTTGATAAATGAATGTACTTGGATATGGATGGATGAATACGGCTATAAAGTAGTAGGTCCAAATGGTAATTCTATTACTTTCCCTGCTGCGGGCTACCGCTTTTGCAGTGACGATTTGTACAACGTAGGTCCGTACGGCCGCTATTGGTCGTCCACTCCTAACGATTCGGTCTGCGCGTGGTACCTCTACTTCGATTCGGGTGAAGTCAATATGGACTACGACTATCGCTGCTTCGGGCTATCCGTGCGTTTAGTCCAGTAATTTATAAATTTTGCAAAACGCATATACGTTCAGTAAAATTTGATGGCATAAAACATCCTCTGCTTTTGTCCTCGGCTTTGCCGTGACAAAATCAAATTGAGTAGCAACTGAAATTTCCTTTGTCTCCTTCGATAGGGGACAAAGGAAATTCGTATAAAGAAGTCTCTACGCTGCGGATAAATTAATCTGAGTCGGAAAATAGTCAGATGTAAATAAAAAAAGATTGGCTACTTAGTAACCAATCTCTTGTGGGCGTTGACGGATTGGTCTCGCTTCGCTCCCAATACCTATACCCTTCGGGGGATTAAAGCACAAACATACTGAAAGGCTTGCAGCCTATCCTTTTTGTCGCTTACAACATCCAAATTAGTAAACTATTGTTGTTATAAGCAACAAAAAAAGGACATCATTGATGTCCTTTTAGTTTGTTTGTGGGCGTTGACGGATTCGAACCGCCGACCCTCTGCTTGTAAGGCAGATGCTCTAAACCAGCTGAGCTAAACGCCCTCAATTTTATTTGAGTTACTTCCTTTCCGAAAGCGAGTGCAAAGGTACAACAAAAAATGGACATGACCAAATATTTTTGCAAAAAAATGCATTTTTTTTGAAAAAAAGTGTATTTTGGGGCAAAAATGAGGGCATGGGCTGCATTTTGCGACCGTAACTTCGGGGGAATGTTGAAAAAATTCGTTCGAGCATAGCGAGGTAAGAATTTCCAACAGGCGGCGTCCGAAGGTACAATAGTGTCGCTAAATGCGAGGGTGTAGCCCGCATATGACCAAATATTTTGGCGAAAAAATGCAAAAAAAGTGTTATTTTCTCAATTTTTGCACTCTCCAAGCCCAAAAACTCGTATTTTGGGTCCTTTTTACCAAGAAAAAGTACAAAACCAAGGTGGAGCAAACGGCAATCAAAATGCCAGCAAAAATATCCAATGCAAAGTGTTGGGATAGATAAATTCGGGTATATGCCCCAAAAGAAGCACAGAGAAAACAAATAAAGGATAAAACATACTTTCCTTTACAGTTCTCAGCGCAGAGAATAATACTCAAGGTAAAGAATAGCACGAAGAAAGTGGTTGTATGTCCCGAAGGGAAGGATAGCCAAAGATTCATCTTCACCCCTTCTACTAGTGGCAAACTAATATCTGGCATATTCTCCGCAAACCATGTCAATGGGCGTGGAGCATGTACGATATGCTTGATAGGTTGTACGATGAGGGTGGAAAGTAGTAGATTACTTGCCAAGAATGTCGCCCAGCCCGCACGGTAAAATAGTAATAGTACAACAACCAGATAAGGCAACCAATCCACCAAATCAGAGAAGATAGGCACTACAGCATCCAGAAATGGCGTATGCGGTTGGCATAGCAATAAATGTAATTCTCCCTTAGGAATAATAGCCAACAATAATGCAATACTGAGAGCTAAAATCAAAGTGGGGATAAGGAATGGCAATATATTTGCATAGGTTTTATTTGTCATACACTTGTCCTAGAGCGTTGTATTTCTTATTTCCAAATATGATGATTAACTGCCCGTCATGAAGGAGCTTCTTTGCTTCGTTATCTGGAGTAATGATATTGGGTAATGCAGTAGTGGTTTGTTGCGTAACTGCGATAGTATTGGAAGTTCGTAATCCTTCTGGTGTAACGCGATAATAGATAGTAGTACCTATTGGTTGATTATGCTGGATACTATAAGATGTGGTTGATAATATGAAAGGCGAACCATCAAGATGTACTTCATTGCATTGATAATCACCCGTGTAGAGGTATGCCTGTTGGAATGAAATACGGTGGAAACCCTTAGACTTGGTACCAATCTCCTTTTGTATGAGAGAGACGGTGGTTGTTCCTTCGGGAATAGCGAATGTGTAATATTCCTCGTCCAAACTGAGTGGTTGGGTATAGAGCACTTCATCGTTGTTGCCACGCACAAGTAGGTCGGCTGTTTGATCACCTTTGTACACACAGCATTTGACGGTCAAAAATGTATTAGTAGGAGCCGTGCCAAAATTGTTGAATCGTATCAAACGCTTCTTCTCTTGCGTGGACGAACATACTGCATAACTGCCGTCCATGAGTGTGTAAGGCGCGTCTGAACCATCTTCTAATTGCCAATGGATTTGCTTATGGTCTTTGATAATGTCGTTCTTGAATCCAGGCATAGCAACGAGTGTATCATTATGTCCAGACTCTTGAATAGTGAAGACATCTAATTGATACGAATCACGCGCTTGGTATTTCCAATGGGCAATGAACGAAGTATCTGTGATTTCTGTCGCGAGGTAAGCCATAGGATTGATAGTGTCAACAGGAATTTCATAGTTCTCTGATGTGGTGAGAGTTAAATCTTCCAGGTTGACAATTGTTCCTTTCTTATTACCCCAAATATATTCTACTAATTCGGGATATTCGATGAATGGGTTGCGGTTGTGTTGGATAGTTGATATGGCATTTAGTCGATTGATTTCTTTTTCGCTAACAGGGTCAATGCGGTGCCATTGCAACAATACCTCAATTAGGTATGGTGTGAACGTTAGGTAGGAAGTGTTGGTGACATATTTGGAGTATGACGCATCCCACTTCATATCATGGTAGGCAGTAGCTACATAGAAATAAGCACGAGCAAAATCGCCTTTGTATTCATCAATGACACTGAATGCGTAGTCATTCCACTGTGTGTCTTTTCCCATGAAAAAGACATTGTTATTTACTTTGTTGGAATCATTGAGTATGCCAGGAGGATAATTGGATTTGTTGTTGTTAGCTACGCGATCTGCGGGATTGAGGAGATAGAGATCTTTGTATGCGTCGTTCTCATTGCCTCCCCACCAGGATTTAGGCAGACTATGCTCAATATCCATACCAGCTGCGCTACCTCCTTTGATGGGGAAATATCGTTTGGTCGTGGAATACATGTCCCAAATACTGCCATCTGATTGTTGGTCACAACTTTGAAATCCATGCCATGTACCATAGGCCTTTAAATCGCCTTTAAGCCAGATGGTATCACCATTTTTGATATTATTTGTGGTGTGGTAGGTGGTCGAACCATAGACATAGCGTTCGCCACCCTTGATGATTTGATGCAGGGTGGCTTTGAGTACAGAATCTTGTTTACCTTGAATAGCATCGTAGTAGCCATTGGGCAACTGCTCTGCATGTGCAAGAACAACGCAGATACAAGCAATAAGGCATATGTATGGTCTAGGTAAGCTCATCTGCGGGTTAGAAGTGTGATAAAATTATATAGGATGTACCACAATATACATATTGCTCCACCTAAGATCGCAATAGCGATTTGCTTGTTGATGATGGCGATAGTGGTGCCGGGACCTAAAATAAAACAACATCCTATTGAAAAGATGATGATATGCATTTTCTCTTTCCCCGCGGATTTCAAACTGAAGAATGGGATCTCGCTAACGAGTAGGTAGCAACTCAGTAAACTGCCAACTAACAATATCCATGGTGCCCAAACAGGAAGGGTGATGGTATTGAGGTAGCAGACAAGCGATGCCCAGAAAATGGCGTTTGGTGGAGTCGCAAGACCGATGAAGGAGGTCGTTTGGCGTTCGTCGATATTGAATTTTGCCAAGCGAAGAGCAGAAAATGCTGCCATGAGTAGGGCAATTAGACTCCACCAACCAATAATGGGCTTGAGATAGCACATGAGTGCCATAGATGGTGCAAGACCAAAGGTGATATCATCTGCCAAAGAGTCGAGTTGTACGCCCAATGGCGATGGCACTTTGAGCCAACGAGCTGAGGCACCATCAAAGAAGTCGCAGATGGCACCAGCTATAATGCAACAGAAGGCTAATATGAACTCTTGTTGCGTTGCTAAATAAACAGCTACTGACCCGCACAAAAGATTTGCGCAGGTCAGGCTGTTTGGTATGATACGTTTAATTTGCATCTATTAGAAATTATTTTTTACCGTAATTAGGATCAACGCGTTTGTAAGCTAAGAAGGTAACGAAGAATGTAGCAATACTACAGCAGATTACCATCCAGAAGAACCAACGATAGTCAGACATCTTACCCTCTGCCGTGATAAATTGTAAAGTTGCTTTATTGGTTTCGTCTGTTTGAGTTGTAATCGTACTTTGTAACTCTTCCATAGGATACATCGTAGTCAATGGAATGACCGTCTTAATGGTGTCAAGTTGGACTCGCTGTTGAATGGTTACGAGTCCTAAGCGTGTATCCACGAAATGTTTTGTTTTATTTGCTTCTTTTTGCTCCTTCTTGTGTTGTTTTACATCTATTGGAGCAGTCAGAGTATCTGTTTTGACATGGAAATTGATGATACGATCTTCGATGCACAATGTGCTATCATATGAGATATCGTATTTTACAAATTGCATTGTGCTGAAACTAGCATAAAGTTTCTTATTATCTTTTATGACAATGGAATCTTGAGGCTTTGCGTATATTTCTTCCACAATATTTCCATTTGTATCAAGAGCTACAGTAGCCCAACCATTAAAGAATAATGAGTCTTTGTTGTATCCGATAGGAGCCGAAAGGCAAGTAGTATCGCTGACGGTGTATGTAATAGCCTTTTGAGTAGGACTTGTTTCTTCTTGGATGTATCCAGCACCTAAACCAGGAAGAATCATGCTGAGAGCCATGAAACTGGTACAGATTGCGTAGTGTGACGTTTTGAATTCTCCCTCGGAGAAGTACATCATATACATCATATATGCAGTAAAACCAAAACCATATCCGAATTGCTCAATTGCAATAGCAACAGCAATGTTAATCATACTAGTAGGCATGAATTCACAGAGATAAACAAAACTCATACAAGGTAAAGTCATACCCAGAGCCATCCACCAGAACGCTTTCTTCAAACCAACTCGTGATATAAATGATCCACCAAGAATACCTCCAAGAAGTAAGAAAATAACGCCAAATGTTCCATAAACTAAACTAAACTCTTGATTAGACATGCCTAAACCTCCCATTTCTCGTGTTGCGAAAAGGAATGGATAAAGCATCTTTAGTAGGAAGCCTTCGGGCAAACGATAGAGAAGCATAAATAAAATAGCCACCCAAAGCGCAGGTTTTTTGAAGTAAGTAGAAAATGCTTGGCCGAAGTCTGCAATAATCTTCTTTGCGTTAATATTCTCGTTTGGCTTGTCAGAATCTGGGCGTGGGGTGAAGAACATATGCCAGATAGCCATAATGATAAATATGGCAGCAATGATACCGATAGTCACTTTCCAACCGAGTGGCATATCTCCATGTCCTTGCTCTTTGGTCCAATCGTAGATAAAACCAGGGATAGCAATGAGTGCAGAGTTGCAGAATACGTTGCTAAGGCGATAGAATACACTACGCCAACCAATCATTTCAGCTTGAACGCCTGGCTTAAGTGCTAGCATATAAAAACCATCCGCAGCGATGTCATGGGTAGCAGAAGCAAATGCCATGATAATAAATGCTATCAATACGCCGGTAAATAGTGTTACATCAGTTCCCATAGCAGCAATGGTTGATGCATCTGGCTGAGGAATGGAGAAAATGGTCAATACGGCTAATCCCAACATGAGGAATTGCATGGTGATGAACCACCAGCGTTTGGTTTTGATCAAATCTACGAATGGAGCCCACAGAAACTTCAATGCCCAAGGGAAATAAAGCAATGTGGTAAAGAATGACATCTCGCCGTTAGGCACACCCAAATTGGTAAACATTGCCATAGAAAGGTTGTTCACCAAGAAATAAGGAATACCTTCCAAGAAATACAAGGTAGGTACCCAGAGCCAAGGATTAATACTTTTCAGTGATTTCATGATGAATTATTATAATAAGGATTAAAATGTAATTGCCTACAAAGGTACTGCTTTTTTTTTAATTTACCAAATGTTTGCACAAAAAAAGCACCGAACAGGATGTCCAGTGCTTTAATCAATATGTAAAATTGATTATTGGAAACGTGCGCGGTTATCTACCACTTTCGCTTTCTCCTCAATCAAACTAACAGCTTGATAAGGAAGGCTGTAAGAAGTACGCATGTTGAGTTGTTGAATCTCTTGTGCAGCATCCAATGCTCCTTCTGCCACTTTCTTCTCGCCAACGGTCAGTATATATACGCCATTAGTACCCTTCACAGGAGCAGACAATGTATTAGCATCAATAGTCAATGCTGTACCAACTACTGCTGGCTCAACACCTGCAGCACCGAAACGGAACGAAGACAAGGAAATGCCTTCTGCAGTCTTAACCTCAGTATCAAACAACTCAGCTGCAGCTTCTAATGTGCTTACACCATTGAGTTGGTTCATAATGTATTCTGCCTTCTTATCATTGGTTGCAGCGATGATAAGTTCAGCTCGTACGGCCTCCATTGGACGATACTCGCCATCATTAACCTCAGTCAATGCTGCTACCACGAATTGATTACCACACTCAAATACATCGCTCACTTGACCTGCTTTTGCTTCAAATGCCCAACGAACGATAGGACGGCTATTCTTCAAGTCGTTTACCTTGTCGGTGTTCTCATTGAGTGCATATACAGGAGTGATTGACATACCTTCTGCCAATGCAGCTTGGCGTAAAGAATCAGCATTGTTGTTTGCTACGACAAATTGCTTTGCTTGGTTGTACAATGCACCGTAGGTCTTGCTGCTTGCAGTCACTTTGCGACTTAGGATAGCCAATTTTACTTTTGGAGTAGCTTTGCTCTTATCTGCGATTTGGAAGGTTTGCTCACCCATACCGCTTGCTACGGTAAACTTCTCACCTTTCTTGCCGTTGAACGCAGGTTCAGCGATGTTCTTTTGCAAGTCACTAGCCTTGAACCAACCGAGTTCTACATCCTCAGTGTTCTCGTCATTAGCTACCAACACCAACTTCACAGAGTCAGCCTTGTTGTAGCCACAGTCCATTACGCGCGCGATAGAATAGGTGTCATCTGCAAAGTTCAACTCTGTGCATGCGCCTTTCTTTACGCCCTTGCCAAATGCAAAGTCTTTGTATTCTGCAGGAATGGTCTCTTCTGAATAGTCGCGACCATCGTACAATATGTCAGAGTTGCTATTCACGATAGCAGCAATGTCCTCTTTGGTACGGAAATCATTCTCTAAACTCTTGATAAGTTTCTCTACATCCGCATAATCTTCTGCAGATGGTACGATAGGGAAACTAACGTATTGGATAGAACGGTTAGGCGTTTGTTTGTATAGCTCTTTACGTTCGTTGTAGAGTTTCTTGATGTCGCTCTCTGTTACTTTTACCAACGAATCTGCTACTGCGTAATAAGGTTGTTGTACATATTGTGCATCTACACTGATTTGACGTGCCTCGTATGCATATTTTGCATCCAAGTTGTTGGCTGTAATCATATTGCTGAGCAGATTAGTGTATTTCTCTTGCAAGTAGGTCAAACGAACTGCTTTCTCCCAGTACATCCAATAGTTCTTTGCTTGTTGCAAGTTTGCAGCTTGCTCTGCGTCCTCTGGTTCTACTGCGATTGAGTTTAAGAAGTTAACCAATGCAAAGCGGTTGAACTTACCAGTCTCGTCATAGAAAGCACGACGTTGTTGGATAATTTGGTGAGGATTAGCACCAATGCACAATTCGCTCAACTCATCAGCGGTTACATCCATACCGATCTTTTCGGCTTGCTCGCGCAAGGTGTAATCCATCAGCATCATTTGCCATGCTTGGTTGCGGAGTTGGATAGTCAAATCCTCGTTGATGTCGTTTGTGCCTGTCTCAATCTTGTACACTTCTTGCAATTGCTCTTTAGCTGCTTCATACTCGGTGTAGTGTACTTGGTGACCTGCTATTTCTGCTACATTCTCGCGATTCTTGTTAAAGAAACTGCTACCTGAGTTCAAAAAGTCACCCAAAATAAATGCTAACATAGCCACACCTACTACCACAAGCAGGATTGTGCCATGATTTCTAATTGATTGTAATGTTGCCATAATATTATTTTGTTATTTTATTCGCTTTGTTTTCTCACTATGACAAAGTCCTAATTTTTATTTTAGGAGCATTGCGCTTAGTTCCTCATTCGTGATTTTACACCAAAAAGCCCGCAAAGGTACTACTTTTTTTTGATATACGCAAGAGGGGAGGCTATTTTTGTGTAAAATAATGCTATGTAGTTTATTTTCTATATACTAAACTTCCACTAGCTTGGTGGGTGGCAAGCACGAGTACTTCGGCTATTTGTACGTGCTCAGGAGCGCTAGCAGCGAAATAGACTACTTCTGCAATATCTTCGCCCGTCAACGGTTTGATACCTTGATATACTTTATCAGCGCGCTCCTTATCGCCCGCAAAACGGGTCACACTGAAGTTTGTCTCTACCAATCCTGGCTTCACATTGGTCACACGCAACGGTGTATCTACCAAGTCCATACGCAATCCATCACTCAGCACTTTCACGGCGGCTTTCGTAGCGCAATACACGCTTCCGCCTGGGTACGCAGCATCGCCTGCCACCGAACCGATATTGATGATATGACCTCTGCCGCGAGCAATCATACCAGGTACTACCAATCGAGTAATCATCAGCAGGGCGGTGATATTGGTATCAATCATCGTGTCGTAATCTTCTTCCACACCTGCATATTCCTTGTCCATACCCAACGCTAGTCCTGCATTGTTCACTAGCACGTCGATGGCTTGATATTGCTCGGGTAGGGTAGCCAATGCTTTTGCTGCAGCCTCACGGTCACGCACATCAAAAGGCAGTAACACCACATCAACACCAAATGTTGATTCTAACTCCGCTTTGAGCGCTTGCAGTTTGTCCACGCTACGCGCGTTTAATAATAAGGTATATCCCTCCTGGGCAAACTTGCATGCGCATGCGGCGCCAATGCCAGATGACGCTCCTGTGATAAATACGATTTTAGACATGATTTTGTTATTTGTTGGTATAATCGTTACTTAGGTTATTATTTACATAGTATCATTACTTAGTCCAACCGCCGCCGAGAGATTTGTAGAGCGTGATCATGGCAATGTACTCATCTCGGATGGCATTGGAGAGATCAATCTCTGCATTCAAATAACTACGTTGTGCGTCTAGGACATCCATATAACTGATATGGCCATTGATGTGCTGGAAGTTAGCTAATTCTACATACTTCAGTGCTGCATCGTGCAAGTTCTGCATGAGTACTACTTTCTCACTAGCAGATGAGTACCCCACCACAGCATTATTCACTTCTTGGAAACACTGTAGTACTTTTTTCTCATACTGATAGCGTTGAGCATCGTATGCCTTAACGGCTGCGTTGTAGCGAGCTTTGCGTTTGCCAAAAGAGAAGATAGGTGAGGTTAGTTCACCAATCATATATGTCCATGGAGCAGCTAAGAACCCTCTAAAAGCATCGTTCTCCAAACCACCTTGTAGGTTTATCGTAAAGCGTGGAAATCTATCTGCCCACGCTATTCCCGCACGAGCCATTGCTGCTTTGAGATTTTGTTCTTCAGCACGCATGTCGGGTCGGCGTTTGAGCAGATCGGATGGGAAACCGACAGCCAATTCTACTTGATTCTTTTGATAGGTACGTATATCAGATCGTTCAATAGCCATAGGCATTTGTCCTGTAAGCAAAGCAATATGGTTCTCTTTGCTCTCTATTTTGCGTTGTAGGTCAGGGATAAGCGCAGCGGTACTGGCATACTCCACCTCTGCTTGTTGGTAAGGTATTTCGGAGGTGAGTCCTCCTTCAAAACGCAGTTTGGCTTTGTCGCGGTCTTCCTTACGTGTTTCTACTGTGCGCGTGATGATGCGTAGCTCATTGTCTAGTGCCATCAGTTCCACATATGCAGTTACTACTTCTGCCACCAATGTCATCTGCAAAGCGCGTTGCCCTTCTACACTTGCCAAGTATTTGGCCAGGGCTTCGCGATTGGCCCAACGTACTCTTCCGAAAAAATCTACCTCCCAAGAGAGCGTTCCTACGGCAGCTACCTCAAGGTCGTTGGCAGGGGTAGAATTGGTATGACGGGTGGTTTCGTAGTCTATATGCGCTTCCGCGTTCAGCGATGGGAAGAAATCAGCTTTGGCCACGCGATGAAGTTTCTCTAACTCCTGCATGCGTGCTGCTGCAGCAAGCAGGTCTTTATTGTAAGTCAGTGTTTGTTGTACCAATGACTGCAAAAGGGTGTCAGCAAATATTTCTGACCAATGCAAGTCTGCCAGCGACATCGAGTCTGATGCGATGGAGTCAATAATCTGCTCTGGTAAGGTGACTTGAGGATCTACGCAATGCTTACGCAAGGAGCAACCTGTCAGACTGAGGACTACAAGAATAGATAGAATGACATAGCGGTTTGCTGTGTGATATAGTGTGGTAGGTCTCATTTTTTCTTTCTCCTATTTTTGAGGTACTCTTTCAACTTGTGAATACAAACGAAGAAGAAAGGCACTAATACTATTCCAACTGTGATAGCCACTAACATGCCGAAGAATACACCGATACCGATACTCTGACGGCTGGCAGAGCCAGGACCAGTAGCCCATACTAGCGGTAGCATGCCTAATATGAAGGTCAGAGAGGTCATCACGATAGGGCGGAATCGTAGGGTAGCAGCGTGTATGGCTGCTTGTACTACCTCCACGCCATTCTGTACCTGCTCCTGTGCAAACTCTACGATAAGAATAGCATTTTTAGCTGCCAAACCAATGAGCATCACTAATCCGATTTGGAAATAAATATTATTCTCTATTCCGCAAATGGCTATACCAACGAAAGCACCCAAACAAGCAATAGGCAATGATAGCAGTACAGCCAATGGCACAGACCAACTCTCGTATTGAGCTGCTAAGAAAAGGAAAACAAAGAGAAATGCTAACAGGATGACTATACCTGTTTGTCCGCTCTGTTGCTTCTCTTGGAATGAGAATCCACTCCATTCCACACCTGCCTCTTGTGGTAATCGTTCGCGTACAATCTCCTCCAGCACATCCATCGCCTGTCCCGAACTATAGCCATTGGCGGCTTCGCCAGTGATTGAAGCGGCATAGTACATATTGAAGCGTTTGATAGTACCAGGACCGGTAGTATAGGTGGTCGTGCCGAGCGAAGTAATAGGTATCATTTGTCCACCATTGCCCTTCACGAAGTAGAGGTTCATATTATTGCGGTGCGCACGATAGCGCTCATCGGCTTGCAGATAGACGCGATAGACACGATTGAAAAGGTTGAAATCATTGACATATACAGAGCCCGTGTAGGTCTTCATCGTGGTGAAGATATCTGCCACAGATACACCCATGAGTTTCGCCATATCACGATCCACATTGATATAGAGTTGAGGTATCTCATCCTGCATGGAGGAGGATACACGCGCCAACTCTTTGCGTTGCGAAGCATAGTGTAGTAGAGTATCGGTGGCTGCTTGCAAGTCACCATAAGTCATATTTCCTTTGGCCTCAATAGCCATCTCAAAGCCGCCCGATGATCCTAGTCCAGGGATTACAGGTGGAGAGTTGAGATAAACTTTTGCCTCTGGATATTGGCTTAAGTGCTCGCGTACAATCTCCATCGTCTGACTTAGGTCTTTCTCCTTGCGCTCGTCCCATGGGTGCATGATGACAGTGAGTTGGCTATGCGACTGGCTGGTACCTAATCGAGGACTGCTACCCGTCACATTTAGCACATGCTCCACATCGGGTAGAGTCATTAGGTACTCCATCGCGCGATTAGTCACTTCACGAGTACGCTCCAGCGATGCGCCTTCTGGTAACTCCAACTCTACCGTGAAATAGCCTTGGTCTTCGCTCGGAATGAAACTCTGTGGAATAAACCGCATCATCACAAAGATAAGCACTATGCTGACAATATAGCCGCTGAAGATACGTTTGGGGTGTGCTACGGCACGGCGTATCATATTACCATACACCACATTACCTTTGTCCAACCAGCGGTTGATAGCACGGAATAGTGCATTCTTTGGGGTTTCTAAATGTGCAGGGCGCAAGAATTTGGAGCACATAACAGGGCTTAATGTTAGCGCCACCACTGTGGAGATAATCACAGATACTGCAATGGTAATGGTAAACTGACGATAGAGCATGCCTGATATGCCCGATAAGAAACTCACAGGCACAAAGACGGCGCAGAGCACTAGCGAAGTGGCTATCAGTGCCCCACCGATATTACGCATCGCTTTTTTGGTGGCTTCATAGGGGGTGAGATGCTCGGTTCGCATCAACATATCCACACTCTCTACCACTACGATAGCGTCATCCACCACTGTGCCGATAGCCAGCACTAATCCCAAGAGCGTCAGCGTGTTGAGTGTAAACCCGAAAGCCAACATTACGCCGAAAGTACCTATCAGCGAGATAGGCACGGCGATAGCAGGAATTAGCGTAGCACGCCAACTTTGTAGTGAGAGGAATACCACCAAAATGACTAACAATAATGCTTCGAAAAGCGTCTTATATACCTCGTTGATAGACTGCGAGATATAATCGGTCATGTCAAATGGAATGTCGTATGTGATACCTTGAGGAAAACGTTTGCTGATTTCCTTCATGGTTTTCTTAACTTGTTTGGATACCTGCATGGCATTCATGCCTGGCAACATCTTGATTTCAAGCACAGCAGCGTTTTCACCATTGATACCACTCTCTGTGGTGTACGATTGTGCCTCTAATGCTACATCTGCCACATCGCGCAGACGCAGAATTGAACCATCGCTATTGGCTTTGATAACAATGTCTTCAAACTCGTTGATGTTCGATAATCGTCCGCGGGCTACAATAGGGATAGTGATATCGATGCCCTCCATCGGTTGCTGTCCCATTACACCAGCTGCCGACTCGCGGTTCTGCTCCTTGATGGCATTGGTCACATCCTGCACAGTCAATCCCATAGCTGCCAAACTCTCAGGACGAACTTTGATTTGCATGGCGTAGTAGCGACTACCAATATTGGAAACCTGACCCACACCATTCACACGACGCAGCGCGTCCAGCACATTCAGTGTGGCGTAGTTACTCAGATATATCTCATCAAACTTGGGGTCATTGGATTTGAGCGTGATAGTCATCAGTTTGCTGGACGCTTGCTTGTCGATGGATATACCATTCTGCACCACCTCTTGCGGTAGGCGGGCTTCGGCATCCTTCACCCGATTTTGCACCTCCACTGCTGCTAAGTCAGCATCGGTGTCAATGTCAAAAGTCAACGTGGCGGAGAATGTTCCATTGTTCGAACTGCGAGACTCCATATACAACATACCTGGTGTACCATTCAGCACCTGTTCAATAGGTGTAGCTACAGCTTGCGATACTGTTTCTGCACCGGCGCCAGGGTATGATGCTGACACTTTCACCACAGGAGGGACTATATTAGGGTATTGGTCAATAGGCAATAATGCCAAACCAATACATCCCACCAGCACGATGATGATGGAGATGACAGTAGAGAATATCGGTCTATCTATAAAAAAGTCACTCTTCATCTGTAGTCTTATTTACGACATTTACTTGCATACCATGCGAGAGTTTGTGGAAACCCTCTACAATGATCATCTCATCTCTACCCAAACCGCGCTCTACCACCACTTTGTTTGGAATCTCTGGTCCGAGTTCAATGAAACGCTTCTCCACGATATTATCTTGGCGCACCACAAAGACAAATGCACCACCTTTCTCAATCACCAAGGCTTTTGTAGGAACAACGATAGCATCTTCACGCACATCCAAGAGCAGCCTTACGCGGGTCAACTGACCTGGTAATAGAATATGGTCGGGGTTAGGCATTTGTGCACGCACAGAGAAGGTGCCCGTGTTGGGATCTACTTGTGGGTCAGCAAAATCCACAATACCTATAAAAGGATATTCTGTGTTGTCTGCTAGCGTGATAGTGATGTATGGGTTCCAATTGCGCTCTTCTATTTTCTGTCCGAGTTTTACATTTCGCTCCTTGCTACGTAGGTAGTCCAAACCAGTCATGCTGAAGTTCACCTGCACGGTATCGCTATTGACGATAGTTGCTAGGAGTGATTTTCCACCAGGTCCTACCAGCGTACCAATGTCGGCACTACTCTCGCTGATAAAACCCGAGATAGGCGAACGCACAGTGGTATAACTAAGCGCAATCTCAGCTTGTACTAAGTCGGCTTCGCTCATGATTACTTCGGCTTTTGCGCTCTCATATGCAGCAATAGCATTATCAAGATCAAGTTTACTTGCTGCATTTTGTTCATACAGCGGTTGGATACGCGCCAAGTTGCGCTCCGCTTTTTGTGCATTAGCTTGATTCTTATTGAGTTGTGCTTTTGCTTTCTCTACACGTGCTCGGTAGAGCTTAGGGTCGATGGTGAAGAGAATATCATTCTTCTCCACATATCCACCTTCCGAGAAATGCATGCGCTCCAAATAACCCTCCACGCGTGCGCGTACCTCTACATATTGCTTCGCGCGAATCTTACCCGTATATTCGCCATACACTTCCACATTCTGTAGTACGACTGGTTCTGCTTCCACAGTCGGATACACAGGTGCTTCGGGCTTGGGCCAACAGAGGAAGACAATGAGCCCAATCAGTAGAACAACGATGCCAATCAGTAAGTATATACTCCACTTAGGAAGTCCCTTAAATTGCTGTACTCCAGTAGTTATTTTATTTTTTACTTGCGAACTTGCATTCGCTAGGCGTTCGGTAGGAATATTAATTTGCATATTAGTAATCTTAATAAAATTCTCAATGATGTTATTTCAACCTGCAAAATTACTACATTTTTTTTGTATATACAAGTTTGATACTCTATTTTATACTATTTTTATATTACTCCTTGTATTATTCCTTCATCGCATTAAAAAGTCGCTCGCAAATTCCTCTCATTTGTTCTTTATCGTTTATGATGCTTCTGAGTGCAGTCAGCCCCTCTACATTGCGTTTCGAATTGAGCCATAGCCGCATATATCCGCCTTCGGCATATTTCTCCAGCATATGCTCGTATGCTCGTTCAAAGTGCCATTCAAAATCAGCATTGGGATTTTGCTTCATACCAAACTGCAATGCGCGTCTGAGTATCGTTTCAGGGTCAATATGTCTGTCGGCTTCGGCTACGATGGCGCCATAGATAGTTCGTGGTGCATGTTTGCTGCTCGCACGATGGTCTTCCACCGCATCGCGCATGATCTCTCGTTGCTCCTCGGTAAAGAACTGTGGCAATATGGGATCAGTCATCAATATCTCACCCGAATGAATATGATGCAACTCACGATTAACTTCCAATCCTAAATCGTGGAAGGCAGCAATCGTATATGCCATATCTAGATCTGCACCATGTTCTTTGGCGAGTACCAAACTCTCATTGATCACGCTCTCGGCATGATCTCTTTGGTGCCCCTTGTCAAACGCCGCATAGCGTGGCAAGATATATTGTTCGATGTATTCGTGCAGTGTCATTATGTGTAATCTAATATTTGACCCTGCAAAGGTACAAAAAAATATCAATATAGGCAAGTGATTGTTGACAATCAATTATATTTTCTGCAATAGTTCGGAGGTGGGCATCTCCATGCGGTTGAAGGCGAACCACTTTTTGCCGAGGTCTTTGATGCTGGCACCAAGGTGATAGACAGTATCGTCGATGCAGAGGAAGCGGTCGTGAGAGCGGTCGAACTCTATGACACTTATTGGAGGATATTGCGCATTGTGTTTTTGGATATCCAGTTGCAGTTGTGCGGTTGGTTTTTTGGTATAGATGGTAGCAGCTACCTTATCTGCTCGTTTGGATAGTATGGTTAGCACGCTATCGTCGATGTAGTTGTCGATGAGAATAATGCGTGTGGTGGCTTCTCGTATACGGTCGTTGATGAAGGTGTAGGCATCAAAGATTTGCCCATCGTAGAAGATGCCTTGGTGGGGAGGTAGGCTTGTACGGACGAAGAAGTCGATTTTTTCTTGATGCTCTGAAAGAGTATGCTCAATTAATGCAAATCGCTGGTTAACATTTTCTTCGATAGTTATTAATCGTTGGTTAATTACATAACCGCGTAGCAAATATTCTTTTAACACATTGGTTGCCCAGCGACGAAAGAAAGTAGCATTGCGACTATTTACTCTATAACCTACAGCCAAAATGACATCAAGATTGTAGTACTTCGTTGAATAGCGTTGTTTGCCATCGTTACCCATGTGTTCCAAAATGGAACATGTGCTTGTGCGATCTAATTCTCCACTATTAAAGATATTGTTGAGATGTTTGGTAATCGCAGGGCGTTGTGTACCAAATAGGGTGGCTATTTGTTCTTGAGTTAGCCATACGGACTCTTCTTTTAGTTGAACATTAAGTTTAAGCGTTCCATCTTCTGACTGATAAACTACTACACTCTCATTGGAGGCAACATACATAGTTACTGCGTTTGTCATAATTTTGCATTTTTTTGAAATCTGCTGCAAAGGTACTACATCAAACTGCTAAAAGTTGTTAGTTTGTCAAAGAATTTTACAAAAAAATGCACTTTTTTTATCAAAGGAGGGTCATTACTATTGGCTTGCTCCTTTTTTATCTCAGCGAAGTGCGTTTTTGAAATAAAAAAAGGAGCAAGCTATAGATGAAGTGAAGAGAGAAAAAGAACTTGATGTCTTCAAAAGATGAAAAAAAGCAGCACCGTGTGAGGGTGCTGCGGGGGGGAGAGATGGGGAATACAATAGTATTATTGAAATGGGGTTGCTATTTATTATACCTTAACTTGCTAAGATAAATCTCCCAATAGCTTTTTGGTGCGTCTGGATATAGTTGTGGAATTAGGACTTTGATGCGTATGCGATTTTTGCGAATATCGGCATGGCGCAGTATGGATGTGCTGTGAGTTGTCTTGGTAGTCGAAACATGCTCAACCACGCGAACGGAGTGAGCGAACCGTGAAATCTCCCCCACGCGAACGGAGTGAGCGGACTGTGTAAAGGATTGTTTGAAATTCTCCGAAAAGGACTCTTTCTTTCCAGAGGAGAGCCAGTATACACGAAAATAGCCACCCGTTAGGATGGCTATTTTGCATATTCTCGCGTATGAGCGCGTTCCTTGAAGATTATTCCTTGTCCCAGTTGGTGCTGAGCATGCGGAGATATGAGCGATAACGCCACTTAGCATTCTCTTGAGCTGCGGCAAACAATTCTGCTGCCTCCTCAGGGTATTGCTTAGCCACTGAAGCGAAATGTGAAGCGATTAAGGCGTACCGCAGAAATGTCTGGGAGACATTGCAAGGAGTAAGTACGCCGCGCGAGTCCGAAGTAGCCCTCACCGCTACGAGGACATAGAACGACCGCACACGAACCCATCAAGAACACCTCGAACCATATCACACTGCAAGGGCATTGCGAGGAAGGCAAATAATTTGCCGATATGGTGAGAGGAGAATTGAAAAGGGTGAGGCTGCTGTGGATAAAAGCAATACCCACGAACAAGAGGCAGCCGAAGCTCGGAGCGGACGCTCGCGAGAACGCTCAATGGCGCAGGAGATAACTACACATGCGACAAAAAGGAGTAACAAGGAATAATTCTCTATTAGGGACACACGCGACCTTCTGTGCGAGGATATGCAAAAAAGAGAGAAGTTACCTAATAGGTAGCTTCTCTTCGTGTATACTCTCTATACTCTCCGATATGCAGTCCGCAGATTTCTTTTCAAATAATCTTGATAAAATAAAGTCGTGAGCGGAGCGAACAGCGTACTGGGAAGAAAAAAGAAGGACATGACCACTTAAAAGAACAATTAATTATGGGTTTTATTAAAGAATATAGTCCATCTATTAATAAGGAGCACAATCTACTGCAGTCATTACTCCGTGTTCAAAAATATGAGTTTGACATTCTATATATTGGAATAACATTATTCATGAGTTTTTCATTATTCAGCATTCCGTACCTCAATATCTTGACGAACTTCAATACTTTGATGAATAAAGTTACACTCGTTCAATTGATTTATAGTTTGGTTATAAACGATACCGCGTTTTTTGGGATCTCGAATTGTCATTATCAAATAAGCATTGAATTGCAAGTCATCACGTTCCATGCTACTTTCTGTTTCTTCCCGGAATAACGCACTTAATTTTAATGCCCAATGACGATTGGCATTTAGAGCATTATGTTTATTGGTATCCGTCATATTTTCCAAGTTCACATGAAATTTTTTTATGGGAGAGAATTTATGCAACTTATCTATTCGATTACATTCCCACAAATCAGATCCTCCCTGAGTGCGTCTGCGGCTGTATTTGTCCTCCGACAACACATTAATACAGCCATCTAAACGTAGTGAGTTGCGATAATAACGTGAAGTATCTACATCTCCTAAATCTATATAATGTTCATCTGCATAAGTCAATAATTTCACATCAACATCAGTCTGACAATATTCTGCTCCTTGATTGAAATTTAAAATAGGATCTGTCACTAGTGTCATGGTGATGTCTCCATAAAAAAATCCATCTTCGATTAATCCTTCCGGAAAAACAAATTTTGCCACCTGATATTCATGCCCTTTCTGGAAATGACATGGGAAAACCATGGTTATTTCATTCTCATCGTTATGCATAATGTCACCAACCGCCTGTGGCACCCCAAAACCAATTTTACGAATTCGTTCCTCTAGTTCTTCATTAGCCATACCTAAAGGATACATCGCACTATGCACTAAAAGAGCTTTGACCAATAGTGGATTATATTTATCTCCCAACATGTTGGCAATTGCAGCAGCAGATGCCGAGATGCGCGGCACAGCATAACTTGTTCCACACACTCCTATTATTCTTTCATATTCATTGACAACTCGAATCAAATTTGCTTCGTCACCTCCCAAATTCGCCAAGTCGGGTTTGATAATAGATCCTGCAGCCAGTCCCAGACATGATACAGGAGACCAATTTTCAACCTGATTTCCATCTTGATTGTTTTCATAAGTTGTTGCTCCTACTACTAAACTTAGAACAGAATCTGCGCCACATGTAATATGGTTTTCATCTCCTCTCTTATTTCCAGCCGACTTGCATATCAAGATATTATGTTCCTTTTGTAACGTATCAAGTACTTTGGCATAATCAGATATTTCAGACAGCGATGCTTCTTTTTGAGACCCCATTGAAGAGCTCCATATTTTAATGTCTTGATTTCGAGCAATCGCTTTTTTGATTAAATCTATGCATTCATCTTCAGGAACCGTCATAAAGCGAGAATTCGTATTAACCACACAACTTCTAATCTTACATGGTCCTGTTCCTGTTCTTGCCTCGTCACATAATTTATCCCCATACAATAATATACTTGCTACTTGTGTACCATGATCCCTTGACACATCCTCCGGATCCCATTCCTCTGGAACCTGATTGTCACCATCCATCCAAACGCCCATTGATACCAGATCTTCTTCTATACCAGAATCCAACAACCCCACTATAGGATAATCAACTCCGGCTTGCGGTGTTTCGGATGGAACTTCTCCATCCCAATGATTATCAACTACATTCAACGTCATATAAGGCATCTTCTGTACTGAATAAACGCCATCTAATGTAGCCAGACGTTCCATGAAATCTGCAGAATCCACTCTTGTTTTGTACAATCTCAATCCATTCACATAATCCAATCGCTGACATGATTGGCCATATTCCTCACACAATTGATGTAGATGGCGTTCGCATGCATGATTATAATGCTCATTGCCATAATCTGCTAATTTTATTTTGAGCAACTGACCAGATGCGCTTTTTTCTATTGCCGGTTGAAACAAGCCAACAGATTCGATTGAAGCGTATGCTCGCAGTACTTTTGTGGTTGCCACACTATATGCATTTGCATCAAAACGTCTAGCGATTTGTTGCAAGGCAGAGCGATTATTAACTTTAACCAATAGTTTCCTGCGTGCGGTCATACCTAGCACGTTCTTCTCTTCCCTTAGGTTCAATATTGACAAAATATCCTTGCGGTATGACTTTGCTTCTGCTTTTTGATGCAAATCTACTTCAAACAACAAGGGCATATCATTATGTTGCTGCTCTCTCTCATCAAAAAGCCGCATCCAAGAACTCATTTGCTCATATACATAGTTGCTTTGCTCTCTACATATATCAATATTATCTGTTATCCAACTTTGAAGAACATCTTGGCCACCACCTTCCGCCAAGAAGTCATCTTGTCTCTCGCGGAATTCCACTAATTGAATAGGTAAGTTTTTCATAATTGTGTAGATTTATTCATTATTTGTTTCACTTGACGCAATGAAATATTCAATTCATGAGATATTGTCGTTTGCGGAATGCCAGCATTCGACATATATTGCACTAACGACTCCAGACTAATTTCTCGTTGCGTATAATTAAATATTTCTATAACCACATCCGGGTATGTCAGCATATCTTGTCCTTTCAGTACAGACTTTGCTTTTGCCTTATTTATAATTGTGTGCATATTAGCAGGCGAGTCCTTTTCTAACAAAACTGCCAACTGTCCTAATTGCTTGTTGTCTGAAATAAATTCACATGGAAAATCCCCAATTTGAGTTTCTAGAATTTTCTGTTTTTTTTCATTACTCGGATTTCCAATTTCAATTGTTGTTTGGAAACGTCTCCATACTGCTTTGTCCAACAATTCTGCATGATTGGTTGCTGCCATTAAGACGCTATCCGGGGACATACTATCTATATTTTGCAACAAACTATTAATCACACGTTTCAGTTCTCCCAACTCATGCACATCATCACGCGCTTTGGCAATAGCATCAAATTCATCCAAGAACAAAATACAGGGACGTCCCTCTGCGAATTCAAATATCTTACGAATGTTCTTTGCCGTACTTCCCAACAATGATGACACAAGCGAATCTAAACGCACTACAAGCAATGGAAGACCTGTTTTTTCTGATATATAGTGCGCAATTGATGTCTTTCCGCAACCAGGAGCTCCATGTAAAAGCATTGAAAGTCTTATATCAACACCGGCATTTAACAACTCCGTCCTTCTATTAACCAAATCAATAAAATTTGACACTTGCTTATCAGCTAAATCTTCTAATACAATTTGCGTTCTATCTGCAATAGGAGGAACAACTTCCACCATTTGCAAACGGCTATCCGTATCTACAGGAAGATTCATATACTGATCCATGGTTGCCAAGTTTGCACGATTTCTTTCTAAGGTCTCATGAATGCTTTTGGCCATAGAAAAATCTCCTTCGGATTCAAAATGAGTCGCTAATCGCTGAGAATAATTAACGATTTTGCGAACATCATTATGCAAGCCTCCTTCAATAATTCTTAATACTTCTGAATACATATTTTAAAAATTTTGTGCAAAAGTACTCTTTTTTTTTGACATGTGCAAATTTTTTTGCATTTTTTGTTCCAAAAACACAAAAAATCGTTCCAAAAACACAGAAAATCGTTCTAATATACAAAATTTAGTCATCGCAAACGGACTTTTCTATTCCCCCAAAAAATCCCCTTCCTAAAATGTCGGGAGAGGCATAAAGTGTGAAAAAGAATTATATAGGGACTTTTTTCTTGAATATGCAAGATTATTTTACATTTATAGTTTTAAAATCAGACTCTTTCCAACTATGCTCCATGTATGAAAAATATGAAGAGTTATATTTTCGAGCAAAAAGTTTCTGGGATACATCAATTTTGTTGTTATTAATCGTTAAAGACGATAAATATTCTCTAAAGAAAGCTAATGAATCTTTAATATATTCATTCTCATAGCACTTAGGCCTTGCGACCCAAAACTTCTTTGCTAAATCCTCACAATATTTATTCGAGGATTCTTCTGATATCTTAACAGGAACCACGATACAATCCGCCAAGTAATAAGTTGAAGCACTATTAATAAAATCAAAATCATTATTTATTGCTGTAGAAGTATACTCTATTCCTGCCAATTGAATTTTTTTGCTCTCTTCTCCTTCAATTTCTTGTTTTTTCTGATTTTTTACAACAATTATATGCAGCAATAGTTGAGGCAAGATATACTCTGGTTTAAAATTATCATATTCATTGGCGACCTTTAACGAGCAAGCTAAAATTATTGGAAGCATCCGGAGGAAAATCCGACAATTTTCTTCGGAATACATTTCTTTCTGCAATCTTAAATCTAAGAGAAAGAAATCCATTTGTGCCTTTATAGCACTCGTTGCAAAATCGCTCAAAGCCGGTCGCCTCATCTCCTCCCAACACACATATATAGATTTGCCCAAGTATAGACATGGATACCCCGGTAGACTATATCGTTTTGTCGTAACAGAACCTCTTTTATTAAAAGGCACATGAAATAAATCTTTTTCCTCGAATACTACTTTCTCATTCTCCCCTTTCAATCTTGTTCGATAGTATATATAATTTTTATGAATAGGAGCATATGGAAATCTTTTATCCTTGTTCCTTTCCCACCATTCATCCAATTCTTTTATACTATTAAAGACATCTCCACGCATATATGATGCTATTACGTTTCTAACGACCTCTATATTATCATCCATTTCATCCTCCACCAATGCATATGGTACTATGAGTTCTTTCTTTTTCGTCTTTATTCGAAATTTAATCCCATTCCCCATGGATTCACGCATCTTTTCAAATACATAGTTGATACGTTCCTCGAACGACCTATCATCAGAAGTATTATCTAGGTGCAGTTTGAGATTTTTAATTAATTGAACATATTCTATTGGACTTGAAGATGGATGTTGTATAAGGAGTTCTTCAATCGCATTTGCAACATCCGAGAGATTGATATTCGTCTGAAGAGTACGTGTTTTTCTATATAAGTCTTTTTGTAAACTACTTCGCGGAATGTCTAATACTAGAGGTTCAACCTTACGATAGAATCCCAAATCTATTTCTTCACCTTTTGAAGTCAGTAATCTTGCCCCTTCTCTGCGTACTTTAGCGTCTTTTAGAAACCTTTCTCGTATATTCTCATTTGTTATGATTGTATCATCTATCAATCTATATATAGAAATAGCTTGATCCAAAGGCACTATCACAATATCACCGGATTTCATTTCATTAACGAAACGATTAAGGCTATATCGATTTTTTGGGAATGGACTATCAGAGTTCATTTCCCATATTGATTGCATCAATTCTTCAATTGCAGTAAGCCCAGATTCTCTAATCTTATTTAGATTGCTTTGCGCAGAAAAATCAGACCACCCTGTAGACAATATACAATGGTCTCGAAGTAAACGACGAGACAAAAATAATCCGTTATTTCCTCCAGTAATTCGATGTAACCAATATTGTGGACGATGTTGCCCCATAATTCATTGCACTGTATGTTCGTGCGCAACTTTTAAGGTTAATTAATGTGTTTTCTGAATTGCGGGGCAAAGTTACAACTTTTTTTTGACATAGGCAAATAAATATTCCGATTTAGACGGAAATGCGGAGGCAAACGCAGAAAGCGACGCAAAATCAATTCATTTCACTTGCAAAATCAAAATATTATTTGCTTATCTCGAAAAATTATTGTATCTTTGTAAGTCTTTTTGCAAAAAAAGGAGGTTTAAGAATAAATGGAATACAAATAGGAATAAATAGGCATGCGATGCACGCCATAGGATATGTTAAGGTGTTTGTGTGGAAGGTTCTTCAAAAAAGTTGCGAATGTTTACACAAGGTGGTGGAGGATGTCGTCGGCTTCGGGGATGGAGAGTTTTTGACGGATTTGAGTCTTACGCTGGTAAATTGTTTGAAGACTTTGGCGAGTGAGCATGTTTATCTCCTTTGTCGAAAAATTTGCCTTAAGTAAACAACATAATTGAATCTCCTTTTCATTCAAAATGCCTGAATACCGATTATTCAATTGTGTGTAAAAACCATCATAAACAAGGTCTATCATTTGAAATATATTCTGCCAATCAATTAATACATTTGCCTTGTTCTCGTTCAAAGCCATAAGTCGCGATAACAAGTGTTGATTGGCTTCGGTTGGTATGCTAACAATTGTTTTGATAATACCTAATTGTTGCAACATCAATTTTTTGACATTCTCTTTTCCCTCTTCTTGGCTTGAAGAAATATTTGCAAATATTTTACGCAATGTTTCTATTTCCTCTTCCTTTTCAATAAGCATATTTTTACGACGCCTATATAAATAGATTGAAAAAGCAGACAAACCAATCATAATAAATATCATAACAATAATAAGTGTAATTTGGCGTTGGCGAGATAGGGTTTGTCTGAGTATCTGTTCGCGCAAATCACGCTTTTGTTGCTCACTAGCTGCACTAATTGCATTGTTAAGATGTATTGATTCCTCTAATTCATTATTATATTGCCATAGATAGCTCATAAGAAGCTTGCCAGTTAGAGCATAATCAAGTATCTGCCTATAAGCTAACATGTTGCCACGAACTGATTGATAATCACCTCTACTCTCATAATCTTTTAATGAAGCCTCTGCTTTTCTCATTAACTCTTGTGCTCGCTTTTTATCTCCTTTTAATAAGTATAGGCGAGATAATGAGCAATAACTCTCACCTAAAGGATAGATCCCCTCATCAGAATAATATTGCAATAATTCTTTGTGCATATTGATAGCTCTGTCATAATGCCCCAATTCTCCTAATAAATCTGCATAATTACGACGTACAATAGTTTGTACTAACAATGTGTCACGTTCTGTTTGGGCACTTTGGATTGCTTGCTCAAAGTATTTTTCCATTGCATCATAATCTCCCAAATTGTAACAAGCAACTGCTATTCCGTTATACACTGTAACTATTTCATCCGAATGTATCGCATTCTTTGAATCTGAATTTAGAAGTGCTTCTCCATATTCACGAACATGTTGAAAATCGTGATCTGACAAACTGATTTGTAATGCCAAACGAAAAGGCATGATCATCCAAGAACTATCATTTATCTCTTGGGCGATTGATTGTGTATCTTCTAAATATTTGTATGCTGTTTCTTTTTCATTTATCCACCAATAATAAAATACTTTCAGCATTTGTGCTTTCATCATTCGTTTAGTGAGTAAAGATGTGCGTTCGTTTTGGGGTACATCCTGCCATGCGTTCAGATAGAAATCGGCAGACCAACAGACCATCGAGTCTTCTGAGAGCGACTGATGTAGATTACTATGTATATTAGCAATACTAAGCCAATAAAGTGCTTGTGCAGAATCTGGTAATAAATGGGGATTTACCACTTCACGCAACATTGTCATTGCCGAATCAGGATTCGCAACAATCATTTTTTCTGCTTCTTGTATTTTCGAAGCATCTCTATTTGAACACGCACTCAAAGTCAAAAGAAAGACTGATAGGATGGCTAAAAAAATGCGAAAAGGATATTTCATACCTCCAAATAATTACTACAGTTATTCTGAAAACGATGCAAAATTACTTATTATTTGGGAGATTTGCAAATCTATATAAGCCACAAAAGGGGAAATATAATATTTTGTTTTGATAACTAATTGTTTTCCTGTGTATTACAGAATGGAAAAATAAATCCTAAAATTTGTATATAAGTGTGTTTTTGTAGTAATTTTGCACAAATTTTCAACGGTTTAACAATGACAAATAAAAGTTTATGAAAACAAAAATTTTTATCATGCTAATGATTTGTATGAGTACCATACCATTAGTAGCAAGTAACAAAATTATCGGCATTATTCAGGATGCAACAGACAAATCGGCACTAATAGGTGTAAATATTTGTCTAAAACAAGGTGATCAACAACTTGCGGGGGTGATTACGGATTCACACGGAAAATTTACTTTAGAAATGGCAGATGGTGAATACATTTTGGAATGCTCTTATGTTGGTTACGAAGCAATCTTGATGAGTTTAAACATTAGCGAAAGTATTAATTTAGGTACTATCGAAATGCACGAGGCTGTTACAGAATTAGGCGAAGTAAAGGTAGAAAGCAACGCTGTTATTCAAAAAGTGGATAGACAAGTGCTTTTGCCGAATAAGGAGCAAGTGGCAGCCGCTTCCGATGGTGTATCATTATTACAAAATTTACAGATACCACGTATCGTGGTGAATCCTATTGAGAGTTCCGTAAAAACACTCGCAAATGAAGCAGTACAATTGCGTATCAATGGAATAGAAGCGACTAATGCAGAAGTTATGGCAATTAACCCCAAAGATGTTATACGTATAGAATACCATGATCAACCAAGTGTTCGCTACAATGGTGCAGCTGCCGTTATTGATTATATTGTGAAGCATCGTGATGCGGGTGGTTCTTTGATGCTTAGTGGTTCTAATGGTGTCACGATGTCAGGTTGGGGAGAATACTTTTTATCTGGGAAAGCGCACTTTGGAAAGTCCTCTATCCAATTAATCGGGCAATATAAACCTCGAGATCTATATTGGGTACGCACCAATTCAGAAACATATAACTTTTCAACGGGAAAAATAGAAAATAACGAGGTCGGAGAACCTACTCGCATGAAATATGATCCAATAAATCTGGGATTGACATATAATTGGACTAATGGCGAAAAAAATATGCTACAAATAACTTTGCGTGACAATATGGTGTTTACTCCCCACGCACATAGTAATCGTGATTCGTATATCTATCAATCTACTGATACATTTGAAATACATGATCATACAAGTAGTTCTTCAATATCGCCATCATTAGACATTTACTATCAACACAAATTACCTAAACAACAATATATCTATTTAGATGTCATAGGGACATATATCAATAGTAGTAATGACCGTCGCTTTCAACAAATACCTATAGCAGGCACTTTGGGCGATACAACTGATGTGATTTCTTCGGCTAAGGGTAGCAAATACTCATTTATTGGAGAAGCCATATATGAAAAATACTGGGAAAATATAATGTTAACGATTGGTGCAAAACATAATCAGCAATGGGTTGAAAATAGTTATTTGGGTGATATTGATGAGGTGGTTAATATGCAAACTGCGGAAACATATGCTTTTGCAGAAGTTCAACAACGATTAGGTAAGTTTGCCTATGCAGCAGGTATTGGTGCTATGCACACATACATCGAACAAGGGAATCAAAAACAATCGAATTGGATAGCTCGTCCACAATTAACTATGAGTGTAGATTGTGGTAAAGGAGTATTCTGGAAATATAAAGGATATATATCTGGTTATCAACCATCTCTATCAGCGATGAGTAACATTGCCCAACAAATAGATAAATACCAGATTCGTGTGGGTAATCCAAACCTGAAGCCAGTAATGTTTGTTGCTAATCAAATGCAACTGACATGGCAGTCAAAGCATGTAAATTTGAATATTTGGACAAACTATTCGTATGATCATAAACCAATTATGGATGAAACTTACGAACAAATCATTGATGGTAGAGCAATGGCAGTACGTTCCTATGATAATCAGCGTGGTTTTCATCGTTTGCAAATATCTCCGAGTATTCAAGTGCGACTACTTGATAATAAATTAAATTTTACAGTTGCACCTTTTATGAATTATTTTGTTTCTTTGGGCAATAACTATACACATACCCACTTTAATCCAGGTGTTCGTGCAAGTGTTGTGGGGATGTACAAAGGTTGGCAATTTAGCGCAGATATTACAACGCGTAATAATAATCTATGGGGTGAGACATTAGAGTATGGTGAGTTTTATCACACAATAGGTATTGGTTATAATGAAGAAAAGTGGGGATTTCGTGCAATGATGCTATATCCATTTTCAACTAAAGGATATAGTCGAGATACAAAAGATTTATCAAATCTGGCTCCTAACACACAATATGCTGTAATGAAAGATTTTCACCAGACATTAGTTCTAAACTTTCATATGAATCTTGATTTTGGTACAAAACGCGGAGATAAAGAAAAACGAATAAACAATGAAGATAAAGACAATGGTATATTAAGCGGTGCAAAATAATCAGGAGAATTTTTTATCAGATGTAAATAGCAGACTATATAAAGAGAGTTGCTGGTTTCAGCAGCTCTCTTTTGCAAATTCTATCGTTAAAATCTTAATAAAAAGCACTTTTTGATGGTTGGGAGTTCTTAGGGTGTTCCTTGGTTCATCTTTGGTTCTTCCTTGGTCTTTAACCCGAGGGGGATTGGGTAGGTGCAAGGGAAGGGAAATCTTAATAAAAGTGCTTTTTTTGGAAAAAGCACCCGCATGAAATGCGGGAATGATAGACAAAGAATGCATCTGTGAAAGCAGATGTTGCGCACGAAGAGCGCAGTATGGTTTGGGCAGACGAAACATGCTTAAACACGCAAACGGAGTGAGCGAACAAAGGATTTTCTCCCCCCACGCGTAAGCGGCCCTTGAAAAAACTATACAAGGGAATCACAAAAAACACCCTAAATAATAACACGCGCATGTGCATGCGCGTGTTATCCTAATATTCCTCGAAAAATCTGTTGATTAAAGAGGACTCAAGGTGGTCCATTTGATTAACCACCAAAGTTATCGAACATGATCATGTCGTCTTCTACACCCAGTGAGTGGAGCAAGTCAAGCACTGTCTTTGCCATCATAGGAGGGCCGCAGAGGTAGTACTCGATGTCTTCTGGAGCGTCGTGTTGCTTCAGATAGGTGTCGCCCAAGACTGGAGCAATGAAGCCAGCGGTATATTTAACACCCAAAGCGTCTGCCTTAGGATCTGGACGATCCAACGCCAAGTGGAAATGGAAGTTAGGATACTCCTTCTCCAATGCCAAGAAGTCCTCCATGAAGAATACCTCATCAATAGCACGTGCACCATAGAAATAGTGCATCTCGCGGTCGCGAGTGTGCAAGGTCTTCAACATGTGCATGATCTGTGCACGCAATGGAGCCATACCAGCACCACCACCTACCCAAATCATCTCGCGCTTGCTATCGAAGATTGGGTGGAAGTCACCATAAGGACCTGACATAGTCACCTTATCACCTGGTTTGAGGTTGAAGATATAAGTAGATGCGATACCACATGGTACATCCATGAAGCCAGGACCTTGCTCTTTTGGTTTGAATGGAGGAGTAGCGATACGCACAGTCAAGGTGATGATATCACCCTCGTCTGGGTAGTTGGCCATAGAGTATGCGCGCACAGTAGCCTCAGTATTCTTTTGCTTCAAGCCAAAGAGTCCGAACTTCTCCCATGCTGGGACATACAAGTCACCAATCAACTCGCGGTCGAAATTGTTGTAATCGATATCGTACTCAGGGATGAGGATTTGTGCATACGAACCAGGCACGAAGTCCATGTGCTCGCCTGGAGGCAATTGCACTTTGAACTCCTTGATGAAAGTAGCCACGTTGCGGTTGCTGATAACGGTGCACTCCCATTCCTTAACACCGAGCACAGACTCGTCTAACTTGAGTTGCATATCGCCTTTCACTTTCACTTGGCAACCAAGACGCCAGTGGTCTTTTTGTTGTTTGCGGGTGAAGTGAACCGTCTCAGTAGGGAGGATCTCGCCACCACCTTCGAGCACTTGGCACTTACATTGACCGCAAGAACCTTTACCACCACAAGCAGATGGCAAGTGTACGCCTGCTTCGCCCATAGCGCCAAGCAATGTGCCACCTGCAGGGATATGATATTCCTTATCACCGTTGATAACCACTTTTACGTCGCCCGAAGGAACGAGGTATTTCTTAGCTACCAAGAGAATCACTACTAACAGGAGAATCACAGCAAGGAAAACTCCTACAGAATATAAAATTGCTAACATATTCATACTTCTTTCCTCCTATTAAATGTTAAGACCACTAAAACACATAAATGCCATAGCCATCAGACCTACTACGATGAAGGTGATACCCAAGCCTTGCAAAGGACGAGGCACGTCGTTGTACTCCATTTTCTCGCGAATACCAGCAAGGCATACAATAGCGAGCAACCATCCGATACCAGAACCCAACGCATAAGCAAAAGCATCACCAAGGTTAGCAATCGCTTTTACGTTCTCTGGCTCGAGCAAGATACGTTGTTGCATAAAGAGCGAACCACCCATGATGGCGCAGTTTACAGCAATCAGAGGCAAGAAAATACCCAATGAAGCATACAATGATGGAGAGAAACGCTCAACCACCATCTCCACGAGTTGCACCATCGCTGCAATCACCGCAATAAAGAGGATGAAGGACAAGTAACCCAAGCCCAGAGGGTCGAGCACATGCACTTGCAACAAGTAGTTTACAGGCAAGGTGATCGCCAATACGAAGATGACTGCTACGCCCAAGCCAGCACTTGTTTTTACATTCTTGGACACAGCCAAGTATGAACACATACCCAAGAAGTATGCGAAAATCATGTTGTCAGCAAAAATGCTGCGAACAAATAAACTAATAGCGTGTTCCATATTACTTCAACTCTTTATTGTAGCCACGATGAGCCCAGATTATACATGCTACGAGAATCAGCGCCATCGCTGGCATCATCATCATACCGCAGTTTTCATAGAAACCTCCATTAGCCACATACCAACTCTCTGGTATGATACGGAAACCAAGCAAAGTGCCAGCTCCCAGCAACTCACGGAAGAATGCTACAATCACAAGGATGATAGCATAACCGAAACCGTTGCCCAGACCATCGAGGAAAGAATCCCACACTTTGTTGGTCATAGCAAACGCCTCAAGACGTCCCATGAGAATACAGTTTGTAATAATCAAACCGATATATACACTCAGCTGCATTGCTACATCATAAGCAAAAGCCTTCAGCACCTCACTTACGAGAGTTACCAACGCTGCTACTACCACCAATTGGATGATAATACGGATTCGCATTGGGATAGTGTTGCGAATGAGTGATACAATTACGTTCGCCATAGCCACGATGATAGTAACGGCAATACCCATTACCAACGCTGGCTTCAGTTGCACGGTCACAGCCAATGCAGAACAGATACCCAACACTTGAACAACCACTGGGTTATTAATGTTCAGAGGGCCAAACAACACCTCTTTTGTTTTTTGAGATAATGCCATAACTTATTCCTCCGTATTTAAGTTCGCTTCGCTCACGTTAGTTGGTGCTTCGCACGTTGTTGGCTCGCTGTCGCTCGCGTTACATGGTGCTTCGCACGAAGGTTGGTTCGCTTCGCTCACGTTATTCAAGAATTCTGCATACTCGGCGAGGTTGGTAGCAATCATGGTGCTAACGCCGTCGCATGTGATAGTTGCACCAGAGAGGGCATCTACTTGCTCTTGACCATCAGCCACTTTGCCTGCTTTCAACACAGCCACTGAAACTACTTCGCCAGCAGCATTACGGATATGCTTGCCAGGGAACTGACTGCGGAATTTCTCTGTTACGATCTCAGCGCCCAAACCAGGAGTCTCAGACTCATGGTTGAAGTTGATACCGTAGATAGTGTTCTTATCAGCATCCAAAGCCAAATAGCCACCGATACCGCCCCAAAGACCAGCACCGTGGAGTTTGAGTACATACTTGGTATTACCCTCGATGTTAGCCACGAATACAGGAGCACCGTTCACATCGATTGTATCGTTTACCAATGAGAGATACAATGCAGCAGGGTCGGTGTTGTCGTAGTTTTGGTTGAGGGCTACGAGGATTTGCTTTTGTTGGTCGAGCAAGCGGTTAGCCTCTTGGCGAGGGCTGAGCACTTGGCTTACCAAAGCGAGCATCACAGCTACGATAACTACGATGATAGTAGCATAGATAATGGTGTATGCGTTGCTGTTGGTATCCAGACCTTTTTTCTTCTCTTCTACAAAGACGCCAGATTGCTTGCATTGTGGGCAAACCTCAGGTGCCTTATCGCCGTTGTGAACATAGCCACAAACGGAACATACAAATTTCTTCTGTGCCATATTCATTAAATTTTAGCGCGTTTCATACGTTTCTTAATATTCACTTGCACTACGCACCAGTCGATGAGTGGAGCAAAAGCGTTCATGAGGAGGATAGCGAGCATCATACCCTCTGGATAACCAGGGTTGAGTACGCGAATCACTACAGCCATGAAACCAATCAATGCACCATAAATCCACTTACCGCACTCAGTACGAGCAGAGGTAACAGGGTCAGTAGCCATGAAGACAGCACCGAACATGAAACCACCCGTAACGAGGTGCATGTACCATGGGTAGTTAGCCGCAGCAGTCTCTGCACCAAACTCATTGAAGAGCCAAGCGGTGAGTGCACCACCAGCGAAGATGCTAAGCATAGTCTTCCAGCTGGCTACGCCAGTCACGATGAGCAATGCAGCACCAAGCAAGATAGCCCAACCGCAAGTCTCACCAATAGAACCTGGGATAAGACCGTTGAAGGCAGTCCAGAAGTCCACTGGCATGAGGTTTGCTTCGGTAGAGGTAGCGAGTTGGGTGAGTGGGGTAGCACCAGAGAAACCGTCCACGAGGGTTTGTCCGTTGTCCCAGCCCCAAGTACCCTCGGTACGAACGAAGCACTTGTCACCAGTCATGTGGGTAGGATAAGCAAAGAAGAGGAACGCGCGCGCGATAAGAGCGACGTTGAAGATGTTGTAACCTGTACCGCCGAATACCTCTTTTGCAAAGATTACCGCAAAAGCAGTAGCCACAGCCACCATCCAGAGAGGAGTGTTGATTGGCACGATAAGAGGAATAATCATACCTGATACGAGGAAACCTTCTTGGATTTCTTCTTTCTTCCATTGTGCTACGGTGAACTCGATACCGAGACCTACACCATAGCTAACGATGATATATGGCAACACAGCCAACGCACCAAAGCCAAAGCTCTTCCAGAACAATGCCCAAGTCATAGCACCACGCACGAGTTCGCCAGTAGCGAGGAAGTGTTGGTAACCTACGTTGAACATACCGAAGAGCAGTGCTGGAACGAGTGCCATTACCACGAGGATCATGGTTCGCTTGCTATCCGAACCATCGTGGATCTGCGAACCTACGCGCTTAGCGGTGGTGTTTGGGGTGAAAAGGAAAGTCTCGAAACCGTCAAACAACGAGTGCAGCGCGGACAACTTGCCACCCTCTTCGAAATGAGGGCGAAGTTTCTCTACTATGTTATGTAATTTCTTTAGCATCACTCAATCTCCTTTTTTAAGTTATCCAATGCGGCACGAACGATAGCTTGCAATGGCATCTTACTTGTACATACGTACTCGCAGAGCGCAAAGTCCTCTGGTGCTACTTCGTATGCACCCAATTGCTCCATGCTGTCGAGGTTGCCAGCAATCATTGCCTTAATCAAATACTCAGGATAGATATCCATTGGGAATACCTTGTCGTACTCACCGCTCACGATGATAGCACGGCGACCACCTTTGAGGCGAGCGTCCCAGTTGTATTTCTTCTTGCCGAAGAGCCACTCGGTCACGCAGTTGTTCACCATCTTAGCAGGGTCGGTCTTGCCTGCATTGAAGCTATTGAAGCGAGGCATAATCCATCCCATGAACTCGTGGGTCTCGTCACCCTCAGCGAGTACGGTGTATTGGTTGTCGTAGATGCTAACCATTTCATCAGCGCATACTTGGTGGCCAGAGAGCACGTTGCCTGCTACGAGGCGAGCGTTGCAGCCCTTGTAGATGTTGCTGGTGAAGATGGCACTGAGTGGCATGCCTGGCAATACGTTGTAGTATTGTGCACCGCTGGCGAGAGGGCCTGTGAGCGCCACTTTCTTTTGCATGTCCACGATACCTTTAGTAAAGAGGCGACCGATGAGCGCGAGGTCTTGGATGTTGATGGTCCAAACGGTCTCGCCCTTAGCGATAGGAGCCACGTGGTTGATTTGTACACCTACGTTGCCTGCAGGGTGAGGACCTTTAACCTCGTATTTCTCGCAGTTGGTCAAGCCACGGAAAACAGGTGCGCTTGCGCAACATTTAATACCTACGTACACAGGTGCGATAGTAGCGAGTGCATTTACCGCAGCTTGCAGCACTGCACCTTGTCCATTGAGCACCCACTCGTAGTTTGGTGCTACGGGAGCGGTGTCGAAGGTAGAGATGAAGATGGTCTTAGGTTGCTTGCTTGGGAGAGCGATGCAATCGTAAGGACGTTGCTTAATGAGTGCCCAAAGACCTGATTGCAGCAAGAGGGCTTTAGCGTCTTGCTTGAGGTCGAAGGACTCATACTCAATCGTAGCATCGGCTTCGATGTCGATGGACATCACCTTGCGGCGCTCGCCACGTACAATGGCTACCACCTTACCGCTAACAGGCGATGTGAAGAGCATCTCAGCAAATGCCTTGTCGTGGAAGAGGGGAGAACCTGCTTTCACGCTGTCGCCTTCGCGGACCATGAGTTTTGGGGTCACGCTAGCGAAATGGTCTGGGACGATGTGGAAGATAGCAGGACGATTCACACTACCAAGTGTGAGGGCTGCTGCTCCATCAAATGGAATGTCCAAACCACGTTTCAGTTGGATTTTTTGCATGATGTTAATTGTTTTTATTGTTTTATTTTATGTCTTTTTTTTAAGATTTTTGTCGCTTGGGGGCTTTTTATCGTTGGCTTATCTTCGGGGTATCTTCAGGGTATCTTCGGGATAAATGAAGATGGAAGAAAAAGTGTAGATTCTTAAGAATCCATAAAAAGCGTGCAAAATTACTAAAAATTTTTGAGATATACAAATTTATTTGTACCTTTGCGGAAATTTTATAAAAAATGATACTTGGACTTATCTTTTCTGTATTGAGTGCGACATTCAGTTTGTCATCTACTACCACGGTGGATGTTTCGGGTGAAGTGCCAGCAGGAGCATCGTATGAGTATGCTCGCAGTGCGACTACTGGACAAAAGGGGCAAATGACTGCTGGTCATTCCACGTGCTTGTCATTAACAGGTTGGGATGGTTGTACGATTCGTTCTGTAGCATTGCAGATGCGATCGAATAAATCGTCTGGTAAGGGCTCGCTATCGGTGCGTGTTGGTAGTGATGTTATTTGGAGCATAGCTGATGAGGAATTTGCATCTTCGGCTTGGGCAGGTGAGTATACCACAGAGTGGGTGAATATACAGAAAGATGTGGAATATGTAGTTTCTTCTGGGAGCAAAGTAGAAATCGTTATTTCGGCATCAGAAAATAGCATATACATAGATAGTTATACGATAACATACGAAGAGGCTCCGTTACAATGTTATAGCGTAGATTTCAAGACTGGTTTGGATGCGGTTCCGACGCGCTTGGTGCAGTCGGCAGTAGGAGAACCAGTAGTGTTGCCCGAGTGGAGAGATACATTGGAATGGCGGTTTTTGGGATGGAGTGAAGAAGAGGTGTTGGATACATCAATATCCCCAACATTCATGGCTGCGGGTACAAGCTATGTTCCCTCTAGGAACACCATATTGTGGGCAGTGTATACGGATGGTGACGAGGCAATTCAGACGGTTGATTATCAATCTGATACGTATGTCATTGCTAAGCGAGATGAAATGACTGAAGCTATACTTGGAACAGGGTATGGTATGGCTATGTATGGTGGTGTAGAAGAAAATCAAGTAGCATTACGTGCTGTGCAAATGAGTCTAACGGAAGATGGATTGTATCGCTTGGAAACAGCAGTGCGTAAAGATATGGCTTATGATGTGCATTTTGAGTCGGATAGTACCTTGACGCTGAGGCATGTACAGAGTAATATGTATATAGGGTATTTGGAGAAACAGTTGTGTGCGGAGCAATCCTTGTGGCGCTACCGTGTGTTGGAGGATGGAAGTATATTGTTGTATTATTTTAATGCGAATGATTCGTATGCTTTGTATTTTGGAGCTGGAGTAAATGGAATGAATCAAGATATTTCAGCTTATGCTCAGCGAGTAATGGTGGATAAATGGATAGATGATGCATTGGTGTTGTTTCCTGCAATTGTGATACATTATACATCTTGGCCGTTTGGCAAGGGTGACGGCGTGGAAACGGTGTATGTGGGTAGCGAGGAGGTTGTTTATCGTTTTGGATTATATGAGTTACGAGTGCAGAATGGTAAAAAAACATTGCGACTCTTGCATATGTGAGAAAAAAGTATTAACTTTGCACGAATTTTAGAAATGCTATAGGTATGAGATATCTTATAATATCTTTGATGATGATTTCCTGCATGTGTATGCATGCCGATGATATGATGCACTTGTTGCGTGGCGGCTATGATGCGAAGACGATGAGCGTGGAGGAAATGGATAGTGTGTTGGCAGGTGAAGATGGAACGGTGAAAAGTGGTAGATATCGTTTGGGATATACTAATAAGCAGAAACTCTTTCGCCATTCGTTTTTTGCCGATTATTACCTCTACGACACTCAAAAAAATGATACAATTTGGCTAACGAATGAACCTGTGCGTGACGCTGCGATGTCGCCGAATGGTAAATATGTGGTTTATGCTAAAGCGGATAATAACCTGTATATTTATAAGGTAGATTTCAAGACAGAAGTGGCAGTTACTACCGATACTAATCTGGAAATCTTCAATGGTATTTCCGATTGGCTGTATGAAGAGGAATTTGGTACGACAGGATTATTTGCCTTCTCACCAGACAATAAGTTTTTGGCATTTGTTCGTTTAGATGAAACAAATGTGCCGACCTTTGAGTGGCAAACCTATTTAAGTAGTGAGGCGGGTGATTTGTATCCACAATTGCATGCTCTGCGTTATCCCAAGGCTGGCGAAAATAATGCGAAAGCCACAGTTTGTGTGTACGATATTTATTATAAGACGATTCGTACTATGCAACTATCGGAGAAATACGATGGCTATATCCCTCGTATTCGTTGGACACAATTATCTAAACCTACTAAGAAAGACGAACAGCCGACTTGCGATTTAATGCTGTTACATGTGAATCGTGATCAAAACAAAATAGAAGTTCTCAAGGGTAATCCAAAGTCCACAGTCTGTCACCTTTTTTATTCGGAGCAAAGCAATAAATACTTTGTAAATTATGAACTTTTTGATGAATGGCAATGGTTGAGTGATAATCGAGTAATAGTGCTGAGTGAAAAAGCTGGATATACGCAAGCCTATCTATACTCTGCTCAAGGGGTAGAGCAAAAGATACTTACTCCTGAAAAACGTGATATCACACGTATTTATGGATATGATGAGAAGTTGGGTATACTTTACTATCAGGCTGCACCAACGCCTATGACTAGGCAAGCATATGCTATTAATTTGAAGAAAAATACCACAACCCAACTCACGCAAGGCGAAGGAACTCATAACCTGCGTTTCTCGAAAGATTATAAACAATATATAGATTGTTATCAAAATCTTTCCACTCCCAACGTATATACACTTTATGCCAAAGGAGGGACTTCTAGGCTGATATTAGACAATGATTCGGTGCTGCAAGCGTGGAATGCTAGTGGTTATCCCAATAAAGAATTCTTTACTTTTACTACTGAGCGCGGCGATGAGTTGAATGGGTGGATGATTAAACCGACTAATTTCAATACAAGTCAACAATACCCTGTGGTGATGTTGCAGTATAGTGGACCTACTAGTCAGCGTGTGACGGATACATGGCGTAAGCGCTTTGGTCATTATTTGGCATCGCAGGGATATCTAGTAGTGAATGTAGATGGTCGCGGTACGAATGCTCGTGGTAGGGAATGGCGCAATGCTACATACATGGAGTTAGGAGTGAAAGAGACTGAAGACCAGATAAGTGCAGCTAAATACTTGAAAACATTGCCATACGTGGACGACAGTCGTATTGCTATTTGTGGTTGGAGTTATGGTGGTTACCAAACACTCATGTGTTTGAGTAAACAAGGTGAAGAAGCTGTATGGCAATGTGGTATAGCGATTGCGCCTGTGACTAGTTGGCGATTGTATGACTCAGCATATACAGAGCGCTTTATGCGTCGTCCGCAAGTAAATGAGTTTGGCTACGAAGGTACAGACCTCATGCAGATGGCAGGCGACCTCACTGGCAAACTGCTCATTGTACACGGTCTGGCGGATGACAACGTGCATGCGCAAAATACGTTATTATATACCGATGCACTGGTGAAAGCGGGCAAGCAGTTTGAGATGCAATTGTATGTGGATGACAATCACTCCATTCGCAAACCGCATAACAATGAGCACCTGCATCACCGTATTATGCTATTTTTGCAAAACAATTTATAAACAATAAAATCTATTTATTATGACAAACAACAAATCAAACATTTTGCCCATCGTGGTGATGTTTCTCTTGTTCTTCATGATTGCTTTCGTGACCAATTTTGCTGGTTCGATGGGTGTGATTGTGAAGACGCAGTTTGGTGCCTCCAACGCGATGGCACAGTTAGGTACATTGGCTAACTTCATTGCTTATGCAGTGATGGGCGTGCCAGCAGGTATTATTTTGAAACGTAAAGGTTATAAATTCACCTCTCTATTGGCGGTGTCCGTGGGCTTTATAGGTGTAGGTGTACAATGGTTGAGCGGATATGCCGAGAGTTTCGGCGTGTACGTATTGGGCGCATTCATTGCAGGTTTCTCCATGTGCTTGCTCAATATCGTAGTCAACCCAATGCTCAATACCCTTGGCGGTGGTGGCAAACGTGGTAACCAATTAATCCAGTTCGGTGGCTCGTGCAACTCCATTGGTGGTACTTTGGCTCCAATCATCTTGGGTTATCTGATTGGTGGTAGCGCTGCTGCGGCACAAGTGGGCGATGCGGCTCCTGCTATGTTGGCAGCAATGCTTATCTTCTTGCTGGCATTTGTGATTATTTCCTTGACCAAGATTCCTGAACCACATATCGAGACGCCTGAACAACGTGCTGCTGCCAAGGCAAATAAAGACCAATATAGCCCACTTAGCTTCCGTCACTTTGTGTTGGGTGCTATTGCTATCTTCTTCTACGTGGGTGTTGAGGTAGGTATTCCTAATACAGCCAACCTATATATGTCTAACAATCCTGCTGTAGGTCCTGCTATTGCAGGTACCGTAGTGGGCTTGTATTGGCTGATGATGATGTGTGGTCGTCTGTTGGGCGGTGCTATCGGTGGTAAGGTGAGCAGCAAGGCAATGTTGGTAGCGGTATCTTCATTGGCAATTGTGATGTTGCTTTGCGTGATGTTCTTCCCAGAGACATGGGTAGTAACTTTCAAGGGTATCGAGTTGCCAGTGAGCATGATTCTGATGTTCCTCTGCGGATTGATGACCAGTGTGATGTGGGGTGCAATCTTCAACCTCGCAGCCGAAGGATTGGGCAAATACACCCCAGCTGCCAGCGGTATCTTCATGGCATTGGTTTGTGGTGGTGGTATCTTGCCATTCTTCCAAAACCTCTTGGCCGACCATACCAACTACCTCATTTCCTACATCGTACCAATCGCAGGTTTGCTCTACATCCTCTTCTATGCCCTCATTGGTAGCAAGAACGTAAACAAAGATATTCCTACAGAATAATTCATCATTCAAAATTCATAATTAACTAAGTTATGCAAAAGAAACCTTATGTATTAGGCCTTGATATGGGTGGCACAAACTCCGTATTGGGCGTTGTAGATGCACGTGGCCATGTATTGGCACGTACTTCCATCAAAACACAAGCTTATCCAAACATCAATGACTACGTGAATGCACTGTACGACGAAGCAATCAAAATCGTTGATTCAGTAGGCGGTATGGACTTGATTCGCGGTATTGGTGCAGGTGTACCAAATGGCAACTACTATACTGGTATGATTGAGGGCGCTATGAACTTGCCTTGGCAATCTGTACCATTTGCTCAACTCATGACCGACCGCTTCGGTGTACCATGCAAGATCACCAACGACGCCAACGCTGCGGCTATGGGCGAAATGACCTATGGTGCTGCTCGTGGTATGAAGAACTTCATCATGATTACTTTGGGTACAGGTGTAGGTTCGGGTATCGTAGTAGATGGCAAAGTGGTGTATGGCCACGACGGTTTTGCGGGCGAGTTAGGTCACACATGCGCTGTGCGTGGTGAGGAGGGTCGTTCTTGCAACTGCGGCAAGAAGGGCTGCCTTGAAGCGTATGCTTCGGCTACTGGCGTAGCGCGTACAGCTAAAGAGATTATCTCTTCTACCACCAAGGAAACCGTGCTTCGCAATCTTGACATCGATGCTATTACCTCAAAAGACGTATATGATGCTGCTGAACAAGGTGACGAAGTAGCCAAGGAGATTTTTGACTACACAGGCACTATTCTGGGTCAGCAATTGGCAGATTTCATTGCTTTCAGTGCACCAGAGGCAATTGTGATGTTTGGTGGCTTGACCAAGTCTGGTCATTGGATCAAAGACCCAGTAGAGAAGGCTATGAACGACAACGTGCTTCCTTTGTGGCGCGGTAAGGTGCAAGTGCTCTTCTCTGATTTGAAAGAGGCAGATGCTGCGGTATTAGGTGCTTCTGCATTGGCTTGGGGCGATTAATGTAAGGGTGGTATATATACCATTTTTATATCAATTTCCCACATGGGCTCAACGTTTGTATAAGGGCGTTGAGTGGCGTAGAGATCCATCGTCGAAGGTCGTATATTTGACCTTCGATGATGGTCCCATTCCAGAATGTACGCCAATATTATTGGATATCTTGGGTAGATATGATGTAAAAGCTACTTTTTTTATGGTAGCTGATAATGCAGAACGATATCCAGATTTATTAACTCGTGTGCGTGCAGCAGGACATAGAGTAGGTAATCACACTTACCATCATTTGCGTGGGTGCAAGAATGATACTGCGACGTATGTGGCGGATGTACAACGTGCTAATAAAGTATTGCAAACGCCATTGTTCCGTCCACCACACGGTAGGATGACCTATACGCAGAAGAGAACGATAATTGATGCAGGATATAAAATTTGTTTGTGGGATGTGTTGACCCATGACTATAATCCATGTTATACAGAAGAAAAGATGTTGGAGATAGTGAAACGTTATGTACGTAATGGTAGTATTATTGTGTTTCACGACTCGTTGAAGTCAAAAGATAGAATGCTAAAGGTTCTGCCTTTAGTGATTGAGTGGTTGCAAGAAGAAAGATATACATTTGGGATATTAGACTAATTGGCTTGAAAATGAATAAAATATCAACATATATACATGCATTGTTGGTGGGATTGTTGTTAGTATCTTGCGCCAATCGTGGTCAGGGACCACAAGGCGGTCCGCGTGATACAATTCCACCAGTAGTGGTGAAGGAAAACCCGCTTAACGGAACACTGAATTTTTTTGGTAAAGAAGTTATTGTACAATTTGATGAATACATTCAGTTAGATGATGTTCAGAAGAATGTATTAATTTCTCCTCCGCAGCAAGTTCCTCCAGAAGTGAAGGCAATTGGCAAGAAATTGTCGGTGGTGTTTATGGAGGATCTGATTGATTCCACAACATATACAATAGATTTTGGTGCGGCAATTTGTGACTATAACGAAAAAGTGCCGTTGGAGGGCTATGTATTTGCTTTTTCGACGGGTGATATGATAGATTCGCTGTCAATATCGGGTAGAGTATATGATGCAGCAACGTTAAATCCGATGTCTTCGGTGTTAGTTGGTGTTCATCGTAATAAGGAAGATTCTGCGTTGAGCACATTGCCCTTTACTCGAATTACTCGCACAGATGCTGATGGAAACTTTGTGATATACAATCTGCAGCCAGGTAGTTATAGATTGTATGCGTTGAACGATGTGAGCCGCGATTATTTGTATCAGCCTGGTGAGGGATTGGCTTTTTTAGATTCCTTGGTGATTCCTAGTTTTGAGATACAGGAGCATATTGATACAGTGTGGATGGATACATTGAGTATCGATCCTATGACAGGTGATACGTTGTTTACGCGTTTGGTAGATTCGACGTTTACCCATAGGTTTACTCATTTTTATCCAGATTCATTGGTGCTGTGGTATTTTGAAGAATCGAAACAACGTCTTTATTATCAGGGTATTCAGCGCGAAGAGCAACATGCTTTCACGTTAGTGTTTTCAGCTTCTCAAGATACGATGCCATTAATTCGTGCGTTGCGTCCGAGCGAGGTGGATAGTGTTGCCAATGATTCTTCTTGGGTAAACTTCTTGGACTATGCACAGGTACAAACTACGAATGATTTTGATACGATTACCTATTGGTTGACCGATTCTTTAGCAATAGGTATGGATAGCATCTATTTTGAGATGACGCATATGGTCACTGATTCGTTGTATGAGTTAGTACCTCAAGTTGATACAGTCTTGGCTGCCTATCGTCGTCCTCGTATGTCTGAAAAGGCACGTGAAGCGAGTGAACGTAAAAAGCGTGAGCGGAAATTGGCATTACAGTCAAACGCATCAAGCAAATTTGAGATTTATGATACGCTGCATATTGCATCAGACTATCCGTTGGATAGTATCCATATAGAAAAGTTTCACTTGATGGAAAAAGTAGACACTCTACTTCGTCCAATGGCGATTAAGATAGAGAAGAAAGATTCACTAGGTATGTGTATCAATCTTATGGCTACATTGCAACCTGAGGGAGAATATGTGCTAAAAGTGGATTCTGCGGCTTGTAAAGATATCTATGGAGTGACCAATGATAGTTTAGAGGTATCGCTAAAACTCAAATCACTAGAAGAATATTCTTCGCTTACTATTAAGATGGTGCACTACGATTCGTTGGCACGAATTCAATTGCTCGACGAGAAAGATGTGGTTATATCAGAGAAAATGGCATTGCCAGAGGGCACAAAGTTTGAGCATCTACAACCTACGACATATTATATACGTTTGTACATAGATCAGAACACTGATGGTAAATGGACGACAGGTGATTGGATAAGCAAACGCCAACCTGAGCCTATTTATTACTATCCGAATAAGTTGAAGTTACGTGCTAATTGGGATTTTGAAGAGAATTTTGACCATCTTGCTATCCCACAAACGTCTTCTAAGCCGAAGTCGCTATCAAGTAAGGATTCCAAAAAACGTAAATGATGTCTTCGATATCTCGTACTACATGGATATTCTTGACGTTGGGAATACTCGTCCAACTGATAACGTTTGCTTTGATGCCATCCTCGTTATTGTCACTGGTGAGTGGCTTGTTAGGAATATGTTCTGTTGTCTTAGGTGCTCAGGGTAATATCCTGACATTTGTTTTTGGCTTTGCACAGGTAGGCACATATACCTATCTTTGTTGTATAGAGCGATTTTACGCAGAGATAGCAATGAATGCCTACTATTTCTTCACAATGATTTATGGTGTTTATTGCTGGCGCAAGCACCTCAAAAAGGAGAATGGAATGAATGTCCAAACTCGTACAATGCCGCCGTATATATTGGTGGTCCTGACGCTTGTTGTTCTTATCCTGTCGGCTACCGTAGGGTGGGGATTAGCACATTATACCGACGATTCGCAGCCTTACTTAGATGCCTTCACTACCGTACCTGCAATAGTAGCTCAAATACTGATGGTATTGGTATATCGTGAACAATGGTATTTGTGGCTACTAGTCGATGTGTTGGCTGTCGTAATGTGGCTACGTGCCGGAAATTATTGTATGGCTGCCCAGTATGCATTTTGGTGTGCGAATTGTGTGTATGGGTATATACAATGGTCAAAAGCACTAAAAAAAGATAAAGAGTAATCCCCTTTATCTTTTTCTTGTTTTTAATTCAAATCATAGCCATAGTGGCGCAAACGTGTTTGTGATGAACGCCAGTCTTTATCCACCTTTACAAAAAGCTGCAAGAACACAGGTTTGCCAAAGAAGGCTTCTATCTCACGGCGGGCTTGTATGCCTACACGCTTCAGTGCTTTGCCACCTTTACCGATGATAATACCCTTTTGACTATCACGCTCCACATAAATCACTGCACCAATGCGAATCATGCCTTCTGGGTGTTGCTCATCGGGTTCCTCGTCCAAAAACGACTCCACCTCTACCTCTACGCTATAAGGAATCTCCTTGTCATAGTTGAGCAGAATCTTCTCGCGAATCATCTCATCCACAAAGAAACGCGATGACTTGTCGGTCAATTGGTCTTTGGGGAAGAATGGCGGACATTCAGGCAACGCCTCACGGATAGCCGCAAAGAGCTGGTCAGTGCCAAACATCTGCTGTGCTGAGATAGGGAATACTGTTGCCTCGGGCAATACGCGGTGCCAATACTCCACCAATTGCTCCAAGGTCTCTTGTGTGGTAAGGTCTATTTTGTTGATAATCAAGAATACCTTCGCCTTGATGCGCTTCACTTTGTCGAGGAAGTCGGCATTCTTGTCGGGGTTGTCTTGTACATCGGTCACATAGAGCAACACATCCGCATCCACCAATGCTGAGCGTGAGAACTCCAACATTTGCTCTTGTAGTTTGTAGTTTGGTTGCAGCACACCTGGAGTGTCTGAATAAACCATTTGGAAGTCATCGCCATTGACGATACCCATGATACGGTGGCGAGTGGTTTGCGCTTTCGATGTAATAATCGACAGACGCTCACCCACCAATACATTCATCAATGTGGACTTACCCACATTGGGATTTCCTACTATATTTACAAAACCTGATTTATGCATTTACTTAATAACTGAACAATCGTGATTTAGAGAGTTTGGTAATCTTACCATACTTGGTTTTGATCTGCTTTTGGTCAATGAGTTTAGGGTCACCCATGATGAGAATAGTGATAGGTTTACCTTTTACTCGTTGCTCATAGAAAGATAGCACATTATCAAAAGTCAAGCGTTGAATATCACGCACTTGCAGCATGGCAGGGTCCACCTTGTAGCCCAATAGCATATTAGCAGTCAGGCGTTGGCTCTTGCCGCGGAAAGTAGGTTTGTTGGATAATACCGATTGGCGCAATACGGTGCGGATATTCTCCATCGTTTCTGGATATTGTGGCATAGAATCCAAGAGGCTCATATACACGTCTATCGCATCAGCTACCTTGTCGGATTGTGTACCCACATAGCCCGTGAACTTGGTCAGTTGTCCTTGTTTTGGAGCGCGTGAGAAATAGCCATATGCGGTGTATGCCATAGAGCGTTTTTCGCGTATCTCGTTCATTACCAGACCAGAGAAACCGCCACCAAAGTACTCGTTGAATGCCATATAGTTTACTGCTTCCTTCACGTTGTATGGTTCGCCATCAATAAGGAAATACACTTTGGCTTGTTGCATACTTGCATCGGGGAGGAAGTATATCTTATTCTCCGTGATAGGTACAACAGGACGCTCCACAGGTGATTTGGTTGGGCGCACATGCTGATTGAGTGAGAGTTTGGTATAGAGGATATTCTTCACATCCAATGCTGGCAACGCACCTGCGTAGTGAATCTCCAACTCGTAGTTTTGCACTTGGTGCAACACACCTTCGAGTTGCGAAGGAGTCATTTGCAGCACTTCTTCCATCAATGCAGGACGCTTGATGTATGGAGAGTTCTCGCCATAACGTACGTAGTCAAAGGCCGCATTTGCCACAATATCGGTATTGCGTTCCTCTACTTTGCGCGAAGAATATACTTGACCCTTGATATTGTTGATTAGCATGTCGTTTTCGGATTCGAAGTTAGGAAACATCATGTGCAGATTGACCATCTCCACAATCTTCTCTAAGTTTTCTTCGTTGCCTTCAATATCTACATAGAAGTATCCGTCCGATACTGAGTAACTGCATTTGCCGCCCAACTTAGCGAGGTTAGCGCGGAACTCTGCTGGCTTGATGCCTGGTGTACCCTTGATACCCGACATATTCATTAGCGATGCAGCATACTCCAATAGTGGCAACTCGTATGTGCCCACACCATATTTCAAACGGAGTGAGAAGATATGGTTCTTGGTGTTTGGTGTGCAATATACGCTCACGCCCTCGTAGAAACGATCTTGGTCAATGTCGGAGAAGTCTATGAAAGTAGGTGTCAGTTTGCCCGCAGGAATAGCATCTAAGTATTGGCAATACTCCGACTCGCCCTTTGGCGACTCCAGTGATTTGATTTTTGGTTTGGGCAGTTTGTCTTTTTTAGGTGTACCCTCCTCAATCTCAAACACCTTCTTTGGCGCACCTAAATACTGCTTTGCTACGCGCTTGAGGTCGTCCATTGTGATAGCAGCCACCAACTCTTTCTCGCGCAGAATCTCCTCTACTGATTGTTGATAAGTAAAAGCGTTGTAGAGCAGCGATACCTTCATCTGAGGATACTCCATTGTGCGGTCAAACTCTTGATAGAAGTTCTGGCGCACCATCTCCACTAACTCGGGATCAATGTCGCCATCCACAAGTTTCTGCACCTCTTTCATTACCAATTCCTCCGTTTCTTTGAGCGAAGTATAGGTTTGTGTTTGGGCATCCATGTATGGCACTGCCACCACGAGGAAGCGACCTTGGTCACGGCGTGTGTCGTTGGCTGCTACGGCATACATGAGTTTATTGTCCAATGTCAGTTGGTCAAGCAAACCAATCTGCATGGAGTTGGAGAGCAGATTAGCCACGAAATTCAATGTCAGTTCATCTTTATCGCCCACAGCCACACCGTTGTATGCGATATTCAACTCAGGCATATAGCCCAGTTTAGCAGTATAGCGTTCATCTTGTGTGAAAGCAGTAGTAGGATACTTTGTGCGCTCAGGCAGAGGGCGCGATTGCAGTTTGCCAAAGGTCTTTTCAATCAATGGTTTGGTAGTCTCAATCTCAAAATCGCCCACCAAGATGAGTGCCATATTGTTAGGCACATACCATGTATTGTAGAAGTCGATGAGTTTGCGCAGTTTAGGGTTCTTCAGGTCCTCTGGATAGCCGATGATGTCGCGTGCGTAGGCATGTCCCTCATAGAGTTTGCCGAAAATAAAGTTGCGCACGTGGGTGGAGTTGTCGTCAAGGTACATATTGTATTCCTCGAACACATTCTCAAGTTCGGCTTGGAAGCTACGGAACACAGGATTAGTTAAACGGTCTGCGTAAAGAGTGAGCCAACGCTCCATCTGATAAGAAGGGAACGAGTTCATGTAGCAGGTCACATCATAACTGGTAAACGCGTTCAATCCTTCGCCACCAATACCCTGAATCAGGTTGGAGAATTCATCCGTAGCAGCATATTGCGCAGCTTCACGCGATACCTCGTTGATACGCAGTTGTACTGCCTCGCGCGCTTGGTCATCGGTGGTGAGTGCCAATGTATCGTAGAGGGCGATGATTTGCTCATAGAGAGGTTTTTCTTTTGCCCAATCGAGTGCGCCAATGTGGTCGGTACCTTTGAAGAGCATGTGCTCGAGGTAGTGTGCCAGACCAGTAGCATCAGCAGGCTCATCAATGGAACCCGCGCGGGTGACAGTCCAACCCTGCACATCGGGTTGGTCATGGTCTTCCCACAAGTAAACGGTCAGACCATTGTCCAATTGGTACTGTACGAAATCATCATTTTGTGCCCATGCTGCAAATGTAATGCAGACACAAATTAAACTGACTAATACTCTTTTCATATTTTCTCGTCTTTAAACTTTAATCTATAAACTCTAAACTCTAAACAATAGCGGTAGCGTCCACTAAACACAATTACCACTCGAGCAGTACTTTGCCACATTGGCCGCTGACCATGACGTCGAAGCCCTTTTGGAAGTCGTCGAAATGGAAGCGGTGGGTAATCACAGGACTCAAATCCAAACCACCCAACAACATCTGCTCCATCTGATACCATGTCTCCCACATGCGGCGGCCAGTGATGCCCTTGATAGTCAAAGCATTGAAGATAATATCTGACCAATTAACCTTCGTATCGCTTGGCAAGATACCCAGTTGTGCAATGTTCGCGCCCTTGTACATATGTGTGATCATATCGTTAAACGCTGCAGGCGCCCCCGACATCTCTAAACCAATATCAAAGCCACGGATACCCAATTGCTTCATTGCGCCCTCTACAGTCTCGCCCTTCGAGCCATTGACCGTGATAGTCGCACCCATCTTCTTGGCAATCTCGAGGCGTTGCTCGTTGAGGTCGGTCACGACGATATTCTTCGCTCCCGCATAGCGGCAGATACCCGCAGCCATCGTACCAATCAAGCCCGCACCTGTGATAAGCACATCTTCGCCCAAGAGAGGGAAGGCCAATGCGGTATGTGTAGCATTGCCGAAGGGGTCCATGATAGCGGCGAAATCGTCTGGAATCTCAGGACGGATATGCACGATATTGCTCTCAGGGATAGTCACATACTCTGCGAATGCACCGTCCTTGCCCATGATACCGACTGAGATAGTGTTCTCGCATACGTGACCCATGCCACGACGGCAGTTACGGCATGTGCCGCAGACGATATGTCCCTCGGCAGTCACGCGATCGCCTACTTTTACCCCACGGACACCTGGGCCTACCTCTACAGCCACGCCCACGAACTCGTGACCCATGATATAGGGCGGTGTGCAATGGCTTTGTGACCATTCGTCCCATTTATACATGTGCAGGTCCGTACCGCAAATAGCGGCTTTGGTGACCTTGATGAGCACATCATTCACGCCTACTTGAGGCATTGGCACCTCTTCCATCCAGAGCCCTGGCTCGGCATAACGTTTTACTAAGGCTTTCATCACTTATTTTATTACATCTAATTGTTTACCTATCTTAATAAAGGCAGCCACGCCCTTATCCAATTGCTCGGTAGTGTGTGCTGCGGAGAGTTGGACGCGGATACGCGCTTGCCCCTGTGGCACTACTGGATAGTAGAAGCCTGTCACATAGATACCCTCCTCTTGCAATGCCGCAGCGAACTCTTGGCTCAAACGAGCGTCGTACAACATTACCGCACAGATAGCCGACTCGGTTGGTTTGATATCAAAGCCAGCGGCTTTCATCTTGGTGATAAAGTACTCGGTATTCGCGTGCAAGCGGTCTTGTAACTCATTGCTGCGAGTCAAAATCTCGAAGGTCTTGAGGCCTGCTGCTGCAATCAATGGAGGAATAGAGTTGGAGAAGAGATATGGACGGCTGCGTTGGCGAAGCAGGTCGATAATCTCTTTCTTACCTGTGGTGAATCCTCCAACTGAACCGCCGAAGGCCTTGCCCAATGTACCAGTGATAATCTCGATCTTTCCACGAAGGTTGTAACGCTCGGTTACACCGTGACCTGTCTTACCTACCACACCCGCAGAGTGGCTCTCGTCCACCATCACGAGGGCATCGTATTTTTGTGCCAACTCGTAGATCTTATCCAATGGGCAGACATTGCCGTCCATAGAGAACACGCCATCGGTAGCGATGATGCGGAAGCGTTGTGCTTGCGCTTTCTTCAGTTGCTCCTCGAGGTCTGCCATGTCGCCATTGGCATAGCGATAACGCACTGCCTTACAGAGGCGTACACCATCGATGATCGAGGCATGGTTAAGGGCATCCGAAATAATCGCATCTTGCTCAGTCAAAAGTGGCTCAAACAAACCACCATTGGCATCAAAACAAGCCGCGTAGAGAATGGTGTCCTCGGTGCCAAAGAAGTCGGAGATGGCTTGCTCGAGTTGCTTGTGCGTGTCCTGCGTACCGCAGATGAAACGCACCGATGCCATACCATAGCCACGCGCGTCCATGCGGTCTTTGGCGGCTTGGATAAGCTCGGGGTTGTCTGCGAGGCCAAGGTAGTTGTTGGCGCAGAAGTTGATGACGTCCTTTCCGCCCTCTACTTGAATGGCAGAGGATTGAGGCGTAATAATCACGCGTTCGTTTTTATACAATCCTGCCTCACGAATATCGTTGAGGATAGTTTGCAGGTGTTTTTGAAAATCGGTATACATAATTTTAATCTTTAAACTCTAAACTGTAGCCGCAAAGCGGCGTCCTCTAAACTGTAGCGCAGCGTCCTCTATACTACATTCTATTGGGGACTTCGATGCCGAGGAGCGCCATAGCACTCTTGATGACCTTAGCCACGTTTTGTGCCAACATAAGGCGCAGGGCGCGCTTGTCGGCATCTGCCTCGTTGAGGATGCTGTGGTCGTGGTAGAAGCTATTGAAGTCGCATGCCAAGGCATATGCGTAGTTGGCAATCACCGCAGGGGAGAACTCATCGCCTGCCTGACGCACAGCCGCAGGATAATCTACGAGGCGTTGGATGAGGGAGAGTTCTTTGTCAGAGAGTGTGGCTGATTCGGGATTCGAGAGTCGGGAATCAATATTCTCACCTGCTTTGCGCAGCACGCTTTGGATACGGGCGTAGGTGTATTGGATAAACGGACCTGTGTTGCCGTTGAAGTCGATACTCTCCTCTGGATTGAAGAGCATGTTCTTGCGTGGGTCAACCTTCAGGATGAAGTACTTCAATGCACCTAAACCTACTACGCGAGCAATCTCGTTGGCCTCCGCCTCGGTGATGTCGGGTAGGGTATTGACTTTGTCCTTGGATATCTCTTTTGCGTCCGCAATCATCTGTGCCATGAGGTCGTCGGCATCGACTACCGTACCCTCGCGGCTCTTCATCTTGCCGTTAGGGAGTTCGACCATACCGTAAGAGAAGTGTACCAACTCCTTGCCGAATGGGAAACCGAGGCGGTCGAGGAGGATACTGAGCACCTTGAAGTGGTACTCTTGCTCGTTACCCACAACATATACCATCTTGTCGATAGGGTAGTCCTCGAAGCGCAGTTTGGCGGTGCCGATGTCTTGGGTCATGTATACGGATGTGCCGTCGGCGCGAAGAAGAAGCTTCTCGTCGAGTCCGTTTTGCGCGAGGTCAGCCCATACAGAGCCATCTTCGCGGCGGTAGAAATCGCCTTTGGCGAGGCCGCGTTCTACTTCGCCTTTGCCCACAAGATAGGTGTCGCTTTCGTAGTAAATTTTGTCGAAACTGACGCCCATTTGCTTGTAAGTCTCGTCAAAACCCGCATATACCCACTCGTTCATCTTTTGCCACAAGGCGCGAACCTCAGGATCGTTTTGCTCCCATTTTACGAGCATTGCTTGTGCCTCTTTGATAAGTGGCGCCTCTTTCTTAGCGGTCTCCTCGTCCATACCTTGCGCCATGAGCTCTTTGATTTGCGCTTTGTACTCTACATCGAAGCGCACATAGTAGTCGCCGATGAGGTGGTCGCCCTTCTTGCCGCTATTCTCTGGTGTCTCACCATTGCCGAATTTTTGCCAAGCGAGCATAGACTTGCAGATGTGAATACCACGGTCGTTGACGATATTGGTTTTCACTACGTTCCAGCCGTTGGCCTCTTGGATCTTGGCGATGGAATAACCGAGTAGGTTATTGCGCACGTGACCAAGGTGCAATGGTTTGTTGGTGTTAGGCGATGAGTACTCCACCATCATGAGTGGTTTCTCGCCTTCGCCGCGGGAGAGTTGTCCGTACTCCGTATTTTCTGCAATTGCTTGGAGTTGTTCAATCCAGTAGCTTTGTGCGATACAAAGATTAAGGAATCCTTGCACTGCGTTGTATTTCTCAATGAGTCCCCCTACGAGCGCTTCGCCTACCTCTTGTGCCACCATTGCTGGGGCTTTGCGAGCCGCTTTTACGAATGGAAAGACCACGAGTGTGATGTCGCCCTCAAACTCAGCGCGCGTTTTTTGGAACTGCACTTGCGCAGGGGTAATCTCTACGCCGTACAAGGTCTTTACTGCTTCTTGTACCTTAGGAATAAGTATTTCTTCTAGTTTCATATATTCTTGCCTTTAAACTTTAAACTCTAAACATTACACTGCCAACGGCATGCATTTCTCTTTCAGCCATGCGGCTTCTTCCTCGGAGAGCAATGGTGCCACTTCGGCATATACCCATGCGTGGTAGTCGTTTATCCACTGAATCTCTTCTGCGGTCATGTGACTGAGGTCCATCATACGAGTGTCGTAATAGCACAGGGTCAGCGTCTCAAACTCAAGGAAGGTCTCGCCAGTGGTATGCGCACCCAAATCCTTTGCTTCGCGCACTGCGATGAGGTTCTCAATGCGGATGCCATACTCGTTGGTTCGGTAGATACCTGGCTCATCGGAGCAGATATTACCTACTTGCAATGGGTTAGGATTGTTGTCGGTACGGATGTTTTGTGGCCCCTCGTGGCAACCCATGAAGTGTCCCACACCGTGACCAGTACCATGACCATAGGTCATACCTTCTGCCCATAAGAATTGGCGAGCCAATACGTCCAACTGATTACCGCGAGTGCCTTTTGGGAAACGCGCACGAGCCAGTGCGATATGGCCTTTGAGTACGAGGGTATAGTCGCGTTTAACGGCATCTGGAATCAATGCAGAATCGCCCACCCAAATGGTGCGAGTGATGTCGGTAGTACCGTCGAAGTATTGCCCTCCCGAATCCAATAGCAGTACGCCATCGCCTTCTATCTTCGCACATTCTTCTGGCGTAGCATGATAGTGCACGATTGCACCGTTGCCTTTCCATCCTGCGATGGTGCAGAAACTATCATCGGTGTAGTTCTCACCCATAGCACGAAATTCGCCAAGTTTGGCTGCGAGTGTGATTTCTGTTTGAGGAGTCTTGAGGGCCTCCTTCTCCAGCCAATAGAAGAAACGTGTCAGCGCCACCGCATCTTTGCGCATGGCGATGCGTTCGCCTGCGAGTTCGGTGTCATTTTTCACACTCATCATCTTCAGCACGGGACTTGGAGCGCAGTTGACAGTTGATAGTTGACAGTTGATACTCTCAAAGAGGGCTTCGTTTACCTTGTTGCCGTCATACATGACTGTCGAGGCGTTGATAGCTTTCAGATAATCAAATACTTGCTCATAATCTTGTACGCATACATCAATACGTTGGAGGTATGTGCGTGCAGCATCATCTAGTTTGTTAGGTGCTACGAAGATGGTGCATTTATCCATCTCCACCACCACATAACTAATCAAACATGGAGTATAGTCCACATCTTTGCCACGGATATTCAGCAGCCAACCAATCTCGTCTAGCGCAGAAATGACCAATGCCTGACAATGGCGTTCCTCTAATGCCTTGCGCACGCGTGCCAACTTACTTTCTACGCTCTCGCCTGTGTATTTCTCCTCATACTCGTAAAGCAATGAGGTAGGGATAGCAGGACGACCTTCTGTCCATAATGGCGAAATCAAATCGATTGATACGAGTGCCAGACCGCCTTCCTCTAATGTGGCTTTCAGTTCGCGATAGCCGTTCACGCTATACATTTCAGCGTTTACTGCCACTTTCCCGATTTCCGCTTCCTGATTCCCGATAGCCTTACACAGCCACTCAGGGATGGTAGGGCAGTCGATATCGCTCTCGCGCATCAGTTCTACCGTAGTGCCTTGCAACTCAGATTCTGCTTGCAAGTAGTAACGGCTATCTGTCCAAAGCAATGCTTTGTCCAAGGTAATCACTGCGGTGCCTGTCTCGCCGAGAAAGCCCGTAATCCACGACATCTCGGTCCAGTGCTCCGCCATATATTCGCTGGCGTGTGGGTCAGTACCAGGTACGATACATGCCCATACTCCTTTTTCTTTCATCAGCGCTCGTAGCGCCGCAAGTCTCTTTTGAATCATTTTCTCTAAACACTAAACTCTAAACACTAAACTCCCTTCACTGCCTTAAACGACATATCCAGACTCTTAATCGAGTGGGTCAATGCGCCTACGCTCACGAAGTCCACACCTGTCTCTGCATAGCTGCGGATGGTGTCGATGGTGATGCCGCCGCTAGACTCAATCTCGATATGCTTGCCATGCTCTTTCTCCCATGTGCGGATGATCTCCACCGCACCTTTGGTGCGCTCTGGCGAGAAGTTATCTAGCATAATACGGTCGGGTATATTGGTCGCCAATGCTTCGCGTATCTCCTCCTCGTTGCGCGTCTCAATCTCGATGCGCAGATCTTTACCCTTCTCCTCGCAGTAGTTCTTGGCGCGAGTTAGTGCTGCGGTGATACCGCCTGAGAAATCCACGTGATTATCTTTTAGAAGAATCATGTCAAATAGGCCAATTCGGTGGTTCATACCGCCACCAATCAGCACTGCCTCTTTCTCAAGGTAGCGCAAACCTGGGGTAGTCTTGCGGGTGTCCAAGACGTGGCAACCAGTGCCTTCAATCAGACTTTGATATTTGTGTGCTGTGGTAGCTACGCCTGACATACGTTGCATCACATTGAGCATGGTGCGCTCGATTTGCAAGAGACTCAACTCTTTGCCATATACACGAAAAGCAATATCGCCTGGCTTGACGTGTGCGCCGTCCTCCAGCAGTTGCTCCATGCGGCACTCTGGGTCGAAGTAGGCAATAATCTCTTTCGCAACTTCGATACCTGCGATGATGCCTTCCTCTTTCACAATCAGTTGTTGGCAACCCATCTCGGTCGATGGTATGCAACTCAATGATGTGTGATCGCCATCTCGGATATCTTCCTCAAACCAAATGGCAATGAGTTTTTGTAATTCTTTTGTATCCATATTTCTTGCCTTTAAACTTTAAACTCTAAACCTTTAACTATAAACTAAACTCATAACACCCTGCATCGGGTTTAGATTTGCGTCTATATCCCTCTCTATCAGTAGGGTAGGAAAGCGCTGCTATACTATCGCCTATGCCTCTAGCAGGTGATAGTGAGTCTAGATGAAAATCATAGTAGTGATACTCTTTGTAAAGATAATAAATGTTCTTAAATACGCAACTGTCTGAATCAGAGGCGTACACATTATTCTTCGAGTATGTAGTATCTAGTGAGTCGCTACGCAAATAATTCCCTTCAAATCGCCCCTCATAATAGTCTGGCAGAGGGGTTGCTACTACCAGGTTGTTCTTTCTTCCACCGGTAATGATGCAGTTGTAGAACGAACTATTAGTCTTTGCCATATTTTTGCTTAGGTTGTTGATATACACTGCGGCCACATCTTCCGGCAAAATATTGGTATGAAGATTCAGATCTGTATATGGGTAACCGTAATAGGCGGCAATGGTGTTGTGTACAAAATTATGTTTACCTCCTGCCAAGTACACGCAGTACGAAGCGCAGTTGCTAATTTCGCAATTCGCCACCGTAGCGTCCACATTTTGCAGCACCAATCCATATACGCTGTGGTTATGCACGCGACTATTGGTTAGGGTCAATCTGGGTAATATACCTGTTGCCTCTGAATATACATACAGTCCTATGTTTCCCGATAAAATATCCACATAATCCAATGTGTAGGTAGTTGGTAAACTACTCTTGTCGTGAATCAGGTAGATGCCATCCCATTGTCCTGAAGCCATGCGATATGGCACCGAATCAAACAACATATCTGTCCTGTCGCCGCGGAAAATAATCGGTGCATCTTTTGTGCCCTTGGCTGTCACGTTGCCATAGGCATAAATCATTGCCCCTGTGTGCATATAAATGGTTGTACCCGCTTCTACATTCAGGTTTCCTGCCACAGCCACAGTATCGCATATTAGATAAGGTTTCTCATTGGTCATTGTCATATTTTGAAGAATCATTAGCCCATTTTCTCCTCGTATCTTCTTCACATTCTGCCCATAAGCCTGCAGACGAATGTGTTGTATTTTGCCATTCACGTCAAACGCAATAGAATCTTCTACCAACACGGGCGAATTTTTGTCAAGCGGATCAATATGCGCACGCACAAACAAATACAAACTATCACCGCCCCGTAGTGTGATGTTTTTTAATTTTTCTATAGCATTTTCACCATCTAGATTGATGTGAAAGTATTTACCGCTTTGCATCTGCACTTGCGCTATTTCTATGGCATTTTTGTTGCGGTTATATACCATTACGCATTTGGTAGAGGTGCCCATTTCTGTAAACACAGTGTCAAATAGCACCGAGTCGTGCGAGAAACTCAGTTGCAATGTTGGGTCATCTGATACAATGTCTTGTTGACATGCTACCATGCCCAACGCTAACAATACTATGTAAACGATACGTTTCATTATTCGAAGTTAAACACAATTGACAACTGCTGATTAGTCATTCGCTTAATGGCATTGGAGTAGAAGTGGTAATCTTCGCCCACGCCCCATCCTTCTTCTTGTTTATCCGTTGTAGGTACATTCACGTCCAAGAACCCGATTTTGTATTTTATCTCGGGGCACAACTTAAACCATCTGAAGTAGAAGTCACAGCCAAATCCTGCAGAGATAAAGGCATCAAAGGGCTTTTGTAGCAGTACTTTCTCCTTATCTCTGAAACATTCAAACTGCACGCCACCACCTACTATCACGTACGGACGATAATTCACTTCGCGTTCAGCTGACCATTTCAAATATAGCGGAATACTCACAGGAATGGTCAATATGCTTTGTTTGCTACCATCTCCGCTTTTGGGATCATCAATCTCATTGGTGGTGTAACTTTTGTATTGGATAGTACGTTCACCAAAGTGCAGACCTGGAGTAAAGCGCAGATTCAAGTGACGAGTCAATCGTAGGTCGGTAATGAATCCTACCTCAAAACCAGGTCCTACAACCGATGTTCTTGGATGATATACATTGCCGTTAGAACCAGGCACACCCAATTGTGTGAGACTATCGTTCTCTTCTATATGGTACGACATCATGTCCAAGCCCAAGAAGAATCCGATATGTACTAGTTTGTCATCTACATATGGATTGTTCTGTGCATGTGCTTGTGCAATAGCAAGCCACATCACTCCGCATAACACATATTTTAGTATATCTTTCATGCCTCTCAACTCTAACCTCTCTCAATAATCCAATCTACTGCTTCTTTATAGCCCTCTGTGCCATGCCCTATGATGCTATGTGCGCATACATCAGTCAATAGACTCACACGTCTAAACTCCTCTCGCTCAGCGATATTCGATATATGTACCTCCACCACGGGCACCTGACTGCATGCTACCGCATCGCGTAATGCCACACTCGTATGTGTATATCCCCCTGCATTCAGCACAATACCTTTAATATCTCTACTACAGCCCAAAGGGCGATCTACAGGCGTAGCCGATCTATTATCTACAGCCTGCTGGTAGGCGTCCTCTAAACGATGGGCAACGCCCATCTCCTGCACCCAATCTATCAAATCTCCCTCGTGGTTGGATTGTCTGTATTCGAAGTGCACTTCGGGATACGCGCGTTGAATCTCCACTAGCACCTGCTCCATCGAGCGAGTGCCGTAGATGCTCGGCTCTCTTTTGCCAAGCAAATTCAAGTTTGGTCCATTGATAATAGTGATACGCATTTCCCTTAAACTCTAAACACTAAACTCTAAACACTAAACTCTAAACTACCTCACTCCCGTTACTGCCAACAAAAACTCATCATTATCGTTGGTGCGCTCCATATATGTCTTCAGTTTTTCCATCGCCTCTACGCTGTTCATGTCGGTGAGTTCTTTGCGAATCATCCACATACGACTCAGCACGTCGGCTGGCAATAGTAGGTCATCACGACGGGTAGAAGAAGCTGGTATATCCACAGCAGGGAAGATGCGCTTGTTGCTGAGTTTGCGATCCAATTGCAGCTCCATGTTACCCGTTCCCTTAAACTCCTCAAAGATCACGTCATCCATCTTGCTGCCCGTTTCGGTCAGTGCGGTAGCGATGATGGTCAGACTACCACCATTCTCAATATTTCGTGCCGCACCGAAGAATCGTTTAGGCTTATGCAATGCTTGTGCTTCCACACCACCTGACAATACCTTGCCGCTGGATGGTGCTACCGTATTGTATGCGCGTGCGAGACGTGTGATACTATCTAATAATATTACCACATCATGTCCACATTCAACCAATCGTTTCGCTTTCTCGTGCACGATATTGGCTACTTTTACGTGGTTTTCAGCGGGCTCATCAAAGGTGGATGCAATCACCTCTGCTTTCACCGAACGTGCCATATCTGTTACCTCCTCAGGGCGCTCGTCAATCAGCAGCACAATCATGTATACCTCAGGGTGATTCTCTGCAATAGCGTTTGCTATCTGCTTGAGCAGTACTGTCTTACCGGTTTTTGGCTGTGCTACAATCAATCCGCGTTGTCCCTTACCGATAGGAGCAAAGAAATCGATGATACGTACCGATAATGGGTCGCTCTTGTCACCTTTGCATAGTTTGAATTTCTCGTCTGGGAACAGTGGAGTGAGGTTTTCAAATGCAATGCGCTCTTTCGCAACTTCTGGCGCGATACCATTCACGCGAAGCACCTCTTTCATTGGGAAGTACTTGTCTGCCTCTTTGGGAGGACGAATAGTACATTCTACGGTGTCACCCGTCTTCAAACTATACTGACGTATCTGTTGTTGCGATACATACACATCGTCTGGCGAAGAGATGTAGTTGTAGTCTGCACTACGAAGGAATCCATATCCATCAGGAGCACACTCCAATGTGCCTATGGCTGTGATGGTGTCGCCGAATGCTTCCACACCTTGGTTCAGCATCTCCTCTTCTGGCGACATAGTTGGCTCTGGTTGTGGCTTTTCATGGATAGGCGTAATCTCCTCACCATTAGCCAGTTGTTCTTCGCGTTTGGCTATTTGTTGGGTTATTTGTGCTATGCGTGCATTGATACGTGCTTTCTTCTCCTCTGGTGTTTCTCCACCTTTTGCCTTTCCGTTTTCGCCTTTCACTTCTCCGTTGTCAGTTTTCACCTTTCCGTTTTCATCTTTCACTTCTCCGTTTTCGCCTTTCACCTCTCCGTTTTCGCCTTTCACCTCTTTACTCAATAGCTCAGCGTCCTCTAAGCCCTTCTCTCCTTTTTTTGGTCTTCCACGTTTTTTCTTCGCCGCTTTTTCACTTTTTACCTCCTTACTCTCTACTTTCTCCTCTTTACCCCCAACTCTCAACTCCTCACCCGATAGCGAAGCATCCGATACCCCATAGGGCTCTGCCCGTCCTATAGCTGCCTTTGCGGCGTCTGATTCCGAAGCCGTTTCAAACAGTGATGGTTGTACGGCAGATATCACTGGTTTTGGTTGTGGTTGTTTGGCTTGTTCTTCTTTCATTTGTCCTAGTGTCTCTTGTTCATTGCCTACGGTGGCTAACACGCGATTACTTTTCATATTATCGGTGTTCACTTTGGTAGGTGCAGTTTGGATACGAGCACGTTTGTTGCGTTTTTTCTCTTCTGCTTTAGCTTGTTTCGCATCTTCTTTGGCTTGCACTTCTGCTCCACGTTTGTCTGCTTGAGCGTCTAGGATGTCATAAATAATGGATTGCAACGAAGCGCTACGGCGCACTTTCAGTCCATAGCTCTTTGCAATTTCAGTCAATTGTTCGAGCGTCATTCGCCCGAGTTTTTGCATATCGTATTGCATAAAAAATGTATAAATAAATTTCTAAAATATGGGAAAATATCTTTGTAGTCTCACAAAGACGCTGCAAAAGTAGTAAAAATAATTGGATTATGCAAATTTTATAGCATAATTTCTTCAAAAGTATTGATTTTCGCCTTGTCGTATGGCCCATACACTTTGATGTAGTTGTCGGTAAATCCCGACATCTGATCGCCTTCTTTCTTTGCTTCCCACAGCACAACGGCCTTTCTGCCAGCATGTTGTGCATAAAATGCTTTGGTCTTCTCTTCCGATACTTCGTGTAGTATTTTGCTGCGGCGTTGTCGCTCTTTCTTGGGCACTACGTATAGGTCCATTTCTAGCATTTTCGTATTGGCGCGCTCCGAGTAGGTGAATACATGCAACTGGCTCACATCCAGTCCTTTGATAAATGCTAGATAATCCTCCCAATACGCCTCTGTTTCTCCGCGTACGCCCACCATGCAGTCCACTCCAATAAACGCGTGTGGCATCAATTCTTTGATACGTCTTACTCGCTCAGCAAATAGTTCACGCGTATAGCGACGTTTCATTATCTTAAGTACCTCATTACTACCCGATTGCAGTGGTATGTGGAAGTGTGGCGCAAAGTGTTTTGATTGTGCTACAAAGTCTATTATTTCATCGGTCAGTAAGTTCGGCTCACACGACGATATCCGCACCCGATAATCCATGCCTCTCGCCTCTCGCCTTATCGCCTCATCGCCTAATTCGTCTAGCGCGCGCAGAAGTTCAATAAAACTCTCCCCCGTTGAGCGTCCAAAGTCTCCGATGTTCACTCCTGTGATTATCAGTTCTTTAGCACCTTGGTTAAGTGCCTCTTGCGCATCTTTGAGCACATCTTCTATCTTTGGATTACGCGATTTACCGCGTGCGTACGGGATAGTACAATAGGTGCAGAAATAGTTGCATCCGTCTTGCACTTTGATGAAACATCGGGTTCTATCATCTGCCGAATGTACGCCATGAAACTCCTCCACTTCGCGGATATTCGCCACGCGAATTTTCTGTGCCTCTAAACTATAGCCTGCAGGGCGTCCTGTAGGCGGAACGCCGTTCTCTAAACTATCACACAACTCATCCACTAGTTGTGTGATACTGTATTTCTCCTCCTGCCCCAGCACATAATCCACTCCCTCTATCTGTGCTATCTGCTGTGGCTGCAGTTGTGCGTAACATCCTGTTACTATGATGATTGCGTTGGGGTATTTGCGATGTAGTTGGTTAATGGTTTGTCGGTCTTTATGGTCTGCGGCATCGGTCACGGAGCAGGTGTTCACCACGCACACATCGGGCACTTCGTTTGGTGTTGCCCGTTGGTGTCCGCGCAGCATCAGTTCTTTGCCAAGAGCGCTACTCTCCGCAAAATTCAACTTACACCCCAATGTCACAAATCGTACCTTCATCCAAGCAGCGATTTCACAAATTCTTCTCTATCGAACACCTGCAAATCCGTCATCTGCTCACCCAGTCCGATATAGCGCACAGGTATCTTAAACTGGTCACTTATTCCTATCACTACGCCACCTTTGGCTGTGCCTTCTAACTTCGTGATAGCCAACGAACTAACCTGCGTCGCTTTGGTAAACTGTTTCGCTTGCTCAAAGGCATTTTGCCCAGTGCTTCCGTCCAGTACGAGCATCACATCATGTGGCGCATCGGGCACCACTTTTTGCATCACGTTCTTGATTTTCGTCAGCTCGTTCATGAGGTTTATCTTGTTGTGCAAACGCCCTGCTGTATCTATTAGCACCACATCCGCATCGTTGGCTTTCGCACTTTGTAGGGTGTCAAATGCCACACTCGCAGGGTCTGAGCCCTGTTGCTGTTTCACTACGGGTACTCCCACTCTTTCACCCCAGATGCATAGTTGTTCTACGGCTGCTGCGCGGAACGTGTCGGCAGCACCGAGATACACTTTCTTGCCTGCCATTTTGTACTGGTGTGCTAGCTTACCGATGGTGGTTGTTTTGCCCACGCCGTTCACACCTACTACCATGATTACGTAGGGTTTACATGGCAACTCATCGCTGAAGTCTGCCACTTGCATGCTGTTGTTTTCGGCTAGCAACCCTGCCACCTCTTCTACCAGTATTTGGTTGAGTTCAGCAGTGCCGAGATACTTATCTCGCTTTACGCGTTCTTGTACGCGTTCGATGATGCGTAGGGTGGTCTCCACACCCACGTCGGAGGTAATGAGTGCTTCTTCTAGGTTGTCAAGCACATCGTCATCCACGGTGGACTTACCTGCGATAGCATGTCCTATTTTGCTAAGGACAGAGGTTTTGGTTTTCTCCAGTCCTTTGTCAAGTGTCTCTTTCTTTTCTTTTCCAAATAATCCAAAAAATGCCATAATACTCCTAAATTAAAAATCGCTTGCAAAATTAGTAAAAAAAACGCACATACACAAACAAAATAAGTAAAATATTATTATCTTCCAAAATTTCTCTGTTATTTACCTGTCTTTCCCGACAGTCACCCGACGGTGAGCCGACGGTCAACCGACAGTCACTACTACTTTCACCGAAGAATCACCAATCCATCTATTGAGCCTACACAGAATACTCCCTTAATTGCCTTAAATCAATGCTATGTTGTATAACCTGCAGAAAATCAAAGAGATATGAGGAATTTCTGGGGGGGGGGTAAAAATAGCAAAATGAAAGATAATTGAAAAAAACTTCTAAAAATATTTGGTAGTTCCAAAAAAAAGCAGTACCTTTGCACCAAATTTCGCTTGCGCGAGTACGCGTATTGCGCGTAATAAATAGGGTGTACCTCCCTTTGTGAGTGGGAATTATGGTTTGATTTTATAGTATAAAAAAAGAAAATGAATAAAGGTCTAAATATATTTCTAGTTATTCTCCTATGCGTTGTCTTGTACATAGGATTGTTAATGTCGTTTTATTCTTCTGATAATTCCGATAGTTGGAATCCTCAGCAAGGATATACTATGCCAATGGGTGGCAAGTCGAGTGTCTCTGCGGTGTCTGTGGGTGGGGGTTCTACTAGCACGGGTGTGTCTATTCCTATGCGTTCCGTTTCTCGTTCTATGCGTTCTTCTCGTGCGGTTTCTTTCTACGCGCCCGCGCAATACTCGTCCGTTGCCAATACCCAATATCCAGTAGGCGGAACGCCGTCCAATAGCGTGGCGTCCCCTTTGTATACTACTTCAAGTGCTACGATGAAGTCTTTCGGTGGCGGCACCAATGGCGCAGTATCTATGTCTAGCGGTGTTGTGAGCAGCAATGCTATTTCGTCGCCTACTAGCTTTGTTTCAATGTCGTCAAATCTCCCTTCACCTTTGGCATATTATCCGCAGTCAACAACGTCTTTTGATGGTGCACAGCTAACGTTTGCGGCATCATCATTGCAAGAGATTGGTGCGTCTGCTGTTAGCTACGGCGCATCCGCCCCTCGTGGCATTAGCGGCAGAAGGAATGCGTCTTCTATTGGTGGTAATCTTGATGATTGGATACAGGGATTGATTAATGAATATGGTTGGTTGTACTCGGATGGAGAGATCGATTATTTTGATAAGCAGATTTTGGAAAATTTGTATAAAAATGCTATTGCCAACGGAGAATTGCCTGAAGGCGTAAGTTGGGAAATGTTCCTATCGTGGTTTGGTAATCAGTCTGATCGTTATGCATTCCCTATCCCAAGTGGTATTTGGTTTATGTGCATCTTGGCTTTGGGGTATGGACTGTACATCGCATATCGTAGAAAACAAAAAGTTGTAAATTCTTAAAATCATTATATTATGAAAAAGTTCTTTTCAGTTATTTTGTGCGTAACTTGTGCGTTAACACTTTTGGCTCAAACTCCAGATGGTTTGACATGTGAGACTGCTATCCCTGTTGATGAATCGTATCAAGGAACGATTGATGCTCCTGGTGTGTACTATTATACAGCATGGACATACGACCTTCCGCTTACTTGCTATTTCTATCCAACTTCAGAGGTGGATAGCTTATACTTGGATGTGGACTTTACTTGTACTCCTGGAGAGTATGACGATCTTAATATCAAGGAGTTGCTCGATGAAACAATGGGTTGGGGTGTGAAAGTTCCTATGCGTTTTGATAATTTTGATAAGGATATTGATGAAAACGGACGTTTACGTTATTCTCTTTCTGTTAGCCACGTGTATCGCGATTTGATGGGTAATTTTGGTATTAGTTATGATGTTCAGGCTGTTGTGAAAGTTAAGACTACCGCTGCAGGAGAGATTCATATGAAACCTGATACTGCGTTCCGCGCTTGTGTGGAAGGTTCTGAGTGGTTGAGTTTGCCAGATACTATTTCGGTTTCGATGTTGAGTGCTAATGAAACATTTGTCCTTCCTCTCTCTGATTGGCAAAATGATAGTGTTCGTTTCATTTGGACAGGGCAAAGTTCGCCAGTTCAAATGTGGATAGCTGAGGATTGTGATTTTGAATTAAAACTTACGGGTGAGAATGCTGCTTTGAAGTGTTATGAAATCCGTCCTGATGCTGGAAATAGTGAGAATATTTTTGTGATGACCCGTCAAGATATCGTTGATTTAATAGATTTTGCCAACAATGGTGGCGTGCTCTATCTGCGTGCAATCACCGCCGAGGATGCCGAGTTGATCGTTGAGAAACAACCTATTCAAGGACCTATGGCTGATGCTATTCGTTTAGAGTTTAATAAACCTGCTGCAGTACAAGCTAACGATGTGCAACAAGTGTATTATTTCCCTGCGACGTGGAAACAACGCGATTTGCTCTTGTCTTCTGAGAAAAACACTGCAATTACCGCGTATTTCTATGGCGATGTAAACCTTACTCAGCCTCTTTGTGCATATGATTTCTCTACCATTGATAATGAAACATATTTGGGTATTTCTGTTAAGGAGTTGGGAGATCTTTTGAAGAATTACAAAGAGGAATATGTATTTGTCGTGTTTAATGCAAAACAAAATACAACCATTACTCCTGCTAAGTGGGAGGTATGTCCTTGCGTGCAAACTACCTCAAGAGTAGATTTAGGAGATACAGTAGCATTGAAAGCACGTACCACAATTTCATATCGAGTTGATTATAATACTTGGTGTAAGAATAATGTGACTATTAAATGGAGTGCAAAGAATAGGATGAAACTTGCAGTCGCTGATACTTGTGCAGGATTTACACTTGCTGATAATGATCCTCATGTGTTGCAATACAAACTTTATGAGAACTCTTCTTCTAAGCAACTTGATTCAATTGTTATTACTGGTGAAACAATTCGTACATGGGCGGATCGAGTAGATAAGGATGGTTTCTTGTATTTGCGTTGTAATGCGAATATCGCAGGCTCATTGATTATTTCTTACGAACTAGACCCAACCATACAACCAGACGAACCAACCTCGCCTTGTGTAGAAAATAGCATATTAATCAATAGCGGCGACCAACTCACTCTCAACCTCGATAGCGCATTCACTATCTATCGTATTGAATACGCAGCATGGAAAGATCAGGGCATGTCGCTCTCTTGGACAGGTACTACCGATTTGCATACGTTCGTAGCTGAGACTTGCACTTTTGCCGTGGCACCCTATAACAAATATGTACACGTGTACGTGCCCGTACAAGGCGAGCATTCGCTTGATGCCAACGCAATGGCAGACTTGGCTGAGTATGTGGATGAAGATGGCTATCTCTACATCCGCTTCCTCACCGAGAAAGAGGGTGTATTGACTGTAGAATAATCATCCTCGGCATAATGCCGAAAAAAGTGTTCTTTCTATGTCCATTATCCCGAATGTTATTCGGGTAATCCAAGAGGAAAGGTGATTCCTTCACCGGTTTAGCTCTCGCGGTTTTGCCCGCGAGACAACCCGCGGCTCCGCCGCATACAATGCTCGGCATGCCGAGCCGAAAGTGATCTTTGAAATATTGAAATAGACTGAAAAAACTGACACGACATCTTGTCGTGCCAGCGTAATGTGTTTAGTAGAGCAATCCAAATAGCCAGATCGGCAGTTTTTTACCATAGCTGTATTCGATGTCATCGGCTACGATATATGCATTTTCTACTGCAGCGACCTGTTTCCCTTCTTTGGCTTGTCCACCAATTTCAAATGTGATGTGGTGATCAATGAGGAAATCCCCTTGCTTGGAGTATTCCACTTGATGTTGATAACCCAATTGATTGCAGAAGAATGTTTCGCGCAGTGTACCGATATTAGGTTCTTTTAGAGCAAGCACTTTTAGTAGGTTGCAGTTATCCATTAGAATCTTATCTGGTTTTTGCATTTTCTTGACCGATAAGTCATCCGAATACAATCGCTTAATCAGTTTGGCTTCATCCAGATATTCCAGATAAGCCAATAGGGTGTTGCGACTGATACCAAGCAGAGTGGATAGTTTAGCGGTATCTACCAACATCGGTACCTCGCTTGCGAGTACAGATAGCAATGCTTTCAGTTTGCGGATATTGCCAATATCTACCTTACGCAGTTGGGGCAGTTCAATGTTCAGCAATAGTTCAACGGTGTTCTCTACACGTTGGTTGTATGTGGCAAAACCTTCTGCGCCAAAAGGGTAGTACCCTTGTTGCAGGTAATGTGTAAAATGCTCCAACGGACGGCATCGTTTGTTGACTTCTTCGCAGATGGCTACACTATTGTGCAGAATGTCGCTCAGCGATACCAATGGCAGATGTATGTTATGGTACATAATCATATATTCGCGATAGGACAATCCTTGCATGTCGTAGCTCAAGCAACGACGCGAAAGGTCTGCTTCTGCGTTCAGGATGTGGAGTAGTGAGGAACCGCTGAATACCACATGCAGTTTTGGGAATGTGTCATAGATTTCTTTGATTTCTTTGCTCCAATTGGGGTAGTTGTGTACCTCATCCACCAAGAGCAGTTCACCTCCCTGCTGATAGAAACGTTCTGCTACTTCTATTAAGGTGTGTTGCGTGAAATATAGGTTGTCCAAACGCACAAACAATGACTTGCGGTCTTGTGTGTTACCGTAGTGTAACTTCTGGTATTGCAACATTAAGGTGGTTTTACCTACACCTCGTGCACCACGGATAGCGATTAGGCGTGCTTCTTGCCATGGAATGTCGTTCATTCGTGAGCGAACGAAGGCAGTAGAAACATTGTTGAGCAGTTCTTGATTTCGGATAAATAAAAGTTCCATAATGTCAAGTTCGATTGTTATAATTGTTGGTTATAATTGTTCGGATTGTTGGTTAAACAACGAAATCCGCTGCAAAATTACAAAAAATGTTTTATATACGCAACACTTTTATTCGAAAAGTGTATTGCATGTAGAACACTTTTTGTTAAAAATCGTTTTGCGCATAGAGCAAATAGTATGTTTTTCAGTCTTTTTTAATAAAATATAACGCAGCTCTGCTGCACACAACGCTCGGCTTGCCGAGCAAAAGAGCGACCTTTGTAATCATGTATGCCTATGGCTTGCCCCTTATGTGCCCCTTATCTCCATCGGAACCTGATTGGAACCTCATCGGAATCTGATCGGAACCTCACCGTAGGATGAATAAGGGATAAGCAAGAGATAAGCATGGGATAGCTATTCTTTCTTTGTCCATTACCCCGAATGTTATTCGGGTAATCCCAGAGAGAGAATTAGCCCGCCTCTGGTTTAGTGCTCGCGGTTCCGTCTGCGAGAAAACCACGCAGCGCGAGAAACCCGCGGCTCCGCCGCCCCTAGTACTACTAGTCCGGCTAGTGCAACTACCCCGCCCTCGGGCGAACAACATAGAAAACTTTGAGTGTAACTAAAAGTGCCCTCGCCTTTACACCTTACACTCTACACTATACACCGCTCGCTCTGCGAGCAAAAACAAGAAATTATTAACTACTTAAACATAACGCAGCTCTGCTGCATGTAACGCGAAGCACAAAACGTCCCAAAGCGACAGACAACGCGAAGCATACAACGTGAGCGAAGCGAACAAACAAAGCTTATGAAAAAAATATTGTCAACATTAGTAATGTGTCTAATCCTTGGAGTATGTTCTGTCTATAGTGCTACTATTACTCTCACAGCGCATGCTGTAGTCAATGATCATAGTACATCAGGGGGCGGAGAAGTAGTGGTATATGCACAAACAAAGAAGGGAGGATTCCTCGGATTGGGTGCTAAATGGGAAGCAGGTACGCAAGGAGTAATCTCTTCTTATACATATGAAGGTGATAAAAACAATTGTTCTGCAGACTTGATGACTGTATATGATGGCTATTATTTTTATCGTTGGGAGAAATTAGATGGCACTCAATTAAGCGCGAAGAACCGCCCAACAAATAATGCTCTTTCAAGTGTTGCAGATCACACAGTTCCTACAGATGAATATCATATGTATGCAGTCTTAAAACCCGTCACCGTTGACATTGCCAACAACGGTACTATTTCTGTAACGGATATAACGCCTGCAACACTAGAAGGAACTGTTACTTTTAATGTTACAGGTGCTGATAATATAGATGATTTCTACGAGCCGCCAACTGTTTTGGGTGAGGGATTTGCATATAAGAGCATGTCTTATGCCAATAATGTTATCACAGTCACTGTCACTTACACTGTTCAAAACAAAGATAATGTAAACGGAGATCCTAAGCCAAACCACTCTGCTACAGTTACGCTGCGCTCTAAAGGTGACGCTGATGGTACACAAGCTAAACAAGCCACTATCACTGCAACTGAGAGCTTAAAGCCAGAATTTACCATACCTGCTAGTATAAATCTTACACTTGATGCTCCTGCCTTGACGGCAGCGCCAGCACAGCAATCATTTACAATAACGACAAATAACCAGGTGGCTGCGAATGCTAGTTGGGATGCTACTTTGCCACAAGAGGCAAAAAACCTGGGCTTTAGTGTGGAAAATACGGGTACTGCAGTAACCGTGAACTTTACCCCTAAAGATAATATTTATCAAGAAGATATACTAGCAACATTATCGATCACGGGTATTTATACCGATGGCAATGGAAAAATCATTACCAATACTCAAAGTGTCTCTCTTTCTGCTGACAAAGGTTCTGCGGTAAAAATTGATGGAACAACAACTGCCTCGTATGATTTTGGAACAAAAGAATATACAGGTCAAGCATATACGCAAGATTTATCTTATACATCTAATATAACTACTGGCATAACCCACTCATGGGTTGACGGTAAGTTCATGCATATAGTCAATGGTAGTACTATTCAAATTACTCTGCCTGGCACATCAATCCCTGGCGATTATAGCGACAAGTTGAGTGTAAAGTATGATGAGACTGAAGTAGCATCTCTTACTGCTTCAGCAAAAGTACGTCTTGCTCAACCGCAAATAGAATCCAAGGTGTATATGTCACAAGTCTTGCTAACTTGGAAAAACGTATATGGAGCAAAACAATATATTCTCAAGAGTGGCGAAACGGTAATTGATATTTCTGATGTGATGACCTCAGAGGCAATTGCTACCGCATCCACTTCTGCTAGTCATACACTCTCCTATAGTAAGATGATTACTGCTATTGGTGATGTTCCTTTATCTACTGGCACTGAATACCCATTCACTTTGACGGTGGTATATGGTGATGATGTAAATAATATCAATGATGTCACTAAGATAAGTTCAGCGACTATCACTGCCACCCCTACCGTTACCACTATAATCACGGCTGGTGATGTGCCTCTCTTAGGTATATATACAGGTACTGAAAAACCAGGTGCATATCCTTATCATAAAGATGGAAAGCGTTTGGTTGATCTTTCTGCTGCATTTAAAGATGGTAAGGCAATCTTTGACCAGTTATTTATCTTTGGCTTGACCACAGGCGATGCAAGTGATAACATCACAAAAGCGGATGCATCCAAAGGATCTAATGCTTCTACTCCTTGTTATATCTATGTGAAGGATGGTAATAACTACAAATTGTCTTCTACTATACCGAATGTCAATGTAAAAGATCGACCTTCACAGTTTGAAATTCAAGTATCAGGAGGAAAAAGTTATTATTTTACAGGTTATAGCCCATATACTTCTTGTGGTTATCAATGGGAAAAATCAAGTGGAAATTTTGTCAATGGTGTGTTCTCTTTTGTCGGAGAGAAGGATGTAAATCTCTATTTTGATAATCTTCAGTTGTATGCGCGTCCTAAGTCCGAAAATGGTAGTCTTAAAGTTACACAACAAACTTTTGAAGTGAATGATATATGGGATGCTGGGTTACTAACTAGAAAAGATTTAGATGGAAATATTGGCCTTAGCGGTGTGAATGTTAAATTTTACACCCAGGGATCAGGTAGTTCATTCTGCTTTCAACCAAAAAAGAATGGTGCTACGCTTCAACCAACAATCCACCTAAAAGGCGAAAATATCTTGGAGTCAACTCAAGGTGTGTATTTAATTGTAAAAGTACATTTTGTATTAAATTTTGAGAAAGAAGCATCTCAACACTCTGCACCTATTCAAGTGGTACATGACGAAGAGACAATTGGCACTTCAACTAACCTTACTATAGACGATTGGTGGGGAGGTGAGAGAACGAATGGTTCGCTGAACTTGGCAACACAAGATTCGCGCCCTGCTCCTACCATTGACCTAGGTAGCGATAAGACCACCCTCAATATCAATGGTGGACAATTATTCCTGTCAAACTCATTCAATAGTTCTACAGAGTACGATGTGTCATATGCTATCTCCTATCGTATGAAGAGCATGTTGGATGGTTTGGCTATTATCTATGGTCTGGGTGATGACCAACCCGGAGCAACCGTGCTCTTTAATGATGGTACTATCAATTGTAAACCATTACTTTCGTCAAACTTCAATTCTACACAAGGACAAAAGCTCTTCCATAATCCAACTTCAATGAAGTGTCCACAGAAGACTTATATCAGAGGTGGATCTTTCAACTGCGATGTTCTAGCATGTTCTACAACTACTTCTAAAGGAGCCTCTCCTAAAAATGCAGAAAATGGAGATAACTTGTGTTTGGTTACAATACCAATTGAAACACTTCGTGCCAATAATACCGCCACCTTAAAACCCTCGTGGAAGACAGATGTCGTTGAACTGGGAGCAAAACTTGAGGCTAATATAAAATACAATGATGGGGTTCATACGGGTTATGACTATTATGGCATTGATTGTATGACTCCTCAAACGATTAAAGATGAAGGAGGCAATGATATTCAGGTGGTTAACCTCATGCTCCCAAGTGACTTGATTTGCTTTAAAGAAGTTTTGACAACAGACTGGGCACTGTGTTTTCCTGAAGTATATGTCAAGGCTATTGAGGAGAAAAATTTAGGTGGTGATATTGAAGTGGATTACTCCATCTCTGAAGATGATGGATTGACGAAAGTTGTCAAAACATCTAAGTTCTTATATGGCGAACTGGATCAGTATATGGTAAATATTGTTAATGGAGTAACAGTAGACGGTGAAGATATCAAATACTCTATTCCTAATGAAGACGGAGATGCGTCCATAACTATTTCCTTACCAGAAAATGGAATTAGCAAATCTGTTACTAATACTCAGCCATTTGCAGTCTATGATAAGATGTATATGTTGATGCCGCTGGTCGCTAACCAATGGGAAATGTTTGTTCCCCCATTTGACGTGGCAAATATTTATGTGGTAGAAACATATCCTGAGGATAAACTGATTAGAGACTTTGATGAAACTGGAGATGGCAAATTAACGAATACAGACGGCCATCATGAGATAGATAAAGCACGTTATGCCCAATCTGACCGTATGATGGATCTCTTCTATCAATGGCTGTGGTCTGTTAAGGTTCTAAACTCAACTGCAGATATATGGTATAAAGATGGCTCTCTATGGGGATTCATGTTAGATTGGTTAGATTTATACAAAGAGTTAGACTCTAAACCAACTTCTAAAACTTGTTTGCAGCAGTTATACCACTATCACCCTACTGCTACATACCCTTCTGGAAAATATTGGTGGGATGCTAACTTCTATCTATATCAAGCAGTTGGTGATACCTGGGATTATGACAATGGCGAACTGCAAGTGAACTGGGAAGAAGTGCCAACCATATCTCAACCTCGTAATACGGCTGGTAAGCACAACGTAATTATGAAGAAAGGGCAGGTATATGTAATGTCCTTCCCTTCTACTATTGTGAATAACGAAATATATGATTATGTAAATACTTGGGATTATTGGACGGGTAAGTATATCATCATAGAGGGTTATCCAGAAGAAGATGTTGATACAGATGGTAATGATGAGCCAGATGATAAGGCGCAAATGATATCTGGTTCCGAGGTAGATTGGCAAGGAAATAACATATCCGAGACCATATTAGCACCTTATACTGCGGAAAATTCCGCTTCCTTGCGTGGAAATTCTACATTTGCAAAATTGGATATCAGCAATATAGAAAATGCATTTGTCTTGAATAATTATTTGCGTGGAAAGAATGCTTCGGATGATACGGATCAAGATTTTGGATATGGCTTGGTAAATTCCGAATATGCACATAATGTTTATGTTAATCTATGGGAATCGGGATTTGACGCAGACTACGAAGATCCTATACATTTATCCCCTGGTCAAGGATTTATTCTTGCTAACTTTACAGCTCCGAAGGGAATGAGAGCAAAAGCGATCAATCTTCAATCAGGAGAGATTGCTTTTGGTAATGAAGATTCTAGTCAAGGTACCACTACTGGTGTACCTACCATCGCAGGCAACAGCCAAATGATGGTTTACAACATCGAGGGTGGAGTAGGTGTTGTACCTGTTGTTGCTCAACAAGTTAGCATATACAACGCGGCTGGACAATTGGTTACATCGCAGTATCTTACTGCTGAAACCACCATCTCTCTACCTGCAGGCATCTACCTCATCTGTGGCGAAAATGAAATGGCAAAAGCAGTCGTAAGATAATATAAGATAAACTAACACATAACAATGAATACAACGCTTCGACATATATTCTTAACTATACTGTGTAGCGTGTCTTTGGCAACTTTGAACGCACAAGTCACTGCAGAGAATTGCGGTGAAACGAGTGCTGCTCAAGGATGGCCGTCCTATTATTGTGATTGTAAGTTTAATTATCACGACTTTGCGCTGCCATTAGACATCGAAATCTCCGACTCCACTTGGTTTAAGGCCTCGCTTAGTGACTTATCACAAGGTTTGTCAGCATATCTCTATTCCGATTGTGATATGAGCTTTGATGTGTACGTATTATGCACTAGCAAAGAACCAAAGTATCAAGCAGTATTTACTCGTAATCAAACCAATTCTATTGATAGTCAAACGATTAAAGAGCGACTGGAAGAGAATGGATATGGCGATGTGGATGCTACATTCTATATCTGCATTGCGCCTATCTATGGCTTTGGCGGACGTTTACTAGCTAATACAATGGATAAGGCTTTTCATACTACTTGCGATGATCCACTACATCTGTTCCCAGGAATGACTATGCTTAGTCAAGCGACGAACGATGTATATGTAGTGGATCCTAATGATATCCCTTATGGAGAAAACGTTGTTATACAGTGGACTACTGATGACAACGCACCTTGCCACTTATCTGTAGCGCGAGGTACATGCAACGCTACACCTTTCGAGGAATATACGTTTAACAACGCGAGTGACCGATTTGTTTTATCTGCAGCACTGATAGACGAAGCATGGGAGGCAGAGGAATACTTCTATTTACATTTCTCACACGACGCTACTGCTACAGGTACTATTCGTTGTTTGGCGTCCAATTATCAAGAGACCATTACCGACACTACCATATGCCAGGGCAAAGTATTCCGCTATGAGGATATAACTGCCACCACGTCAGGAATATATTACTATGATACCATACAAACATCCTTGACTTCCTACCATATGTATGGATACAATGTCGTTTTCTCAGCTCCAGAACTGCAATACGATACTCTCGCATTACGCTACGACCAGTTGCCATATGACTATCGTGGACAAACCATCAACGCCTTTGGCGACTATGACCTACTGTTGCAAGCACCTGACGAGTGCGACGAGCATATCGCCCTGCACGTACGGCATAACTTGACTACCATTGCTAATGTGATAGACACTACTCTTTGTGCAGGTTCGGCATATAAAGATGCGAATGATAGATACTATGACCACGAGGTATCTTTAGTTGATTCCTTGTGGCAAGGGCGTGATACGGTGCTTGTGGTTTATACCAATGTGCATTTTAATCCAATGGATACCGTGCACGAAACCAAGAAATATACTGCAGAAAGGATAAAAAAAGGTGTTCGATTATATCAACAAATTTTTAAAGATTTTGGTGACTACACAATCAATACATTCGATAAAGATGGCTGTCAGATGATTGTTTATCTGCACATACAACATAGTTTTATTACATTAACCAAAACTATAAATGAACTTGTTTGTGTGGGTAAAGTATATACGCACTCAAATGGTGATATATACACATCTTCTACTACAATAGTTGATTCGATGTGGACGAATGTAGACACACTAACCATCACTTCTACTCATGTCACTTTCACCTCGCCTGAGGCAATACCTGACACCCTTGCCCTCAAGCAAACAGAATTGCCCTACACCTACCGCGGTCAAGATATTATCACCACCTTTGGAGACTACGACCTGACTATCCGCACTTCAGGTGAATGCGACGAGCGTTATCTCTTGCACGTCTATCATGCAATTGATACCCTCTATGAGACCGTTAGCGAAACCCTCTGCCAAGGTAAAGTGTTTACTTATAAAGGGATAGACTATACCTCCAATACTGCGTTTGTTGATACTGCTATCCTAAATGTGGATACATGCGTAATCACCTCTGTATCAGTTGTCTTTACCGCCCCAGATATATCTCTTGATACGCTAGGTCTCAAGCACTCTGATTTACCATACACGTATCGTAATCACTATACGATCCCAGTAGGTGGCTTAAATCAAGAATATGACGTATTAATCCATACTTTGGGTAACTGCGATGAGCATTACCGCTTATATGTATACCACGATATCGATACCCTTTATGAGACACTTAGTGAAACCCTCTGTCAAGGTAAAGTGTTTACTTATAAAGGGATAGACTATACCTCCAATACTGCGTTTGTTGATACTGCTATCCTAAATGTGGATACATGCGTAATCACCTCTGTATCAGTTGTCTTTACCGCCCCAGATATATCTCTTGATACGCTAGGTCTCAAGCACTCTGATTTACCATACACGTATCGTAATCACTATACGATCCCAGTAGGTGGCTTAAATCAAGAATATGACGTATTAATCCATACTTTGGGTAACTGCGATGAGCATTACCGCTTATATGTATACCACGATATCGATACCCTTTATGAGACACTTAGTGAAACCCTCTGTCAAGGTAAAGTGTTTACATACAACGGAGTAGAGTACACCTCTTCCACCACTTTTGCAGATACCCTGCAACGCGATGCAGATACCTATATCATCACCTCTGTATCAGTTACCTTTACCGCTCCCGAGGCAATACCTGACACCCTTGCCCTCAAGCAAACAGAATTGCCCTACACCTACCGCGGTCAAGATATTATCACCACCTTTGGAGACTACGACCTGACTATCCGCACTTCAGGTGAATGCGACGAGCGTTATCTCTTGCACCTCTACCACGATATTGATACGCTCTATATGAATGTAGATACCACTCTCTGTGAGGGACGTATCTTCATCCATAATGAACTGGAATATACACAGCCAGCTATCCTCTTGGATTCCAACTGGTTGAATATGGATACATGGCAAATCACTACTATCGACATTGCCTTCACGACTCCAGATATGGAGTATGATACGATCGTGGTGAAGACAGAAGAATTGCTAGCAGGCTATTACTACGAACCAGCAGATACAATGGTATATGCTGCTGGCGATTATTTCTACAAGATACTTACCTACAACGATTGTACGCGCCATCTCACACTGACGGTCAATGAAGAGTTGACTTCAGCGGTCGATAATCTACCTTGTACTGAGCAACCTCGTCTAATCATGCGCAACGGAGTAGTGTATATCATACGAGGCAAGGAGTGCTTCACAATTCTTGGCATGAAGATTGATAACAATAAAATAACAACAAATATAGAATAAAAAACACGTTTTTTAAGAAAAAGTAGTCAAAAGTTTGTTAATTCAAAAAAAAAATAGTAACTTTGCGGGATAATTGAAAAAATTATTTGTACTAAGTACAAAAGTCAAGAATATAATAACATTAAATAACAAAAAAATGATGCGTAAATTTTTACTTTCCACTGTTGCATTGTTAATGGCTATCAGTATGATGGCTATTGGCGATAATAGCGGTGCAAGCAAAGCCAATGCTATTGACTTTGCGTGGGTTGGTGGTCACAAGCCTGCACTGAGTGCGGGTTCGTGGTATCGCGTGAGTTTGTCTCCATTGAAAGCAGAGGCAAATGATCCAACTCTGGCCCTTTATTTGACCAACCTTACGGATGATCCAGCAGCGGTGACTGTTACCGTAGAAGCTAGTCTTCTGGGACAATCTTCGTCTAGCAAATTCAATTACAACATTGCTGCTAAAGATTATCAGCTTTGGAGTAAGAAATCTTTTGTTGCTGGCGGTAGAGAACTCTCACTGAAGCAAATGATGGACTTAGGTCTTTCTGAGATTTATCTGCAATTGACATCCAACAAAGAAATTGCATTGTCTGCTAAGGTCTATGAGACCGAGGATATCGTAGATGATGCTTGTTCTAAAGCGAAGGACTTTAATTGGGCAGGCGTAAATATTCCTGTCGGTGAGCAATGGTTCCGCTTGAACTTGAGCGAAGTGAAGAACAATAACAAGAAGCTTAACTTCGTGATTGCTAACCAAGGCGCAGTAGAGGCCAATGTGAGCTTCGAAATGAGTCTTGACTGTCCTGCTAGTGCGGTGTTGCCTGCTAAGAACTGGACAATTGCTGCTGGCGCAGAAGAGGAGAATGAACTAGGTACAATCTTCTTGGACGTGCTGAACGAGGATTATGTGTTCGTGAAGTTGATCAATGACCAACCTATCACCATGCGTGTGGAAGAAGAAGTTGTAGTGGTTGACCCTAGCTTGTATGCAGACTTCGATTGCGCAACTGCTCCTGAATTGGTATTTGGCGAGGAAATGAACCTCACCGCAGGTAAGCACGTTTACAAAGTGAAACGCGAGGAACTGATTGCCGAGCGCGATTTTGATACAGAGTTCTATGTAACCAACAATACTAGCGAGGTTGCTAACTTGACTGTTGAAACTGCTTTTGCTTGCCCAGTAACGAGCGTTGTAGCGCAAAACTTGGTAATCAATGCACAAGAAAGCATTATGAAACTAGTTAAGGGCGACATGCTCAAAGCTGTGAATAGCGAGTGGGTATATATCCGCTTTATCACCGATAAGGATCTGACAGCTTCTGTTGGTATGCGCAATGTGTCTCCATGTGCAAACGCAGTTGTATTCGACTGGAATACAGGTGCTGAGTTGCAAGCAGGTGAGACACAATGGTATGAGATGGATATTACTACCTTGAAGCAAAATAAGCAACACCTCTATTTGGCGTTTGCTAACCACTCAAAAGCGACAGCATTGGTGAACTTGGAGTTGGCGATGGATTGCCAAGGCACAATCTTGCCATTGATATTGCCAGTTCCTGCAGGTTTTGATCTCGGTCAAACAATTGATTATCAAATCCTTTCTCGTTCTCCACTAAACCGTATCTATGTGGGCGTGAGCACAGATTCTCATATCGAGTTGTCTGCTTCTACCAAGGACGCTATTGCGGCAGATCCTACTCCATGCTTAAACGCTTTGAATCCAGAGCATGGCAAAGAGTATAAACACGCAGCAGGTACCACATCATGGTACAAGATTTCATTGGATTTGCTCAAGAGCAAAGCAGGTTATTCTAGCATTTACTTGGCGAACCCAGGTAATAAGCGTGCAAACGTAACCATCGGTATGGTAACTGATTGCCAATATACAACAGGCGCTACCATCACCTTGCCTATCCCTGCAGGCTTTAACTTAGGTATGCTTGCTCCAAACGTGATTGGTAATTTGGTTGATGCCCTCGCGCGTGTAGAGAAGGTGTACAATAAGGTGGACGCGAAAGATGTGTATCTGGAAATCAAAACTGACCAAGATATTCTCTTTGGCTTGGATGTTACCAACGCTACTACCAACCCATGCTTGCGTGAAGATTTGATTACCTTCGACTGGAACAAGGGAGCTAAGATTAAAGCAGGTACTCCAGCGTGGTATGATGTGGATTTGACTACCATTAAGGATTCTGGTAAGCATGTTAAATTGACCTTTACCAACCATACAGACTCACTCGTATGGGCTGCAACCGTGGTATCTGTTGATTGTCCTGCTAAGTTAACTATGCCACTCATTCTCCCTGTGCCTGCTCGTACGTGTGTGGATAAGTTTATTGACTACCAATACTTTGCAGTGCCAAATGTTGACAATATCTATGTGGGTGTTGTGGCTGATGGCGTGCTCGAGATGGCGGCTTCTACCTATGATGCAGTAATCGCTCCATCTGCCGACTGTCTCAGCGCAGTGGAAGTGACCTCGGATTTTAGCTATACCCAAACGGCAGGTTCGCAATGGTATAAGTTCCCTATGGGATTGCTTAATGACGGCGGCCGCGCAGGAAAAATCTCATTCCGAAACTTGGGCGCACAGACAGCTACCCTCACCGCTGGTGTTACGGTAGGTTGCGAATATGCTATCCCTACCTATGCTAAGGTTAAGATGCCTAAAGAGCTCGCGTTCTCTTTGGCTGTTCCTACTAGCATATTGGCGAAAGCACGCAAATTCATTGATGCAGATATCACGGAGTTCTACATGCAGTTGACCAGTGATCAAGATATTCTTGTGGCATTGAATATGGATGCTTCTGATTTGAAAGCTTGTTCTTCTGCTGTTCCTTTCGATTGGAACGATTGGGAGAAGAATGGTCTGCAGCTGCAAGCTAACCAAGATATCTGGTACGAGGTTAATCTCCGCTATCCTTGGGAGAAAATGAAGAAGGGAGAAGATCTCGTACTGGCGGTAACCAACAATAATAACGTTCCTGTTGAATTCGAGGCTGCGGTATCGCCTACTTGCCCTGTGTTCTTTGCTCTTGAGAGCTATGCTACTATCCCTTCGAACATAACAGCGCAACAGGTTATCCCATTCACCAAGCTAATGGAGTTCCTCAAACAATTCGATCGACAGTTCTATAATCATGAGACAGAACTTATTCTTGAGAAATACAATGCATTTGTAATCCTCAATAAGATTGATAATAAACTTGGTAAGTATGGTAAATATTTCCCTGTTACCAAACTTCAAAACATCCTAGATGAATATGGACATCTAATTGCGTATGCAGAACTCAAGGATCTGATCGACAATCGTGAGAAATATCTCTCAAAAGCTGAAATCAAGAGCCGACTTGAGCAAGCTAAAGCAATGCTCAAAGAGGAGACAAAAGAGCATCTTAGCATCGAGCAAGCTATTCAGGTAATTGAGCAACTAGATGACTATATCCCTTATATAGAAGCAGAGACAATCCTGAAGAACTACGATAAAGTTCTTCCATATGCTGGAGGTGCTTATGTCCTGCTTAAGCAATGCAAAACATATCTTCCAACCGAGGAAATTAAACAACGTATCAAGAAGGCAATAGATGCTATCCCAATGGATAAGATTAATGCGCTGTTTGATAAGATTGAAGCGCGCCTCCCACGCGACCTCAACTGCTATATGCGTATTAAAACAACAGGCGATATCATCGTAGAACCAGATACAACGACTCCTGTGGAAGACAAGTGTGCAGAGGCTATTCCTTATGTATGGGGTACTGATATTGAATTAAATGCCGAAGAAGAGGCGTGGTACAAGTTGTCAATCTCAGATTTACGTGGCAAAGATTGTACACTGAAATTGACTGTAACCAACAATACTGCTGATTCTGTACAAGCTGCTGTCAATATATACGATGAATGTCCTGTTGAAGAACCATATCTTTCTTTTGCAAAAGGTATCGCAGCTAATACCCCAGTGTCAAAAGAGGTGCATATTAGTGAGTTGCCCGCTGATGTAGATGTGCTATACTTGTATGTGAAACCAACGGGTAATGTCCTTGTAAATCTTTCTAGCGAGTGTGTAGTTGTTAAATATAAGACCATAAACTCGTATGATTGTATTGGGGAACAAAAACTGTGGAAAGATACAGTCCATGTAAATAGTACCTTAGATTCTATATATACCTATGTTGTGAATCCGTTTGTGCCTCTTGAGATAATGACAGATTCTATTCTGAAAGAGATTTGGGGGGCTATACCAGAGTTGAAGCAAGGTAAGATGCCTCATGTTGATACGGCAGCAATCAGCGATTATTACATGGCTAACGATTCTGAGTCTATCGCCGATGTAGCAAGTGTAATCTGGAATATAACTAAGGTAGATTGTGATGCTACATCACACACAATGACTCTAGTAGTAACCGATATTTGTGGTAAAGAATATAAGACGGATCACATTTTCCCAGTTGCTGCGCGTGTAGCAGGACCAGATTCTATAGCAATGATTTGTGCTGGTGAAGAATTTTTGTGGTATGGAGACAAATACTCAAGTACTGGTACTTATACCAAAACTGTTCCTGATATGGATGGATGCGATAGCGTTGTCTCCTTGGCGCTGACTGTGAATAATCCAACTTATGGAGATACTATCACTACAACTATCAGTTCAAACGATTTGCCATATATGTGGCCTGTATCTGGTGAAAAATATGATTCCGCAGGTTACTATGGATATAGTATAGACTTGAATGCAGCGGGGTGTGACAGTATCGCGACTTTGCATTTGATAGTGAAAGATACCATATTCTATACAATTGTTGACAGTGTCTGCGATGGTACGGACTATTATGATCTTAAAGGTGATAAGCATGTCATATCTTCATTGGTCTCTTCTACCCAAACTTGGAGTGACACTGTAGTAGTTTCACCTACATTGGATTCTATATACACCTATGTAATTACCCCTATCGTGGCTCCTGTGAAGATGAATGATTCCATTTTGGCTACTATCACAAGTGCAATACCTGTATTGAAACAAGGTGAACTACCTGTTGTAGATGCTAGTGTAACAGCCATCAAAGCTTATTATCAAGGTATTGATACTGAAGCTATCTCTGATGTGGTGACTGTGACATGGGAGGATGTTACTAGCGTAATCCCTTGCGATGCTACTACCTATACTATGACACTGGTAGTGAAAGACGAGTGTGATAACGTGTTGGGTACTACATTCGTATTCAATGTAGAGGCACGTACCGTGACTCAGACCATAACTTCTGCTACAGTTTGCGACGGTGCACCTTATCACTGGGATATAACTGGTAAGTATTACGCTACAGCAGGTGAGTATCGCGATACCTTGCGTACAGTAAATGGTTGCGACCAAGAGATTCGCATCTTGAACTTGACCATCAACAGTCCAGTTACTGCCGATGTATATGAGACAGCATGTAGCGAGTTTACTTGGAATGGTCAGAAGTATACTACAAGTGGTGACTATCCATTCACTA
>CALAUA010000023.1 GCA_937891975.1 uncultured Bacteroidales bacterium
ATTGTTTTTTTTCTTCTTCCGTTAGAATGCTATTACGTTGTAGTTCCAGCAAACGAGAATTTAGGATTGCCAATTGTTGAATTACACCATCTCTATTTCCCTTTTCACGAAGCAATTGAGCAAGATCATTAATTTGTTTTTGTTTTTGGAATAACATAAACACATTCTCAGCCATATATTGCCTTATTGTGTCTACGAGAGATTCATAATTAAGCAAATGCTCTCCTTTGTCCTTATGCCGAATAATATCTTCAATTATTTCATTTGTCAATTTTTCATTAGATGCAATTGAGTGCATATAATTCTGAGAAAAATACTCAATATCACGTCTAAATGATGTATCATTATCGCACCATGTTATTGATAATCCATCTTTATGATTTCGTGCAAAAGTTTCTTCTCTAGGAAGTTTGGATTCATCAATCTGAGCTACAATTCCTTTTAGTAGGGTTGATTTTCCTGTTGATCGACCACCAATTATTGTATTGAGATTTTTATTCAACTGTATTTTGCCCCTCCAAAACGAATCTTCATTCAAACTAATTGAGTCTATCACTTGATAGATGCTTTTTTCATCTGGTTCATTAATCTGAACACGAAGACGTTCGGTTGGTTCATATAATACTTGTTTAAGTCCCTCGTAAGACAATTCTGCTTTTATCCACGTATTACAATTTCCCAAACGATCTTTATTAGAAGAATCCATATTATGATGGGCATCGCTACAATCTAAAAGTAGATTATTAACTCTTGCCTCAGTCAATTTTTCATATCCTTTTTGATAAGACTCCACTGATTCTGCAGCTGTAAAAATAATATCTGCCGAATTAATCATATGCTTTTTTTCAGCTATAGATTGAGCATTCCACTCAATGGCTTCCCATTCCGTTTTTCCAATCGCCGTAATATATTTCCCTTTAAAATACTGTGGAGCATTTTGCAGAACTTCAATTATTTTATCAAATTTTAAATTTAAATTATTGAATCCCTCAACAATATCCTCTTCATATTCATGTAAGCGGTCAATAGGAACAGATTTTTTTATCTGTTTTCCTAATTCTATTAGATTTGCTTTTGTAATTACTCCTCCCCATGATATCCCTTCATGTTCGTGTGATAATTTGTAATGAGAAGAAAGAGCATTCAAAAATTGACTTTGAATTACATCTGCATTTACCTCATTAGAAAAAATAACATGAAAGTTTATTCTTTTAAAATCTCTATGCCCTCCAAATTTATCCAAACGAAACTCTAGGACCGGCAACAAAAGTTCAATATTTTGAAGACGACCTTGTTTTTTGTATTCTAGAACTTTTCTATATCCATCTATAAAAAGATAGTCATTAATGCCCAAAACTTTAATCTCATTGGGCAATTTCTCTAAATCTGAAATATAATGTTCCCACACGTCTCCTTCATCACCCGCAACATAATTATTGACCAAGGAGTATGGGGTATGTACATGTAAATCCCATTTATGCCATTCTGAACCTCTATTCATATTGATCTAAAATTATAATCGTTCTATTTAATTTACAACAATTTAATTTGTATTTATGCAAGAAAACATTTAATTATCAAGCGTAAGCGGCAGGAAAGAATTGGCCATTATTTTAAAGAATTTTAGCGACTCCTAATAAATAGTTAATACATAACCTCATTCTATCATTGTTACTGCTTAAAGCAAGAGCATTTGTACAAATCTTCAAATAATTTATATATATGGTTGGATTATACTGAAATGAACATAAATGCAACATCATCTGGGCATAATGCTGCCAAGTATTATATTGTTCATCAGACACATTGGAAGAAGTAGTAATGATTAATCCACGACTTACAATCTCCAAAATGGAATTTTTAATTTGTATTCTATTTTGATTCATCTTTCAACTGCTTTTGTAATTCTTTTTGTGATGGAATTTCCTCATTCTCAACTAATGCATCCAATTGCTTATTTTCAAGATACTGCTGCGCACGTTTTATAGTTATTCCAAATCCTTCAAAACTTTCAAACAAAGGTACTATTAAAAGAATTATCCATACTAAGAAAATTAGATTCTTACCATTAAACTCTGTAAAAAATTGAAACTGTACAATTTCTTCAAAATTAAGGATAACATATGGCGTTGAAATGCTCATTAATATCATATACCATAATTTCCGTAACCATATGATGCAGGTGTTAATAATCCTACCCATCCAACACAAGATAAATAAGACTATATCTGTAATTGATTTTTGATTATTTCTACACATATCAAAATTTTAGTTTTTTTCATTCTACGCTCTTCTCTCGGTCATCCCTCGGTGATGAGTCGGTTGGTAAAGTGCTTCTATTCCTTATCTACAATTATTGCTTCCACAAATTGTAATTGCGATAATGCTTTGTCCGTATGAAAAGACACCTGATTAAACAGCACATGCGTCTTCAATTGCACTACGGCAGCTTCTGCGCTCAGTTCCCCGTTCTCATACAAACTGATGGTAGCATACAAGTTATCATTCGCTACTGGACCAAGCACAATATCATAGTCATGCAACGGAGCAAAGCGACGATTAGCAACCACAAAATCCAACCACTCCTTAGTCGCTCCGTTGTACTCCATTATCTTCAATGCAGCATCATTCAACAAATTATCACCCACCTCATACACAGATACAACTGCATTCCCACCGCCTGCGCGGTCACAACGAATACGTGCCCAACGGGCTGCTTGGTCGAAATCAACTGTAGTATAAAAGCCCTTGCCATAATCAGTATTGGGCCTACCTTGGCGAAGACTTGGTTTCTTCACTGTTACTATTGAACCATGATATAGTTTCATTTTGCTTAATCTATTTTGTAACAATTCGAGGATTACTTTTTCTTTAACATAAATACGCTTCGTTACTCTACGCTATATAAATATTCAAAAATCTAGGATCATATTTTATTTTTGCATATAAGAAGCAGTAACAACTGCTTAAGTATGCAAAACAAAATAACTATTTCTTTGTTTATATTTCATTTTTTTTGTTTTAGTAACCAATGCGGGACGCATTCATTTGACTAAAAACAAAAAGATTGGTTCATTGATTTTTAATTATTTTTGTAGGCATCTATGATGCCGTATTTTTGTTTAAAATATTTTTTTCTATAACATAAATACGCTCGCTAGGCTCACTCTAAAAATATACAAAATCTAGTTGCTATATTTAGTTTTTTGCTCATAAGAATGCAACAAATTGCATTAGTGAGCCAAAACTAAATTATTTTTTTTGAGTTGATAAAATTAGGTACAATTTTGTATTTCAAAGGCACTTCTCCAAAGTTAATCAATATACCTAGTGGTAAGTTGGTTGCTTTTAGATAGTTTAATAGTTGTGCAGTATGCTCAGTTCTTAATTTTTCAACAGATTTGAGTTCTACAACTATATTGTCACAACATACTAAATCAGCTTTATATGTTCGATCAAGTAAATGTCCTTTATAAGTGATTGTAATTAATTTCTCTGTTTCAAAAGGAATTCCACGTAACCCTAATTCAACATTCAACGCATCATGGTACACCAACTCCAAAAAGCCTCGTCCTAAATGATTCTGCACTTCCATAGCAGCACCAATTATATCAAAAACTTCCTGCTGAAATTGTATATCTGTTGACTTAGTCATTTTTTCTCCAATATTTCTTTTGTGCTTGCTCATCAATGCAATATGTTGCATTCATTTGAGCAAGGATAAAAGGCTGTACATTGATTTTTATTTATTTTTATAGGGCTTATAAAGCCCGTATTTTTGTTTCAAATTATATATTTCTTTAACATAAATACGCTTCGTTACTCTACGCTATATAAATATTCAAAAATCTAGGGTTATATTTTATTTTTGCATATAAGAAGCAGAACACTGCTTAGGTATGCAAAACAAAATAACTATTTCTTTGTTTATAATTCATTCCGTATTTTTGTTTCAAATTACTTTTTTCGATTGTTGATAAATATATCTATATCGTGCAAAATCATATCCTCACCTTGTGTATGGAGCATATCAAAGCCATTGACTAGATACTCATCGACCCCATAACGGCGGAAGAGAGCGTATGCCTCTAAAGAAGTCATACCATGTCTTTTGGCATAATTTTCCGCACAGAAAGTTAAAAATACAATCACATTATTCGATACGATACGCCCTTGTGACAACCAGCTTTGCTCCAATAAGCGATAAAGTGATTCTGTATCCAGATACCACCACTTGGCACTTTCATCGTACAACTTGGCATAGAATGGTGAGTCATAAATATACGCCAACGCTGCTCTCACAGGAATATGCTTGCGCTGCGAAACAAGCAACGCCAATTGTGATATTTTCAATGGAATAATAGATGCACTCATATTTTAATATTTTATCCGCCTGCAAAGTTACAAAAAACTTTTGGATTATGCAAATCTATTTTTCAATTATTTCTTATACTCTAAAAATTCATTGTAATCGCGGATATAATCGGCCGCGTCGTAATGCTCACTCGCGAGACAAAGTAGCACCGCACCAGAAGAGAAATCATCCAAGTCACGCCATATTCTTGGTACTACTAACAAACCATAATAGGAGCGATTGAGATTGAAAGATTTTTTCTCAGTTCCATCATCTAATGTTACGGTAAAAGAGCCACTGGCTGCTACAATCAGTTGATACAACTCCTTATGAGCATGTGCACCGCGACTTTCGCCACCTGGGACATCGTAGAGATAATACACTCGCTTGATATCGAATGGCACATCTACTCCACCCTCAATGGGAGTTAAGTTACCACGCACATCGTGGATTTTGCGCAAATCTATCAGTTTGCAATCATGTATCGAAGTATGTTTCATAACTTAACCTTCAAAAGTAACTTTAAAATTATTTTTAGGACGCAAGAAACCAGGCATTACGCTTTGATTAAATCCCATATCCGACAATGAATTTTCAATTTCAAAACATTGTTCAAAACCGCCATAAACTAAATAACGCTGATTCTCACCAAAGAAAATTTCTGTTTTATAACGCCCAGCATTAAGTGTGTACGGATTAATTTTGAACTCTACTGTATAAACGCCCTTCTTGGAATCTTTTTCTCCTACTTGCCCGAGCACTTGTCCCACTTGGAAAACCGTCATATCATCCATCGTAGAAACTTTCATATTGGCATCCAACATTGCATTCTCCTTGTAGCACATAAATTTCAATCGGAAAAGGAGACCAGTCTCAATCGTAATCTGACTGGATCCATCCAATGGTAAGATCTCAAAAGATTTAATGCGAACTACATCATTGCCTGGAGCTGTAGATAAATCTTCAAAATATTGATTTTCCGAACTACCACCTTCACCGATATACATATCAATCGTATCTTGAATACTTCCGCGGTATTTTACCATACCATTCTCTAGCAACAATCCCGATTTACACAGACTCTTCACACTCGCCATATTATGACTCACAAAGAGAACCGTTCTGCCTTCGCCTTTGGAGACGTCTTGCATCTTGCCGATGGCTTTCTTTTGGAACTCGGCGTCACCGACGGCGAGGACTTCGTCCACCACCAAAATCTCGGGGTCTAAGTGCGCAGCCACAGCAAAGCCCAAACGAACCATCATACCTGAGCTATAGCGCTTAACTGGGGTGTCCAAATACCTCTCGCAGCCAGAGAAATCCACGATCTCGTCCAGCTTAGCGGCGATCTCCGCCTTGGTCATGCCCAAGATAGCGCCGTTCATGAAGATGTTCTCGCGGCCCGTCATCTCACTATGAAAACCCGTACCGACCTCCAGCAGACTGGCGATGCGGCCCCTAGCGCGGATAGTGCCCACAGTGGGACCAGTGACTTTACTGAGGAGTTTGAGCAAGGTACTCTTGCCTGCACCGTTCTTGCCGATGATGCCGACAACGTCGCCCTGCTCGACCTTGAAGTCAATATCGCGGAGTGCCCATACATAGTCGGAGTCCGCTTTGGTGGCGCGGTCGTTGACCGAACCAATCTTCAAGTATGGGTCCTCACGACGGAGGATAGCCGTTTGCCACCAGCGGTTGAGGTCGTGGCTGAGGGTGCCTGTGGATACGAGGCCCAGGCGGTATTGTTTGCCTACGTGGTTGAATTCGATTGCTGTTGCCATTGTTCTGTGGTGTAGTGTTGTATAATTTACAATAATTCGTGCAAAGGTAGTAAAAAAAATGTATATACGCAAATATTTGGGTTGAAAGTTTAGAGTTTAAATTCAAAAGGCGTTTTTTTGTAAAAAAAAGCGCGAGGTCGCTTGCGCGTATGCGAGGGATTTTGTACCTTTGTACGATATTACGTAATTTTTCAAAAAAAAACAATATGAAACGAACTATAGTCTTGTTATTGAGCGTATGGATAGGCATACAGGCATATGCCCTAGACAAGCAACTATTGGCAGACACCCTAACTGCGTATGCAAAGAGCAAAGCATATGTGGGAGAAGTGACCGTGGAGCGAGTACGCGTGAAAAACCAATTCGTATGGGTGTATACCAACGAAACTCTGGGGCAACTATCGTTGACACCCACCGACGTACAAGAACTGCGACTGCTGATTAGCCAAGTGGTTTTAGGTAACAACCAAGGAAGAGTGACCCTACAGACTGGCGATTATGAAATAGGCGAATTGGTGACATCGCTATACCGCCATCGTGCTAAAAATGCACGATACACCCTACCAGCAACCACCCAATGGGTGACCAACACCTCACGTCCCTACTCTGCTAAACAAGGTTTGGACGGCAAGCATATTGCGCTGTGGGGTAGCCACGGACAATATTTCCACCAACCTACCGAATCATGGCGTTGGCAGCGTGCCAAGGTATGGACTACCGTAGAAGACTTATACACCACGAGCTACACGATGCCATTCTTGGTGCCGATGCTGGAGAACGCAGGCGCGGTAGTAGTGCAACCTCGTGAGCGTGATATCCAAACGCATGAGGAAGTGATAGATGATCGTGATGCAGTTCAAAGTGGTTCAACATTGTTCGATGTGGTTCAAGATGGAAGTGGTTGGGGAAGAGATGAAGATGGTGTGTTGATGGAAGGGGAGAATCCATTCACTTTTGGCAGTTATGCCATAGAAGCAACTGGCAACAAAGTCAAAGGCGAAATGAAATATACCCCATCGCTACCAGAAGGCGAATATGCTGTATATGTAAGCTACAAGACCCTACCTAACAGCACCAGCAAAGCGCAATACACCGTCATGCACAAAGGGCAAAAAACCACCTTCTCGGTCAATCAGAAGATGGGTGGTGGCACATGGGTATATCTTGGCACCTTTGCTTTTGATGGCGACCGTGCAAACAACTACGTGAGTGTAGCAGCCGTGGCTAACGGCAAAGAAGTAGTAACCACTGACGCCGTGAAATTTGGTGGCGGCATGGGTAGTGTGGCGCGCTATAAACAACCCAATAGTTTTGAGAATGTTCCTTCATCCAAAGAATTGCCCGAAGGTGATGCTGTCATGATTGATAGCGTAGAACTGCTTGCTAATCAAGCAAATGCTATCACCAGCGGGCTGCCACGATACATAGAAGCAGCACGCTATTGGATGCAATATTCGGGTATTCCAGACAGCATTTACAACTACACCGACAGCAAAAATGACTACGTGGACGACTATGCTTCGCGCGGCATATGGGTGAACTATCTGGCAGGTGGTAGTGCAGCCAATCCCAATCAGTCAGGATTGAATATCCCTCTGCATATGTCGCTCGCTTTTCATACGGATGCTGGCGTGCGAGATGAAGTGATCGGGACACTGATTATCTACAAAGATCATGATGATGAGAAATGTAAGACCTACCCTACAGGCAAAAGCCGCATCGTAGCACGCGACTTGGCAGACTATATGCAAACACAGATTGTGGAGGACATGCGCGCGGTGTATGCCCCCGAATGGACGCGCCGTCAACTAAACAACGGTTCGTATGCAGAAGCACGCCACCCGAAAGTGCCAGCGGTGCTGCTAGAACTGCTATCGCACCAGAACATGACGGATATGAAGTACGGTCTTGACCCACGTGTGCGATTCACTATCTCGCGTGCAATGTACAAATCCATTTTGCGTTTTATGCACGAGCAATACGGCACAGAGTATGCGGTACAGCCATTGCCTGTGAATAGTATGGAGATGAGAATGGAGCAAGGAGCAAGGAGTCAAGAACCAAGACTTATAAAAGTAACGTGGGAGGCAACGGAAGATACACTAGAGCCAACGGCTAAGCCAACCTACTATATCGTCTATACCCGCCAGAACGATGGCGATTGGGATAACGGTGTGCGCGTGACAACCAACGAATATACATTCACTCCAGACAAGGGCACACGCTATGATATTCGTGTGGCAGCGGGCAATGCAGGAGGACTGAGTTTCAAGAGCGAGGTACTATCTGCCTACATTGCACCAGAGGAGAAAGGAGAAGTGCTGATCGTGAACGGCTTCACTCGCGTGAGTGGTCCAGACTGGTGGCAAGATAGTATCTATGGCGGTATCCGTCCTGCTAGTCATGCTGTGCCATACGGCAAGGGCGTGAACTACATCGGCGAAGTGTATGATTTCGATAGCCGCAACGAATGGCAGACCGACGACAACTGCGGTTGGGGTATGTGCCACAGCGACCATATGAATCACCCTACCGTGGGCAACACATTCGATTATCCTGCTATGCACGGAAGAGTATTGGCAGAGATGGGCTATTCGTATGTCAGCACCAGTGTGGCTGCTGTAGATAGCATTGCTGATTATGATGCTGTGGATGTGATTCTCGGTAAGCAAAAGACTGTCATCATGGGCAAGGACACCTCCTTCCATTGTATGCCTACAAACTTGCAACATGCGCTTACCCACTACTTGCAACATGGTGGTCGATTGCTGCTCTCTGGCGCACATATAGCTAGCGACATACAGAGCGACGAAGATAAAGCATTTATCAAGAACCAGTTGCACTATGAGTTCCGTTGCACCCATGCTTCGCGAACTGGTAAGGTACGCATCGAACGCCAGTTACCAAGGGGTAATTACACCTTCCGCACTGAACCTAACGAGGAGCAGTTGCATACCGAGAACGCAGACGGTATCTACCCTGCAGAGGATGGTATAGTGGTAGCACGTTTCCCAGAGGTGAATGTGGCGGCTGCTATAGCACATGATGCATCAGAAGCAGGCGGTGCAAAGACACTATGCTGGAGTTTCATGCTCGAGAGCGCATACGACTTTGATATATTGTATAAAGAAAGTATCAATTGGCTGATAAAATAATATAGATATTAGACCGCCTTCGGCTGTTAGAAGTTAGAAATATGAAAAAGAAGAACTTACCATTACTGCAAAACATTGAGATTACGGGCATTGCTGCTGAGGGCAAAGCCATCACCCGTGTGGACGATATGGTGCTGTTTGTGCCATACTGCGTGCCAGGCGATATTGTGGATATACAAGTAACCCGCAAGAAACACTCCTTTATGGAGGGACGTGTGGAGCGTATCGTTATCCCCTCTCCCACCCGCTGCGAACCCGTATGCAAGCACTACGGCGAGTGCGGTGGATGCAAATGGCAGATCCTTCCCTATGAGGAGCAACTGCGCCACAAGCAACAGCAGATTGTGGATAACCTCACCCGTATTGGTAAGATTGATTTGCCAGAAATCTCCCCTATCCTCGGTAGTAAGGAGATTTATGAGTACCGCAATAAACTAGAGTTTACTTTCTCCGACCGCAAATGGCTAAGTTGGGATACCATCCGCCAAGCAGGCGGACTGGAGAACGTGGACAATACCCACGGGCTTGGTTTTCATATCCCCAATTGCTTTGATAAGGTACTAGATATCACCGAATGCCACCTTATGCCCGAAATCAACAACCGCATACGCAATGGCATACGCGAATATGCTCGCTCACTAGGTATTACCTTCTACAACGAACATGCACACGAGGGACAACTACGCACCCTTATTTTGCGTTCGAACCACAAAGGTGAGATTATGCTCATTGTTGTTTGGGCAGACGAACCCGACATGCGCGTGATGGAGTATATCCGCGATTCGTTCCCCGAGATTATCAGCTTGTTGTATGTTGTCAATCGCAAGTTCAACGACACGATTGGTGACCAAGAAGTACACGTTTTCCATGGTCAAGACCATATCATGGAGCAGATGGAAAATCTGCAATTCAAGGTAGGTCCTAAGTCGTTCTACCAAACCAACACCTTGCAGGCCTACGAACTCTATAAGGTAGCACGCGAGTTTGCAGGGCTGACGGGCAACGAATTGGTGTTTGACCTCTATACAGGTACGGGTACCATCGCCAACTTCGTGGCACACCAAGCCCGTCAGGTGATTGGTATTGAGTATGTGCCAGAGGCGATTGAAGATGCAAAAGTGAATGCGAAAATCAACCATTTGGACAATACGCTTTTCTTCGCGGGTGATATGAAAGACATTTTGAACGAGAACTTTATCGCGCAGTATGGTCGTCCCGATGTGATTATCACCGACCCACCCCGCGCTGGTATGCATGAGGATGTGATTAATACGATATTGTTTGCCGAGCCAAAGCGTATTGTGTATGTGAGTTGCAACCCTGCTACACAGGCACGCGATTTGAATATGTTGGACAGCAAATATCGCGTGGTGAAGGTGCAACCTGTGGATATGTTTCCTCATACACACCATGTGGAGAACGTGGTGTTGCTGGAGAAGAGGTAGTGTTTAGGGTTTAGTGAACGCTACGCTACTGTTTAGAGGTTAGAGGCGAGGAGTTTGAACCAATAAACATATTCAACCATAAACTGATAAACTCATAAACTACTAAACTAAGGCGAGAGATGATAACGTTGTTGGCAATATTCTTTTTGCAGTTCACCGACAAGGTGGGCAGTGAGCGTGTGTGCCTTAGCCCAACGGCAATGGAGATGCGCAAAGCAAGAGATATAGCTATCGACTCATTGGATTATGCTGTTTCGCCTATGTATTTGGACTCGGTCAAAACTATCGGGGCAAAGATATTGCACCACTCACGATGGATGAATGGGGCTACCGTGGAAGCGAGTGAAGAGGTAATTCGTAGGATAGAGAAATGTGCGTTTGTGGATACCATTTATCTCACACGAACGGATGACTATTCCATCGATATCCCTTCGGTATCCCTTCGCAAAAGGATGGCTATAGGCAATGATGCTATGCGACGAGTAGGCGAAGAGGCAAGTACGGAGCAATTGGCTCAACTCAATCTCCTGCCTCTCCACCAAGCAGGCTACAAAGGCAAAGGCATACGCATTGGATTAGCAGACGGAGGATTCTACAACGCGGATAGTCTAGCTGCACTTCCCCGAGAACAATGGCTCGGCTATGCAGATTTTACAGATGATGAAGACGATTTCTTTGGCAACAGTGGCAATCATGGTACGTTGTGCTTAAGTAGCATAGTAGCGAAACACGAGGATTATGAAGGCGCAGCTAGCGAAGCAGAATACTATTTATTCAAAACCGAAGAAGAATATACCGAAAGCCCAAAAGAGATTGACAACTGGATTGCAGCAATCGAAATGGCAGACTCGTTAGGAGTGCATATCGTATCCACTTCTTTGGGATATACCACCTTTGATAATGAGGAGTTTAACTTTGCCTACGCAGATATGGATGGTCGCACTTCTCGCGGAGCTCAAGCAGCACTTATCGCAGCTCGCAAGGGGATGTTGCTCGTTGCAGCAGCAGGCAACGATGGCAACAAAGCATGGCACTACCTCTCCACCCCTGCCGACGCCGACAGCATATTGAGCGTAGGAGCTGTGGATATGGCAGGAGAAGTGGCAGCGTTTTCGTCGTATGGTCCGTCGGCAGACGGCAGAGTGAAGCCTGAAGTGTGTGCAATGGGTGCAGGAACGGCATTGATTAATCCCTCCAACAACGAAGTAATAAACAGCAATGGCACGAGTTTTGCATGTCCATTGGTGGCAGGTATGGCAGCATGCCTGTGGTCCGCTCTACCCAATGCGACAAACATGGAGATACGCGAACGGATTATCCGCTCGGCGGATAGATACACACAGCCACATGAGCAATATGGCTATGGCATACCCGATGCGTGGCTGGCATATCAACATACCACTAGCATCACAACGATAATCAATCCACCACAAGCAACGAAAATAATGAAGGATGGACAGTTATACATCCTATACAATAATGAGTATTATACCATTCTAGGTAACGAAATAAGCAAACAATAAACCTATGCATAGACATTTGAATGACATCGTATCAACAGGTACATCGTATGAGATGGGACTGAAACGCGTGCTGCTATCATCAAGAGAAAGTGGATGTAGCATTACGCAGATAGCTGTAATAGAACTGAAAGCAGGCGAAAAAAGCGCACAACATATTCACCCTGACCTACAAGATGCGTTTTTCATTTTAGATGGCGAGATTGACATCACAATAGATGGCGAAGTGAATCACTGCAAGGCAGAAGATTTTGTGTTCGTAGAACATCTGAAATCCTACGAACTGCATGCCATCACCGATGTACGCATGCTAGCTATGGGATGCGTGATTGAATCACAACGCACCAAGCTATACCCTATCCTATTTGAGCCCAACCTACGTACCATGGTATGGGGAGGCAGACGACTGACCGAATGGAAGAAACTGCCTATGCAGGAGAATATAGGCGAGAGTTGGGAAGTATCAACACATGATTTGCTACCATCCGTAATAGCCAATGGCACATGGGCAGGATATGAGCTACGCGAAGTAATCGCCAAGATGCCTGAAGCGATACTGGGCAAGGCAGTGGCAAAGAAATACAAGAATCAGTTGCCGCTTCTAGTAAAATTGATTGACACCAAGAGTGATCTAAGCGTACAAGTACATCCCGATGACACCATGGCGCAACGCGAACACAATGATCGAGGCAAAACAGAGATGTGGTATGTGGTGGACGCTGAAAAAGACGCCTACATTTATGCAGGATTCAAAGAGGAATTATCCCCAGAGGAATATGCTAAGCGTGTGGCAGACGGTAGCATCATGGATGCACTAGCAAAACATGAAATACGCACAGGAGATGTATTCTACATCCCAGCAGGACGCGTGCACGCCATCGGCAAAGGAGTGATGCTAGTGGAGGTACAGCAGTCGTCAGATAGAACCTATCGCATCTACGACTATGGTCGTATGGGACTTGACGGCAAACCACGCGAACTGCATACCGAGTTAGCCGCACAAGCACTGGACTATCAAGTATATAAAGAATATAAAAATAGTTATACCGATAGTATAGACAAAGCCAATCCATGTCTAGATACCGAGCACTTTAGCGTGCGCGTGGTATCAATCAAGCAAGCGATACGCAGAAACATGATTGGGTATGACTCATTTGTGATACAGACTTGTACAAAGGGTGCATGCACCGTGCGCATACGCAGTACGCAAGATGAGATTCGATTAGAAGAAAGCCAATCGTGCCTCATACCAGCCGCCATTGCAGACTATGACATCATACCCATAAGTCCAGAGGTGAAATTGCTGGAGTCGTATATCAACAATAGCACACAAAGTACCTTGAAAAAACTGATTTCGCAGTTCCTGCATATGAGTAGTAATGTATAGAGTTGAGTGAACGCACCAGAGGTGCTACTGTTTAGAGTATAATTAAATAAAACAAACAAAAATATGACAAAAGATTCTGTAATTTTTGACATTATCCAACGCGAGAAAGAGCGTCAGATGAAAGGCATCGAATTGATTGCCAGTGAAAACTTCGTGAGCGAACAAGTCATGCAAGCCATGGGCAGTGTACTCACCAACAAATATGCCGAGGGTTATCCTGGCAAGCGCTACTACGGCGGCTGTGAGGTGGTGGACGAGAGCGAGAATATCGCTCGTCAACGCCTGTGTGAGCTCTTCGGTGCAGAGTATGCCAACGTGCAACCTCACTCTGGTGCACAAGCCAATATGGCTGTATTCATGGCATGTCTGAAGGCTGGCGACACCTTCCTCGGACTCAACCTCAGCCATGGCGGTCACCTCAGCCACGGTTCGCCAGTCAACTTCTCGGGCTTGATGTTCAACGCACTAGAGTACAACGTGAAAGAGGATACAGGTCGCGTGGACTACGACCAACTCGAGCAAGTGGCACGCGAGCACAAACCCAAACTCATCATCGCAGGCGCAAGTGCATACAGTCGCGAATGGGATTATGCACGTATCCGCCGTGTGGCAGACGAGATTGGTGCACTCTTCATGGTAGATATGGCGCACCCAGCGGGACTGATTGCAGCAGGACTATTGGAGAACCCCGTGAAACACGCACATATCGTGACCTCCACCACCCACAAGACCCTGCGTGGTCCTCGCGGAGGTATCATCTTGATGGGCAAGGACTTCCCTAACCCATGGGGCAAGACCACACCAAAGGGCGAGGTGAAGATGATGTCCGCATTGCTCGACTCTGCCGTGTTCCCAGGCACACAAGGTGGACCATTGGAGCACGTGATTGCTGCAAAAGCAGTGGCATTTGGCGAAGCATTGCAACCCGAGTTTAAGGAGTATCAATTGCAAGTCAAGAAGAACGCAGCTGCTATGGCTAAGGCATTGATGGAGAAAGGCTATAAAATCATCTCTGACGGTACGGACAACCACTCTATGCTCGTGGACTTGCGCACCAAGTATCCTGAATTGACGGGTAAGGTGGCAGAGAAAGCCCTCGTGGCAGCTGACATCACCACCAACAAGAACATGGTGCCATTCGACTCACGCAGCGCTTTCCAAACCAGTGGACTACGCTTCGGTACACCTGCTATCACTACCCGCGGACTGAAAGAGGACAAGATGGCATGGATAGTAGAACTCATCGACCGCGTATTGAGCAACCCAGAGTCGGAGGAGAATATCGCAGCAGTACGTGCTGAGGTGAATGCAGAGATGGTGAAATATCCATTGTTTGCATGGTAATTATAAATTAGGAATTAAGCATTTATGGCGGAGAGAATTCCGTTTACAACACCATCGAAGGGGATCTTCAAGGACAGAGGCAGCAAGTTTCTATCCTTTGCAGAGCCTATCACCGATGAAGAGCATGCCAAGGAGCGCATCAAGTGGTACAAAAAGAAGTACCACGATGCGCGCCATGTATGCTATGCCTACCGCCTAGGCGAAAACCTATGGCGCACTAAGGATGATGGCGAACCACATGGTACGGCAGGTATGCCTATACTTCGCAGTATAGATGCTAAAAACTTGGACAATATCTTGGTGGTGGTGGTGCGCTATTTTGGCGGTACACTATTGGGTACAGGCGGACTGATGGTGGCATATCGCGAAGCAACAAAAGATGCGCTGAAGGAGTTTTAGTGTTTAGAGTTTAGAGTTTAGTGTTTAGAGTTTAGTGTTTAGAGAATGAAGAGAGCTATTTTTCCAGGGAGTTTTGACCCATTTACCATTGGACATCATGATATCGTGATGCGTGGGTTGAATATCTTTGACGAGATTGTGATTGGTATCGGCAAGAACAGCAACAAACAAGAGACGTTTCCACTGCAAGAGCGATTGGAAAGAATAAAACAAGCCTATGCCGATGAACCACGTGTGAAAGTGGAAGTGTACGAAGGATTGACCATCGATTTTGTAGCCAAACATCATGCAAAACACATCTTACGTGGAGTAAGATCGGTGAAAGACTTTGAATATGAGCGCGATATAGCGGAAGCAAACAAACAATTATCGGGCATAGAGACCGTAATACTATACACCCGACCAGAATTGGCACATATATCCTCATCTCTAGTTAGGGAACTATATGCCTTTGGTAAGGATGTGAGTAAGCTGATGGTTTAGTGTTGAGAAGTTATGAAACGAATTATAATTTTACCTATTTTGTTGGTGGCACTTAGCCTAGTGGCTGAGTCCAGAACAACACGTATTGACAAAAACTTGACCATCTACACCGATGTGATGCGTCAGTTGGATATAAACTACGTGGATACTTTGAACTACGACGAATTGATAAAGACCAGCATCAATGCGATGCTACGTCAGGTGGATCCTTATACGGTGTACATGCCCAAAAGTGAAGATGAGAACCTGCGCATGATGACTACTGGTAAATACGGAGGTATAGGCGCTATCATCATGCAACGCGACAGCGACGTCTATGTGAGTGACCCATACGAACATATGCCAGCCGCAGAGAGTGGATTGATGGCAGGGGATAGGTTTGTGACCATAGATGGTATGGACTGCCATGGCAAAACGACCAAAGAAGTGAGCGACAAACTACGAGGTAAGCCAGGTACGACTTTAACCGTGGTAGTGGAGCGCAATGGAATATTGATTACCAAAGAGTTGAAACGCCGTGACATCCATTTGCCTGCAGTGAGCTACGCTACTGCCCTCAACGACTCGGTGGGTTATATCGCATTCTCAGAGTTTACCACCAACTCGGCACAGGAGTTTTTGATTGCATTGGATCAACTGGTACAAACCAATAAGATACAAAAACTAGTAATTGATCTACGCGGCAATGGCGGAGGTATAATAGACGAAGCTATACAGATGGTAGGATTCTTTGTGCCAAAGGGTACGGAGGTGGTATCTACCAAAGGCAAACTGGAAAACACTTGCCGTTCGTACACCACGCAAACCTCCCCCATCTTCCCCAATATGCCAATAGTGGTGATGGTGGACAATCAGTCGGCTTCGGCCGCAGAGATTGTGTCAGGTGCCTTACAAGACCTTAAGCGTGCAACCATCGTGGGTGAGCGCACGTTTGGCAAAGGACTAGTACAGAACATACGTCCGATAGCCTACGGAGGACACCTGAAAGTGACCACATCCAAATACTACCTACCCTCGGGACGCTGCATACAAGCGATAGACTATGCAGAACGCCAAAAAGGTAATCAGTTGCAGCGCGACACTGCAGGAGGTATATTGCCCGACGTGGTGCTGACTGACTCACAGAAACTAGATATCTGCTACAACTTGTATCGCGATCATATGTTCTTTGATTATGCAACACGCTATCGCCATGAGCACGAGAGTATAGCACCTGCTAACGAATTTAGATTAACGGATCAAGATATAGAAGACTTCTGCCTATTTCTAGATGAGAAACAGTTTACCTACGAAACCGAAACGGGTCGCCATTTGGGTGAACTAATCAAGATGGCACAACAAGAAGATATAGATTCGACCCTACTGGCTGATTTAGAGGCATTTAAACCACGATTAACAATAGATTATAGAAAAGCAATAGAGCGAAATCGCCAAGAAGTGGAGAAAATGCTAGGCAGCGAGATTGTGAAACGCTACTACTATCATCACGGACACTATGCCTATGTACTACGCTTTGATGAACAACTAGCAGAAGCCATTAAGCATATACAATAAAACAAGAAAATCAAATACACAATAAAAGGTTGTCAAGTGACAACCTTTTATTGTTATATATAGTGTGTTTATTACTTCTTTATACCATCTCGCTCAAGGAGTGCATCAATCGATGGCTCGCCACCACGGAAAGCACGGTACAAATCCATTGGTTTAGCACTACCACCCTTCTCCAAGATATTCTTGCGGAAGAGGTCAGCTGCCTTCTTATCGAAGATACTACCGTTCTTTGCTTTTGCTGCTTTGAACACAGAGTATGCATCTGCATCTAACAACTCTGACCACTTATAGCTATAATAACCAGCTGCATAGCCACCAGAGAAAATATGGGTGAAAGCAAACTCCATCTGTGTACCAGCCACGAGTGGCAATACCTGTACACATGCCATTGCATTGTCACCGAAGCGAATCACTGCCTCTGAAGCAGTCATGTTGCTTGGCACTTCGAATGGAGAAGTCAAGGTGTGCCATGCCATATCGAGGTAGCCAAAACTGAGTTGGCGTACGCAAGCATATGCAGCATGATAGGTAGCCGCACGTTGGATTTTATCCACTAGGTCTTGTGGAATGACTTCGCCTGTCTCATAGTGCTTAGCAAAGGTGTCAAGGAACTCTTTCTCGCCGAGGAAGTTCTCGTTGAATTGGCTTGGCAGCTCTACGAAGTCACGTGGTACGTTCGTTCCGTTTTGCGCAGCATATTGGCATTGGGTGAGCATACCATGCAAGCCGTGACCAAACTCGTGGAGGAAAGTCTCTACCTCATCGTAAGAGAACAACGCAGGCTTAGTTCTTCCTGTAAAGTTCTCGCCTTCGGCTTCGATATTTACAGGACGTGTAAAGTTCATCACATTCACTACATGAGGACGGATATTCTTCTTACCCACCATGTATTGCTCTTGGAAGTTGTTCATCCAAGCACCACCACGTTTGCCCTCACGTGGGTGGAAATCAGCATAATAAACTGCCAAGAATTTACCTTTAGCGTCAAACACCTCGTAAGCAGTCACCTCTGGATGATATACTTGGATGTTCTTGTTCTCCTTGAAGGTCACACCATAGAGGCGCTTTGCCAAGCCAAAGACACCTTCAATCACTTTTTCCTTTTGGAAATATGGGCGGATGAGATCATCGGAGATAGCGTATTTCTCTTCTTTGAGTTGCTTGGAGTAGAAGCTCCAGTCCCATGGTTGGATGGTAGCATAGAAACCCTTGGATGTAGCAAACTCTTGCAATTCAGCCACTTCTTGCTGAGCCACAGGCATATAGCTGTCGCGGAGTTGGTCGAGGAAGTTCATCACGTTCTCTTTGCTCTCGGCGCAAGTCTTGGTGAGGGACTTGTCGGCATGGCAATCCTTCTCAAAGAGTTGTGCCAACGCAAGGCGGGTATTCACAATGTCAATAATCACTTGTGTGTTATCAAACTCGCCACCGATACAACGGCTGTTGTATGCGGTATAGAGTTCGCGACGAATATCGCGGTTTTGGCAATCCTCCATCACTGGGATATAGGTGGTTGGTTTGAGGTCTAGGAGCCAGCCCTGCAAACCTTTCTTCTCTGCATTGGCTTTCAACATGGCTTTGGTATCATCCTTCAAGCCAGCAAGATCAGCTTCGTTGGTGATGAGCATCGTCCAAGCGTTGGTAGCTTTCAGCACGTTCTGACCATAGATAAGGGTGAGTTGTGAGAGCTTTGCGCTGAGGTCTTTATATACTTGCTTTTGCTCGGGATTGAGGTTGGCGCCGTTGTTGGCAAATGACTCGTAGATGTCCTCCAGCAGTTTTTGCTGTGCAGGATTGAGTTTGAGTTTGTCCTTTTGGTCATAGACGGCTTTGATGCGCTCAAAGAGTCCCTCATTGAGGCGGATAGAAGCCGAATACTCCGACATCTTTGGCGAGAGTTCCATAGCGATAGCTTGGAGCTCGTCGTTGGTCTCAGCCGAAGTGAGGTTATAGAAGCAACCAGCCACTACAGAGAGCAACTCGCCCGACTTCTCGTATGCCTCAATGGTATTCTTGAATGTTGGAGCAGCAGGGTTGTTGACAATAGCATCGATCTCTGCAAGTCCTTGCTTGATACCTTCCTCAAAGGCAGGCATGTAGTGCTCTGGACGGATGTCATTGAACGGATAAGTTCCGTGTGGGGTTTTCCACTCTTTGTAGTGGAAGAAAGGGTTGGCACTTGCCAACAGGGTTACTGCTAGTGCAGTCATAGTGAGAATTGATTTTTTCATATTTTTTACTTCGTGTTTTTTAGCGGTTTGCCGCTGAATAATTACTGTGTGAATAGTTATTCGCTATGCTCATGAATAGTTACTTCCAGAAACTAAAAATGTATCTCTCCGAAGAACTCAGGTAAATGGAAAGCAGGTGCAGGTGCATTGATTGGGTTCCATGATGCGTAGTGCTTCATTGCCGTTTTATCGCCACACTTATATAGATTCGCGCGGCGTGCATGCTCGCGAGAGAGGTCTAACTCTATCAACGACAACGGAATGGCTATGAGCAATGACCAATGCGCTGCGCACAATTGTACTGGGAAGCGCTTTATTGATTGCAGTTGCTCAGTATTTAGACGCACCACTTCCTCTTTTCGTGATTTACGATGTGAGGCATTGCACACTCCCGCAGCATTAAATTCGAAGTTCCAATAGCGGGTATTATTGGCATTGGCTATGAAGATCTCTACACACGCGTCTTCATTTACATATTCCAGATCCTCAGTCTTGGTTGCCAATGGCACTTCTCCCTTCACTTCAAAGCGCACATAGAGCATCTCGTCGGTATGCGCCAATGTGAACTTCGTCTCTGGTGCAATAGGATATTGCTCTTGCCAGTTGATTGAATCAATCACGCCAGCAGCAGGCATCTGAGCCATCCATTGGTCAATAGCGGCAAGCGACTTGCCATGCCAATCCACTTGATATATGGATTTTGTTTGTTTCATCATTTTCCTCCACGAATCAAGTTAATATCGCCAGACAGTTGATAAACGCCTATGGGTAGTTCCTGCTTTTTGAGTTTTTTCGTATATATAGGCTTCGCCATATAATCAGTTTCAGCATCGGTGCCTAAAGCACGAATGACATAGTAGTAAGCACCCTCTGCAGCTGGTTTACCACCAATAGTACCATCCCATCCCTTGGCAGGATCGGTCCATTCATAAACTAAATGTCCCCAACGATTGTACACCCAACAATGGAACTCTTTGATAGAACGATAGACTACGCGAAACTCATCGTTCATACCATCGCCGTTGGGCGTGAACACATTAGGCACGGTAAGCATAGATTCGCTAACTGAGATGAGGAATTCTAATGAATCAAGCTGACATCCATGGCTGTTACTAATAGCCACAACAGCACGGTAGTTACCCGGTTCTGTAAAGGTGTATTGATGCTGTGCCTCGTTGCGATGCAAGATAGGATCTGAGCCGCGATAGATAACCCACTGATAGTAATCAGCATTGATAGCATGAGCATGGAAAGTGACAATTAATGGTGCCGAACGGCGAATCAGCTCAGTAGGTTCGATTGGACGCTCAACTTCGTTGGAGGGGTCGCCCTCTTTCCCACGCGTAGTGACGATGGCTTGTGGATTGGCCTTGAGCGCTATGGGCGAGAAGATAGGTGATTGGATAGAATCCTCAGTAAGCGATAACTGCTGCGCCAACATATCCGTAATGGTAAAATGCGTAGCCACAGGACTAGCACCAACCGTGATATCATTCGCAAAGTCGGTTTCAACCACAGCCACCGAATCTACCCAATCCATTGCATCGGTACTCCACTGAACATCCATATAGGTGACACGACATTGGCGCGGATAGGTACAATGCTGCCCACGCAGATTAACATACTGCATCGTTGGCACAGAGCCATCTATAAGCAACTGCGTTTCAATACAAGAAAGCGACGCATCTATCAGATCCACTTTGGCACGCAGACTATCGTAGTTGAACACCCAGAAATAGTTACGAACCGTATCCAACTTAATCATATATCCTTCACCATGCTCAGGATACAGATAATCGACACCTGAAGCTATGGGCGTTATAGTATCTGGTAAACGATACCAATCAATAGCACCAACCTTGGAATGAATCTCAGGCTCCTTCTCAAACAAAAAGAGCGTATCCCCATCGTGAGTCAACAACACCGCATTTCCTTTGCACTCCACAAACTGCGCATAGGAAAAAGCTGATAGCAATGCAAATATAGATATGATTAGCGATTTTTTCATTTATTCACTTGGAAGCGTGTATTACCATTTTCGATAAAGTCCACAATCTGCTTGGCAGCAGCGATACCAGCATTGATATTAGCCTCTGCAGTTTGTGCACCCATCTTTTTGGGCGTAGAAAAATAGCGACCTGCAAAGAGCTCGTTCATCTTTTGATCCGCCGCAGGCATGATATCCGTTACGTAGCGGAAATCAGTACGCTCTTGCATAAGCAAGATTAATTCATCCTCGTTGACCACCTCTTTGCGAGCGGTGTTAACCAATAAGCCACCCTTTGGCATTTTGGACAGCAATGCATAGTTAATGCTGCCCTTGGTCTCTGGGGTAGCAGGGATATGCAAACTCACCACATCACATGTAGCATACAGTTCTTGAGCCGAATGCAATGGAGTAATGCCATCGTTGATCATTGCCTCATCTGAACAATACGCATCATAGGCATAAATGTCCATACCAAAGCCCTTGGCGATACGAGCCACATTGCGCCCCACATTACCATAGGCATGAATACCCAATTTCTTATCCTTAAGCTCACTACCGCTAGTACCGTTGTACATATTACGAACAGCCATTACCATCAAACCTAGTGCTAACTCCGCAACGGCATTGGAATTCTGACCTGGAGTATTCATAGCTACTATATTGCGAGCCGTGGCAGCAGCGAGATCGATATTATCAAAGCCCGCACCAGCACGCACTACTATCTTGAGCTGCTTAGCAGCATCTAGCACTACCTCATCCACAATATCGGAACGGACAATGAGGGCATCAACATCTGCCACTGCCTCAAGCAATTGCTCTTTCGCAGTGTATTTCTCTAGCAATACGAGCTGATAACCCGCCTGCTCTACGACTTCACGAATACCATCTACTGCCACCTTGGCAAATGGTTTCTCTGTTGCAACAAGCACTTTCATACGAATTATATTTATATTGTTTCTATATTTTAGGCGACAAAGGTAGTTATTTTTTTCGAGATATGCAATTTTTTTTGAATATTTATCGTATCTTTCACTTATCTTTACCGTTATTATTCCGCTAGCATTCTGAACTTTCTATATTGCTCGCAATATCTTTTTTAATTGAATAAAGTTGAATTATTAAGTATTTTTACGCAAAAACACAGCAATTTACTTGCACAATTCAAAAAAAAGAAGTACTTTTGTGGCGATTTTTCGATTTTAATCCGATTAAAAACAATTTTCAACGTAATTATCATGTCAAATATTCGTTTTGATGCTTTAAAAATGGCATGGGAACATAAACCCGTTGTATTTAATGCTCCTACAGAAAAGGCTAGTGTAATTTTTGCACAAAATGTATTCACAAGAGAAAAGATGAAGGAGTACATCGCAGGCGATATACTCTCGGAGCTTTTTGAATTGATGGACAACGAAAAGACCTTGAGTCGTGACATCGCTAACAGCGTAGCAATAGGTATGAAGAAATGGGCCATGGAGCAAGGTGCTACTCACTACACCCACTGGTTTCAACCATTGACTGGCGGCACAGCAGAAAAGCACGATGCGTTCTTCGACTTTGACAGCGAAGGCAAACCGATGGAAAACTTTTCAGGTTCGGTACTCTATCAACAAGAGCCAGACGCATCTTCCTTCCCTTCAGGCGGTATTCGCAACACATTTGAAGCTCGTGGATATTCGGCATGGGATCCATCATCACCCGCATTCGTGATTGGCGATCGGCTGTGTATCCCCACTATCTTTGTGGCATATACAGGTGAGGCATTAGATTACAAGACTCCCCTACTCCGCTCAATAAGTGCAGTGAACAAGGCGGCTGTAGTAGTAGCCAACTATTTTGATCGCAATGTAAAACGAGTGACAACCTATCTTGGATGGGAACAAGAGTATTTTTTGGTGGATGAGAGTTTGTTTGCTGCACGTCCGGACCTGGTGATGACTGGTCGCACACTGATGGGACACTACTCGAGCAAGAATCAGCAATTAGATGATCATTACTTTGGCATCATTCCTGAGCGCGTATTGGCTTTTATGACTGAGTTAGAGGTGGAAGCGCAGAAATTGGGTATCCCCGTGAAGACCCGTCACAACGAGGTAGCTCCTAACCAGTTTGAGTTGGCACCTATTTATGAAGAGGCCAACTTGGGTAGTGACCATAACCAATTGCTTATGTCACTTATGGAGCAAGTAGCTCGTCATCACCACTTCCGCGTATTGCTTCACGAGAAACCTTATGGAGGGGTAAATGGTAGTGGAAAACACTGCAATTGGTCGCTAGGCACCAACACAGGCGTAAACCTCTTTGCACCAGGTAAGAATCAATATCAGAACTTGCAATTTGTTACTTTTCTCGTAAACGTACTGAAAGCAGTACAACGCCATAATGCGCTACTCAAGGCATCAATAGCCTCCGCTACCAATGCGCACCGCTTGGGTGCTAATGAGGCACCACCAGCCATTATATCGGTATTTTTAGGTTCACAACTGACCGAAGCGTTAAATCAGATTAAAAATGCGGACGTGGACAAAGGTATCATCATCAATGCCAAAAAAGAAATGAAGTTGGGTGTAGGTAATATCCCTGAAATCTTGTTGGATAATACCGATCGCAACCGCACTTCTCCATTCGCCTTCACGGGTAACCGATTCGAATTTCGTGCAGTGGGTTCGAGTGCAAACTGCGCAGCAGCCGTACTTGCATTGAATTCAGCAGTAGCAGAGCAACTTAACCTATTTCGTGAAGAAGTAGATGGATTAATCGAGCATGGAAAAGCCAAAGAGAAGGCATTGTTCTCTGTAATCAAACGTTATATTAGCGAATGCGAGGCGATACGCTTTGATGGTAACGGATATAGCGAAGAATGGAAAGAAGAAGCAAGCAAACGCGGTTTGGACTGTGAAACTAGTGTGCCACTAATCATCGATAAATACCTAGCCGATTCAGCAGTAAAAATGTTTGGTTCAACTAAAGTACTATCACTTGCCGAGTTACAATCGCGTTGTGAGGTAAAATGGGAAAACTATTCGCTGAAACTGCAGATTGAAAGTCGCGTATTAGGTGATTTGGTTATCAATCACGTATTGCCTGCAGCAAAACGGTATCAGACATTGTTACTCGAAAAAGTAGCACATACCAAGCAAGTTTTTGCCATAGAAGAAGCAACAGAACTGAACAAACAAGACTGTCTGCTGATTCGTCGCATTGAGAGCCACGCGAGTGCGATCATAGCTGGTGTGGACAAAATGACACAACTGCGAATAACCGCCAATCACATTGATAATCAGAGAGAAAGAGCTATTGCATTTCATGATACAATAGTACCTATCATGGCCGATATTCGCAAACATGTGGATGAACTAGAAATGTGGATAGATGATCAATTGTGGACCCTACCCAAGTATCGAGAGTTATTATTCATTCGATAAGACATACCCAAAAAAAATCGCAGCTCACACGGCTGCGATTTTTTATCACATATAAGCGATACTACATTATTTGCCCATACTTTCACGGAAGATATTGCGTAATACATCCGTCTCTGGAAGTGCTTGCAAGATTTGCTGTTGTGCACTACTTTGCAATTGCGTATTATCAACCTCTACTACCACGTATGCGTGATAAAGGATATTGCCCGTCTTTTTATCAACCGATTGAGTAACTTTCTCACATGCAATGGTGCTACCTACCAACATCTGATTGCTCGTCAAACGCGACACATCCTTGGTCATAGACATAAAGCGTGACGAGGTATCTTCGTCATACGAAGCTGCATAGGTGTCAATCACGCGCTGTACCGCAGTTTGCATACTGCTTACCAATTCTCTGCGAGCTACAGCAATAGCTTTGTCTTTAGCCATTTGCAGGTTGGTAGAATTAGCCGTACCCAATGCACGTGTAGCAAACTGGTCACTAACGATAGAAGCACAAGGAATGGTCACTAGTTGTTCGTTGCCATTGATAAGACTTTGCTTGCTTTTGCAACCCACAAAAGCCATAGTCACTATTAAAAAATAAAGAATTCGTTTCATATTCATCTAATTGTTTTTCAATTATTTACTGCCCATAATCAGAGTTGCTTCACCTAGACCTTTAGTCGTGAGCTTAGACTCAATCTCGTATTCATCTCTAAGCATACGTTGCAACTCACGAATCCATCTGCGTGCGTCCATATCACGCCCCTTCTCGTTTTGCAATGGAATACACACATTCTCGAAAAGCATATGATTTTCGGTAGCGATTACAGTATTGAACTTGCCATTGACCGTATTGTCGGCCATCCATTCCTCAATAATTTCACCCAACTCATAGCCATCATAATCGTTCTCCAAGTCACCATCAAAATCATCAAACACCTTAATGTGAGCTATTATCTGGCGTCCCTCTTCCTCCAAAATCTTGAAATAGGAAGTGAGTTGTTTAGTAAATGGTTCCATATGTCCCACCACTAGTTCTTCAAGCATAATCGATGTTTGTGCTTGCGATGTGAAGACGGCATTGCCTGTACCAGAGGCACCAGCCACCTGCTTATCATTGTATGCATCCAATCCTTGCATAGTAAAGGTCAATGCCTTTTTGCTACCACCTGCCACTAAATTCTCCGACCAATTAACTTGCACCCAGATATCGGCACGCGCTACGTTCTTGAGTTCATCAATAGGTGAAACAAGTAACTCGGCACCCGACTTATTGGTCATCAATGCATCTTCAGCAGATTGATTCTCAAGCGTTTTCAATGTAGACTCCAGATTCTTGAGTGGGAAATTACGACGCGAGAAGAGTTCGTTGATTACTGTGATAACTTGTAGCAATTCTTTGTCACTACGGAGTGCTAAAGCATAATCAGGATATGAGCGGTCGCCCAATTGTGTCACATATCCTTTCTCATGACACCATTGGTCACTAGGTACAACCATAATAGTAGGCACTTTGCCTATGTTTTCTGCTATTTTAGGCAAGACTCCATCATCCATCAAGCGTTGGCGCAGGGCATCTACTTGCACGGTCACATTGATGCCCACCTTATACTCCTTACCTATCTTAATAACCTGATCAGGTACGCCATTAGCCATAAACGACACATAGCGTTGGTAAGGACCACCATCAGCAAAAAATGCTTTGAAATAATCTGCATATTGAGTCTCTATAGTAGGGTCATTAATGATGGCAGGCACACCTGGCAAACGCAATTTGTCGTTGGTAGGCGCAATGCCCGTAAAAATGATACCATGCACCGCATTCTTACCTGCTTGCATGATAGCCACTTGTGGATTCTTCGAATAGGTCCACACACGCATGATAGCCGTGCCTTTTGGTGCTTGACCTACACTAGCTTGTACCTCGTATCGCCATTGTTCAGTTTCCTTATTGGCTTTCCGTTGTGCTTGAGCCGAAGCTGTAGTACAAAAAGCTGAGAACAAAAGCGCAAAGGATAAAAAGATTGCTTTCATAATCGTACTATATTATTTACTTCTTTGTTTCTTTTTGCTTTCCATCAAGAGCATACCTGGATACACTTCTTTTTTAGTTTTAAAAACTGTACCTTGGTTCGTTGATTCCACTGCCTCTGTGCCACCCACATAGCGGTTGTCCCAAATCTCTTTATCAGGCTTGAGGTTTGGCTCTACTAGCTTATAGACAGTACGTCCCTTGACCATCGTTTGCTCCATAAGATCGTATTTTTTCTTTTGACTTACACCCTCTTTCATGCCAATAGGTGCTACTACACCAATGGCTTTACCTTTAGGGTTAGTAATCACTTGTATGATTGGGGTATAAACACGGAAATCTTCATATTGAGTTTGCAAATTATTAATTGCGTCATCAAGTGTACGTGAGCAGGTAATAGTGATTTGCTCATCTTGCGACAAATGAGCGTATTCGCCTGCGTGGAAAGCCGTTGCATTGTTGGTAGTAGTTGGCATCATTCCTACATACTTCATTTTGAAAGTAGTGTTATCAGCCCAGAAAGCAGCAATCTTGGCAGAATCAAACGTCTCGGTATAGTATTTCGAATAGAAAGTATTTTGTGTCTCGACATCCCAATCCAACTGATACAGATATGTACACTCCATCACAGCAAAGCCTTCAATATTGAGCAATTCGTTAACTGTTTGCGTCATACCTGCAACCAACGATGTTGCCGAACCAGCCAATGCCACAGCACCACCTACCAAACCACTTAGACCATCCAACAAACCAATACCTGTCTGCATACTAGCAATCGCTTCACCGACCTCAGTAGTTGCATTGGCTGCAGCTTGGATACCTTCTAGAATATCCGAAGCTAGTTGGGCACGTTCTGCGTGGTTGATATATGCCATATCGTTGACCAAAACAAAGGATTTACCAATCAATTCGTCGCTTGCGTCTGCGATATTCACCTCACCACTGATAGTACCAGCTGCCAATTCCTGAGCCAATACTGAAGCATCATAATTGCCTTTTTCTGCAATGTAATGGGTATTAAAACCCGTGGAATCATTATAGTTGAACCATGCTGCTACTATACTTTTGGCTATTTGAGCTTGCTCCAGTGCATATGCATAAGTTTTGTAAGCAGTAGTGTCCTTGACTTGCTTGAGATTGCAATGGTTATCTAATTTCACAATAAAATCGTTAGGATTATCCAAATATTGAATTTTATCGTATCTATCTGGAAAAGGCATGGTCAATGCTGCGTTCACCAACTCATTTGCAAAAGAGTCTTGCATATGTATAATCGGCATTACTACTAATGAACTACGATGATAAGTGGTCACTTGCTCTGCATCAATAGGAGCCGCTAACGCGGATACTGATACTACAAGTGCAACAATGTAGAGAGAGATTTTTTTCATATTCTTTATTATTTATTACTTATTTTATCTTAATTATTTATTTTACAATATATGATTAATTGCTACCTTACCTATTACGGGTTCTTGACGGGTTTATAACGTTTTTTTATGCTATTGTACATAGACTAATTGAGTTATTTTTTTACCCAATATCGTATAGGCTAGTTCTGCTGCATTGGCATCATCTGCATAGCAACCGCTATAGTCATAAGTGATTACCCATTGCTGATCACGCAACTCACTAGTCACGTTCATCAAACAATCCGAGCGCAGTTGGGGAGCTTTATTGTAGGTCACTATCTTTTTGCCATAGCGCAATGATACAAGCATTTCAGTCTGTGACACAGTATCTACCGAGATACGCACACTACGGATCATATCATCATAGCGCAACAACAACTTATCGCACTGTGCACGCCGAGCATCCGTCTTAGGCAAACTAACTTGATAGACTTGCAAATCCGCCTTACGTTGCAGCATGTCTTCAATGGAAGTAAGCGTAGAAAAATCCTCTGCCACGAAGCGATTCATTTGTGATTGTAAGTTATCTTCGTAAATAATAAACTGCTCTACTCTTTGCATCAAATCCAATTTTGAGTAGGGATATTTCACATGATAACGATAAATTATTTGCTTATTCTTCTTGCACTTCTCTATGTAAGAATCAGCAACCATCGAAGGCGATATACCACTCAAAAATGGGTAATCTACCGACTCTGTAGCCATAGAAGTAGTGTATTTCGACATCTCAGCGTATTGATTATTCACTTCCAACTCACTAGAACTCATCTGCATACTAGAGCTCACATGCTGCGCTATGGAGTTCATAATCTCTTGACGCACAATATTCATAGCCTTGTCTTTTGCCACATCTACCGATGCATCTTCCGCAGACACTATGATATAGTCTTGTTGCATAGTGTGCAACCAATTAGGCTTCTTTGCCGATAGATTTGCAGTAGGAGCAATACATACAACTATCAGCAGACCAAGGTATAACCAGCATTTACCACCAATTGATTTCATATTCATTTCCTTCTATTACAAGTTTTTCATCTCGTGCATCTAGCGTTTCCACAATACGCACCTTAGCCTTATCTAGCATTAGTTTAAACTCGGGGTCACTCACGCGAATACCCTTTACGGCCTGCATATATGCTTCTTCTTCGCTATCTGCCGCCACTTTTTTGCGAATGGACCTACTAGCATAGAGGATTCCTGATTCTACATCGCCCACATAGAATGCAAACTCAACTACCATTGCATATTTAGGCGGAATAGTGGCTGTCCACTCACCATCTGTTACGTTGGACTTTACAGTTAGTACAAAACGTGAGCGATCGCTAATATCCACGATGCCATTTTTCAGCAGGATACGTTTCATACGATCTATCATCAAGTTTTGGGCCTGTTCTGGGATATCACTAGTGATAGCAATATGAGGGATAATAATGATTTTAGAGGCGAGCGAGTCTGTAGCCACCTGTGCGCTTGCACATAGTGTCATAGCTATGACTGCCATAGAAAAAAGTAAACGTTTCATAGGCATCAATATTTAGAATAATTTGCGTTTCGCTTGTTTGTGTCCAGCCTTAGCTGCTACCTTGTACCAACGAATAGCTGTTTGCTTATTAGCCTCAACTCCAACTCCATTTAAATACATCTCACCCAAATGATACGCTGCATCTGCATGATTAGCATTAGCAGCTTTCTCTAGATGAGCAATAGCTTGTGAATAATCACCTTTGTCAAAGAGTTGCATACCTTTTTTGTAAGCTTGAGCAGGCGTCATCTCTGCCAATGTAGGCTCTTTAGGTTTAGCTACTGTAGCTTTCTTATTAGTAGTTGGTGCTGTTGCCACTGATTGAGATATTGATTGTTGTGTAGTAACGGTTGGTTGTGTTTCCACTACTTTAACTGGTGCCTCTTTAGTGCTCTTAGGTGCCACAGCGCTAGTTGTTGGCTGAGCTATAGATGGTTCGTCCTTACCGCCAATTACAACGACAGCTACTACTGCCACCACAATCACTACTGCTACAATAGCAATCCAACCTTTTTTGCTCTTCTTGTTATTCTTTGTAATCGTACCATCTATCGAACCGATTCCTTTTGCTCCTTCTTGTGCAGGCGCAGCCATTTGCGATTGAGTTGGAGTACTAAAAGTAGGAGTTGCTTGCTGTTGCGTAGCTTGTTGAGTTTGTGCTTGTTGAGCTTGCTTAAGTGCTTCCGCTGTTTGTGGATCGATATTTTGTGGAAGAGGAGATGGACCAGCTCCCATAATAATAAAGGTATTTGTTACCGTCTGATTAGTATTGTTAACCGTTTGCGAATTATCAATATTGTGAGTGGACTTATCTTCTGAATGATGCGATGATGCATCCACACTTCCATGCGCCATTATCGAGTCTATACCTGATGCTGCCACTGGGCGCTGTGGAGCAGACACTTGTGGTGCTGTAGGTTTTTCCACGACAGGCGCACTTGCTGATGCAGGTACAAGGGCTGCATACTCATTATCGGTCACATCATAGTCACAATTCGCACAATGATGTTCGTTCAAGTTGATTGGATTGCCACATTCTGGGCATTTGTAAGTTGACATAACGATTTTAAGATTATATTAAATGGTTTGTATATTTTCAACACGCAGATAGTTTATTTCGGATTCAATTTCACCTACCACTTTCACACGCAGACCATCAAATGTTTGAAAGTAGGTATCATCCATAGCTAAATGACCTGATTGATATAGTATATAGTCTTCCCCTGAATCCAATAGTAGATGAGCATATAACCCGTCTGATTTTGATCCCACGTTACCACGTTGGATACGTATTAGTCCAATTTTCTCTTCCATACTACATTTCTTATTTAGTTTATTATAATTGCTTCGAACCACATTCGGGACAATGTTTGCTATCTGCTGGTATGCGTTTACCACATTCTGTGCAGAATTTAGTTGGTGCAGCAGTTGGTTGTGGTTGAGCAGGATAAGCTGATTGTGGAGCACGCGCACCTGCCATTGTTTGTAGCAATTGCATCATTTGATCGTTTTGTGCTTGTTGCTGTTGATGCAAGCGTTCGGACCATTGTTGATTGCCCGCGGCCTGTATGCGTGCCATCTCCTCTTCGTGTTGATTAGCAGCACTTTCCATCGCCATAAACTGCTCAAACTGGCGTTGACGATGTTCGGCCTTCAATGCCTCTTGACGTTGTTGTTGTTCGAATTCAAAGTCAGATTCACGTCGTCTTCTCTCAAGATCTGCTTCTTGTTCGAGACGTTTATAATCGATTTCTCGCAGCAAACCTGCTTGACGTATTTCAGCCATCACTCGGTCTTCTTCCTCTTTGGTGCGAGCCTCTCTTAGACGTCTTTCGCTCTCAAGGATGAGTTTGAATTTCTCCAATTCGTCCTCACGCAAAAGATTATCTTGATTTATCTTATCCAATTCTCGTTGTAGTTCTACCCCCGTTCTTGCCTCATGAATCTGTTGAGCATTTTGTACTTCTGCCAAACGGTTCTTAAAGTCATTCGTGCGTTTCAAATAATCTAATTCCTGTTCGCTCAAATACATCTCATTGCTAAGCTGGCGGAAGCGCTCTAAATCTTCACTCACAGCAGTAATCTCTACAATACGGGCGATGCTAAGTCCAAAATATTGGTTGACAGCATCCTCATTGAGTTGATCTTTCAGCGCACGACGCAAGTCGTCGGGTATGCGATTACCTTCCCATGTCGTATCATCCAAACAAGCAGCAAGACGAGTACGGATAATATCACTCAACTCATCTACTATATGCGCAGTGGTCAACTCAATCTTATCAGTCAACCAATGCAAGATAAACTGCTCTTTATCTTGGATTTGAAAATACGCATTCACCCCTACTTGCAGCGTATAGTGGCGAGTTTGTATTTGCATAGGAACAAATGTCTTGTAATCATCCAAACTACCCTGCTTTGCACCTACCAACAATTGGAATGCCTTGTTCAGCACTACGACAATGGTAAAGTCACTTTCTTTGCGGATATGATCTACGATTGTCTTCTCTTGCTCTGCTGTCATAGGTTTCTTGCTAGAGAACAAACCCTTTATCACATTCCATGCATGTGCCAAGCCACTTTCTTTAGGATTGGGTTTACTTTGTTTAAAATCATATACACCACCTTCGAGACTTAATATAGTCTTGCCATTCACGCGTATGAAAGCGGTCGTACCTTCTGATATTACTACCCCTTTGATATCCCTAAACTTAGCTAACTCACTCGATCTCACCACACGCGCAACTTGACCAGATTGTATCTCCCAATATACGCGACGATTTGTTGATTGCAAATCTCCTTCTTGTAAATCTACTTTTTCGTCTGCCATCTCTTCCACAGAGGGTGCTGGTTCTGCTGCTGTAGACACAGCTGCTTCAGGTTGTGGAGTAGGAGCTAATTTCTCACCACAATATACACAGAATTTAGCGCCTTCTTTTAATTCGTTGCCACATTTTGTACAATAACTCATATCTTCATTGTTTAATTGGTGAATATTCTTTGATTATTTACTAGTCATCACGCGCTGCAATTCGCCCTTTTCTGATGAGATAGCCATCACATCATTGGTCAAACCTTCCTCAATAGGTTGCTTATAGGTAAAACTCAATTCTCTACGACCATCAGCATACGTTCTGCGACTAATTATTGACGGCTCACGAGCAGCTATGCCATATTGTGAATAAAGTGTCTTGGCAATGGATGCAGATATATCCATAATGTTTTTATCTACAGCTGCACGCACTTGTTGCAACAAACTCTGCTGACCACCAACTGATTTATTCATCAGTACCTCCTCACGTACTACGCCCACTGACTCATATGGGCGCAAGACAGCCGACTTGCTACTTACCATCTTGTAACAATCCTCCGACTTACGAACGTGCATCATAGGGTCGCCATATAAATTAAACTCACATATTGTCAATGCATGTATCGGACAACCTGGGTGATGTTTAAACGTATGAATGCGAGCTTGGAAAAAGGCAGAACCTGCCGTAAAACCACGCATAATATAGAAATTAAATGCCTTAGCTAGCACATCCGACGCAGATATACTACCTCCATTATTATCACCTGCACCGTATGCTATACGAGATGAACCTACATATGTCAGCGTATTGGTATTTAATGCTGTCAAAAGCATGCATTCACGCTTAGAATAACCGATAAACTTACCACCATAGCATGCTTGAGTAAATAGTATATTAGGTACTGTGGAACTTGATAGTATATCTGGATTAATACCTTCACCACCGCCTATTTCATCTGCAAAACCATAAAATCCTCTTGCATCACGACCACCACCACCGTGCATATTGAAGAAGATATAATTTGCTTCTCGATTAAACACTGGTGGATATTGCTCACCTGTATTTGGCATAATCATTACCAACGGTGTAGTGAAAACACGATCTTGGTATAGCATAGTATTAGGAAAATCAACGCTATAACGAGGGAAGATGTCATATTGTGCTAAGTCATCTGTGATGGTCATAGTCACATTGCGCCAATGTGGGTCACATTGTGCATAAGCCTGACGCACATCCACCATACAATGATTCTCCAACACACGAACCATATACTCTTCCAAATCTCTCAATGTACTATCCATTGCCAGAGGCAAACGACCCACGTAGAAGAGCGCATCGTACTTGAATATATCTTGCGACATCAATTTTCGCTCCATTTCCTCACCATAAGGATAGGCATATAGCAAGTCGGTATCAAAACTCCTATCATCATTAGGTACAAAGTTGGGCAGATTTGGCATCGGTACTTCCTTATCACTACCGATGATAAAGACATATTCCGTTTCTGGTAGTTTATCTCTCACCTCTGCATCGTGTTGATCCTTCAAAATGTCAGCATATTCATACCAACTATTCGCAGGACCTAATGATACGTGCTTTGGAGCACCAAACAATGGTTTCTTCAGATATGTATAATCACTTGCATCTAGCACTTTGTATACAACACCCAATTTACGCATATTTTTCACATACCAGTCTATCACTTCTGCTATAGTGCCTACATTTGTATGCCAACGCTTTGCCAAACTAACCATATTAGTCAAGATAAAACCACGAGCTTGTACAGGCGTTGAATTCTCCTCTTCCTGGGGAGCAACAGGTATCTCGGGTGCATCAGTATTGGTATTAATATCGCCATTAAAGGTTGCATTTGGACGAGCAGCATCTGTATTTGTGCCTGCATCTTCCGTAGGTTGTTCTACCACGGGGAACAAGCCCTCCAACTTTGTACCACACTCTGGACAAAAAGCAAATACTTCCTCTAATTTAGTGCCACATTCTGGGCAAAATCGTACACTTATCTTCATAATAGTGTTGTTTTTTCTATAATCACCATTCGCATTTGCGGAACGAATGTTTCTCATGATCAATAGTTTCTCGGTAATTCATTGTATTACTATTGAGTTTCAACATCTTATATTCTCTCGGAACGGCAGCACCACGATTATCTGTCATATGCAATTCCAATAGTTCATCATTCTCCTTTTTCCACTTGAACCAACCATTGCCATATGGCAGCAAATCTTCCTCAAAAATATCATCACTGGTATTCCACTCTCTACCCCAGTAGTAGTCATCACCTGCAGGCTCTGTTGTATACACGCGATACCAGCCTGTATCTGCTGTATGTTGCCATTTTCCAAGCATCAAAGTATCCAAGACTATATCTTCAAACATTATCAACCCATGGGTTGGCTCGGCAGCATCTTCCACCTCAATAGCTTCCATCACCGAGTCATCTTCCGATAAGTAGTGTTTGTACATATAGTAACCACCTAGCAGCAGTACGGTCAATGCCAACAAGATTAGAATTGTAGTTATTAATTTACGCATAAGTATTTGATTTTTACAATAGTTATAGTGCGATTATCTGTGCCTCTTGATTATTCATTCCAGGCATCGTTTTTCCTACAGGTGCGCCAATATATGTTGGGTCACACACAGTGTAGCGCACATTTTTATATAGCAAATAATCTCCATTCACTTCTTGCTTAAAATGTACGGCAGTAGCTAGGTGTCCTGGATAGTACACAAACACTACTTCAAGTCCTAGCAAGTCACGCACCAATCGTGAAAACAAAATACTGCGATCTTCGCAATCAGCATACGGATAGTGTAAGGTCTCCGTTGCGAAGAATACACGATCCCCACCCCACACTTTGTCGTCATATTCATATGTGAGGGCAGTCTGCACAAAATTAAGTATCTTATTGACTGCATCGCGCTCACTCAATCCCTCAATTGAACGTTTGAGCGTAGGATACAAAGTGGTTTTAATCGATTTCTCCAATGGCGTATTGGCATACACTGCCCAACGAGTAGTTGAGTTGTCGCCAATATACGCTGATGGATAATCATTGTAAAAGTCTATATTATTCTTGTTGACCGACACATTAGCTATCACGCCATATTTCGATGATAGTTTGCGAGGTGCTGTAGCTTGATTATCAAGTTTCTGTTCGCTTCGCATCTGTAAAGAGATAGATTTCTCTTTATCAAACGAAGCCTTGCATATATGTAGCTTCTTGGTGTTGCAATTCAATGGATAGAACTTGGTACCATCAATCATGAAGTACGACATTGAGAGGATATTGTATTGACTAGCTACTAGCAGATACAAATGATTTTCTTCATATGCCAATCGCATTTTATATCCTGATTGTGCCAATATGTACGCTTGCATCATCACTGCTTCGTTGGTCTTACCATATTTCTTTTCGCATACGGCTTGCAGCATTTCAATATATGCCCAATCGCAGAGTGCTAAACTCTTGCGTACGTTCAATGCATTATCAATCACAATATCGTATTTTGCATCCGACAATTTGTTCCAAGTATCTGCCAAGTGTTTTTCGCTTATCTCTTTCAATTTTAGGTCATCCGATACAGGGAAACCTACCGACACCAAGGTGCCATAGAACGAGATCGATACTCTCTCGAATGGAATTTCCTCTTTGGGTGCTACTGGAGCTAACGGCTGAGGTTGAGGAGCAGGTGCAGGAATCTTAATCACCTCTGGCTTCACTAGAATAGGTGCAGATTCTGGCTTTGCTTCTGGCTTAGGTTCTGGCTTAGGTTCTGACTTAGGTTGTGGCTTAGGTTCTGGTGTTGGCTCTGGTATTGGCTCTGGCTTTAATTCCGGTGCCACCTCGGGTTTATCTTCAGGCTTTTGCTCGGGTTTTACCTCTGGTTGTGGTTCTGGCTTCACCTCTGGTTGTGGTTCTGGCTCTTGGTACACCACAGGTGGTACAGGCTTTTCCTGCTTGGGTTCTACAGCAGGAAAAGCATTAAACTGCTCCCAGTTCTTACGCATAAACTCAGCATAACGATCATTACATTCTTTACGAAATGCATCGAACTCTGCTTGTTGATCACTCTTCATTTGTGAAAAGCGCTCACGTTGTCGCTTCTGAATCTCTTCAAAAGTTTTCGACTGAGCATAACTGCCCAGCGAAACCAATAACAACGTTGCAATGATAATACCAGTACGTGACATAATAAATTTAGGGAGTAGTTACCAATTCTATGTAGTTCATTAACTCATCAACCTTGATTTGAGCACCCCAATTACAGGTGCTCAAATCATAGTTGTAAAAAATGCTTAGGGCTGATTACTTACCTTGAGCCTCTTGCATACGTTTCATTTTATCCTCTGCAAACTTGCGGAACTCCTCGCGATTAAACTCTATCTCAAGCTCTTCATTTGCATCCAAACGACTAGTCAAATCTTCTAGCAATTTTTGTTTTGGAATTTGAATGCCAATCCAATATTCGAACAAACCATCTTGGAGAACAAAACCTTTCTCGCAGATTTGCTCAGCATCGTTCAACTCGCGCTCTACCAATGTAGCAAACTCGCCCTCAATCAAACTCTGTACTTTAGAAGCTGCTGCCTCACCTGTCACATTGCGGCTGTAGTCGGTAGAAAGACCTTGTACAAAACCACCTAATTTCTCGCGAACCATAGCTTTAGCTTGTTGTAGAGCTGCGCGACGAGCATTTTGTTGATTTACTGCAGTAGAGGTACCTGTACCACGGAAGTAAGCAGCATCGTCAAATCCAGCTTCTGCACAAGGTACCTCAATAGCGGTACGTTGATAACCAGGATTTTGTGCCAAAGGAGCTTGTTTTTTACTAGCGCAAGATGCGCACAAAGCTACTACGAGCATTGCCAAAATAATCTTTTTCATTGTTCTGTAAATTTAATTGTGTTGTGTATTATGCCTACTCACTTCTTAGGCTTTTCGGCTTTCTCCTATACGTGTGATATTATAGTTGGTTAATCATGCCATTGGTTAGACGGTCATAATCGCCCATCGTAAATGGTGTACTACCAGCCGACTCAGGTTGCCAAGTCCTCACCTTTATCAATGGATATTGCTCATCAGTCGCATCTATCAATAGGAACAAATAACCATGGTCACCATAGTTCGATGAATAGTAGTCTTGTAGCAAGCAAATACCATACATGCTACTTTGCTGACTTTGCTCTACCTTGGTGTTACCAAACTTGATATTAATCCACTCCTTTTTCGTGCGTTTCAAACGGTTGATATACTCACCCTTTGACATCTTATTATATACATAGCCGTGCAACTGCAAGTTGTGAGTATCCCCCGTTTGCTCGCTCTTCATCAGTTTACGTCCTGTGATAATCACCGCATCATCTGAGAAAATGGACTCAATATAATCCCAGCGTTGCAACGAGAAAGCGGTCTTGTAATTTTCCATGAAGTTAATCAATGCCAATCGCGCTGTTTCGTCTATATCCGTGTTACCCATAATATTACGTGCAGCACGCTCTTCCAACGCAAATTGTACACCATCAATCTTATTTGTCTGATCAAATACAAACACCACATTCTCTAATTGTGTCTTGCCTTGAGAGAAGGTAAATTGCATCGGTATACTGCGGCATTGCACGTCTTCGCCTAGCGCCACGTAATGACAACCAGCAGTACTGATTACACGCGCATTGCCATATTTAATGAGGCGTTCATATTGCCTATAACCATTTGGGGTGAAGTATTGTGATAACAACTCGTAATTATCATCATTGTTCCTTATTGCCTCACAAACTGCCAACACAATGGCTTGGTAAGCTGTCGAATCTACATCTGCCACTTTATGCACTTCTTTTTCAATTTTTTGCACTACGATATTTTGGTGCATATCAGTTGAGTTTTTCGAGTCTTCCTCTTTCGAAGTGGCATGTAGTGCGACTGATTCATGCACTATCATCACATCGTTTATTGCCACTCCATCATAGTCAAAACGCGTCTTGTGCTTTGCAATCACCAATGGCAACTCTGCATCAAAGTTCGCCTCATCTTCATAGCGATATTCCACACGCACTTTTATCATCTGAGGTTGGTTATCTTCGGGCAAGAACAAGTACGACCATCCGTCTTTCGCCGTGTGGACATCGCTCCAACCAGCATTGGCATTGTATGTAAAGTTCAGACTTGTGATAGGTTGCTCTTGATAACGGAAGCTCAATTTGATTTCCGATGTACTACCTGGTATATGTCCATCGCAGGTTATGCGCACATCTTTCAACACCTCTTTGATTTTATTTTGCAGGTAGATGTTCACATTCATTTTCATCTTCGTTTCTGGATCGGTAATCATAATATGACCATTATTCTCCAAGTCTGCCCACAGCACTTGTGCTGCATACAAATATCTTAAACCATCACCCACAGCACCCTTCTTCAGCATCTCTTGTGCCATCAATGCATACTCTAAAATTTTGTTCTCTTTCGCCTTGATAGACCCACCTACTGTTTGAGTCATTTTCTCATTCACTAGTTTGGCCACCTCTTTGCTGTCTTCTATGTAGCGACTTACCGAACGAGAAGCAGAGTACGCATTCATAAACGCCAGATACGGATCTATCTGTGCTAGTTTATTTTTTGTACGCTGCAAGATTGCTTTGGCTTCTTCCAGATTGCCTTCGTTAATAAAACTATCGGCATTTTTCAGATAATTGTAACATATATCTAATTCTTCCTCTATCAGCACATCATACTTATCCGTAATCAGTTCGCGTTTGATTACCGCCATTGCATATCCCACTTTTTTAGTAAAGTAAGATTTAGTTTCGATTAGTTTAATCAATGCGCTATCAGTCAGATACAAGTCTTCCACCAACATTTGTTTCACCGACTCTTCTAGTGCCATCATACGTTCTTTACCTGCTTTGCCCGCCTCAATATCTATCTCCTCAAATGCGGTAAAAAACGCATCCGACTCGTAATAGCCCCACTCATCTGGACGCAAATCGGCTTGACCTGCTTCTTCATCGCCTGCGTCGCCGCAATTGCGAAACTCAGTAAACTGTACTTGTATGTTTCCTGCTACAGCCACTTGACATAAAATGTACACACGCACGCCCCCATTAGACAGGGTTTGTCTGTAGCGACATACCTCATTAATCGGCACCTTAAAATCCGACACTAAACTTTGTAACTTGCCACTAGTGATGGCATTCTCCACATCTTGCGAGTTAAACGCCAAACCAAGCGACATAATAGAATGTTGCAACACCAGTCCCATTGCTTTATTGTGCGCACTCTCTTCGGTGGCTCCAGTAGCCGACTCTACCACATAGCGATAGGTTTCATTCTCGGCTTTTGGAATAAGTCTCACCCAACGAGGCGTCGCAGCCGACACCATAAGCGACATGCATAGCACACCCACGCACAACAGACTGCGTACCAAAGAATTAAAGCTTAATTTCAACAAGTTTGAATAGTGCATTTCTCTATATATTTTTTTGTATAGTCAAAATAATAAGCAACAATATTGCTGTGTAAAAACAGCAAGACAACTGCGTACCTTTTTCGTACGACGCCGCAAAGTTAGTAAAAATATTTATCATACGCAAGCATTTGCGAAAAAAAATTAATTTTTCCTTATTTTATCGTTCGCTAGCGATAGCAGCTTCTGATATCCCCCCTATAGCGCAACATCCTCTAAACTATTAGGCAACACTACTGCCATCTTATAGCTCGCTTGCGAGCGTCCACTAAACACTAAACACTAAACTACCCTTACTTATTACGTATCATTTACGTAGGATATACGTAACATATACGTAGGATATACGTAGGATAAACGTAACATTTAGCCACCCTTACCGAAGCATCACCAAAGAACTAACCGCACATCTACGTAGTAAAAAAGAAAGAATGCTATATTTTTTTCAAAAAATTTGCATATCTGCGAAAAAATATGTACCTTTGCGGGCTAATTTTTGCAAATGCAATCAGATTATGGTAGTAAGTGATTTCACAGCGGAAGAGGAGCTACGAATCGAACAGGAGTTTCAGGCGTTGCTACAAGATTATATGAACTCAATGCACAGTCAGCGTATTGAGTTGATTACGCGTGCATATCACCTAGCTAAGCAAGCGCACGGTGGAGTGCGCCGCCTGTCAGGAGAGCCATATATTATGCACCCTCTATCGGTAGCACGAATCGTGGTGAAAGAGATAGGTTTGGGTAGTACGAGCATCTGCGCTGCGCTGCTCCACGACGTGGTGGAAGATACAGATTACACGGTAGATGACATCAGGCATCAGTTTGGCGACAAAATAGCGAGCATCGTAGAAGGACTAACAAAATTGTCGGGTGGCGTGTTCGCCGACAAAGCGATGAAGCAAGCGGAGAACGTACGCAAACTAGTATTGACTATGTCGGAAGATATACGCGTGATGCTAGTGAAGTTGGCTGACCGATTGCACAACATGCGCACGCTAGCAGCTCAACGCCCTGAGAAACAGCGTAAGATTGCCGCAGAGACACAATATATCTACGCGCCAATGGCGCACCGACTAGGTTTATTCCCCATCAAAACGGAGTTAGAGGACCTGAGTTTCAAATATGAGCATCCGGAGAAGTACGCGGAAATAGAAGCAAAACTGCACGCGAATAAAGAGATGCGACTTGATAATTTTGAGACGTTTGCAGCACCTATCCGCAAGAAGTTGACGATGATGGGGTATAATTTCACACTATATTGCCGTACAAAGTCGGTATATTCGGTGTATAAGAAAATGGTAAAAAAGGGGGTACCCTTTGAGCAAATATATGACCTTTTGGCAGCTCGCATCGTATTTGAGCCCAGTACAGATTTCTCAGAGAAGGACCAGTGTTGGATGATTTACTCAGCGGTTACGGAACTATATCGTCCACATCCTGAGCGCATACGTGATTGGATATCAATGCCGAAAGCGAACGGCTATGAGGCGTTACACGTAACGGTGATGGGCGAAGGTGGTCAATGGATAGAAGTGCAAATCCGTACAAACCGCATGCATGAATTAGCGGAGCACGGTTTGGCTGCGCATTGGCGCTACAAGACAGGTGAGAACAGTGGAGGGGAACTAGATAAATGGTTAAAGGAAATCAAAGATGTACTAGCCAACCCTGACCCAGATGCGATAGCATTTCTTGATACATTCAAACTAAACCTATTTGCGCACGAGGTATTTGTATTCACACCTAAGGGTGACATTCGTACACTAGCACAAGGAGCAACCGTACTGGATTTAGCATATCAACTACACACTGAATTAGGAGAACATTGTATAGGTGCCAATGTCAATAGAAGTGCTCGACCGATTAGTTATATCCTCCAAAGTGGTGACCAAGTGGAGATATTGACGTCCAAGAAGCAAAAACCAGAGCCAGAATGGCTAGAGATAGCCGTGACAGCAAAGGCAAAAGACAATATCAAAAAATACTTCAAGAAAAATCGTAGCTTCTTGGATATATTGACATCGAAAGAAGAAACCAAATCGCGTATTGCTAAGATTCAGATTAAAGGAGAAGATTCGTTTGGCGTATTGATGCGGATACTAAACATCATCTGCAATGAACACAAAGCAAACCTGCGTGAACTGCATGTCACATCCGACGGACCGTTCTTCCACTGCAACCTAGAGTTGGTTGTATTCAAACAAAAAGTAGTCAGCCAAATATGCATGAAACTACGCGAAATCGAACGCATCACAGCAGTTGATGTATTGGAGATGAAATAAGAAAAGTCTAAAATACTAAAACATATACAATATGAAACGATTAATTTTATTCACCGCAATGCTCTTTAGCATAGCTGCAATGGCTCAACAGCCAGTGATTACTTTTGAGAAAACGACCCATGACTTCGGCAAAATCAATGAGGCTGATGGGCGTGTAACAACCGTATTCGAATTCACCAACGAAGGTATGGTGCCATTGGTGCTGACCAACGTGCGCGCAAGTTGTGGTTGTACCACACCAAAATGGACACGTGAGCCCATCGAACCAGGACAGAAAGGTAACATCACCGTAACCTACAACCCTAATGGACGTCCTGGGCGCTTCCAAAAAACAGTGACCGTAACTAGCAACGCGGCTGAAGCTACCACCAAACTCTATATCAAGGGCGAAGTGATACCTAAACCTGTGAAACCAACCGAGCAATATCCTGTACAGATGGGCGTGCTACGACTGAAAAAGAAAACACTCAACTATGGCAACGTCACTAAAGGTGCCAACAAACTGCTAGAGATAGAGTATGCCAATACAACAAACGCACCTATCACCGTAGACGTGCTTACACGCGACCAAGACAAGCATTTTGCACCTAACATCACCAAGAAAGAGCTACAACCAAACGAAACAGGTAAGTTGCAAATTGCATTGCAATCCAACGATTGCCCACTCTACGGACCAGTAGACGCTAAAATGTACGTGGTAGTAAACGGTGAGAAAAAGATGACAGACGAATACGCTATCACCATGAAAGCAGACATCAAAGAGGACTTTGCGAAACTGAGCGTAGAAGAACGTCAACAAGCTCCTATATTAGAAGTTACCAACCCACTACAACTAGGTACTATTAAGGCAGGCAAGAAATTTAGCACCAAGCTAACGCTGTCCAACGTTGGCGTGAATGCCCTCATCGTAAGACGCATTATTTCCAACGATGCTCACCTCAATTTAGTAGCCCCTAAAGCCGCTATCAAAGGTGGCAAAAAAGCCGACCTCAAACTAGAGGTGAACGCATTGGAACTAGCAGCAGGCAACTACTCACGTGTCATCACAATCATCACTAATGATCCTGCACACGCGGTAGTTAGACTGCGTGTGGATTGGGTAGTAGAATAATGAAACATCCTGAGAATAGCAGCGAATACAAAGGTTTGACAGTGAACGCAGGCGTAGAAAACTTGCCATCGGTCAATCCATATGCCACTTTCCGTCGCCGTAAGCAGGTGCTTAGTGCCGACGAGTATGTGGCAGGAATCTTGCGTGGCGATATGCGATTACTTAGTCAAGCGGTCACTCTAGTAGAAAGTCTGCTACCTAGCGACCAAGCTATAGCGCAAGAGGTAATAGAGAAATGCCTACCCTATGCAGGCAATGCCATACGACTAGGTATAACTGGCGTACCTGGAGCAGGTAAATCAACGTTTATTGAGGCACTCGGCACACAACTCTGCAAGATGGGTAAGCACCTCGCTGTGCTAGCCATTGACCCTTCATCAGAGCGAAGCAAAGGTAGCATATTGGGCGATAAAACACGCATGAACCAACTTTCTGTAGAGAACAATGCATTTATCCGCCCTAGCCCATCAGCAGGTAGTCTAGGAGGTGTAGCACGCAAGACTCGCGAAACAATCGTACTATGTGAGGCTGCCGGATTTGATACTATTATTGTGGAAACAGTGGGAGTTGGACAATCCGAAACAGCCGCACACTCGATGGTGGACTTTTTCTTGCTCTTGCAAGTAACAGGTACTGGCGACGAGTTGCAAGGCATCAAACGCGGTATAATGGAGATGGCAGACGGCATAGCTATCAACAAATGTGATGGCAACAATGTGGAGCGAGCTGAGGCTGCTAGAGTAAGCTTCAAGAATGCACTCGCCCTATTCCCTCCAACCGTATCAGGATGGAAACCATATGCTGTCACATGCTCCGCGGTGGAAGGTAATGGTATCATGGACGTGTGGAATATGGTGGAAGATTATATAAGGTTCGCGCGCGAGAATGGTTATCTGGACCACCTACGTACGCAACAAGCCAAATATTGGATGTATGAAACCATCAACCAAAACCTCTTAGACAGCTTCTACAAATCAGAAATTATGGAGGATATTATCGCACGTACCGAACAACGAGTATTAAACAACGAGATGAGCAGTTTTACTGCCGCATACGAATTACTAAAACAATATGCCAACAGCAACAAATAAATCCAAACGCAAACCTGCCTCGCCTACCCTCATCAAAGTAGGTGCCAACGAAACAGGCAAACTTCCACCACAAGCGATTGAGTTGGAAGAGTCAATCATTGGTGCCCTGATGATAGAAAAAGATGCTTTCGCCACGATAGCTGACTTATTGCGCCCAGAATCATTCTATTCTGACCAACTGCGCTATATCTTTGAGGCTATACGTGCCCTCTCAACCAAGGATGCCCCTATCGACATCCTCTCTGTGGCAGAGCAACTCAAGGCAATGGGCTTGCTGGAGCAAGTAGGAGGCGTCGTGAGACTGAGCGAACTAACCCAACGCGTAGCATCAGCAGCACACCTACGCTACCACGCACAGATAGTGGCACAAAAAGCTACCGCACGCGATCTCATCACCATGGCATGCCAAATCGAAGAGAAAGGATACGATGAGACACAAGATGTGGATGAACTCATGCAAGAGGCAGAAGCCAATATCTTTGAGATCTCACAACGCTCACAAAAACGCGATGTCACACATATCTATCCTGTCATCACCGAGGCATTTGAGCGAATGGAGAAAGCGTCCAAAAACGAAGGCAATATCTCAGGCATACCTAGTGGTTTTACCGAATTGGACAAAATCACATCTGGATGGCAAAAATCCGACCTCGTTATCATTGCAGCACGTCCTGCCATGGGTAAAACAGCATTCGTGCTATCCATGGCAAAGAACATAGCGGTTGACTTCAATATTCCTGTCGCTATCTTCTCACTGGAAATGAGCAACGTGCAACTAGTCAACCGTCTAATCATGAACGTATGCGAAATCGAAGGTAGCAAAATCCGCAACGGACGACTGACTAAAGCAGAATGGGATAAACTAGAAAATAACATTAGCGTACTGCAAAACGCACCAATCTATGTGGATGACACCCCAGGATTGAGTGTCTTTGAACTCAGAAGCAAAGCACGTAAGCTGGTCAAAGACAAGAAGATACAACTCATCATCATCGACTATCTACAGCTCATGAATGCCAATGGCGTCAACTTCGGTAGCCGTGAACAAGAGGTCAGTATCATCTCGCGTACACTCAAAGGATTAGCAAAAGAACTTGACATACCTGTTATCGCCCTTAGTCAGCTTAGCCGTGCGGTAGAGAAACGCGACTCAAGCAATAGCAACGTGGATGGCAAAAAACCATTACTCTCCGATCTTCGTGAGTCTGGTGCTATTGAGCAAGATGCCGATATGGTATGTTTTATCCACCGCCCAGAGTACTACAAACTTTATGATGATGGAAATGGAAAAGACTTACGCGGATTAGGACAAATCATAGTAGCAAAACACCGTAATGGTGCTACCGATGAGATTTGGCTACGTTTTATTGGTAAATATACTCGATTCCAAAACGAGAACGATGCATTTGATGATGACCTATACGCCAACGTGCAATACGAGACCAAACAAAGCCGCCTCAACTCATTGCCTGCCGAAGCCGATGGCGCTACATTAAATGATGATATTACACCGTTCTAACATACCAATCGTTTACCTTTAGTTAACCCTTGGCATAGCCACATACTTGAAAATACATAACATACAATAATGAAAAGAACAGAAATTATCAACGCCCTGCAACTCGCAGGAGAAGGACAACTCATCAACGTGCGTGGATGGGTGCGTAGCCGTCGTGGTAACAAAAACGTGAGTTTTATTGCCCTTAACGACGGTTCTACAATCAAGAATATCCAAATCGTAGTGGATTTGGCTGTATTCCCAGAAGAACAACTCAAACCCGTTACTACTGGCTCATGTATCTCTGCTACAGGACATTTAGTAGCTAGCCAAGGTAGTGGGCAAGCAGTGGAAATCCAACTCACCGAATTGGAAGTATATGGCACAGCTGACCCTGAGCAATATCCTTTGCAAAAAAAGGGACTCAGTATGGAGTACCTGCGTACAATTGCGCACTTGCGCCCACGCACTAATACATTTGGTGCAGTATTTCGTATCCGCCACAATATGGCAATGGCTATACACCAATACTTCCACGAGCATGGATTCTTCTACTTCCACACCCCTATCATCACAGCTTCTGATTGCGAGGGTGCTGGACAGATGTTCCAAGTGACTACCAAGAATCTCTACAACCTCAAGAAAGATGATGAGGGTAAGATTGATTACTCCGATGACTTCTTCGGCAAGCAAACCAGTTTGACCGTTTCTGGTCAGTTGGAGGGCGAATTGGCGGCTATGGCATTAGGCAAGATTTACACATTTGGTCCTACTTTCCGTGCCGAGAACAGCAATACCCCTCGCCACTTGGCAGAGTTCTGGATGATTGAGCCAGAGGTAGCATTTATCCAAAAGGATGAATTAATGGAACTCGAAGAGGACTTTATTAAGTACTGCGTGCGTTGGGCACTGGAGAAATGTCAAGATGACTTGCAGTTCCTCAATCAGTTTGTGGATAAAGGTCTGATTGCGCGTCTTGAGTCAGTAGTGAACACCGACTTTGTTCGCCTTACATACACCGAAGGTGTCAATATCTTGCAAGAGGCGATTAAGAATGGCAAGAAGTTTGAGTTCCCTTGTACATGGGGCGATGATCTGGCTTCTGAGCACGAACGTTACCTCGTAGAAGAACACTTCAAAAAACCTGTCATTATGTCAGACTATCCAAAGGATATCAAGGCCTTCTATATGAAGATTAACGAGGACGACAAGACAGTACAAGGTACCGACGTATTGTTCCCACAAATTGGTGAGATCATCGGTGGTAGTGTGCGTGAGGAATCATTGGATAAACTAAATGCTGAAATCGAGCGCCGCGAGATTCCTATGAAAGATATGTGGTGGTATCTGGACACCCGCCGCTTTGGTGCTGCACCTCACGCAGGTTTCGGACTCGGCTTCGAGCGACTGCTGCTCTTCGTAACAGGTATGCAAAACATCCGCGACGTGATACCTTTCCCACGTACACCTAAGACTGCTGAATTCTAATCAAAACAACTAAATACTAATTATTATGCGTAAAACACTTTTCGCTGTACTCCTCACCATCTGCGCAGTTGCTGGTACTAATGCACAAACGCGATTGGTAGGACGACTCGTTTCAGTCGAGCAGCAAGCCATTGAAGGGGCTACCGTCACATTGGCAAATCAAGGTGTGACTACCACTACCAATGATGAAGGTAAGTTCTCCCTCACCTATCTCGAGGCAATCGACGAAGAAGTTATCGTCGAAGCTTACGGATTTATGTCTGATGTCATCTTAGCACAACTAGTTGAAAATCAAACAACTGATTTGGGTGACATTATTTTACAAACAGACCTTTCTATCGAACTCAAAGAAGAGGTTATCCTCAATCTCTCAGAGATGGATCTCAACGACGATGAGGGTAAGAGCCAATCTATGGCATCAGCATCTAGTGCTAGCCAAGACGTATTCAATGCTACTATCTCTTATGCATGGTCCAACGCTCGCTATCGCGGTCGTGGTTATGAGCAGATCTACGAGCAGAATTATATTGAAGGTATCTCTTTCAACTCTGCAGAACGTGGACAATTCAACTTCTCTGCTATGGGTGGTTTGAACGATGCAACTCGCTACCGCGAAGTGGTAGAAGGCATGGAAGCAAGCAACTTTACCTTTGGTTCATGGGGCAAGTCCACCAATTACTTGCAATCAGCCACCAACTACGCACAAGGTTGGAAGGTAGGTTTGGCTGGCACCAACCGCAACTACAAAGGTGCGGCACGTGCTACCTACTCTAGTGGACTGATGGAAAATGGTTGGGCATTCGCTGCGCAACTAGCATGGCGTTACACTCCATACATCGATGTCAAAGGTCAAATCGGCGAAGGTATCTCCTACTCTTCAGTAGGCTATTTCCTCACGGCTGAGAAGCAATGGGGAAAAGATAAACGTCTATCACTCATCACCTTTGGTGCTCCAACCCGTCGTGGTCAGTCATCGGCGCTCACCCAAGAGACCTATGACCTCACCAATCAATACAATAAAACTTCATGGGGACACAACAACTACAATCCATATTGGGGCTACCAAGATGGCAAGGTGCGCAACTCACGCATTGTACACACCTATGACCCAACAGCTATTGCTAGCTTCGATTGGCAAATTGATGAGGAAAACTTCCTCAAGGCAGGTATTGGTTATCATTACTCTATGTATTCTAACTCTGCGCTCACATTCTACAACGCACCTGATCCACGTCCTGACTACTATCGCAATATGCCATCATTCTTATGGGATGGACAAATTGACAAAGATGGTAACTTTATATACGAAGATTTGAACGGTAATAAACTCGGCAATGGTGGATACATCAATGATGCATACGTAGGTCCATCTATTGATTCGGACACCTATTCTGCTCTTGTTGATCTTTGGACCAACCGCGATGACAATGCTACCCAAATCAATTGGGATGCTCTCTATACAGCCAACTATGCGAACAACGCTAACAATCCTACAGGTTCAGCACGATACATTGTAGAGCGTCGTCACAACGATATTCAAGAGGGTATGATCAACCTCAACTACCGCAATACATCAGTGGACAATCTGACTATTACTGCTGGTTTAGAGGCAAAAGGAAGTCAAGGTATTCACTTCAAGACCGTGGACGACCTCTTGGGTGGTAACCAATGGATTGACGTGGACCCCTTTGCAGAGCGTGATATCAAAGAGTTGGCAACCAATATCGGTCTTACCCAAGCCGACATTGCCAACGTGAAGCAAAACGATCTACGTAATCCAGATGCTGCAGTAACTGATGGCGGACGTTTTGGCTACGACTATCGCATCAATATGATGAACGCCAAAATATGGGCACAAAACGAGTGGAAATGGAATGCCGTTGACCTCTATTATGGTTTGCAATTCACCTACTCTAGCATTCAACGTACTACAGATATGCTTAACGGTCGTGCATGGTACTTGGCACGTCTCAACCCTGATAACGCGACATACTACTTAGCAGACAATGCTGCAGATGTATTGGCAGCCAACGGTGATTATTCGAAATTGCCTATTCGCTTAGCGGGATATGGTCACCATTTCATTGACCCTGCTGTGAAGGTTGGAGCTACATACAAGATTGATGGTCGCAACCAAATCAAAATCAATGCTATGGCTGAGACCAAAGCACCTCTTGGACGCGATGCATATATCTCACCTCGCGTACACGACCGCGCTGTAGAGAACATCTACCGCCATGACTATGCAGCATACTATGCTCAACAATATGGTACATCATGGCTGCAAGAGTACTTTGGTGCAAGCCAAAAAATTGCAGGTGGTGACCTTACTTATTCGTTCAACTATCCACTCGTTCGTGGTCGCGTGACTGGATTCTTCACTCAATTCTGGAACGGTACCGAGCTCAACGGATACTACGATGATGAGGCACGTACTTTTGTTAACCAATCTATGACGGGTGTTAATCGCCGTCATATGGGTGTAGAAGCTGCTGCTGCTGTGAAACTCGGCATGTACTTCACATTGACGGGAGTACTCAGTGTAGGCGATTATCGCTATACTAGCAACGCACTCGCTATCACTTCTGCTGAGAACGGTATGGCTCTGGCTGAGAATGCCCAAGGTCCTATCTACGAGTTGCGCGATAGCGTATTGCTCAACGGATTACGTGTTGCTACAGGTCCACAAGTAAATACAAGCCTCAAGCTCAGTTTCTTCCACCCAGACATGTGGTTTGCTGATATTACCGTTAATTATTTCGACTGGAGTTATCTTGATTATGCACCAGCACGTCGCATGAAAGGTCTATTCACTGGTGAACGTGCAGATGGTAGTGCTGTAAATGGATGGTATGGTGATTCATACACAAATGCCATTGTTAAAGATGACGCTGGAAATACTGTATATGATCAGTATGGAGTACCTACTTTGAAGTACCCTTACAGCCTACTCTCATCTCAAGAAATGCTGACTGCTTCTAATCCACTCCATCGTTTCTTAGTAGATGTAAGTGTAGGTAAACTCATATACCTGCCTAACCGTCAATCGATTTCAATTAACTTGACTGTAAACAACATTCTCAATAACACCCATTTTAAGACGGGTGGTTATCAGCAAGCTCGTTTGCCACGTCAAACACGTCAGGGTGTAGATGATCGCGAGAATTCTGTTATTAGTCCAAATGCATGGAAATTCCCTGCTAAATACTACTATGCTTGGGGAACCAACTTCTATCTCAATATCCAATATAAATTCTAAGCAATATGAAAAAGTCAATATTTAATATATCCAAATTGTCTTTGCTTTTGGTTCTTGGCTCTTGGTTCATGGCATCATGTACACCAGCCCCTGTAGATGAATCAAAACTCTTTTTGACCGAGGAACAAGCAGAGAGTATAATTGGACAAGGAACATTGCTTACGCTGCAAGAGTTCAAGGATACATATATGACAGAGAAAGGTAATTATCTTAGTGATACAACCCTCTATCGTACACGTTCGATGTCTGTTACGGGAAAAGATACATCATATCTATTTGCTATTGACACTATTCCTACGTCTAGCACACCTGTTTATATCCGTGGACGTGTGACTACGGACGATTATGCAGGCAACTTCTATAAAGCAATGTGCATTCAGCAAATTGTGAATGGTGAGCAACAAGCATTTCGCCTTTCCGTGGATGCAGGTTCTGTGGGTGGTCTATACCAAATTGGTCAAGAGATTATGATTCGCGTAGATGGTTTGGCTATTGGTCGCTATGCGAACCAACCACAGCTTTGCTTACCATCATACAATAATAATATCTATGCTAATAATGCAGAACAAAAAATTGGTTGGGCTCCTGGTCGTATTCCTATTGCCATTTTTAAAGCACGTACCCATTGCATTGGCAAACCTGATGTTAGCCAATTGGTATATGATGAATATAAGATTTCAGATTTCACCTCAGTGTTGAATCTTCAAGAAGCTCGTAATTGGGATGCTAAATTAGTACGAATCAAAGATGTACACTATACTGGTGAATATTTTGAATCCAATGGTTCTGTATCTAAATGTTCAACAGGTGACCCAGAGGAAGATGGTAATGCCAACGTCTTTGCTCCTACCACCAACAATATCGGATATCCTCAAAGTCGTGTAGTAGCAGATGCCAGTGGTAACAAAACTGCCGTTTCTGCATCTGAATATGCTAAGTTTGCGCATTTCTATTTGCCAGGAGCAGATAAAAATGGTGTCGCTAATTGCCCTAATTATTCAGGTGAAATAGTTGGTATTCTTGGTTTCTATAGCGATAATGCACGCTATAAACCAGCTGCAGATGACTGGTCTATCACAATTCGTTCGTTGGATGACTTGCAACTCAAAGATAGTGAAGGCAACCTCTGGCCACGCATTGAGTACCAAAAATAATTACTCTAAGCACTAAACAGTAGCGCAGCATTCATTAAACAAATGAGTTGGCTTGACATCATACTACTACTTCCCCTACTCATCGGTCTCGTTAGAGGGCTGATGAGAGGGGTAATTGTCGAAATCAGTGCTATTCTATCGTTGCTCTTCGGTTATATCGGTGCACGCTTCTTAGGGGCTATGTTTGCCGCATGGCTTATGCATCAGTTTACGTGGTCTGAAGCGGTATGTTCCGTTATTGCATACGTACTATTGTTTCTTGGTATATCCATAGTTGTCAATATTATTGCTCGATTACTTTCCAAACTATTCAAAGCAGTCAATCTTGGATGGGTTAACCGTATTTTTGGCGCGTTGTTTGGTATCATCAAATGGGGACTTATTATGCTTTGTATCGTATTATGCTTACATCGATTAGACTATCATTTCCACTTCTT
>CALAUA010000024.1 GCA_937891975.1 uncultured Bacteroidales bacterium
CCGTATTACTAACTGGATCGCTATCCTTACCTGATACACGCTGAGGAGCATGAGAAGCGTTATCACCCATCGCGATAGAGGCACACAAAGTCACCTTCTGACCTGCTTGGAAAGGAGTATCGACATCCTTTGATCTGTCAGCGCATGAGACGATCAACAATGCACTGGCTATAATAGAGAATAACTTTTTCATAATTTGTAAATTCTATCATTCATAGTTACTCCAAATCCTTCACTAAGCGAACAGAAAGACCACTGTAGCAGTCCCAGTATGACGTCCTTGCTGTTTGCGATGTGAAGCTGAGGACGTGTGACATTGGATTGGAATCGTCGTATTTCAGCGTATTAGACCAATAGCAACCGTTTTTCTGCACTTGCCATATAATCCAATCAGCATACCAATTATGACAACGCTCACCCGCAGCAGGGAGGAAAATAGCACCTGCATCTTCAAGTTTCGCCCACTCTTCAGCTGTAAAAGATTGGTGCTCAGCATAGTACTCTACGCCATCATCATTATGGTTTCCAAACTTAAAGCTTATACCACTTGGACATATCCAAATATCAGGCAACAATATCAGACCATTCACACCAGCGACTTGAGCTACACCGTACAATTGATCGGCGTTGCTACGAGTTTCTACCAAATACTCCCACTCCTCCAACGATAATGTGCGCCATGTATTTGCGGCATCGGTGCCAATTTGATTCTGCCCCCAATCTACGAAATCACCAAACTTACCATAAAAAAACTCAGTCTTGAGCATACCATATTCCGACTTCGTTGAACTCCAACCAAACAAATCCAGCCAGCCATCATACGATGGATTTGTGAAGTTAGCATGTGTGTTTTCCATACCAATATAATCCCACTGATTTGGTGCGAAACGCCATTTCTTATTCTTTGGATGGTATTGTAAGTTGCCCTTTGAGAATTCCACTTTCTTGTCGGCCCCTACGGAGAAGAACACCCCCAAAGCTTTAGCAGGCATCATCATCGCTTTTCCCGCAGCGAACTCAGCAGGGCTTGATTTAGTGTATGTCTTTAAAAGCGTACTTTCGCTATTATACACATCTACATTGAAACCATTAGCCCACTTACCTGCTGGAACGACGATATAAAACAATGTGGCAGTAGTTGGCTCCAAGGTCGCATCCGAGCAATTGAGTGTATAAGTCTTACTATCAGCAGGGTTGGTCAGAACAATCTTACCCAGTTCATCGTTTCCAGCTAGTTGCAAACCCAACAAGGCATTATCTGCCGACAAGGTAAAACCACCTGCTACAGTTCCTTGAGTCTTGGTACTCATCTTCATCAAACCCTTACCAAAACCATTCTCTACATAGGTCTGTTCAGCAAGTACATCCTCGTTATAATCAGCAGGATAGACTACATCATAACCACTACCATCGCCTGGCATCTCACCATAGAAACTACCCGCATTGGTGCCTGCACCACTGGTCAAAGTAAAGACAGAAGAATTATCGCCTACTTTCACCAACACGTTATCACCTGCATCCCAAGTAAGATCAACGACACCCGTATTACTAACTGGATCGCTATCCTTACCTGATACACGCTGAGGAGCATGAGAGGCGTCATCACCCGTCGCGATAGAGGCACACAAAGTCACCTTCTGACCTGCTTGGAAAGGAGTATCTACATCCTTAGATCTGTCAGCGCATGAAACGAGCAACAATGCACTGGCTATAATAGAGAAAAGCTTTTTCATATCTGTAAATAGTTAATAGCTTATTTACTACAAATCCTTAACCAAGCGGACGGAGCGACCATAGAAGCGATAAATAGATGCATCCCAAATGCACACGTCGATACCGCTGCGGATGGCCACTTCATTCACGTCTTCCCCTGCACACCAATAGTAACCGTAATCCTGCTCATCACTCACGATATTACAATTTCGTGCGCCAGCAGCTGGAAGAAAAATAGCACCAGCTTCTTCAAGTTTTGACCATTGGTCTATTGTAAAGGTCTGATAATTTGCATAACTATTCCCTGTATAGTCATTTCTAGGAAAACCTAATTTAAAAGGTACACCAAGAGGATATACCCAGACCCAATTATCAGGAAACAATATTAGACCATTAACCCCATTCACTTGAGCAACAGTTATTAGAGTGCTTGCGTTTTGACGGCGGTTTAACAAATAATCCCATTCATCTTTTGTCAAAGTGCGCCATGTATTAGGGGCGTCACTACCAATTTTGTTAGTTCCCCAATCTATAAAAGTACCTGAACAATCCTCATTTTCGTCAGGGTAGGGGTAGTTCCACGGGTCGTCAGGTCTGCCCGCACCAAATTGGAAAGTACTTGTACTACCACTCCAACTAAACAAATCAAGCTTATCTGCAAGCTTATGGTATTCATATGTTTTGTCATCATGTTCATTATACCTATAATAAAGTTCAATATTGGCTTGACCGAGCATATCGTATTGATTTTCAGCGAACGACCATGTATTCGTAGAATGAGTGTACTGTAGATTACCTGGGGAGAAAGTCACTTGCTTTTCTGCTGAAACAGAAAAACCTACAGTTTTTACTGTGGACACATCTTGTACTGGCATTATCCTAGCAGTAGAATGCTCAAAATATGTGGGATTATCAGCTTCTAGTCTGTTGATAATCCTCTTATTATCAGTCGCATACACATCTACTATAAATCCGAAGTTCCAGCAAGCCCCATCATCCCAGGAATTATGACCAGGAACTACTATATAGAACATGGTAGAAGTGCTGGTGAGAGTGATACCAGGGCATTTGAGGGTATAAGTCTTTTCATTATCAGGATCAGTAAGAACAATCTTACCTATTTCATCGTTTCCAGCCAGTTGTAAACCCAACAAGGCATTGTCTGCCGACAAAGTAAAACCACCTTCTACAGTTCCACGTGTCTTGGTGCTCATCTTCATCAAACCCTTGCCAAAACCATTCTCTACATAGGTCTGTACGGCAAGTACATCTTCGCTATAATCAGCAGGATATACCACATCATAGTAACTACCCTCTCCTGGCATCTCACCATAGAAACTACCCTCGCTGGTGCCTGCACCACTGGTCAAAGTAAAGACAGAAGACTTGTCATCTACTTTCACCAACACCTTATCACCTGCATCCCACGTAAGATCAACGACACCTGTAGTGCTACCTGGATTGCTATCCTTACCAGATACACGCTGAGGAGCATTAGCGGCATCATCACCCGATGCGATAGAGGCACACAAAGTCACCTTCTGACCTGCTTGGAAAGGAGTATCTACATCCTTAGATCTGTCAGCGCATGAAACGAGCAACAATGCACTGGCTATAATAGAGAAAAGCTTTTTCATATCTGTAAATAGTTAATAGCTTATTTGTTACAAATCCTTAACCAAGCGGACGGCATTTCTTTCTTGACGGTTCATACGGTATTCGGAATATAGAGCTCCAGGGTGATAGTATATACCCCATATGTAATCACCAGTCCAAACACTAGATGACCAATATATTCCAAAGTCAGAATAATAAACTATATCTGGATTATCTGCATCGGGTTTGACATATGCTCCAGCAGCAGGAAGAAAAAGAGCACCTGCCTGTTCCATCTCAGCCCATTGATTAGCGTTGATGGATTGATGTAGTCCATAAGTATTTTCATCAACAGGCGTAAGGGTTGATAATCCAGATTTAAAAGTTATACCATCTGGACACTCCCATTTATCAGGCAGCACAATCAAACCATTGATGCCATTGATACTTGCAACACCTATCAACTCATTCGCGTTAGTTCGTTCGGTGAGCAAGTATATCCACTCTTTTTTGGTTAATGTACGCCATGTATTAGGAGCATCATCACTAATCTGATTTGTACCCCAATCTACGAAAGAACCTGAATAGTCATTACTATCTTCAGAACTGCTCACACCAAACTTAGCAGAACCAGTACTACCGCTCCAGCCAAACAAATCAATCCATCCATCATAGTTTAATATATCTCCATGGGTTTCACCAATATAACTCAATTGATTAAGTGCAAAACGCCATTTATCGTTTTTGGGATGGTATTGCAAGTTGCCTGGAGAGAAAGTCACCTTCTGCGTTGCACTCACAGAGAATACACTAATCTTTTGATACACTGGCTGAACAGGCATCACAATAGCATTTCCAGCAGCAAAGGTAGAAGAACTCTTTTTTGTAAAATCTTTGATAGGCTCGCCAGAACCATCATACACCGTTATCGTAAAACCCTGTGCCCACTCACCTGATGGAACGACGATATAAAACAATACAGATGCATCTGTCAACTCTATTTCAGGACAAAGCAATGCATACGTATTGTTATTCGCACGGTTGGTAAATTCAATTTTGCTTACTTTAGCACCATCGCCCATTAATTGCAAACCAACTAAAGCATTGTCTGCCGACAAGGTAAAACCTCCTTCTACAGTTCCAGGTATCTTGGTGCTCATCTTCATCAAGCCCTTGCCAAAACCATTCTCTACATAAGTCTGCTCGGTAAGTACTGCCTCGTTATAATCAGCAGGATAGACTACATCATAACTACTACCCTCGCCTGGCATCTCACCATAGAAACTACCCTCGTTGGTGCCTGCACCACTGGTCAAAGTAAAGACAGAAGAATTATCGCCTACTTTCACCAACACGTTATCACCTGCATCCCAAGTAAGATCAACGACACCCGTATTACTAACTGGATCGCTATCCTTACCAGATACACGCTGAGGAGCATGAGAAGCGTTATCACCCATCGCGATAGATGCACACAATGTCACCTTCTGACCTGCTTGGAAAGGAGTATCGACATCATTAGATCTGTCAGCGCATGAGACGATCAACAATGCACTGGCTATAATAGAGAAAAGCTTTTTCATAACCTGTAAGCTATTAACACGTTATTGGTTACAAATCTTTAACCAAGCGAACGGAAAGACCTTCTTTACAGCGAGTGAATTCAACCCCCGCCCCACTCGAAGTAAAATAGAAGTTACATGCTTCTATCCCATCGGGGTCATCATAATTCGCTGTGGCTGACCAATAATACCCATAATAATTTAAGCCTGGCACAGAGTTGCCACCACGACTACCCGCTGCAGGTAAGAAAACCGCACCAGCTGATTCGAGTTTTAACCACTCATCAGTAGTAAAATTCTGATGGTAAGAATAATGTTCAGGTAGTGTAGTTAAAAAACCCGATTTAAAAGTAACACCAGCAGGACAAGTCCAATTATCAGGCAACAATACCAAGCCATTTACTCCGTTGACACAAGCTATACCTTTTAGATTGGAACGGCTAAATAAATAGCTCCACTCTAGATCAGTCAAAGTGCGCCATGTATTAGGTTCATCGTCACCTATTTTGTTAGTTCCCCAATCTACGAAAGAACCTGAATAGTCATTATCATTTCGAGAACTGCTCACACCAAACTTAGCAGAACCAGTGCTACCGCTCCAACCAAACAAATCAATCCAACCATCGTAATCAGCAGAGATATTTGTGTTGTCTTCGCCAATACAATCCAACTGACTTTCTGCAAAACGCCATTCCTTATTCTTAGGATGGTATTGCAAGTTTCCAGGAGAGAAAGTCACCTGTTTGTCTGGTGAAATAGAAAAACCTACTGCTTCAATTACACTTTCGTCTATATCTAGTTTTGGCATCACCATCGCTTGTGAAGCAATGAATGTAACATTACTAGCCTTCGTTAATGTTTTTAACTTGGTATCGTCACTCGCATACACATCTACAACAAAACCATTAGCCCACTCACCTGCTGGAACCACAATATAAAATATCTTTGCTTCTGATGTCAACTTCACACCCGTACAAATCAAAGTATAAGTCTTAC
>CALAUA010000025.1 GCA_937891975.1 uncultured Bacteroidales bacterium
AACCGCTGTTTGAGAAACAATTCAAACATCCCAAACAAGGAGAAAAACACTATGCCACATTGCGAGGATTTGTGATTGCGCAGATTCATCAACAGCTGAAGAGTTTTTTGAGAATGTAGAAGAGCTATAATACAAGCCCCCCTATATAGGGGGGCGAAAAGTATTATAATAAGCTCATTCCTACATCTCAAACTTTTATTTTTTTAGCCCTAAATATAGGCATTTTTTGTAGTACCTTCGAGGGCACCGACCTCGCTCCATGAAAGGGCTCGCCCACCTCGAAAGTACGTTCACCTATACACTCTCTTGTGAGTAAACTCCCAGCGAGCGCATAGGTAATACCTCAATTGATAGATAAAATCTATCTTTTTCCAAAAAAAGTGCTCGTAAATTTGCGTATGTGCATTTTTTGTAGTACCTTTGTACGAAATTTGGGGTTTTATGGACAAATGCCCCGAGAAATGGCAAAAAAACGAGAAAATAATTAATAAAAAATATACAAAATGAATCTATCAGAATTGACCAACAAAATCTACGCGGAAGGCGTGGAGAAAGGTAATGCCGAGGCGGCTGCTATCGTGAAGAAAGCACAAGATGAAGCTGCTGCTATCGTGGCTAAAGCCGAGAAAGAGGCAGCTGAGAAATTGGCTGCTGCAGAAGCAAAATTGGCAGAGATGGACAAGAACACTCGTGCCGAGTTGAAACTCTTTGCTGAGCAAAGCGTAAGTGCGCTCAAGACTGAGGTGACTAACCTGCTGACTGAGCAAGTGGCTGCTGACAGCGTGAAAGCTGCTACCGCTGACGCTAAGTTCATGCAAGGCGTAATCGCTAAACTCGCTGAGCAAATGGCGAAAGACGGCAACGTGACCATTGAGGCAAAAGATGCAGAGGCATTGAAGAAATACTTTGCTGCTAACGCAAAAGGTTTGCTCGAAAAAGGCGTGAAGATTAACGAAGTGAAAGGCATCAAGACCGATTTCGCTATCGTACCAGAGAAAGGTGGCTACAAGTTGAACTTCGGCGAGAAGGAGTTTGTAGAGTACTTCAAAGAGTTCTTGCGTCCACAGTTAATTGATTTGCTGTTCTAATGGGATACGAATGTTTATTAGCTGGTTTGCCTGACTTGAAAGCAGGGGGAGAAGCACCGATGAGTATCGATGCTCTGCTGGAGCTTTTTGGTGAGACACTCACCGAGAAGGACCTCGCGCTGCTTTCCGTATTGCGTATGCCATCTGATGCGCAGGAAGTGCTGGATAAGATTGCCGAGTATGACGAGACAATCTTGAATCAGCCAACATGGTGGGAAGACGCACGCGAAGTGCTGTCAGAAACCGACTTGCGTACACAGGTGCTGTACGAAATGGGTCTTACAAGCAAAAACGCGTTCGTTCGCAAATGGTTTGCCTTCAACCAAGACATGAACAATGTGTTGGCAGCTACTATTTGTCGTCGTCACGGTTTTGATGTGCGTAAGGCAATCGTTGGGCATAACCCTGTGGCAGAGATCTTGCGTAAAGACTTACCACAAAAGGATTTTGGCTTGGCAGGCGTGATGGATAATCTGTCGGAAGTGATGGCGCTCGTGGAGATTGATAACCTCATGGAGCGTGAGAAACAGATGGACGCCATCCGCTTTGCATGGTTGGAAGAGAAGACACTGTTCGTGAACTTCTCCATTGAGAATGTATTGGCTTACTACTTGCAAGCAGAGATGCTGAATCGTTGGGCAGTATTGACCGTAGAACAAGGCGAGAAGGTCTTTAGAGAGTTGGTGAGTGATATGAAAAAAGGAATCAATCTCGCGTAAAACGAGAGATGAAGAGTTAGCATCGCAAGCTTCGCTGAAAGATTGGCTACGCTGAATAGTTAGCCCTTTAGGCTGAAACCCATTGCTTGCAATGAATATTCACGAAGTAACCCTTCACGAAGTAACTATCACGAAGTTAAAAAGCATGGTTTATAATTTTGAGGAGTTGGTAATTTGGCAAATAGCTCGAGATTTGACTCAGGAGATTTATTCTTCGTTGTCTGAAGTTAAAGATTTTGGCTTTCGAGATCAAATTCAAAGGGCATCCATATCTATTATGAATAATATAGCCGAAGGGTTTCAACGCCACAAAAATACAAAAGACAACAAAACTTTTACGCTCTATTTAAATTATGCGTACGGTTCTTGTGGTGAAGTTAAAAGTATGCTTTATATTGCAGAGTATTTGAAATATATTGATGAAGATATATGTAAAAAACTACGCAATGTTTGTGTGGATTTAGACTATAAAATAGGAGCATTGATAAAATCTCTTAACCAATAACCTACCACAAAGTAACTCTTCACGAAGTAACTCTTCACAAAGTAACCATCATGAATGGTTTTACGAACAAAGTGAGAAAAAACATGAATTAATAAAAGATATGACAACAGGAAAAGTAAAAGGTATCATCGCCAACCTAGTGACTGTGGTGGTAGATGGACCTGTATCACAAAACGAAATCTGCTACATCAAGCTCGGTGAGACCCGATTGATGGCAGAGGTCATTAAGGTGATTGGCGACAATGTCTATGTACAGGTGTTTGAGAGCACCCGTGGATTGAAAGTCGGCAATACCGTAGAGTTTACAGGACACATGCTGGAGGTAACCCTCGGTCCTGGTCTTTTGAGCCGTAACTACGATGGTCTGCAAAATGACCTCGATAAGTTGACTGGCGTTTTCCTCCAACGTGGTGAGTACAACTTCCCACTCGATGAGGAAAAACTATGGAAGTTCGAGCCACTCGCTAAAGTGGGCGACAAAGTGGAAGCTGCTGCATGGTTGGGTGAGGTAGATGAGAACTACCAACCACACAAGATCATGGTGCCATTTGTATTCGAAGGCACATACACCGTGAAGAGCATCGTGGCTGCTGGTGAGTACAAGATTCACGACACCATCGCTGTCTTGACCGACGCTGAAGGCAATGACCACAATGTGACCATGGTACAGAAATGGCCAGTAAAGAAGCCAGTTCTTGCGTACAAGAGCAAACCACGTCCATTCAAGTTGCTTGAGACAGGTGTGCGTACTATCGACACCGCTAACCCAATCTGCGAGGGCGGTACAGGATTTATCCCTGGTCCTTTCGGTACTGGTAAAACCGTGCTCCAACACGCTATCTCTAAGCAAGCTGAGGCAGACATCGTGATCATCGCTGCCTGCGGTGAGCGTGCAAACGAGGTGGTGGAGACATTTACTGAGTTCCCAGAATTGGAAGATCCACACACAGGTCGTAAATTGATGGAGCGTACCATCATCATCGCCAACACATCTAACATGCCTGTAGCATCTCGTGAGGCATCTGTATATACCTCTATGGCTATTGCAGAGTACTACCGTTCGATGGGCTTGCGCGTGTTGTTGATGGCTGACTCTACTTCTCGTTGGGCACAAGCGTTGCGTGAGATGTCTAACCGTTTGGAGGAGTTGCCAGGTCAAGATGCGTTCCCAATGGACTTGTCGGCTATCATCGGTGCGTTCTATGCGCGCGCAGGTTATGTGTACCTTAATAACGGTAAGACAGGTTCTGTAACCTTCTTGGGTACTGTATCACCTGCCGGTGGTAACTTGAAGGAGCCTGTGACTGAGGGTACCAAGAAAGTAGCACGCTGCTTCTACGCACTGGAGCAAGCACGTGCTGACCGCAAGCGTTACCCTGCTGTGAACCCAATTGACTCTTATTCTAAATATATTGAGTATCCTGAGTTTGAGGAGTATATCGCTGGTATCATCGACGATAAGTGGCTCGGCAAAGTGAACGATATGAAGACCTACTTGCAACGCGGTAAGGAGATTCAAGAGCAAATCAACATCTTGGGTGACGACGGTGTGCCAGTAGATTATCATGAGGAGTTCTGGAAATCAGAGGTAATCGACTTTGTGGTACTGCAACAAGATGCGTTCGACAAGATCGATGCTGTGTGCCCATTGGAGCGTCAACAATACATCCTCAACCTCGTGATGGATATCTGCAAGCACGACTACAACTTCACCAACTTCCTTGACGTAAGCGAATACTTCAAGCGCGTGATTAACCTCTGCAAGCAGATGAACTATAGCGAGTTCAAGAGCGAAGAATTTAATAAGTATCAACAACAACTCAACGACTTGCTCGCTGAGCGTCAAATAAAAGCATAACGACTATGGCAAAAGCATTTCAAAAGATTTATACTCAAATCACGGCTATCACCAAAGCAACTTGCTCGCTGAAAGCCGAAGGAGTAGGTAACGATGAGCTCGCTACCGTGAATGGTAAGTTGGCACAGGTCGTTAAGATTATGGGCGACGATGTGACATTGCAGGTGTTTGAGGGTACAGAGGGTATCCCAACCAATGCAGAAGTAGTGTTCCTCGGTAAAGCTCCATCACTGAAGGTGAGCGAGCAATTGGCAGGTCGCTTCTTCAACGCCTACGGTGATCCAATCGATGGCGGACCTGCTATCGAGGGTACAGAGGTGGAGATTGGTGGTCCAAGTGTGAACCCAGTTCGCCGTAAACAACCATCTGAGCTCATCGCTACTGGTATCGCAGGTATCGACTTGAACAACACTTTGGTGTCTGGACAAAAGATTCCATTCTTTGCAGACCCAGACCAACCATACAACCAAGTGATGGCAAATGTGGCTCTGCGTGCAGAGGCAGATAAGATTATCTTGGGTGGTATGGGATTGACCAACGACGACTATTTGTACTTCAAAAACGTGTTCTCTAACGCGGGTGTATTGGACCGCATCGTGTCTTTCGTTAACACCACCGAGAACCCACCAGTAGAGCGTTTGTTGATTCCAGATATGGCATTGTGCGCAGCTGAGTACTTCGCTGTACAAAAGCATGAGAAAGTGTTGGTGCTCTTGACCGATATGACCTTGTACGCCGATGCATTGGCAATCGTAAGTAACCGTATGGATCAGATTCCATCAAAGGACTCTATGCCAGGTTCACTCTATTCTGACCTTGCAAAGATCTACGAGAAAGCCGTACAATTCCCAGAGGAAGCAGGTGGTGGCTCCATCACCATTATCGCTGTGACCACCTTGTCTGGTGGCGATATTACCCACGCTATTCCAGATAACACGGGTTATATCACCGAGGGTCAGTTGTACTTGCGCCGTGATAGTGATATCGGTAAGGTAATCGTTGACCCATTCCGTTCACTCTCTCGTTTGAAACAGTTGGTTGCAGGTAAGAAGACGCGCGAAGATCACCCACAAGTGATGAACGCTGCTGTTCGCCTCTATGCTGATGCTGCAAACGCAAAAACCAAGCAAGAGAACGGTTTCGACCTTACCAATTACGACGAGCGTTGCCTTGAGTTTGCAAAGGACTACTCCAGCCAAATTTTGGCTATTGATGTGAATATCAACACCACTCAGATGTTGGATGTAGCTTGGACTTTGTTTGCTAAGTACTTCAAACCAGAAGAAGCAAACATCAAGCAAGCATTGGTGGATAAATATTGGCCAAAAGCATAATTCGTAATTGGTGATAGAAAGATGAAACGCCTCTTATCATTAATCGCTATTGTACTATTCTGCGGTATCATAAGTGCCGCAGAGTGGTCGTTTGGTGGTGGCTATATTTACTTTGACAACTCCAAAACCAAATGGCAAGATGAGTGCATCATGCTTATTATTGGTAAATCATCGTGGTCGGGTGTCTATGAGATGATGCTATACAACGATTCTACCTATTATTGTGCTTTGCCAGAGTCGGGCTGGGGAGATGCGGAGTATATGGCTGTCATTGGCGGTTCTTCTCTTTGGACCAAAGGCGGGTGGGGAAGTAGCAATCTGACGAACGCTACTCACTACTCAGCACCTTATACCGCAGGACTGAAATCGACTGCAGGACAAGGGTTTAGTTTTACTCCTCAATCCACGAATAACGGATGTACATTGACTCTCACATATTTGGGTGAAGGTTATCAGGGACTCTCGTTTGAGACAATAGACAAGAACAATTGTTATCGCATAGATGAAGCAAAGAATGAGATCACATTCATCTTTTCGACCTCGTCTAAGCGATTCAATATCAGTAAGTCTAATATCAGCAAGGTCTATGTCTATGGTTCTATCACAGCATGGAACGACAAAGATGAAGACTATCGCTTGAATGGATACTCTGCTGATGGTTGCTTCTATCGTACATTCCCATTATCTGCTATTGAGCGTGTGGGCAATAGTGGGCAACCCGAATTCTTGTTCCATGTCTATGAAACCAATGGCTCGAACTACACCGTAAAGAGTAATCCTAATTGGGAAGGTGGAATAGACAAACGCTTGATTTTTGTCAATAGTGGCGAGAATATGATGGTGGCACTGCCTGGTGATGACTTGGACGAACTGTATGCTCGTTGTCAAGAAGCAAAAGAGGTACATAAGTTGTCACAGTTTGACTTGACGGAAGTATCTGAGCAATTGCGCATTAGTAATTTCCGTCGTGTACCCGGTACGCGTCAGCTATATCGCAGCTATCACCCCTACGACCCTTCGCGTCCGCAATACGACACCGAGGAGCGAAGATTGTATTATGTAGCAAAAAATGCTGAAAGAGCAGGCATACGCACCGACTTGGCGTTGTCAGGCAATGAAAGCAGCAGGGTAGGCAAAACCTATTCTTGTGGTGGTAAAACATACACTATTGCTATTCCAACATATTATCAAAGTATTGTTGACAACAACAATGTGTTGTATGTGGGTGAAAAAAATGGCAAGACACCAAGTTATAATAGTGCAGTCTTTGAGAGCGATAGCAAGCAGTATGCAGAATGGATGAAGGAACTGGTAGAGTATGTGAATGATGATGCTCATACAGGACCTTTTCAAATACACTGCGCATTGGGTTCTGATCGTACAGGTTCTTTCTCCGCCATGATTGCCGCGTTGTGCGGTGCGTCATGGGAAGAGATTGCACGCGACTACGAAGCTACATCCAACTTGAAGGTGCAAGAATATCGCCATCGCAATTGCATACGCTATTGTATTCGTCATTTGGCAGGAGTTGATCCCGCTACTGACCCGTCGTTCGGAGAAGCCGTGCGTGCGCATTTTGTGGACGGAGGTTATTTGACCGAAGAGCAGATAGACAAGATGGTGGCGAAACTGAATAAAACGAATAGTATCACTTATTCAGTAGCAGTACCTGCTGGCACACCTCAATGCTATATTGCTGCATCGTGGAGCGACTGGCAACCTGTTCGTATGGACAAGGTAGATGATACCCACTATACTCTGACTGTTGAGAATGCGAATGCTTCGCAAGGATATAAGTACCTCTGTGGTGCAGATTGGCAGTATGAAGAATGTACCGCAAATGGCGCACCGTTATCTGCGAATAGGGTGTATGCAACTGTAGACAATGTGGTAGCATGGAAATCTGCCGCCAATAAGGTAAATATGCCTACTTATGCGCCTGTTACTATTCGTGTGTATTCGCCTGCTGGTGCTCCACAAATATGGTGGTGGGGCGGTGGCGACCGCACTCGTTCGGCAGCCGAAAGTGCATATGTGTGGTCTGCCCGTCCGTTGATGCAACAGACAGAGGAAAAGGATTGGTATGGTATCACTTTCCCAGAAGTGGATACTGCTGTGGGAGTGAATTACAATATTACTATTCCTGGCAAAGAGAAATCAGACGACTTCATTGCTACAGCCTCAGAATGTCGCACAGACGACTATTCGCTTATTGCATGTGCTGATGAAACGGCTGTTTCAGAATCTGTCGTATCACCTGTAGTAACGACACGAAAGCAACTGCTAAATGGTCAATTACAGATTATTCATAACGGCATTACATACGATGTAATGGGTAATGTTGTGGAATAATACAATGCAAAGAATAAAATAAAATTATATATGGCAATTAATTATCAGTTTAACAAAACATCGTTGCAGGCACTTGAGAAGGACCTCAAAATGCGCCAACGTACTCTGCCTACGCTTCAGAGCAAAGAGTCGGCTCTTCGACTGGAAGTGAAGCGTGCAAAGGACGAGATCAAGGCGCTGGATGAGGAGGTGGACCGCCGAATCAAGGACTACGACCAGATGTTGGCTCTATGGGGCGAGTTCGACACCTCGCTCATCCATGTGGACGACGTGCGCATGTCTATAAAGAAGATCGCAGGCGTGCGCGTGCCCGTATTGGAAGAGGTGGTGTATTCAACCAAAGAGTTTAGCATCTTCTCAAGTCCTAAATGGTTTGCAGACGGTTTTAACCAACTCAAAGCCATTGCCGATGTAGGTATTCGTCAGGAGTTTGTGCGCCGTAAGGTGGAGCTCCTAGACTATGCACGTAAGAAGACCACCCAAAAGGTGAACCTCTTTGAGAAAGTGCAAATACCTGGTTATCAAGACGCTATTCGTAAGATTAAGCGTTTTATGGAAGATGAAGAGAACCTTAGCAAGTCATCGCAAAAGATTGTAAAATCCAAACGCGAGGCAGAAGCACGTATGGCTGAGGAGCAAGCAAGAAAGGTGACGGTTGTCCCCGATGAAACGGGGAAAACCCTAGACGGAAAGGGGGCAAATCAATGATTACGCAAATGAAGAAATACACCTTCTTGGTGTTCCATCGTGAGTATGAGGCCTTCCTCGAGCAGTTGCGCGAGGTGGGAGTAGTGCATGTGACTGAGAAAGCGGCAGGTATGGCAGAAGATGCACATTTGCAAGAACTGCTGGCTAAAGCCGACAATGCTCGTAAACTCATCGCACAAGGTGCTCCTGACCAATTGCTGCAAGAGAAAGCTGCGCTCGAAAGCCGCATTGCTGCTACCCAAAAAGAGGTCAATAAGATGGCTATCTGGGGCGACTTTTCGGCAGAACGCATTGCTCAATTGAAAGAAGCAGGTTATACTCTTCGCTATTTTACATGCCCAAAGAAACTCTTCCAAGAAGAGTGGGGTATCGTAGTAGCAGAGCAAGGAGCGACAGTGTACTTTGTACAGGTGACTTCGTCAGGCGATGAGGCGATGAGGTTATTAGGCGATGAGGCAAGTGTTTGCCAAGAGCAATACTTGAATGAAAAGTCTTCAGCTGACTTGCAGAAGGATGTAGAGGGTTTGAATGGCTTGCTCGTAGCGCAAAATGCACGCATCGAACTTTGGGCAAAAGAAAATATCCCTGCATTGGAGAACGAACTCAACGAACTGCAACAACAGATTGATTGGAAGCGAGTTACACTCAATACAGCATCTGAAGCAGACGGCAGTTTGAAGGTGCTGGAGGGTTTCTGCCCAATCGACCAAGTGGCTGCATTGGACGCTATGCTCCAAAAGCAAGAGGTATATTACCAAGCCGAAGATCCTACGGCAGAGGACAATACACCAATCAAGTTGCGTAACAACAAGTTTACCCAACTCTTTGAGAGTCTGACTGGTATGTATGGTTGGCCTAACTATGGTGAGTTTGATCCTACACCTATCTTGGCACCATTCTTCTTGTTGTTCTTCGCAATGTGTATGGGCGACTGCGGATATGGTATCTTGCTCATTATCATTGGTTTGCTGATTGCAAAGAAGAAACTCAATATCGCTATGTTTGAGGGGCTTGGTCCTATCATTACTGTGCTGGGTGTGGGTACTACAGTAGTAGGATTCTTCCTTGGCACATTCATGGGTATTGACCTCTACAACGCGGAGTGGATGCCACAGGCACTGAAGTCAGTCATGATCAAAGGCGAGGTGATGGGCTACGATATCCAAATGGTATTGGCACTCTGCATAGGTGTGTTCCATATCTGTTTGGCGATGGTGGTGAAAGCTATTTGCTATACCAAGCAATTTGGCTTCAAAGCGAATATCGCCACATGGGGATGGCTGTTGCTCATCGTAGGTGGTCTGATTGTGGCTATATTGGGCTTGACCGTATTGCCAGAGAACGTGTTTAAGTGGGCGTTGATAGCAGTAGGTGCGGTATCTGCGTTAGCTATCTATATCTTCAATACACCAGGTCGTAACCCATTGATTAACATCGGTGCAGGTTTGTGGGATACCTACAATATGGCCACTGGTATCTTGGGTGACGTGCTGTCGTATATCCGTCTGTATGCTTTGGGCTTGGCAGGTGGTATGTTGGGTGCAGCATTCAACAACTTGGGCTTGATGATTATGGGTGGCAGTGTAGAAGGTGCCACATGGCAATGGTTGCCATTCGTGCTGATTCTCGTGTTGGGCCACGTATTGAACTTGGCGATGTCGGCGCTTGGTGCGTTTGTTCACCCATTGCGTTTGAGCTTCGTGGAGTATTTCAAGAACGCAGGTTACGAAGGTAAAGGTACTCTATATCAGCCATTTAAGAAATAATAGAAAAAAATGACAAGGAGTCCCGATTCCTGAATCTCGACTTCTGAATCCCGAATCAAAAATTAATAACAAAATAAAAATTAAATTACAATTATGAATGAACTTTTAGGTTATCTCGGCTGGGGCTTGATGTTAGGTCTCGCTGGTGTAGGTTCTGCTTATGGTACCACTATTGCAGGTAATGCAGCAGAAGGTGCGTTGAAGAAGAACAAAGAAAAAGGTAGTAGCTACATGATCTTGTCTGCTCTTCCTGCTACTCAAGGTTTGTACGGTTTCGTAGCATTCTTGATGTGGATGGGCAAAGATTTTGCAGTTGATGGTTTCAAACTCTTTGCTGTAGGTATTGCAGTAGGTTTGGTTTGCTTGTTCTCTGCTATCCGTCAAGGTCAAGTTTGTGCTAATGGTATCGCAGGTATCGCTGCTGGTCACGATGTACAAACCAACACCATGATCTACGCTGCTCTCCCTGAGTTTTATGCGATTTTGGCACTCGTAGGTGCGTTGATGGTGTAAACTAGTAAATTTGGGTAAATACCAAAGTAAAATGGAAGGGCTATGGCTCTTCCATTTTCTTGTTTTATGGAGAGAGATATATTAGTAAAAGTGCATTTTGTAAAGTCGAAGTGCAATTTTAAAAATATTTTTCTATTTTCCTTGTGTATATCATAAAAAAGTAGTATCTTTGCATGCAAATTAGAAATTTGCAAAAAAGATGGCGTCAAACCGCAACATAGTACAAATTCCGGCTCTTGTGGATCTTCATGTCCACTTTCGTGAGCCGGGTTTTTCGTATAAAGAGACTATTGCGTCGGGTAGCATGGCTGCTGCAGCATCTGGCTACAGCGCGGTATTTACTATGCCCAATTTGAATCCAGTTCCCGACACTATGGAGCACTTGCAAGAGCAATTGGACATCATCCGTCGCGATACATACACGGGCGTTTATCCTTATGCTTCCATTACTATGGGGCAAAAAGGTGCGGGTGAATTGGTAGATTTTGAAGCACTTGCGCCCTATGTACGCGGTTTCTCTGATGACGGACGCGGTGTGCAGAGCGAAGAACTTATGCGTGAGGCCATGAAACGCATTCGTGCGGTAGATCGTGTGATGGTGGCTCACTGCGAAGTAGAAGCACTGCTCAACGGCGGCTACATCCACGCGGGGGAGTATGCCGCAAAACACAATCACCGTGGCATCGTGTCTGAGAGCGAATGGAAAGAGATAGAACGCGACATCCGTCTGGTAGAAGAGACAGGGTGTCGTTTTCATATATGCCATATCTCCACCAAAGAGTCTGTGGCACTTATCCGCGAGGCAAAAGCGAAAGGATTGCCCGTAACTTGCGAGACGGCACCACACTACCTGCTACTTTCGGATAAAGATCTCCAAGAAGATGGCAAGTGGAAAATGAACCCACCTCTCCGCGCGGAAGAAGACCGCCTCGCACTCATTGAGGGTATCAAGGATGGTACTATTGATTGTATCGCCACCGACCACGCACCACATAGCGCTGAGGAAAAGAGTAGGGGATTAGAGAAAAGTGCATTTGGTATTGTGGGCTTAGAGACTGCTTTCCCTCTGATGTACACCCATTTTGTTAAAACGGGTATCATCACCTTCGAACGTCTTATCGAACTCATGTCCACCAACCCAGCCCGCATCATCGGTTTGGACAATTCGGGCTCCTTTGTCTACTTCGATTTGGATACATGCTATCGCATTGATCCAGCCAACTTCCTTTCTATGGGTCAAGCCATGCCATTCGAAGGTTGGGAGGTGTATGGCAAGTGCGTAAAGACAATTGTCAATGGAATAACAGTATACAATGTGAGCGTTTAGAGTTTAGAGGACGGCGCAAGCGCCTATAGTTTAGAGGTTAAAGGCAAGAATTATGAAGCAAAGATTATTTGAAATAAAAACCAACGAACAGATAGCCAAGAACGTCTATCGTATGCAGCTTTGTGGCGACACCACAGGCATACTTCCTGGGCAGTTCGTGAATATCCGCGTGGAAGGACAGTTCCTCCGACGACCCATATCCGTCTGCAACATCAACAATGGTGTCCTTACTATCATATATAAGGTAGTAGGCGTAGGTACTGAGGCGATGAGTCACCTGCCAATCGGTACCCAGCTTGACGTACTGACTGTTTTGGGCAATGGATATGACCTCTCGAAAGCAGGCGACAAACCATTGCTTGTGGGCGGTGGCGTAGGCGTTCCACCGATGTACATGCTCGCTCGCCAACTGCGCGAAGCAGGCAAAGCGGTGCGCGTGATTCTCGGCTTCAATACCAAAGACGAAGTCTTCTACGAGGAGGAGTTCCGCGCGCTCGGTTGTGATGTCACCGTCACCACTGTGGACGGCAGTCATGGCGTAAAAGGTTTTGTCACCAACGCCTTAGATGGACAACAATCCTACTATTACACCTGCGGACCATTGCCAATGATCAAAGCACTCTTGCAAGCCGCAGGTACCCATGGCGAAGTGAGTATGGAAGAACGTATGGGGTGCGGTTTTGGTGCATGCATGGGCTGCACTATCCAAACCACCCAAGGACCCAAACGCGTCTGCAAAGAAGGACCGGTGTTCGCAGCAAGCGAGTTGCTGCTCTAGTTTAGAGAACGCCCTACGGACTACAGTTTAGAGTTTAGAGGCAAGAATATATGAATAGATTGGAAATTATATTATCAGGCAAAGCGCTAAGCAACCCCATCATCCCTGCATCGGGAACTTACGGCTTTGGCGATGAGTTTGCTGAGTTATACGATATCAACTGCCTTGGCGGTATCTCCTTCAAAGGCACGACCCGCGAGGCACGCTATGGCAACCCATTGCCTCGTATCGCCGAGTGCGGTAACTACGGTATGATCAATGCCGTGGGACTCCAAAACCCTGGCGTAGAACATGTCATCGCCCATGAGCTCCCTCGCCTCAAGAACCACTACAATGGCTGCATCGTGGCGAATGTCAGCGGTTTCTCTGTGCAAGACTATGTAGAGACTTGCGCCCTACTCGACAAAGAACCTATCGACATCCTCGAGGTAAACATCTCCTGCCCTAATGTCCACAATGGTGGTATGGCATTTGGCACAAGTCCCGAGGCAGCAGCCGAAGTAACAGCAGCCGTTAAGGCAGTAACTACCAAACCTGTCTACATGAAGCTATCGCCTAACGTCACCGACATCGTGGCGATCGCCAAAGCATGCGAAGCAGCAGGAGCAGACGGACTTTGCCTCATCAACACCGTACTCGGCATGCGCATCGATATTCGCCGTCGCCGTCCTGTGATCGCCAACCGCTATGGTGGCTATTCAGGTGCTGGTATCTTCCCGCTCGCTTTACGTATGGTGAACCAAGTAGCACGCGCAACCAACTTGCCTATCATCGGTTGCGGTGGCGTAAGCAGCGCAGAAGATGTGATAGAGATGATGATGGCAGGCGCAACAGCCGTAGAGATTGGTGCTGCCAACCTCACCAACCCCATGGTAGCAAAAGAGATTATTGACCGCCTACCAACCCTAATGGATGAACTGAAAATAGAAAAACTAACAGATATAATTGGAATAGTAAACCATGAATAAAAGAGATGTCATCATTGCATGCGATTTCGCTTCGGCAGAAGAGACCTATCGCTTCCTTGATAAGATGGGCGATGTGAAGCCTTATGTAAAGATTGGTATGGAACTCTACTACGCAGAAGGTCCTGCTATCGTGCGCGAACTCAAACGCCGTGGACACAAGATCTTCCTTGACCTCAAGCTCCACGACATACCTAACACCGTCAAGAAAGCCATGTCCGTACTCTCTCGCTTGGATGTGGATATGTGCAACCTCCACGCCGCAGGTACTATCGAGATGATGAAAGCCGCTGTTGAAGGCCTCACTCGCGAAGACGGCACTCGTCCTATTCTCTTGGCTGTTACCCAACTCACCTCTACCAGCGAAGAGCGTATGCACAACGACTTGCTCATCCCTGGCAATATCGGTGATGTCGTGGTACACTATGCCAAGAACGCCCAAGCTGCTGGTTTGGATGGTGTAGTTTGCTCGCCACTTGAAGCAGGTATGGTGAAAGAGGCATGCGGTAAAGATTTCTATACCGTTACCCCTGGTATCCGCTTTGCAGACGGCGTAGTAGGCGACCAAGTACGCATCACTACTCCAGCCAAAGCACGCGAAATTGGTTCTGACTTCATCGTTGTAGGTCGCCCCATCACCGCAGCCGAAGACCCTGTAGCTGCTTACCAACGCTGCGTAGCAGAGTTTTGCAACTGCTAAACAACACTACACCACGCTAAACAATTCTACACAATACTACACAATATGAAACAACTTATCGCTGAAGACTTGCTGAAGATTAAAGCCGTCTTCCTCCGTCCAAACGAGCCATTCACATGGGCCAGTGGTATCAAGAGTCCTATCTATTGCGACAACCGTCTCACCCTCAGCGACACACAAGTGCGCAACGATGTAGAGAACGGCCTCGCAGCATTGATAAAAGAGCACTATCCTCAAGCAGAAGTCCTCATGGGTACTTCTACCGCAGGTATTGCTCACGCAGCTATCACCGCTACTATCCTCGACCTCCCTATGGGTTATGTACGCAGTGGCGCCAAAGACCACGGTCGTGGCAACCAGATTGAAGGCAAACTGCTCCCTGGTCAGAAAGTCGTTGTGGTAGAAGACCTTATCTCTACTGGCGGTAGTTGTATTGAGGTGGTGAATGTTCTCCGCGAAGCAGGTGCCGATGTTCTTGGCGTAGTAAGTATCTTCACCTATGGTATGAAGAAAGGTCTTGAGCGTTTGGCTGCTGCCGAAGTGAAGAACGTTAGTCTGTGCGACCTCGATACCCTTGTAGAGGTAGCGGCAGAAAAAGCATATATCGCTCCAGAAGACAAAGAACGCTTAATCCAATTCCGCAATAACCCTTCCGACGAAAGTTGGATGAAATAAACCGAATAAATGAGACACTTAATTGACCCTACTGATTTGACCACTGCCGAAGTGGATATCATCATCAATCGTGCGTTGGATATCATTGACCACAAGGAGATGTATGCCGAGGCATGCCATGGCAAAAAATTGGCTACACTTTTCTACGAGCCAAGTACTCGCACTCGCCTAAGTTTCACAGCAGCAATGATGGAACTTGGAGGCAATGTTCTTGGTTTTTCCGATGCCAAGAGTAGTAGTGTGAGCAAAGGCGAAACGGTGGCAGACACTGTGCGCGTGGTGAGTTCGTTTGCGGACATCATTGCCATGCGTCACTATAAAGAGGGTGCACCACGTGTAGCATCCGAATATAGCCGAATACCCATTATTAACGCAGGTGATGGTGGTCATTCGCACCCAACGCAGACACTCACCGACCTTCTCACAATCCGCAGAGAATTAGGGCATTTCGATCATCTGACAGTAGGACTTTGTGGCGACCTTAAGTATGGTCGTACTGTCCATTCGCTCATCAAAGCAATGAAGCGTTATGAGGGTGTACATTTCGTACTTATATCTCCAGAAGAGCTTCGTTTGCCAGATTACATGAAGCATGAGTTAGGCGACAATTACAGCGAATATTCTACTATCGAAGAAGCAATGCCTCTACTCGATGTCCTTTATATGACACGCGTACAGCAAGAGCGTTTTGCTGACCAAGCGGAGTATGAACGTCTCAAAGATGCCTTTATCCTTGATACCGAGAAAATGGCATTGGGAAAAGAGTCTATGATTGTTCTCCATCCACTCCCACGCGTGAATGAAATCACTGTGGACGTGGACAAAGACCCACGCGCTGCATACTTCCGCCAAGTAGAGAATGGCAAGTATGTCCGTATGGCGCTTATCTACACTTTGCTCTCATGGAAAGATGCCGAAGAGTCGCACAAGGTGGACACTTTCATCACTGACCAACTCTGTAGTAATGACCGCTGTATCGTGACTACCGAACCTGTGGAGCGCAAAGCATACACCGACAAAGAAGGAGTTGTACGCTGCTATTACTGCGACCACGCACTTTGAGTGCCAAAGGCACGAAAAGTGGTCGCCTCTGGCGACGTAAGTGGTCTTCGACGAAAGTGGCTAAAGCGAGAGTGGTCTTCGACGTAAATTACGTGAAACCATCAACGTGAGCGCAGCGAAACCATTTTCGTGAACGAAGTGAACCACTTTCGTGAGCGCAGCGAACCAATAACGTTTAATATATTAAACTCGATAAAATATGAATTCTCGAATCTTACACGAAGGCCTCACATTCGATGATGTGTTGCTCGTCCCAGCCTATTCTGAGGTACTTCCTCGCGAAGTGAACCTCAAGTGCCAATTCACCCGTAACATCAGCCTCAATATCCCTGTGGTATCGGCTGCTATGGACACCGTGACCGAATCTAAGATGGCTATTGCCATTGCTCGTGAGGGTGGTATTGGTGTGATTCACAAGAATATGTCCATCGCTGAGCAAGCGGCAGAAGTGCGTCGTGTGAAGCGTGCCGAGAACGGACTCATATCTGATCCTATCACCATCACTGCAGACCAAACTGTAGGAGATGCAGAGCAACTCATGCACGACAACCACATCGGCGGTATCCCTGTGGTAGATGCAGAAAACAACCTCGTAGGTATCGTTACCAATCGTGACCTTCGCTTTGAGACCGATTACTCACGCAAGATCGGCGAAGTGATGACCAGCGAGAACCTCATCACCATCAATTCTACCGACAATGAAGTCATCATGGCCGCTCTCCAAGCCCACAAGGTGGAGAAACTCCCTGTTGTGGACAATAACGGCAAACTCGTAGGCCTCGTGACCTACAAGGATATCACCAAACTCAAAGACTTCCCTAATGCTTGCAAAGACGCTAAAGGTCGTCTTCGTTGCGCGGCTGGAGTAGGTATCACCCCTGACTTCATGGACCGCGTAGCTGCATTATATAAAGAAGGTGTAGATGCTATCGTTCTTGATTCTGCACACGGTCACTCTAAGAATATCGTTAATGCACTCCGTACTATCAAGTCCACTTACCCTGATTTAGAGGTGGTGGTAGGTAATATCGCTACTGCTGAAGCAGCCAAGTACCTCGTAGAGAACGGCGCAGACGGCGTGAAGGTAGGTATCGGTCCTGGTAGTATCTGTACTACCCGTATCATCGCAGGTGTAGGTGTTCCACAACTCACGGCTATCTTTGAAGTGGCAGAAGCATTGAAGGGTACAGGTGTACCAATGATTGCCGATGGTGGCTTGCGCTATTCTGGTGATGTGGTGAAAGCCCTCGCTGCTGGTGGCAACTGCGTAATGTGTGGAAGTATGTTTGCAGGCACAGAGGAAGCTCCTGGCGATACCATCATTTACAATGGTCGTAAGTTCAAGTCTTATCGTGGCATGGGTTCTATCGATGCTATGAAAGCTGGTTCAGCAGACCGCTACTTCCAAGGCAAAGAGACCAACATCAACAAACTCGTGCCAGAAGGTATCGTAGGTCGCGTACCTTACAAAGGTAATGTCAGCGAAACGATCTACCAACTCATGGGCGGTCTTCGTTCGGGTATGGGCTATGTCGGAGCTCATAACATTGCCGAATTGCAACAAGCCAAGTTTGTTCGTGTTACAGCAGCAGGTATGACCGAGAGCCACCCACACGACATCACCATCACCAGTGAAACTCCAAACTACACTCGTGGACAATAAACAACGCTAAACAATACATATATGCAGAAAATTATTATTCTTGATCTTGGTTCGCACACTACCCAACTTATTGGACGTCGCGTGCGCGAATTAGATACTTTCTGCGAGGTTTTACCTTACAACAAGTATCCCGAAGATGACAAAGAAGTCATCGGTCTTATCCTTTCTGGAGATAAAGACTCTGTGGAAGAGCCTCAAGCACTCCAAGACACTCTCAGCCGCTTCTGCAGCTGTATCCCTGTTCTTAACATTGCTAAAGGCGAGCAACCTACAGTAGATGAGCTCCGTCCCTTCGTGCTTGACACCTGCCATAGCGCACAGGATTGGACTCCAGCTAACTTCGTAGAGACTACCGTTGCGCAACTCAAAGAGCAAATTGGTAACGAGCGCGTTATCCTTGCCCTCTCTGGTGGCGTGGATAGTTCTATCACAGCCGTTCTGCTTAATCGCGCTATTGGCGACCAACTCACATGTATCTTTGTGGACCATGGTTTGCTCCGCAAAAATGAGTTCGAAAACGTGCTCCGCGACTACGAGTGCCTCGGTCTCAATGTGATTGGCGTAGATGCTAAAGCGCGCTTCTATGGCGACCTCGCTGGTGTGACTGATCCAGAACAAAAACGTAAGATTATCGGTCGTGACTTCATCCAAGTATTCGATGAGGAAGCTAAGAAGATTACCGATGCAAAGTGGCTTGGTCAAGGTACTATTTACCCAGATATCATCGAGTCAATCAACCACTCAGGTAAGGTCATCAAGAGCCACCACAACGTAGGTGGTCTGCCTAAAGAAATGAATCTCAAACTCTGCGAACCACTTAAGCTCCTCTTCAAAGATGAGGTACGTCGTATTGGCCGCTATATGGGTGTACCTGAGCACCTTATCACTCGTCACCCATTCCCAGGTCCAGGTCTTGGTGTACGTATCTTGGGCGATATCACCCCAGAGAAAGTGCATATCCTTCAAGAGGCAGATGCAATCTTTGTGGACATGCTCCGCGAATGGAAAGATGAGAACGGTGTAAGCTTATACAACAAGGTATGGCAAGCAGGTGCTATTCTTTTGAGCACAGTGCGCAGCACTGGTATGAAGGGCGACACTCGTACTTACGAACATCCAGTGGCACTCCGCGCTGTACTCTCTGTAGATGCTATGACGGCAGACTGGGCACGTATTCCATACGAGTTCTTGGCTAAGTGCTCCAACGAGATTATCAACAAGGTACAAGGTGTCAACCGCGTTTGCTATGACATCTCTGCAAAACCACCCGCAACTATCGAGTGGGAGTAATCGCGTTCGGCAACAAGGTCGCATTGACTGCTGACCACGTCAGCATTTAGGCGACTTGTGCCTCCGCTCTCCCCACGAAGCCACGAGCTTCGCGGGGACCCCAATATTTATCTAATTTATTTTTATTTATTTTTGTAGGGCATAGCCCGTATTTTTGTTTCAAAAAATAATTATGAAAGTAGGCGTAGTTATGGGTTCTACCAGCGACTTGGAGGTAATGACTCCCGCGATTGAGACCCTTCAACAATTTGGAATAGAAGTAGATAAACGCGTCATCAGTGCGCACCGTGCTCCGCATGAGCTTATGAAGTGGGCAGAGTCTGCTCGTGAGCGTGGACTAAGTATCATCATTGCGGGTGCAGGCGGCGCCGCACACCTCGCAGGTGTGATAGCAGGACTCACCTCACTCCCTGTGATTGGTGTACCTATTCGCAGCAAGACATTAGACGGACTGGATTCGCTCCTCAGCATCGTGCAAATGCCTGCAGGTATCCCTGTAGCTACAGTAGCCATCAACGGCTCCAAGAACGCAGCCCTCCTCGCAGTGGCTATCCTTGCTTTGCAAGACAATGCGCTCCTCACACAACTCGAGGACTTCCGCAAACAACAAACAGAGAAAGTAGTAAATACAGTTATTTAGTGCCGTAGGCACGAATGGTGGTCTTCGACGAATAATGGCAGCAAAGCTGCGAAAATGGCTAAAGCGAATAGTGGCTCGCCTATGGCTCACGTGAGCGAAGCAAACCACACTTTCGTGAGCGAAGTGAACCAATTTCGTGAGCAAAGCGAACCATTTTCGTGAACGAAGTGAACCACTAACGTGAATAAGAATTATGAACAACTATAGAATATACGTAGAAAAGCGTCCTGCATTTCAGGTAGAAGCCCAGAGTCTCAAGAATGAGCTCAACGAGAACTTGCAACTCAACTTGCAATCGCTCCGCTATATCAATGTGTACGACCTCTTTGGTTTTACACCTGAGCTCCTCGAGCAGTGCCGCTACAGCGTTTTCGGCGAGACCGTAACCGACACGGTATCAGATGAGTGCGACCTCAAAGGCAAGAAGTACCTCGCCGTGGAGTACCTCCCTGGTCAGTTTGACCAACGCGCCTCTTCGGCTGTGGACTGCGTGCACCTCATCGATCCAAATGCTGAGGTAGAGATTCGCTCGAGTCGTCTCCTCGTCTTTGACGAGCAACTCACCGACGCCGAGCTCGACAAGATTCGTCGCTACTACATCAACGCCGTAGAGTCACGTGAGAAAGACCTATCTCAACTCTCGCAAAACCAAACAGCCGATGTCAAACCGCTCGCGCAACTCGATGGCTTCATCACCATGCCACGCGAGGAGTATGCGGCATTCTGCAAAGAGTGGGGACTAGCGATGAACACCGACGACCTACACGAGGTAGTCACCTATTTCCAAAAGGAGCAACGCAACCCTACCGAGACCGAACTCCGTATCCTCGATACCTATTGGTCTGACCACTGCCGTCACACCACTTTCACTACCATCCTCGAGTCCATCAAGATCGACGACTCCTTTGTGAAAGACGAGATTGAGAGCACTTTGGGCATGTTCCATGATATCCGCAAGGAGTTGGGCCGTACAGAGAAGCCATTGTGCCTCATGGAGCTCGCTACCATCGGTGCGCGTTACCTACGCAAGAAAGGCCTTCTCGACGATATGGAGGTCAGCGAGGAGAACAACGCTTGCTCTATCTTCATTGATGTGGACGTGGATGGCAAGCAAGAGAAGTGGCTGCTCCAATTCAAGAACGAGACCCACAACCACCCAACTGAGATTGAGCCTTTCGGTGGCGCAAGTACCTGTCTCGGTGGTGCTATCCGCGACCCACTATCTGGTCGTGCCTATGTCTATCAAGCTATGCGCGTAACGGGCGCAGGCGATATCTATAAGCCCGTGGCAGAGACTATGCCAGGCAAACTGCCACAGCAGATCATCTCCCGCAAAGCGGCTGCTGGTTACTCCAGTTATGGCAACCAAATTGGTCTGGCTACCACCCATGTGCGTGAGATCTTCCACCCATCGTATGTAGCTAAGCGTCTGGAGGTGGGTGCTGTCGTAGGTGCCTCTCCTGCATCGAATATCCGCCGTGAGAGCCCTGCTCCTGGCGATATAATTCTGTTGTTAGGCGGCCGCACAGGCCGAGATGGTATAGGTGGTGCTACTGGTTCGTCCAAAGAGCACACCGAAGCATCGCTCGAAAGTTGCGGCAGCGAGGTGCAAAAGGGTAATGCACCAGAGGAACGCAAACTCCAACGCCTCATGCGTCGCCCTGAAGCTACTCGCCTCATCAAGAAATCCAACGACTTCGGTGCAGGTGGCGTGAGTGTGGCTATCGGCGAACTCGCTGACGGACTGGATATCTACCTCGACCGCGTGCCAACCAAGTATAGCGGACTCAACCCTACCGAACTGGCTATCAGCGAGTCGCAAGAGCGTATGGCAGTAGTCATCGAGGCCAAAGACCGTGCGGAGATGGAGCACTATTGCCACCTCGACAATATCGAATACACCCATGTGGCGGATGTCACCGACAGCGGTCGCATGCGTCAGTTCTATAAAGGCGAACTTATCGCCGACCTCACTCGTGAGTTTATCGACAGCGCAGGTGCAAAGCACTTTGCTAAAGCCGCTATCCTCCCTGTAGAGGAGAAGAATCCATTTGCTCAAACCATCGAAGGTGCCACCCTCGAGGAGAAAATGGCAAAGGTGATGGCAGATGCCAATGTCACCTCACAAAAGGGATTGATTGAGAACTTCGATGCAACTATCGGTCGTAGCACCGTACTCATGCCATTCGGTGGCAAAACACAACTCTCTGAGACACAAGTCAGTGTGCAGAAACTCCCTACCGATGGCTATACCAATACTGCCTCTATCATGGCGTATGGTTACAACCCATTCATTGCCGACTGGAGTCCTTACCACAGCGCCGCATACGCAGTTGTAGAGGCATGTACCAAGGTCGTAGCAGCAGGTGCTGATTATAGCCGTATGCGCTTCTCTTACCAAGAGTATTTCGAGCGTATGAGCAGCGAGCATGCCTACGGCAAACCACTCTCTGCCCTCCTCGGTGCACTCAAGATGCAAGTCGCTTTCGGTCTCCCAAGTATTGGCGGTAAAGACTCTATGTCGGGTACATTTGAGCATATCAGCGTACCTCCTACCTTGATTGCCTTCGGTATCACTACTGTGCCAGCTGATAAAGTTGTTTCTACCGACCTCAAGAAAGCAGGTCACAAACTCTATCTCATCAAGCACAATGCGTTGGCAAATTATATGCCTAATGTGGAGCAATTGAAAGAGAACTGGACCTTCACCACCAACGCTATCCAATCTGGCAAGGTTTGCGCTACCTTTGCGCTAGGCTTCGGTGGTGTAGCAGAGGCCATCGCTAAGATGAGTTTCGGTAACGAATTGGCGGTAGATATCCAAATCGCCGAGAACGAACTCTTCGACTACAACTACGGTTCTATCCTCGTAGAGGCAACCGAAGAACTCTCACCTCTCGCCTTATCGCCTAATAGCCTCATCGCCTTAGGTGAAGTTGTTGAAGGCACCCACCTCGTTATCAATGGCGAGCGCGTATCGCGCGAAGTATTGCTCCACGCATGCTGTGGTCAGTTCGATAAGATCTACCCATCTGCGGTAGTTGCGCAGCATCAAACATTGATGCCAGCAGGTATCGAGTCACTAAACACTAAACACTCAACACTAAACTACAACGGCTCTGCCGTTGAAACCCCATTGGTTTACATCCCCGTCTTCCCAGGCACCAACTGCGACTACGACTCCGCCAAGGCATGGCGCAAGGCAGGTGCTGAGGTCGAGACCACTATCTTCCGCAATCTCACGGGCGAGGATGTCCTTTCGAGTATCGATGAGATGGTAGAGCATATCAATCGCTGCCATATCTTGATGTTTGCGGGTGGTTTCTCTGCAGGTGACGAACCAGACGGAAGTGGTAAGTTTATCGCCAATGTGATTAACAACCAAAAGGTGGGTGCTGCTATCACTGCCCTCATCGAGCGCGGTGGTCTGATACTCGGTATCTGTAACGGTTTCCAAGCATTGGTGAAGAGTGGTCTACTTCCTTATGGCAAGTTGGGCATGGTCACTCCAGACTCTCCAACCCTGTTCCGCAACGATATCAACCGCCACATCTCGCAGATGGTGACTACTACCGTAGCTACCACTGCCAGCCCATGGCTCCGTGGTATGCAAGTAGGTGATACACATAGCATTGCAGTCAGCCACGGCGAAGGTAAGTTCGTTGTGAACGAGGCATTGGCGAAGGAACTCTTCGAGAACGGACAAGTAGCTTTCCGCTATGCCGATCCTATGACGGGCGAGGCAACGATGGAAGCACCTCACAATCCTAATGGTTCGTATTATGCAATAGAGGGTATCATCTCCAAGAACGGTCAGATCCTCGGCAAGATGGGTCACACCGAACGTTGGGAAGAGGGCGTATTCACCAATATCGCAGGTAACAAATGCCAACCTCTATTCGACAACGCAGTGGCATACTTCCGCAAGAAGTAATAAGACTGATACATATATTGTCAATACCTCGGCGATATGCCGATTTGATCTCTCCAAGAGTATTTCGGGCGGAAATGCTCTTGGAGAAAAATTAAATCAACACGAATTTTATACCATGAAAAAATTATTATTCATATTCATTGCCATTTTTACCACTCATATGCTCTCGGCATATGATTTCAAAGAAGGAGATTTGTGTTATAACATCATTAGTAACATAGTTCCCTATGAGGTGGAAGTAACTTATGAAATAGAACCCTCTATTTTTGGAAGCACTTCTGATAACTATTCAGGGATCACAGTTGTTGTTATTCCCGAATCCGTAACCTACTCAGGTATAACCTATAGTGTTACAGGTATTGGAGATTATGCGTTCAATGATTGTACGTCGTTACTCTCCATCCATATCCCTGATGGTGTAACTAGTATTGGATACGGTGCATTCCGCGGTTGCTCTTCGTGGAGTGGAGATATCACAATTCCAGACGGCATAACCAGTATTGAGGGAAGCGCATTCGCTGGTTGCTCTTCACTGACTTCAATCAAGATTCCTAACAGCGTAACGAGTATTGAAGATTATGCGTTCGATGCATGCTCCTCGTTAACTTCTATCAATATTCCAGATGGTTTAAATAGTATTGGAGAGTACGTATTCTATCGTTGCACTTCATTGCCTTCCATAACGCTTCCAAATGGCGTAACAAGTATTGGCCCTATGGCGTTCGGTCACTGCTCTTCGCTGACTTCCATCAAAATTCCAAACGGCGTAACAAGTATTGGATATTGGGCATTCTCTTATTGTTCAGGTTTGACTTCTGTCACTTGCGAAGCGAATACACCTCCTGCAGTGGAAACTCGTGCTTTCTATCAAGTACCTACAGACATTCCAGTATATGTGCCTTGTGAATCGTTGACCACATATCAGACGGATGAAGGGTGGAGTTATTTTACAAACGTCCAATGTTTATCAAAGGAAGAATCAGCTGTAGAAGACATCAACAGTCCATCTACTAATACCCCAAAAATTTTCCGCGATGGTCAACTCATCATTATCCGTGATGGAGTAAACTATAACGCTCAAGGTGCGGTAGTTAAATAATACCAACAAACAACTCTGAATATCTCCTAACGACTCTGTTGCATTAAAGCATCGGAGTCGTTATTTTGTACCAAATTGTAATGTAAATTTTGGTTTATTTTTGACAACGCAGTCCGCTACTTCCGCAAAAAGTAATCCTGCCCATATACCAAAAATAGAGCATATCACACCGATATGCTCTATTTTTTATCCTTTCCTTTACACTCTACACCTTACACTTTACACCCAACGCTCTACACTAGTACAATTCTTAAGATTTTCTCTCTCTAATACCTTGCTGCATTCCACCGAGAGAACTCCGAGAGAACACCGAGAGAAGACCGACTTATCAAAAATGGAAAAATCGCACGATTTTTAAGATTCTGCTCCTTTGTTCCCTTCTCATCTCCCTCGGGTAAAAGACCAAGGAGAAACCAAGGATGAACCAAGGAACACCCAAAGACCACCCAACCACCAAAAAGTGCTTTTTGTTAATATAACCTAAAATACTTGACTCGATTCCTAAAAAGGTTGACTACCTTCCTGAGAAAGTTGACTTATCTGTTTAAAGCAAAAAATCACCTAAAAAGCGATTTTTCTTGCATATCTCAAAAAAAAAGTGTATCTTTGCGGCCTAAAGAGTGTCTTTCACTAAAATCAAAATTGCTAATGAGCAAGACAATACAAATACGTAATAGTACAACAGACTTTTTGGTGTTTACCAAGCAGAATGCAGAGGATAGCATACAAGTACGTGTGCATGATGAGAATGTATGGCTGTCGCAAAAGGCGATGGCGCAGCTCTTTGATTGTTCGGTAGATAATATTGCCCTGCATTTGAAGAATATCTTTGCTTCGGGCGAATTGGATGAAAATGCAACATCCGAGGAATCCTCGGTAGTTCAACAGGAGGGTTCTCGCCAAGTGAATAGGCAACAACGCTTCTACAATCTGGATGCGATTATTTCTGTGGGGTATAGAGTCAATTCGATTCGTGCTACGCAGTTCCGCCAATGGGCGACTAATGTGCTCAAGACTTTTGCTGTTCAAGGGTATGTATTGGACAAACAGCGTTTGGAGAACGGGCAAATCTTTGACGAGGCATATTTCGACCATTTGATAGATGAGATTCGTGAGATTCGTGCCAGCGAACGCAAGTTCTATCAGAAGATTACAGATATTTATGCTACTGCGGTGGATTACAATAGAGAAGCATTGATTACAAAGCAATTTTTTGCAACGGTTCAGAATAAGTTGCACTTTGCTATTCATGGTAATACAGCTGCTGAAGTGATTATGCAGCGTGCCAATGCTGAGAAGGAACACATGGGGTTGACATCATGGAAGAATGCTCCTAATGGCAAGATTGTCCGTGCGGATGTGAGTGTGGCTAAGAATTATTTGTCTTTGGTTGAATTAGACGACCTTAATCAGATTGTTACGATGTATTTGGATTATGCTGAGCGTCAGGCTAAAAAGCAGATACCTATGACGATGGAAGATTGGGCAAAGAAGCTGGATGCTTTTTTGCAGTTTAATGATGAGGCGATATTGCAAGACAAGGGTAGGATAAGTGCAGAGGTAGCGAAAGCATTTGCAGAAAGTGAGTTTGAAAAATATCGTGTTATTCAAGATCGTTTATATCAATCCGATTTTGACCAACTTTTTCAGTTAGAATCAAGGAACTAATCCGCGAATAGCAGAAATTGCACCATGGTGCAGAATAGGAAATAAAAACTATTAGAGAAATAACCAAAGAAGGACAGAATACAAAAATTGTTGTATCTTTGCGGACTGAAAAAGAAAAATATGATTATTGATAACCCCGACATACCTGAAAGCAAATTTCCAGAAGAGATTCTGATGCGCCTTTTGTGTGACCAGTCGTCCAAACGAAATATCATTTGGGCGACGGATGATTATGCGCATCTTGGAGAAGGTTTTTATTTTAACCAAACCATAGAGATTCCTCTTATTACCGGAAGTTTTGAAGGTATTATAAAGCCTCGTTCAGAAAAAGCTAAAGACATTCAAAACGCTCGCAGCAAAGACAAAGCAGAAGTCTTTACGCCATCGTGGGTGTGTAATAAACAAAACAACCTGATTGATGAGCAATGGTTTGGTCGTCCCAATGTCTTCAATACTGAAACTGAAAACGGGTGGATAACCAATTATAATAAAATTGAGTTCTCAGACGAACCTGGTAAAACTTGGCGTGACTACGTCAAGGATGTGCGTATGGAGATAACCTGTGGTGAAGCACCATACATCACATCACGCTATGATACAGTTACAGGCAAGTTTATTGAGCCGATGGATCGTATCGGTATCCTTGACCGCAAGTTCCGCGTTGTTTTAGAGAACTATGGTCCAGGGACAGAGTACAAAAAATGGTTTAAATGGATGCGTATAGCTCTTGAATCAACCTACGGCTACGAGTGGCAAGGAGATAATCTCTTACTCGCGCGTGAGAATGTGCTCTCTTCTTATATCCGGTTCTATACACTTCGTTTTGGCAAAAAGGAATTTCCGCCAATCAAAATGCTGCAAGAAGCCATTGAGGTTATCACATGGAACTTTTGGCAAATGGATGGTCTGAAAGGGGTCATTCCATGCACTTGTGTAGATCGCGAATTACCTACACAAACATCGTTGTTTGGCTTTGATGATGAAGCCCCAAAAACTGAACCATGCCCAGGGTGTAAGAGTGGCGAACTTAAAGATATGAAATTGCATACGGGTATTCAATGTCAAATCAAAGATTGGGATTTGGAAAACGATGGCAAGAAAAAGAAAGTAATCTATTTTCATGAACTAATGAAATAATCATATTATGTATCAATCATTCCATTTTCGGTTAATCTACGTCTTTACAATCAATGATGCGAAGCACCGTGGTTGTGTAAAAGTGGGAGAAACATCCCTCGGAGATGATGTGGATATTATGAAGGCTTTACAGTTGCAACCATGTTGTAAGGAACTGAACAAAGCAGCAAAAGAGCGCATTGATCAATATACCAAGACAGTTGGTCTGGATGATGATGTGCAATTGCTACATACTGAACTAACAGCTTTTTCGTCTAAAAACAAACTTGTGCAGTTCAATGATAAACAAGTTCATGAAATTCTTGAACGTTCAGGCATCAAAAAGAAAAAACTTGGTAGTTCTACTGAATGGTTTGAGTGTGGAGTTGCAGAAGTAAAAGAAGCAATCAAAGCAGCTAAAGAGGGGCGATTGTCTATCAATATTATAGACATAGCAAGCAAACAACAACCCATCGTATTCCGTCCCGAGCAGTTGGATGCTATCAAACTTACCAAGAAACGATTCGCTACTAACAATCAATTCCTATGGAACGCTAAAATGCGATTTGGCAAAACGCTTACCGCATTGCAAGTGGTTAAGGAATTGAGTTTTGATAAGACAATTATTATCACGCACCGCCCTGTTGTGGATGAGGGATGGTTTGATGATTTCAGAAAAATATTCTTTGATAGTCCAAACTACAAATATGGTTCAAAGAATAATGGTGAGTCTTTTGATTCATTGATGAAACTTAATAAGGAGCAAGGTGTACATTTTGTATATTTTGCTTCTATGCAAGACTTGCGTGGCTCAGAAAAAGTAGGTGGAAATTTCGATAAGAATGACGAAATTTTCTCTACAGATTGGGATATGCTCATCGTAGACGAGGCACATGAAGGAACAAAAACTGCCCTTGGTCAAGCTGTTATTCATGAGATATTCAAAGGCAACACCAAGATGCTCCAATTATCAGGTACACCTTTTAATCTTATTGATGATTACAAAGAAGAAGAGATTTATACTTGGGATTATGTTATGGAGCAACGCGCTAAGACAAACTGGGATAAAACGCATTGGGCAGAGCCAAATCCGTATGCTGGTTTGCCTAAGCTAAATATTTACACCTTTGACCTATCGCTTGAACTTAAGAAATACCAAGATAACGAACATGCATTCAATTTTGCTGAGTTCTTCCGTGTCAATGAAAACGGCACATTCAAACATGAGAAAGATGTTGATGCTTTCCTTAATCTGTTAGCCTCTAACGATGCAAAGAATTATCCATATTCCAAACTAGAATGGAGACAAAATCTTCGTCACTCTCTTTGGACGGTCCCCTCAGTAGCAGCTGCTGCAGCACTCAGTATCAAGTTACGCAATCATCCAGTATTAGGACAATTCCAAGTAGTCAATGTGGCAGGTGAGGGCGATACTGATGCTGATTACGAAAGTAATAATGCGCTAGAAATGGTGAAAGAAGCTATTGGTCCTAATCCTGAGGAAACAATGACTATTACACTTTCACGTGGTCGTCTCACAACAGGGGTAACAGTACCTGCATGGACTGCTGTTTTTATGTTACATGGTTCATACAGTACCGATGCTAAAGCATATATGCAAACTATCTTCCGCGCGCAGTCACCAGCAGTTATTAATGGTAGAGTGAAAGAAGAATGCTTTGTCTTTGACTTTGCACCTGACCGCACACTCAAAGTCCTTGCTGAAACTGCAAAAGTCTCAGCCAAGGCAGGTAAGAGCAAAGCAAATGACAAGAAGATTTTAGGTGAGTTCCTCAATTTCTGCCCAGTTATATCATTTCATGGCGCACAAATGCAGGCTATCAGTGTAGACCATATGATGCAGCAGTTAAAGCGTGTTTATGTTGATCGTGTGGTGCGCAATGGCTTTGAAGACAGTTATCTCTATAATGACAGACTCTTCCAGCTAAATCATTTAGAATTGGAGAAGTTTGCACGCCTTCGTGATATCATTGGACAGACAAAGGCGATGAAACACACAGATGAAGTGGATGTTAACAACCAAGGATTTACGGAGGAAGAATACGAAGAGATTGAGCGTATCAAAAAGAAAAATAAAGCGCAACTAACAATGGAGGAGTTGCAAAAGTTGCAACAAGTAGAGGAGAAAAAGAAACAACGCCATACTGCTATTTCTATTCTACGCGGCATTTCTATCCGTATGCCAATGATCTTGTTCGGAGCAGATATCCAAGACGAACAAACGGAAATAACGTTAGAGAACTTTACTGAGTTAGTGGACGACCAGTCTTGGGAAGAGTTCATGCCTAAAGGTGTTACCAAAGAACTTTTCCGTGAGTTTATCCCATATTACGAAGAAGATATTTTTGCTGCTTCAGGACTACGCATTCGTAGTCTCACAAGAGAAGCAGATACGATGGACATTGAAGAGCGCATAGAGCGTATCACCACCATCTTTACTTCTTTCCGTAACCCAGACAAAGAAACGGTTCTCACACCATGGAAAGTAGTGAATAGACAATTAACCGATACATTGGGTGGATGGTGTTTTTATGATGACGAGTATGATGAGCGATTATGTTCTCCTCGCTATGTTGATAAAGGGCAAGTTACAAAAGATACGCTATCAGAAAATAGTCGCGTATTGGAAATAAATTCTAAATCGGGTCTTTATCCATTGTATATAGCATATTCTATCTACAAAACAATTTTGGAAAAAGAACAAATGTCATACATGATTACGGATGCTGCGCTTGCAAATCGCATCGTGCACCACCATAAAGTCTGGGATAAAGTGTTGCGTGATAACCTCTTTATCATCTGCAAGACACCGATGGCAAAAAGCATAACTCGCCGTACACTTATTGGTTTCCGTGAAGGAATAAAATTAAATGCTCATCATTTTGAAGACCTTATCAACCAAATCTCAAATAAGAAAGATAAATTTGTTAAACAGATAACCAGTGGTTCATACTGGAATAAAAAAGACATACAAGACATGAAATTTAATGCTATCGTAGGTAATCCGCCTTATCAGTTAACAGACGGAAGTGGAGCTGCTGGAGATGCTGCAATTCCAATTTACAACCGTTTTATAGATATAGCAAAGGAGATAAAACCTAACTATATCTCTATGATTATGCCTTCAAAATGGATGATTGGTGGACGCGGTCTGCAACAATTCCGTAAGGATATGATAGAGGATAAGCATATCGAAAAATTGTTCGACTATGAAAACGATCGTGAAGTATTCCCTACTTCTCATATTGATGGTGGAGTGTGCTATATATTGTGGAATAAGAACTATTCAGGTTTGGTTTCATATGCATACAAACCAACAGATGGTGGACAATTGGTATATGAACGCGAGCTAAAAAATGACACATCATCTTTTATTGTTCGAGATTTTAGACGACAAGGAATTATTCAAAAAGTTACAATAAAAGGTGCCTTTAGTAAATTAGTTTCTACAACGAAACCTTTTGGTATTAGAAAAGACCTGTTCAATATGCCTGAAAGATATCCGCTTGCTAATTTATCAGAAGAATATTTTGATAATTCTATCAAAATATATGGCGTTAAAGGCATTAAGGGTGGTGCGAAGCGTAAAATAGGTTATATTACGCGTGAGACTGCGCAAACTAACATAGCATGGATTGATAAATTCAAATTATTCTTTACGACATCTTATTCGACTGGAGCTATTGAATTTCCTGAAATTATTGTAGCAAAGTCTGGTGAAATTTGTACTGAAACCTTTATTGTTATTGGTCCTTTCGATACAGAGCAAGAACAACAAAACTGCTTAAAATACACGAAAACAAATTTATTCAAGATTTTATTGTTCTTTGGTAAAGGATCTATGCAGGTAACTCAAGAAGTATTCTGCTATGTCCCTCTCCAAAATTTTACATCTCAATCTGATATTGACTGGAGCAAGTCGATTCCTGAGATTGACCAACAACTCTACGCAAAATATAACCTCTCAGAAGATGAAATCAACTTCATCAAGAAGATGATTAAACCAGTGGAGTAGATTATAGTATGTAAATTGATAAAATAGAATAATGGCGAAAGTTATAGAAATACTAAAACAAAGAGTTGATACTACAGAAGAGATAAATAGTTGGTTACTTACAACTATTCAATCTATTATCAAACAATCAACTAATCATCTTAAAGGCGTGGCGAGAGTTATGCCTGAATTTGATTTGCATGACTCTTCACATAGCGTAGCTGTATTAGAAGTTATCGAAATGTTATTAGGTGATACTGCTGACAATCTATCATCGTTAGAATTATTCTATATTATTGCATCATCTTATCTTCACGATTGCGGAATGGCAATTTCTGATTTTGAAAAAAATATTATGGAATTAACAGAGGGTACAGATGATACCTATATATGTGAAGATTCGTTAAAAAATGATGGAAAGAGATGTTTTACATATGAAGAAGCGAAACATTTTATTATACAAAACAAAAATAAGATTTATTTAGATTTCAACGGAGAGATACAAAATTGGTTATTTATTCCACCTACAGAAGATGAGTTAGTTCAATATTTATCTAATTTATTGATTGAATATCAAAGCTTTAGAAATAAGAATTATGTAACGATAAAAAAAAGCACAGACTTTTCAGTTACAAATCAATCGCTTCGTACAGAATACATAAGGTTATCCCATCATAAAAGAATATTTGAATATATAAAAAATTGGGGCAAAACAAGATTCTCGACTTTTCCTATTATTGGAATCGGACAACGAATAGCAAATGATCTTGCTGCTATATGTAAAGCTCATGGGGAAAATCCTGAATACTTGAACAAATTGGGGACTCAAATTGAATACTATGGACATGATTCAATTAATTTGCAATTTATAGCTATGTTGCTAAGAATTGGCGATATTGTTCATTTTAATTCTAAAAGAGCCCCATTAGAACTTAGAGCACTTCGTCAATTTAGTTCAAATTTCAGTTTCGAACAATGGAGAATTAAGGAAAATGGTATCAATTATAATATATCCAATGGTATAATTGCATTTCGGGCGTATATAACAAGACCAGCAGATTACTATGTATTGCAACAATATATTGATTGGATTGATAATGAATTACATTTGTTTCTACAATTATCTGCTAAATGGAATTGTAAACATCGTCTTTCCATAAGAGAAAAAGTTGATAGATCGAATATCGCGTATGATGATTCGATATTCAGACCAGTATTAGGGCTTAAATTTACACTAAATCAAAAGAGGATACTTGATTTATTAATGGGGGTTGGTTTATATAAAGATACATTTGCATGTATTAGGGAACTATATCAAAACTCCCTTGATGCATGTAGATTTCAGATTGCAAAAGATAAGAGTTGTGGGAAGCAATCTAAGGGGATTATTGAATTTGGTATAGAAGAAGATAAAGAGGGTAAATATCTATATTGTTTAGATAATGGTAAAGGAATGTCTGCTTCCATAATAGAAAATTATCTGTTACAGATAGGTAATTCCTATTATCAATCACCTGATTTTTATCAGAGTCAAGCAGAAACGGGTTTCGTCTATACACCTACATCTCAGTTTGGTATCGGCATCTTATCTTGTTTTATTATTGGTGATAGAATAGAAATTGTAACGAAAGAAGATAATGGGAACTATATCGCGTGTTCAATTGATGGTCCAAGTGAGTTTTTCTACTATAAAAAACCATCTAAATTGGATGAAGATTTAATAAAGACTTCTGGTACTATCGTAAAAGTCTTTCTCAAGAAAGAGTATTATAATAGTATTAACACGACGGAAATTGTCAATTTGGGATTAGTTTCGTATATAAATGACGGATTTGCACAACAACTTCGCCCAGATCTAAATGTTGATTATAATAATTGGAAAAATAGTCTTTTTAAAATTATAGACAATTATATCAAAATTGTACCAGAACAAATCGAACTATTTATTAAATGGAACAATAATAAAAAACAGAAGATATTGAGCAAACCTTATATCTACGATTTAGACACATTACAAATAACAGACATTGACGTCATAGACCAACATATGCATCGATTTCGAAAGGCTTGTGAATTCAAATTGAAAGATTATATGAACCTTGTTGATTGCCATGTTTTAATGGTTGAATATAATGGTTTATCTTTTAAGACAATTTTGAATTTACCTAAACCAGGAATGGAGCAATATGGATATGAGGTGATGAATCATGTCCCAATAGATTATTCTTATGGGATTTGTGTTGATGGCATTTCTGTAAATGGGCATTTCGAAATATATTCTTTAACAGAAAGGCTTATCCGACATGGTATTGTCAATTTTTATGGTGATAATCGTCCTCAGCTGAGTGTTGATCGAAGAGATTTGGTTTATAACGATGATGGGCGATTTGAAATAATCTCGAAAGAAATTATTCGGAAAATCATGGAAAAGGCTATCACCAAGGCGCATCACCATATTCAAGAATATAATATCCATAGGGGTAGTGAATTGTACAATATTGTTTGGGAAAGTGTGTTTCATAAATTCAGTTACGCTTCCACTATTCTCTTTGAGGTACTTTCTCTGAATGGATATAACGCCATAGAATGGGCTAATTTATCTTCATGCCTTAAAAATAATGTTACGATAGGAGAATTTATCAATCAAGATGTTGTTCGATTGCCAGATTATAATTATCATAAATTAAATAATGTTTCTCAAATTTTATTATTGAACAAGTTGTGTACAGCAAGAGAAATTCGGGTAAATAAAAATGATGTTAGTATTATATCTCATAAATTGACAGAAGAAACCGATATAGATCAAGATTTAGAAGACAATGATGTTGCAGATACTTATCTAGTTCGGACTAATGATTATGGCAAGACTTTTGATGAATATGATATAATATCAAATTTATATCCTATTGTTCCTGATTATTTCTACGATCTCGTTAGAGATTGTAATGAAATGTATAGTGGGCATCTAAAAAAAATCTATAACTATTCTAATGGTATAACTGCATTTTATGAGCAAAATCCATTAGAAATTGATGAAGAATTAGGGTTGTATATGGAAGACAGAGATATGTTTAGAAAAAAAGTACGGCATATCCGTTCATTAAAGACGAAACGAAGCCCCATTTTTTATTCTAATATAAGAGTCCCAAATGATGAGAATATTGAAAGTGATAAGTACATATTAGCATTAACGGCTTATATCGCTCCACGCGAACTTTTGGAAAATGAAAAAGAAGAACTTGCTATTTATAAGGAAAGCAATCCCTCTTACTACAAAGGAGTAACAGAGGGATGGAGTATTATCGTTACTGGCGAGTCTGATGATAAGATGAACACCTATATAAAAGCAGGAAAACATACACGAAAAGATTTAGTCAACTTAATTCCTCTCCCTTTTTGGAAAAAGTATAGTAATCATATTCATGTCTTCCCGAATGGTATGCAATTAAAAAAACTTTTAGAGAAAGATACATAAATCAATCATAAAATCACAAAAAACAAATTATGTGCCAATGGAGTTAATTATATTTTGGAACTTTTTTTGAGAAATAATAGGAGACAAAAATGAGATCTGGGGTAATATATTTATATACATTTCCAAATGGTAAAGTATATGTTGGACAAACTCGACGTGATCCAAAAGTTCGGCATAGAGAACATCTTGATCCCAAAATCGGACCTACAAACGGAGAGTTTTGGAAAGCATATCAAGAACAAGGAGAGCCAAAGTACGAGATATTGGAAACGCACCAATTTGAGGATGTAGAAGAATTAATAGATGTTCTCAACGAACGCGAGACATATTTTATCAACCAATATAAAGCCACTAATCCAGATTATGGCTATAATGTAAAACCGACAGGGACAGTTGGACTTCATGGAGAGCCAAAGATATGTAGGTTATGCGATAGGTATTATCATATATACATGCACAAAATATGGCCCCATTTCTTAATGGTTGAAGAAAAAATTAAGAATGAGGAAATATTGAATGATGAGGAGAAAGAAATCTATCAAGTTTATTTTGTAGAGAATAATATCTTCTATAAGGAAAATGGGGAACACAAGACTGATGAACTAATTTATGAACATTGGTTTGATTTTGCTGAATTTTGTTTGCAAGATGATATACGCACTTGCGCACACGAGTATGTCCATGAAAATGCCGCACAACTATTAAACGAACACATTGACAAAGAAACAATATACCAATTAGACTTAGAAGGAAAGATTATCGCCAAGTTTGATTCTCAACTTGAGGCGGCAGAGGCTCTGGGAGTAAAGAACGCAGCAAACATAAATAATGTTATCCTCGGCAAGCAAAAGACAGCATATGGTTACAGATGGGTAAAAGCAATAAATTATCAGCCAATAGATAAAACAAACTAATTTAAAACCGAATCCACCACATATAAAATCACAAGAAAATACAATTTATTTGCATTTCTCTTTACATTCTGACAACTTTTAGCAGTTTGATATACTACCTTTGCAGCGAAATTAAAAAAATAGCAAAACGATACAATAATTATGACAGACAACGGAAATATTATCATCTACCAAACAGAAGATGGACTCACTAAACTAGATGTTCAACTCCATGACGAAACGGTGTGGTTGTCGCAGCAACAGATGGCGGAATTATTTCATTCGTCACGAACAAATATTGTAGAGCATATCAAACATATCTATCAAGAAGGGGAGTTATTGGAGATTTCAACTTGTCGGAAATTCCGACAGGTTCAACAAGAGGGTAATCGAATGGTTAGCAGAGAGATCCCTTTTTATAATCTTGATATGATCATTTCGTTAGGCTACCGAGTTCATTCTTTAGTTGCTACTAATTTCCGCATCTGGGCAACGCAACGACTAAAGGAGTATATCATCAAGGGCTTTACGATGGATGATGAGCGACTGAAGGGCAATGCAGGCGGCAACTATTGGAAAGAACTACTCAGCCGTATTCGCGATATTCGTTCATCAGAAAAGGTGCTATATCGTCAGGTGTTAGACTTGTATGCTACGAGTGTGGATTATGACCCTAAGAGCGAAGAGTCGGTGCGTTTCTTCAAGATTGTGCAGAACAAGCTCCACTATGCCGCCCATGGTCATACGGCTGCGGAGGTTATTTATGAGCGTGCCGATGCCGAGAAACCTTTTATGGGCTTGACTACTTTTGCGGGTGAACTACCTGCGTTGAAGGATATTTCTGTGGCTAAGAATTATCTAAGTGAAAACGAATTAAAGATACTGAATAATTTGGTATCTGGATATTTCGATTTGGCAGAGATTAATGCCATGGAGCACAAACCGATGTATATGAGCGACTATGTTCAGCAGTTAGATTCGGTGCTTAGTGTGGGCAACCGTCCGCTACTCGAAGGTGCTGGTTCTGTGAGCCATGCGCAAGCCATAGAAAAGGCAACTGCAGAGTATCGCAAGTGGCAAACCAACACGCTCTCGCCTGTGGAACAAGAGTATATGCGTACTATCAAAGCCATAGCAGCAGACACTAAGACAAAGTAGTAATCCCCCTATTGGGAAAATTATTGCTTTGACTGTTCGCCAAGAGGGCTATCATCAAGCGCAACGCAACATTGCTCACTGCTAGTTCAGCACAATCTTCGGCACAATCTTCGGCACGCGAAAACTTTTTTCAAAAAAAAATACACCCACGCGGGATAGTCAGTAAATACTACACTTCCCGCATGTTGTATATACCATCTTAACCTCCAAATTCTCCAATCTTCGGCGCAAAACCCCTTCCGCGCCGAAGATTTTTGCAGCACTATTATAGAGACGCATCAAAAAAGCCACAGAAAGCCCACAGATGTCCCACAGATCTCCCACAGATCTCCTTATTTAGTTCTATGCTTGCGCTGATTCCTCAAAGTGGGGACTTTTCGGGCGCTACGCTCGGAGTGCGTTCCGTCGCACTCCTTCAGGTCCCGAAACTTGCAGGGAATTTTACACCCGATTTAGCAAAATAAAATTCCTCACAAACTTTCTAAACATTTCCTTGCGTATATGCAGAAAAATGATTACCTTTGTACCCGAATTTAATTTGCGCAGAGAATTTTCTAAAATCTCAATAGAATGACTGATTTTTTGGAGTTTGATGAATACATCCGTCAGGGTGAGCCCAATCAGCAAGAACGAGCTGCCATTTGGCGGACGGCTATTGGTTTGCAAGCTGTGGATGGATTGCAAACATCTGACTACCTGAAAGAAACAGCAAAAAAGCATATAGAGGGCAAGATTGACATTGACGAGGCACGCCATTTGATAAAGACCTATTATCAATCCAAAGCATCACGCGAGCCAATCAATGATGACCAATGTGAGGCAGATAAAGCATCGGCAAACATCACAAAGATTCTATCTTCAGTATCGCTGGACTTTAGTGCGAAAGGATTTGTTGCTTTGCATCGAAGGATATTTGACGGAGTACTAAAGCACGCAGGCGAGATACGCCGTTACGATATCACAAAGAAAGAATGGGTATTGGACTCTGATACAGTCAATTATCTCAACTGGGAAGACCTATACCGTGCATTGGAGTTTGACATAGAGCAAGAGCGTAATTTCAGTTATAAGAACCTATCACTGGAGCAACAAGTAGTGCACATAGCACAATTCGTGTCGGGGTTGTGGCAAATTCATCCTTTCGGAGAAGGCAACACTCGAACTACGGCGGTATTTACCATCCTGTATCTGCGTCATATAGGTTTCAATGTAGATAACGATTTGTTTGCAAAATATTCGTGGTACTTCCGCAATGCCTTAGTAAGAGCCAACTACAAGAACGCAGTCAAAGGCATTGATTACTCGCCAATATATTTGGAACGCTTCTTCCGCAATCTGCTATTAGGTGAGCAATGGGACCTACGCAACAGATACTTGCACATCAATCGATCTGCCGAATGGAAAGAGCAACCATATTTAGGCGAAAAACAAAGCAATGTCACCCAAAATGTCACCCAAAATGTCACCCAAAAACTAACCGATAGACAAAAGGATATTTTGCATCTCATAACAACGGACAATACCATATCTGCCAATAAAATGGCTACTATTCATGGTATCACAATACGCAGCATACGACGCGATATAGATGCATTACGACAGTATTACAATATTCAATGGGTAGGCCCATCCAAAGGCGGACATTGGGAAGTACTAACGCGCAGCCACCTTTCGTGAAGCGCAGCGAACCATCAACGCTCCCTTAGGAGCCACTAACGTGAAATGAAATGTAACTAAAATATTATGGCACAACATTATGAGGCAGCCGGCGTGAACCTCGAAGCCGGATACGAAGTAGTAAGTCGTATTAAATCACACGTAAAAAGTACCAACCGCTTTGGCTCAATGGGCAATATCGGTTCGTTTGGTGGAATGTTCGACCTCTCGGCACTCAACATCAAAGAGCCTGTACTCGTCAGCGGCACCGATGGAGTAGGAACCAAACTCAAACTCGCTTTCGCGATGGACAAGCACGATACCATTGGTATTGATGCTGTGGCAATGTGCGTGAACGATGTGCTCGCACAAGGCGCTGAACCACTCATTTTCCTCGACTATGTGGCTATTGGTCATAACATCCCCGAGAAAGTAGAGGCCATCGTGGCAGGTGTGGCAGAAGGTTGCCGCCAAGCAGGTTGCGCCCTCGTAGGTGGCGAGACTGCCGAGATGCCAGGTATGTACGGCGATGGCGAATACGATATCGCAGGTTATACCACTGGCGTGGTGGAGAAATCCCAACTCATCGATGGCAGCAAGGTCGCTGTAGGCGATGTGCTCGTAGGTATCTCTTCTTCGGGCGTACACAGCAACGGCTTCAGCCTCGTGCGCAAGGTCGTAAGCGATGCAGGGCTTGACCTCCACACCGTTTATCCAGAGCTTAGCGCAGACAAGAAACTCGGCGAAGTGCTTTTGACTCCAACTCGCATCTATGTGAAGCAAGTGTTGGAGGTCATCCGCAACTGCGATGTGCACGGTGTAGCACATATCACAGGCGGTGGCTTTGATGAGAATATCCCTCGTATCTTAAAGGAGGGTCAAGGCTTCAGCGTAACCGAGGGCTCATGGGAGATTCTTCCAGTGTTCCAATGCCTCGAGAAGTGGGGTAATATCCCTCACCGCGAGATGTTCAATATCTTCAACATGGGTATTGGTATAGTGATTGCAATGCCTGCTGCTGATGCAGAAAAAGCCATCGCTATCCTCGCTAAACACGGCGACAAAGCCCAAATCATCGGCAAAGTCATCGAAGGAGAAAACGAAATAATTTAACAATATAATAAAGTCTATTTTTTAAGGTATGGCAAAAAGAGCTCTTGTCAGCGTAAGCGACAAAACAGGATTAGTTGATTTTGTAAAGGGCCTGCAAGCAGCAGGTTGGGAGATTATCGCCACAGGCGGTACACAAAAACTCCTCGAAGATTCAGGTGTTAAAACTATCGGTATCAGCGATGTAACAGGTTTCCCAGAGATCTGTGACGGTCGCGTTAAGACCCTTCACCCAAAGGTGCACGGCGGTCTTCTCGCTCGCCGCGATGAACCATCTCACCTCCAAGCATTGCAGGAGAATGGTATCGAGTTCATCGACCTCGTGTGCGTGAACCTCTATCCATTCCGCGAGACCATCGCCAAAGAGGGTACTACTATGGCAGAAGCCATCGAGAAGATTGATATAGGTGGCCCATCTATGTTGCGATCTGCAGCGAAGAACTACAACGATGTGACTGTCGTTTGCGATCCTACGGACTATGACACAATCCTCGCTGAGATTAACGCCACTGGCAACACCACTCTCGAGACTCGCCTGCAACTCTCTGCCAAGGCATACACCCACACCGCACAATACGATGCATGCATCGCTACTTACATGCGCGAGAAAGCTGGTCTCAACGAGAAACTATTCCTCGAGTTCGATCTCAAGCAAGGTCTTCGCTATGGCGAGAACCCACACCAATCCGCGAAGTTCTATGCTTCTACCAAAGCTATCCCATTCTCACTCGCCAGCGGCAAACAACTCCAAGGCAAGGAGATGTCTTACAACAATATCCAAGACGCCAACGCTGCCCTCAATATCGCACGCGACTTCCAACAACCTTTCTGCGTAGCCCTCAAGCACATGAACCCTTGTGGTGCTGCTGTGGCTGAGACTATAGAAGAGGCATGGCAAAAGGCATACGAGGCAGACACCGTGAGCATCTACGGTGGTATTGTAATCTGCAACCGCACCATCACCAAGGAGATTGCTTTGGGCATGAAACCTATCTTCCTCGAGATCGTCATCGCTCCTGACTTCACCGATGAAGCCATGGAGATTTTCGCTACCAAGAAGAACCTCCGCGTTATCCAAGTGGACATGACCCCAAGCACTGAGGCTATCGACCAATATGTCAGTGTGAACGGTGGTCTGCTTGTGCAACACCTCGACACCCAAATCGAGACAATCACAGCCGATATGTGCGCTACTAAGGTGCAACCCGATGCAGCAACATTGGCAGACATGCAATTCGGTTGGAATATCGTTAAGCATGTGAAATCTAATGCGATAGTAGTGGTAAAGAACGGTCAAACACTCGGCGTAGGTGCAGGTCAAATGAACCGCGTAGGTAGTGCAGAGATTGCTATGAAGCAGGCCCACGCAGCAGGTGTAACCGAAGGTCTTATCCTCGCTTCTGACGGTTTCTTGCCATTTGATGATACTGTGGCTTTGGCAGCTCAATATGGTGTAACCGCTATCGTTCAACCAGGCGGCAGCATCCGCGACAACGACTGCGTTGTCAAAGCCGACGAACTCGGCATCTGCATGCTCATGACTGGCACACGCCACTTCAAACATTAATTTATGGGTAAAAAAGTATTAGTTATAGGTGGAGGCGGAAGAGAGCATGCTATCGTGTATGCCCTTTCTCGTAGCCCACAAGTGGAGAAGATTTATTGCGCTCCAGGTAATGCAGGTATTGCTCAGCTCGCTGATTGCGTGGCTATCAAAGACACCGATGTAGAGGGCTTATTGCTCTTTGCCAAAGAGACGGAAGTGGACCTCACCGTAGTAGGACCAGAGGCAGCGCTTGCAGCAGGTGTGGTAGATGCGTTCCGTGCGGAAGAAGTGCCTATCTTTGGTCACACCAAAGCAGCCACACAAATAGAGTCGAGCAAAGAGTTTGCCAAGATTATCATGCAGAAATACAATGTACCAACTGCTGCATATCAGTCGTTTAGCGACTACAACGAAGCATTGGCATACGTGAAAGCAGGCAGTCTGCCTATCGTATTGAAGTACGACGGACTGGCAGCAGGCAAGGGTGTGGTGATTGCCAACACCCTCGAGGAAGCAGATGCTGCGCTGCAAGATATGCTCTGCAATGAAGCGTTTGGCAAAGGCAAAGTGGTGATAGAGGAGTTTTTGGAAGGTCCAGAGTTCTCCTTCATGTGCTTTGTGAATGGCGAGAACGTCTATCCAATGCCTCTCTCGCAAGACCACAAGCGCGCTTATGACAACGATGAAGGTCCTAACACGGGCGGTATGGGTGCTTACACTCCACTACCATTCGTGACCGAAGAAGATGAGGCATTTGCCCGCAAATATGTCCTTGAAGCTGTAGCTAAAGGCATGTGCCAAGAGGGATTACCACTCACAGGCGTACTCTATGGCGGACTGATGAAGACCGCACAAGGCGTCAAGGTCATCGAGTTCAATGCTCGCTTTGGCGATCCAGAGACCGAGGTGGTATTGCCACTCTTGGAAAGTGATGCCTACGATGTGTTCTACGGCATTGCAACAGGCGATGAGGTGATGAGGCTAAAAGGCGATAAGGCGATGAACTGGCGCAACGAAGCCACTATTGGTGTTGTACTTGCTTCTAAGGGCTACCCAGGCGACTATGCGAAAGGCGCTGTTATTGAAGGAGTTGAACTCTTCGACGGTCCTGTATTCCACATGGGTACCAAGAACGACAATGGTGTGCTGAAGACCAACGGCGGACGTGTGATGATGTGCATTGCTACAGGCAAAGACATCGCCACCGCGCGCGCGAAAGTATATAAGGAGATAGAGAAAATCCACTGCGACAACCTCTTCTACCGCAAAGACATCGCCCATTGGGCACTTTGAGAATTTTGAATTAAGAATTATGATAATTGACGGTAAAAAAATTTCGCAATCCCTCAAGGATGCGATGAAAATCGAAGTAGATGCATTGGCGGAGCAATATGGTCGCCGCCCATGCCTGATGGTCATCATAGTTGGTGACAACCCTGCCAGCCGCTCTTATGTGCGCGGCAAGATCAAAGCAACCGAGTATTGTGGTTTCGACGGCCACCTCGTGGAGTTGCCTGAAGATGTGAGCGAAGCAACACTCCTCGCAGAGATCGACAAACTCAATAACGACCCACTCGTGGACGGAATCCTCGTGCAATTGCCTTTGCCAAAACATATCTCTGAGGACAAAGTCATTGCTGCTATCTCTGCCGAGAAAGATGTGGACGGTTTCCATCCCGAGAACGTGGCACGCCTCTGGCTCAACCAACACTGCATCCTCCCATGTACCCCAAAAGGTATCATCGAGCTCCTTGACCAAGCGGGCGTAGAGATGGCGGGCAAGAAAGCCGTTGTTATCGGTCGAAGCAATATCGTGGGCAAACCAGTTGCTAAACTCCTGCTTGACCGCAATGCGACTGTGACTATTGCGCACAGCCGCACCAAAGACTTGGCTGCCGTGTGCCGCGAGGCAGATATTTTGGTGGCTGCTGTAGGTCGTGCAAAGATGGTGACTGCTGAGTATGTGAAACCAGGCGCAGCTGTGATTGATGTGGGTATCAACCGCACCGAGGACGGCAAACTCGTGGGCGATATGGATTACGAAGCAGTATTGCCAGTGGCTGGCGCTATCACACCTGTACCGGGTGGAGTAGGACCTATGACTATCACCATGCTCATGCGCAACACGATTGAGTGTTTCCTCAATCGCGAGAATAAAAAAGCTTAAAATATTTGCAGGTGTAGAAAAAAAGCAGTACCTTTGTAGCAATTATTGATTTTATTCATGGTTTCGTACTTATTATTATATCTTTTTCTTGCCATAGGCGTATCGTTTTTGTGTAGTTTGTTGGAGTCGGTATTGATGTCCACCACCTTGTCGTATATCAATCTTCGTGATGAGGAGGGTTACAAGCCCGCCAAACTCATGAAGAAATTCAAAGTGGACACCGAGCGTCCATTGGCGGCTATCCTTTCGCTCAACACGATTGCCAACACTGTGGGTGCTTCAGGCGTGGGTCTGCAAGCCACTTTGGTCTTTGGCGAAGCGTGGTTTGGTGTGGCGAGTGGCGTGATGACGGTGCTGATATTAGTCTTCTCAGAGATTATCCCTAAAACCATCGGTACTACCTATTGGAAACAACTCATGGGTTTTGCTGCCAATGTGATTCGTGTATTGGTGTGGGCGATGTTCCCTGTGGTGAAGATCATCGAGCTCATTGCTCGCCTCTTCCCCGAACCCGACGAAGCGGCTGTCAGCCGTGAGGAAGTGATTGCCATGGCGAATGTGGGCGAAGAAGAAGGTGTGATAGAGGAGGACGAGAACAAGATTATCCGCAATGTCATGCGCCTCAACGAGGTGAAGGCATACGAGGTGATGACCCCTCGTGTGGTGGCGGCTATTGCTTCGGAGAAGATGACCTTGCGTGAGTATTACGATAGCGACCAATACGACCATTTCTCGCGTATCCCTGTCTATGCCGACTCGCCAGAGTTCATCACGGGTTATGTGTTGCGTGGCGACGCGTTGGAAGACCTGACCGAAGACCAATTCCAGAAGACCCTCGGCGAGATCAAACGACCACTCTTGTACTTCAACGAAGAGATGAATGTCGGTGATATCTTCGACGCTATGCTCAAGGAGAAGTCGCAGATTGGCGTGGTGATTGACGAGTATGGTTGCTTGCAAGGTATCATTACTTTTGAGGATGTGATTGAGACTATCTTCGGTCTGGAGATCATCGACGAGATGGATGTCGTGACCGACATGCAGCAATACGCTCGCGAACGCTGGCAACTCCGCCAAAAACGCTTCAAACCTGTCGTTATGCGCAGCACTCCAGAAGGCGAAACAGAAGAGGTACTTGATGCACCAAGCGAAGAATCCAAAACAGAATAAATATCCGATAGAGTGTAGAACACCGTTCTGCACTCTATTTTTTATTAATTCTACCTAATTGCCTTTTGATTCCCCTTGGATTGCCCCCTATCAGCCACCTGTCTCCATAGGAACTTCATAGGTACTTCATAGGAATTTCATAGGGACTTCGCCGAATGATTACCCTAACTTCACCGAAATATCCTCAGGGCATCACCAAAGAATTTTAGTAACATTTACCTATCAAATCCAAACATAAAATACGGCGCGTTTTGCGCACCGTATCTTATATTACGAACAGTAGGTACTTATTCTTTGTAATATGACAAAAAGACTGCAATTTCTGCTTCCATCGATGAAGCATTTTTAAGTTCTTTTTCAATTTGAGGAAATGCTGTGCCTTGGCTATTCAAATGCGAAATAACAACATACTGAATCTTTTGCAAGTTGAGGATATTCTCTTGCGTTTCAGGTAAGGACTTATAGATGCCGTTATATTTATTAAATGCCCTACTACCTGTATAATGCTGTGATAATTTTACAATTTGCTTGTGCACTTGCTCACACTTTTGTATATCTTCAGCACTTGCCATTTTGGAGGCAGGTTGAGGAGTATGTGTTGTTTCATTATTATTTTTAACTACTGATGTCTTTTGCGCATGATTCGCATAAAGTGTTTCATATGCAAAAGATTGCTTTTGCGTTCCCAAATTATAACTCTGAGCAACGATATTTTGTTGGCATATCAGTAATATGCACAACACAATTAAATTATATACTCTTTTCATTTTACGGACGAATTAATAGATTGATTAACAGACTGAAGAGATGTTTTGTTGTGAACAGATGTTTTGTTAATAGTCACATTTTCAGGATATAATTTGGTTGGTGCCCAAATAGAATCATTTAAATTGCGGAAGTTTTTGTATTTTGCAGGATAGCCAGACACAGTTATTTCGTGAATAGAACTGCAAGTATTTCCCCAACCCCAACCTGATTTTTTAGATACAGTGATATATTCTAAATTCACCAATATATCTCCACCACCGTTTACGCGCAATGCTTCACGAATAGCAGTTTTAATTACATTTAAGTCTCCACCAAGTCTTACTTCTATACTTGGTTGAAATGTAAATGAAATGCGTTCATCGGAAACCTCTAAATCTGCTACGGTTGCTGTGTTGATGTAAGTAGATGGTTGTTGGCAGGTTGCACTAACATCTGTGATTGTCAATGTTTTGCAAGATGTTGCAGCAAAAGCAACAAACATTAATGACAGAAAAAGAATCTTTTTCATAACTTTTCTTGCTCGCTTATATCCCATTGAGCATCGGTTTTGAATAATGCTTTTGGGAAAGTCGGCTCCAAACCTCCCATTGGTATAGATATAGAAAAAGCGTGGAACCTTACCTTTGCTTATTCTTCATTGTGAGGTACCGGAAAGACCTTGCCAGCAAGAATAAGTAACGAACGCCCACGCCGAATATGAAAAGCCACCAAACAGAGCAATCCAACAAAGGATGCTCTGCGGGCGGGATAGTCATATCCCAAAGGGCGTTTACTGCCTTCTTGTTTTGCGCTGGCGAAAATTTCCGGTTTTCACAATGCCAAAACAAGCGCTAATAAACGCTTTTTATAATATGTCTGCAAAACCGATTGCTCGGATTTGCGACTGCAAAGGTACTACAAAAAATCGACACAAGCAAATAAAAACTAAATTTTTGCCTAATTTTTAATATACACTTGTGTATATTCAAAAAAAATAGTAACTTTGCACCCACATTCGTTGTGTCAACGCTTTAGCCAAGTACGCGAAGCCATTAACGTAAAACCAACAACGCGAAGCCACTAACGTGAGCGTAGCGAACCACTAACGTGAGTGAAACGAAACTAAAAAATATATATTGTGAAAACTAACTACTTGAAAAGCAGACATATCGGTCTGACAGAGCAAGACCAACAGCAGATGTTGGAAGTAATCGGAGTGAAAAGTGTGGATGAACTCATCGCACAAACGATGCCAGCGGATATCCTTCTGGAAGAGCCACTTGACCTCGATGAGCCACTAACCGAACAAGAGCACCTGAACACCATGCACCAAATGGCAGCGAAGAACCAACTTTATCGCTCGTACATTGGTCGCGGATGGTATGGCACCAATACGCCTGCTGTGATTCAACGCAATATATTGGAGAACCCTGTTTGGTACACCTCTTACACTCCATACCAAGCCGAAGTGAGCCAAGGTCGTTTGGAGGCATTGTTTGTATATCAAACGATGATTAGCGACCTCACAGGCCTGCCGCTTGCCAACTGTTCGCTTCTTGATGAAGCAACAGCAGCAGCCGAAGCCGTAACGATGATGCGCAACCTGCGCAGCCGTGATATGGTGAAAGCAGGCGTGAAGAAGGTATTGGTGGACAAGAAAATCTTTGCCAACACCTTAAACGTAATGCGCACACGCGCGAAAGGACAAGACATCGAGCTTGTGATGGTGGATTATGCAATGGTGACAAGCGATTGGCTCGCAGCGAATGGTCCGTTCTTTGGCGCAATCGTGCAATGGCCAAATGCAGATGGTGCGATTGAAGACTACACCGCCTTCATTGATGACTGCCACGCCGCAGGCATGAAAGTGACGGTGATTGCCGACCTGATGGCATTGGCATTGCTCAAGCCACTCAACGCAGATATTATGTGCGGTACAGCACAACGCTTCGGTTTGCCAATGGGCTTTGGTGGTCCTACCGCAGGATATATGGCTACTTGCGAGGAGTACAAACGCGATATGCCAGGTCGTATCATCGGTCTGAGCAAAGACACATATGAGAAACCTGCTTTCCGCCTTGCTTTGCAGACACGCGAGCAACATATCAAACGCGAGAAAGCAACATCGAATATCTGTACCGCAGAAGCCCTGTCGGCTGTGATGGCAGGTATGTACGGCGTGTATCACGGTGCAGAGGGTATTCGTGAGATAGCAGAGGGTATTCATGGTAAAGCCGTGTATCTGAGCGAGATGCTGCAAGCATATGGCTACGAGCAAGAGAACACCGAGTTCTTTGATACACTGAAAATCCGCCACGAGAATGGGGTAGAGGCAGTGCGCGAAGCGGCTGAAGAATTGGGCATCAACCTCTACTACGATGAGGAAGGTTGGATTGGCATCTCACTCGACGAGAGCGTGACGGTGGATGATATGAACGACATCATCGAGCTCTTTGCTAACGCATCGGGCAACATGGCGCAATACGAAGATAGCGAGGAGTCCTTCGAAGGGCTTTGGGCAATCAACGAAAACCGCGTTCGCGAGGTAGATTACCTGCAAGAGGAGGTATTCAAACTATATCACACCGAGACCGAGATGATGCGTTATCTCAAACGTCTGGAGCGCAAGGATATTAGTTTGACCCATACAATGATTCCATTGGGCTCATGCACCATGAAGCTCAACCCTGCGGCTGCGATGATTCCTGTGACCTATCCTAGTTATATGGGCGTTCATCCATTGGCACCTGCTGAGCAAGTGGCTGGATATATGGAGGTTATGGAAGACCTGGAGCAACAATTGGCTACTATCACGGGCTTTGCAGCATGCAACCTGCAACCTACTTCGGGTGCAGCAGGCGAGTATGCCGGTCTGGTGACTATCCGCGAGTATCTCCACCAACAAGGTCAAGATCATCGCAATATCCTCCTTATTCCTGCTTCGGCTCACGGAACTAACCCTGCCTCTTGTGCACAAGCAGGTATGATTCCTGTGGTAGTGAAATGCGACGAGAACGGTAACACTGACCTCGCTGACTGGCGCGAGAAAGCCGAGCAACACAAGGACAACTTGGCGGGTTGTATGATTACCTATCCATCAACACATGGTATCTTTGAGATGGCTATCCGCGAGATGTGCCAGATCGTACACGACTGCGGTGGACAAGTATATATGGACGGTGCGAACATGAACGCGCAGATTGGTTACACCAATCCTGGTTTTATCGGTGCAGATGTCTGCCACCTCAACTTGCACAAGTCCTTTGCTAGTCCTCACGGCGGTGGTGGACCTGGTGTGGGTGCAATATGCTGCGCTGCACACTTGGTGGACGCTATGCCTCAAGCTGAGAACAACCGCGTATCAAGTGCGCTCTATGGCAATGCGAACATGGCACTCATCTCCTACGGCTATATCCGTATGATGGGCGAAGAGGGCTTGCGCGAATCTACTGCAGCCGCTATCGTAAGTGCGAACTACATGGCTGAGAAACTGAAAGATGCATTCGGCATCGTTTATACAGGTGTAAACGGTAGAGTAGGTCACGAGTTGATTCTCGACTGCCGTCAGTTCCATAGTATCGGTATCACCGAATCAGATATTGCTAAACGCTTGATGGACTTCGGTTATCACGCGCCTACTTTGAGTTTCCCTGTGCACGGCACATTGATGGTAGAGCCAACCGAGAGCGAGAGTTTGCACGAGTTGGATCAATTCATTGACGCGCTGCTCACTATCCGCGAGGAGATTGCCGAGGTAGAGCGTGGCGAGGTGGATAAGAAAGACAACGTACTGCTCAATGCGCCACACCCTGAGTATGAGGTAGTGGCTGACGAGTGGAACCACCCATACAGCCGCCAGAAAGCAGCCTATCCAGCAGAGTGGGTGAAAGCCAACAAGTTCTGGATACCTGTATCCCGCGTAGATAATGGTTGGGGAGACCGCAACCTCGTTGCACGATATAACGAAGAAGTAAAAACTCTCTAAACACTAAACAGTAGGCGCTTTGCGCCGTCCACTAAACAACATAATATGTCCAAAGGAAAACTTCGTGAACAGCTCAAAGGCTATCAGCGCATGAAACCGCTGGTAACAATCAAAGAGTATATAATGATTATTCTTTGCACCATTCCGTATGCCATTGCGGTCAACTGGATATTGGTGCCACACACCATCGTCGGTGGCGGACTGACAGGTCTTTGTGAGATTATCTATTTTGCTACAGATACTTTCGTTCCTATCTGGTTGAGTTCGTTTGTATGCAACTTAGCACTGTTGATAGCAGCATATTTCACCGTAGGATGGCGCTACTGCGTTCGTACACTATGGGGCGTACTCTGGTACACTATTTGGCTGAAAGTCATAGAGATACCTGCTGAACCAGTCATCTCCGACCCATTCATGGCGGTCATCTTAGGCGGTCTGTTTATGGGTTGCTTCTTGGGGGTAGTGTTCCTCAACAACGGCAGCACGGGTGGAGTAGATATCGTGGCAATGATTGTGAATAAATACAAACATTTGCCAATGGGACGCGTACTTATGGCATGCGATATTGTGATTATCCTATGTGCATATTTCTTGCCTGAGATTAAGGAATTGCCATTTGGTCAAGGTCTTGAGAAGATTCTCTTTGGTCTCTGTTACACTTTCATGGCGGGTACTGCTGTGGATTGGGTCCTCAATCGCACGCGCCAATCGGTGCAGTTCTTCATTTTCAGCAGCAAGTACGAAGAGATTGCCGAAGCTATTATGACCCAAGTTCCACGCGGTGTGACCTTCCTCGAAGCGCAAGGTGGCTATACCAAGAACCCAGGTAAAGTGATTACGGTAATAGCGCGCCAATACGAATCGGCTAAGATTTTCCGTTTGGTGAATGCCATTGATCCTAACGCCTTTGTCAGTCAAAGCCAAGTGCGTGGAGTCTTCGGACAAGGTTTCGACCCAATGAGTAAATAAACACCTTTCACCTTTCATGACTCCTTACACGCAATACCCAATCAGCAAAGTTGTTCGAGAATACATCTTCATCATTCTCGGCTTGTTTCCTTTTGCCTTGATGGTCAACTGGATTTTCGTGCCGCATAATGTAGTCGGTGCTGGTCTGACGGGTATTTGTTCGATCATTTACTACGCTACGCAAGGGCTCTTCCCTAATATTTTCCCTGAATATGGTGGTGCTATACCTATGTGGCTTAGCACATTGTCTATCAATGCAATACTCCTATTGATTGCCATGCTCACTGTGGGTTGGCGTTTCTGCGTGCGCACATTGGTAGGTGCATTGGCATTGGCATTTTGGTATCGTGTGATACCTATGCGTGTAGAGCCATTGATTGCAGATCCTGTCACAGCTTGTATCGTAGGCGGTGTGGTCTTTGGTCTGAGTTTAGGTATTGTAATGCTCAACAACGGCTCATCGGGTGGTACCGACATCGTGGCAATGATTGTTAATCACTACAAAGATGTGTCGTTGGGTAAAGTGATGGTTATCTGCGATGCAGTGATTATTGCCAGCAGTTATTTCCTGCCCATTCCAGATCAGTTCTATGTAGAGGGAATGGATATTGTGGACTTCAAGATCAAGCGTATTCTGTATGGTCTCTGTATGACCGTCAGCTATACGGCAGCGCTCGATTGGATCATGTCGCGCATGCGCCAATCGGTGCAGTTCTTCATCTTCTCTAGCAAGTATGCCGAGATTGCTACTGCTATCAATCAAACTGTCCATCGTGGTGTAACAGTCTTGGATGGAAAAGGGTGGTATAGCCAGCAACCCATCCATATTGTCACTGTACTTGCCCGCAAACAAGAGAGTCAATTGATTTTCCATATCATCAAATCAATCGACCCTAATGCGTTTGTCAGTCAAGCCAATGTCAGTGGCGTCTTTGGACAAGGATTCGATACAATCAAGAATAAGTAATTCTTATTATCTATAATCATCTACAACGTCTTCTATTCCCGAACCTATACTGAACCTATACCGAAGGATTGGTATTCTTTTTGTTAACCCTTAGTTAACCTTTGGTTAAGGGTAGTATATGCATTAATCCCAAGGAATATTCTATTTCCAAGTGATATTCTCTATAAAGTTGCAGGATTTTCTTTCTTGCTGAGAATCTCATATTTTGAACAATTACCCAAGTTGTTCAAAAATATTCAATTCTCGTGAATTTACAATTTTATCGTATTTATATCATTCATTACTATTTACTAAACGCAAAACTATATTGTGAAGAGTAGGGGAGAGATACTCTATTTTTCCAATTCATCTGTGTGAAATTCTAAATAAATAGAAATATTTTCAAGCACTCACCCCTATATAGTTCACATGATTAAACCACATAATATAAACTTACACACCTCACTTTTCACTAATTTTACAATTCCATATTACTATGAGTTTATGTTTATAATATATCTATTTAATTCGCTATAAACCAATAAAATAACGATAAATAACAAAGTGTTAGTTTAAGTTTATAGGATAATATTAACAATCCGGTTAGAATCTAGCAAAATAATTGTGAATAAATAATACAAAATACTGATAATCAATGGCATTTTACAAATAAGTTTAAGTGTTAAAGTAACACATAGATTAATACCTAAACGATAATACATCTTGATGAGGTAAGTGCACGTGAGTGTTGGGAATTCACAAAAGTGAATATAACACACTTTTAATATGTGAATTATAAAATTTGCATATGTGAAATATTTTTTATACCTTTGCAGAGGATTTTTGAAACAATATTTATATGATTATTGAATTTTGCTGAGAATTGAATAAAATGGATGAGCGTGAACGATTGATTGAAATAATGAATTCTCAGGGACTTACTGCTAAGCAGTTATCTCTGGAGTTAGGTGTTAGTGCAGGTACCCTATCTAATATTTTAGGTGGGCGTAACAAACCAAGTTTAGAATTACTTAAAAGTATTGCTACCCATTATCCTTTTATTAAATCGGATTGGTTGTTCTTGGGTAAGGGCGAAATGTATGAACCTGATTATATTCCTCCTGTATCTTTATCTCCTGCTGAACCTGATTTGTTCACTTCCATGACGAATAATCCTTCGCCTGCAGCTACTGCGCAATCACGTTCACATTCTGAGAGTGTTGTGACATCTAAGAACATCCCCAACTCTTCTCCTCGTACCGTAGATAAAATCATGATTTTCTATTCAGACGGCACTTTTGAGGAGAGATAAGAGTTTAGCGGGATTTCTACGTAATCCCTAAAGTCTGCAGACAGCATCCTTGCATAAAAATAAAAAAAACTGCTTGCTCAAATAAACTTGGACAGACAGTTTTTTATTTTTTTGCGGAAAGTGAGGGATTCGCTAGCGATATATGAATAATATCGCGTATCGTTCGAGGTGTTTGTTATAATCACCGAGATAAAAGCCCCCGATCGAAGGTTGAGAAGGCCCTGTCTTCTCAAAAAAATATAGGGATGCCCATTGTGGGTATCCCTATATTTCTTTGCGGAAAGTGAGGGATTCGAACCCCCGATACGCTTACGCGTATACCGCATTTCGAGTGCGGCTCTTTCGACCACTCAGACAACTTTCCTTCAAACGCGACCGCAAAGGTACTGCTTTTTTCTTAAATAAACAAATATTACCTATTATTTTTTCAATTTTCTGCGATTGAGTACCAATAAACAACCTAACTTTAATCTGCGAAAGCACTTCAATAACTAATATCTATATCTCCACTTCTTCTCCCTTCTCAGGAATCACAATGCCTCTAAAACCTGCCTCATACAAGTGATCTTTCATGGCTTCTTGCGATTGGCTTTCTCCGTGTACAATAAACACCTTTCGTATTTGTTCAATGTCTTGACAACCAGTAAAATACTGTATCATCTCTTGGTAATCACCATGTCCCGAAAAGCCCTCTATTTTGGTCACTTGTGCACGAATTCTGTGGTCATATCCAAATATACTCACATAGCGTAAATTGGGCTCTTGTATGCGTGCACCTAACGATGTTGGGGTACAATAGCCTACAATCAATATCGTTGTACTTGGGTCATCTATATGGTTTGATACGTGGTGCTTGATGCGTCCTGCCTCCAACATACCTGATGCAGAAATCACGATACATGGTTGTTGGCTTTTATTCAGTGCCTTTGAGTCATTGAGGTCGGTAATATAATGCAAGGTATTAAACCCAAAAGGATCTGGGTCAAAGCGCATGGTATCACGCACTTGCTCGTTCAGCGTATCGGCATAACGGCGAAATATCTCCGTTGCATTAGCCGACAATGGCGAATCTACATATACCGGCACACGTTCTAGTCGTCCATCATTGTACAATTCATTCAGCACATACACAATCTCTTGTGTCCTACCCACTGAGAACGACGGAATCAGCAGTTTGCCTTTCTTGTACATACATGTCTCTTGCACCACGCCCAGCAGTTGCTCTTCCGACACCAATGCATCATCGTGCAACCGATCGCCATAGGTGGACTCACAAATCAAATAATCGCATTGTGGGAATGCCTGAGGGGTACTCAGTATATGGCTATGTAAACGCCCTACGTCGCCTGTGTATGCAATGCGTTTCACTTCACCGTTCTCCTTGATATTCACGCTGATAACTGCCGAACCAAGCATGTGTCCAGAATTGGTAAACTGCACCTCTATCTGCTCATCGATACGATAGGGTTTGTCATAATCCACGGTATAAAACCGCTTCATCACTTGTTGCACATGATCACTTTCGTATAGTGGTTTTACTTTGGGTTTGTGCTGACGGTCCATCTTCTTATTATACCACCGCACATCCTGTTTTTGGATAAATGCCGTATCTTGCAACATCAACTCACACAAGTCGCGCGTAGCAGCAGTACAATAGATTTTGCCACGAAAACCACGACTATATATATAAGGTATCAATCCTGAGTGGTCAATATGCGCATGCGAGAGCAGCAGATAGTGTATATCTTTCGGATCAAAGCCCAAATCGCGGTTGGCTTCATCCGTTTCCATACCTTTACCTTGATACATACCACAATCCAGCAAGATTGTTTTCCCCGAATCAGTTGTGATGAGGTGTTTGCTACCAGTCACCTCACGTGCTGCGCCTAAGAATTGTATTTTCATGCTATTATAAGTTGAAATCCGTTTGCAAAATTACTACAAAATTCGTACAATTGCAAATAATTTGTGTTAAAATTTTACTCTCACGCACTTTTTTCTTGCAACATTCATCAAAAAGCAGTACCTTTGCACTCGCAAATCCCATAAAACTTTTAGAACCTTTAGAACTTTTAAAACTTTGTTATATGCTACCTACTATTGCACTCATATATGACTTCGATGGCACCCTAGCTCCTGGTAATATGCAGGAGTTCGGACTTCTGCAAGCGATTGGTTATCCCAACCCTAATGATTTCTGGGATCTTTGCGACCGCATTGCCAAGACCAACGATGCAGGTGGCATAGCTGTCGTGATGTATGCCATTCAAACCGAAGCCCAGCGTGCAGGTATTCGTTGTACCAGACAGATGCTCCGTGATTATGGCAAAACGGTACAATTCTTTCCTGGAGTATTAGAGTGGTTCGATCATATCAATCAGTATGCTACTCAAATCGGTGTGCAGGTTAAGCATTATATCAATAGTTCGGGTATCAAAGAGATGATTGAGGGGTGTGCCATTGCCCAGCAGTTCGAGAATATCTACGCCTGTACCTATCTCTATGATAGCAACGGCGATGCTTGCTGGCCATCGGTGGTAGTAGATTATACCAAGAAAACGCAGTTCCTCTTCAAAATCAATAAAGGTATTCGTGAGGTGAGTGATCGTGTGCGTATCAATGAATTTGTACCTTCCGATGAGCGTCCCGTGCCATTTGAACGAATGATATATTTTGGCGATGGTGAGACGGATGTACCATGTATGCGCACTGTCAAGTCCAATGGTGGACACAGTTTCGCAGTCTATGGCAATGATAAGAAACGCATGCTTGCACAGCAACTTCTCTCCGAAGGACGTGTTAATTTCGCTTGCCCAGCCGACTATACTGAGGATGGTCAGATGATGGAGATTGTCAAGCGTATCTTGGATAAGATTAAGGCCGACTATACCCTTAGCCAACATCAATCCGAGAATCGCGATACTCTCAGCATGTTTTCTGCTTTGGGCGATACAATGGAGTAGATGAATTGTTTATTTATCTCCGATTATAATCTTATTAAGTAGAGTTAAAGCACCAGAAATGGTCTTAACCTGCTGAATAGTAGCATATCTCTTACCTGTAGGCTTGCCTTGTCGGTCCTTGTCTTCTATTAGGCGGCATCGCTGTGGACGAGTAAGAACGAACTCTACAACCTTCCCAAACATCTCCGATTGCCAATATTTATCGCTCTTTGTCGTGAAATAGATACTCAGTCGCTCTTGTTTGAGAATCACTTTTTCTATACCCATCTTGCAGCATAGCCAACGTAGGCGAACCACATTCAGCAGTTGCTCTGCTTCCTCTGGCAATTTACCAAATCGGTCAATCAATCGCTTCTGATATGCGAGAAGCGCATCTTCGTCGTTTAAACTATCTAATTCGCGGTACAAACTAATGCGTTCTGCAATATTTTCGATGTAAGTTGTTGGAAATCCAAGTGTTAAGTCACTCTCTAATTGGCAGTCATTGCACCAATATTTATTTCTATTAGGTGATGAGGCAAAGAGGCTATCAGGCGATGAGGTTAGGGATAGCTCCTCGCGGATTTCTTCTACTGCTTCTGCCAAAATGCGTTGGTAAGTGTCGTAGCCCAAGTCGGCTATAAAACCACTTTGTTCCGATCCCAACATATTGCCTGCACCACGGATATCCAAATCTTGCATTGCCAACTGGAAGCCTGCCCCCAACTCTGCAAAAGTAGTCAGTGCATCCAATCTACGGCGTGCATCGCTCGTCAGCAACTCTCTGTCTGGTGTCACCAAATAGCAATACGCCTTACGATTCGATCTACCTACGCGCCCACGCAGTTGGTGCAAGTCAGACAAACCATAGTTTTGCGCCGAGTGGATGATGATGGTATTCACATTGGCTATATCTACACCTGACTCGATGATAGTCGTTGAGATAAGGATATCATAATCATAATTGATGAATGCCTCCAGTGCCTCTTCCATCTCGCCAGGTGGCATTTGTCCGTGGGCTATCACGGTGCGCGCTTCGGGGCACATGCGATGAATACGACTCTCTATGCGAGGCAACATCTCTATGCGGTTGCACACCACATATATCTGTCCATTGCGCTGCATCTCCAGTTGAATTGCCTCTTTCATGATATCCTCATCATCCAGCGTAATCATCTCTGTCTGAACAGGATAGCGGTTAGGTGGTGGAGTGTTGATGACACTCAAGTCGCGTGCACCGAGCAGCGAGAATTGCAAGGTACGAGGGATAGGGGTAGCGGTCAGTGTCAGTACATCCACATTGGTGCGCAGTGCTTTTAATTTCTCCTTGACTGCTACGCCAAACTTTTGCTCCTCGTCTATGATGAGCAAACCCAAATCTTTCCAAACCACCTGTTTGCCTACTAGTTTGTGCGTACCAATCAGTATATCTATCTTTCCTGCTTTGAGGTCCTCTAGTAGTTCTTTTGTTTGTTTGGCACTCTTGGCACGGCTCAAATACTCTACACGCACAGGGAAGTCGCGGAAACGTTCCTTGAATGTATTATAGTGTTGCAATGCAAGTATGGTGGTTGGCACCAGCACTGCTACTTGCTTGCCATCGGTAGCGGCTTTGAACGCTGCACGCATTGCCACTTCGGTCTTGCCAAAGCCAACATCGCCACAGACCAATCGGTCCATAGGCATGGCACTCTCCATGTCGTGCTTGATGTCCAAAGTCGCTTTGGCTTGATCGGGAGTATCTTCGTAGAGGAATGATGCCTCTAGTTCATGTTGCATATAGCCGTCGGGCGTATAGGCAAAACCTTTTTGCTGTTTGCGAGTAGCGTAGAGTTGGATAAGGTCGCGAGCAATGTCCTTTACTTTATCTTTGGTGCGCTCCTTCATGCGCTCCCATGCACCTGATCCTAAGCGAGATATAGTAGGCTCGCTGCCTTCGCGACCTTTGTATTTGGATATACGATGCAGGTTGTGAATGCTGACAAACACCGTATCACCACCTTTGTAAACCAGTTTGATACTCTCTTGCGGACGACCGTGGAAGTTAGTAGTTACCAAGCCCATAAACTGACCAATACCATGATCCACATGTACCACATAATCACCCACTTGCAGTTGGTTGATCTCCTTCAGCGTGATAATAGCTTTACCACGGCGAGCATTCTCCGAACGTAGTGTCACGCGGTGATAGCGTTCGAATATCTGATGGTCTGTATAGCAACAGATTTTCGCCGTATGGTCAATAAATCCCTCGTGCAATGCATGATCTACTGCCACAAACTGAATACCCGATTCTTTGTCATCAAAGATGGCTTTCAATCGGTCGGTTTGCTTCACTTGATCTGCCAAAATATAAACCTTATACCCATCTTTAGTGCGTTGTTGTAGGTCATCGATAAGCAGGTCAAAATTCTTGTTAAAAGTAGGTTGGGGAAGAGTATCAAAAGCCACCAAATCATGAGTTGCAAAGCTCGATTTTTGATTCAATTCTATGGTTGTAGATTGGGCTACTGCGTCCACCAAATCGGCTGTGTCAAAACTCGTTATCGCGCTCTGCAATTTGTACTTCAGCAGGTCAAAATCATGGCTTATCCACACCGTTTTTTCGGGTAAATATGCCAATATGGAACATGAGGAATCCTCTTCTGTACTATCTGCTACTATATCTATGCTATCTACCTTATTCTTAGATAGTTGTGTTTCTAATTCAAATTCACGAATACTATCTATCTCATCACCAAAAAAGTCTATTCGCAAAGGAATGTCATGTGCATAACTATATACATCGACTATACCACCACGCACAGCGAATTGTCCAGGTTCATAGACAAAGTCCACGTGCTGAAAATGAAGGTCAAGGAGCATATCTGTGAGGGTAGAGATGGCAATTTCTTCGCCTACATGCAGTGATATTTTATTTGCCTCCAATGCATTCGGATTAGGCACACTATCCGCCAATGCCTCAGGGTAAGTTACAATGATAGGTCTCGCCTTTAAACTATAGGCAGTTTTGCTGCCGTCCTGTAGCGAAGCGTCCTCTAAACTGTGCATTGCATTCAGTAATGCACTCAGCACTTCCGTTCGTTGCACAGTCAAAGCCTCGTCTGTACGTTGGCGTTTGCGGTGTGAGGAAGGCAAGAAATATACATCTTGCTCTCCGATCAATGTGCGGAGGTCAGCGTACATATACTGCGCATCATCTGCATTATCAAGCGTGATGAGCAGGGTGTATGGTTGTTTCTTCTGTAATTGACTATAGAGTGCAGATAATATTAATCCTCGTGCGGATGCATACAAGTTAGACAGTAAAAAGTGCTTCCCGCACTTTTTACCTATCTCATTGCATAGCACATCCACTTCGGGATGCTGCGCCATCAGATGTGAGAACTCATCTATCTGCATTTTTAGGTTTGCTGTATTACTTCACCAGCGCGAAGTCGATAACCTCCTGAATATCTTGCACGTAGTGGAATTTGAGCCCTTTAAGGTATTTCTCTGGTATCTCATCCACATCTTTGCGGTTTTTCTCGCAGAGTATAATATCAGTGATACCTGCACGTTTAGCCGCTAGCAATTTTTCTTTTACACCACCGATTGGCAGTACTTTGCCTCGTAATGTCATCTCGCCTGTCATAGCGATGCGAGGGCGCACTTTCTTGCCTGTGAACGCACTCAAGAGGGCAGTAGTCATTGTGATACCCGCACTTGGACCATCTTTTGGAATCGCACCTTCGGGTACGTGGATATGTACGGCAGTAGTGTCCATTTTTTTGCGAGCGATACCAAACTGATCCGCATGCGCTTTGATATAGCCGAGTGCAATAGTCGCAGACTCCTTCATCACATCGCCCAAGTTACCCGTAAGGGTAAGGGTAGGAGCTTTAGCAGGGGATAGGGAGGTTTCTATGAAGAGTATCTCACCGCCGACAGAGGTCCATGCTAAGCCAGTGACTACACCGATATATTTATTGGTTTCCCATTCATCGCGTGAGTAGCGTTTCTTGCCGAGGTATGCTACGAGGTCTTCCTCTGTAACCGTCACATTATAAGGTTCTTCTAATGCTATCTTTGTTACCACTTTGCGGCAAATAGCAGCAATCTTACGTTCCAATCCACGCACACCTGACTCACGGGTATAGCCGTCTATGATAGCCGCAATAATGCTCTTCTTAAGCTTCAATTGCGATGCTTTCAAGCCGTGGTTATCCAACTCCTTTGGCAAAAGGTGACGCTTAGCAATCTCCTCTTTCTCCTCCTGCAGATAGCCTGTCATTTCGATAAGCTCCATACGATCAAGGAGTGGGCGAGGTATGGTATCAAGGGTGTTAGCTGTAGCAATAAATAGCACTTTGCTCAAATCGTAATCCACATCCAAGTAGTTATCGTGGAAGGTACTATTCTGCTCAGGATCAAGCACTTCTAATAGTGCGCTGGTAGGGTCGCCCTTGTAATCTGCACCTATCTTATCAATTTCATCGAGTACAAACACGGGGTTGCATGTTTTAGCTTTGCGGATGTTCTCAATGATTCGGCCAGGCATCGCACCTATATATGTACGGCGGTGACCACGAATCTCAGACTCATCATGCAAACCACCCAAACTGATACGTGCATATTTACGACCTAGTGCCTCAGCAATAGAGCGACCAAGACTTGTTTTACCCACACCCGGAGGGCCATAGAGGCACAGGATAGGGGCTTTCATCTTGTCTGGATTGTCGCTCAATGATTTGATTTTCAGCACACTGAGGTACTCAATGATACGTTCTTTGATTTTCTCCATGCCATAGTGGTCTTTATCCAAAATTTCTTGTGCATGGCGAATATCGTAGTTGTCCTCGGAGTATTCGTTCCAAGGTAAATCTAGTAGTGTATCAAGGTAATTTTGTTGGGTAGCATACTCAGGTGAATGCGAGTTCATGCGGCGCAATTTCTTGAGTTCTTTCTCAAAGGTAGCTTGCATCTTCTCGCCCCAGTTCTTTTGCTTCGATTGCTCAAGCATTGCATTCACTTGCTGCTCGTCGGAGTCGCCCAATTCCTTTTGAATAGTCTCCATCTGACGATGGAGGAGGTATTCGCGCTGCTCGCGATCCAAATCCTCTTTGGTCTTGTTCTGAATATCCTTGCGCATCTCCAGCATCTTCACCTCGTTGTTGAGTATTTCGAGCAAAGATAATGCACGGTCTTTGATGGAATCAATCTCCAGAAGTTGCTGTTTCTCAGCGATACGAACGCCAAAATTTCCGCAGATATAGTTGACCAGAGTAGGGGGATTATCTATGCTGCGCAGCGTCATACCAGCTTCTGCAGGCAAGTTCTCCATGCTCTTGATAATCTTCTCGGCTACGTTTTTAAGACTGCTCACCAATGCCACAAACTCCTTATCATTGCGCTTAGGAAAGTGCTCCGTCAGAATCTGTACGCGGGCTTTCATATAAGGGCGAACTCCCACAATCTCTTGAATATGAATACGTTCTACACCTTCAAGGATCACCATCAGATTGCCGTCAGGCATGTCTAGGGTACGCATCACGCGTCCTGCGGTGCCGACAGGGAAGATATCTTCCTCGGAGGGTTCTTGCACATCTTGTGCTTTTTGGCAGCAGACTGCTAGTAGTTGGTCATTCTTGAAAGCAGTAGCTACAAGTTTCTTGGATTTGGGTCGTCCAACAGTGACTGGTAGTAGTACACCAGGGAAAAGCACCATATTGCGGAGCGGAAGTACGCCCAGTACGTCGCCATCTTTCAGTTTAGGTTCAATTGCATCATCAGTTTCATCCACAAGAGGGATATATTCCACATCTGGCTGATTTTGTGTTTCTAATAAATCATCAAAGTAGGTCATATTCACTAAGTGAGTTTTAAAAGTTTCAAAGTTCTAAAGGTTCAATGTTTCAGTTTCTATTAATAATATAGGGTACTTCTTGATAAATGCTATTTTACATAATCCAAATTAGCATTCATTTAATACTTGAGTTTTTATAAAGAGTTTTGCACATAATATAATTATTATTACATGCAAATACTCCTTATATAATATAGTGGCTGATTACTCAACTTTGAGTTCGCGGAGATCGATCATCAGCTCGTCCAATTGCTTTTGATCAACCAAACCAGGAGCACCGAGCATGACATCGCGACCTTGGTTGTTCTTTGGGAACGCGATGCAGTCGCGGATGCTGTCCAAGCCAGCGAACAAGCTAACAAAACGATCCAAGCCATATGCCAAACCGCCGTGAGGTGGCGCACCGAACTTGAAGGCGTTCATCAGGAAGCCGAACTTCAGTTGTGCCTCTTCTGGTGTGAAGCCCAGAATCTCGAAGGTGCGTTGTTGCAGTGCCGCATCATGAATACGGATACTACCGCCACCAACTTCTACACCATTGATAACCATATCATAAGCATTGGCACGAACAGCTGCTGGATTGGTGTCCATCAATGGAATATCCTCTGGTTTTGGACTGGTAAATGGATGGTGCATAGCCATCAATCGTTGCTCCTCGTCGCTCCACTCATACATTGGGAAATCCACAATCCACAGGCATGAGAACTTCTTAGGATCACGCAATCCAAGTTGCTTGCCGACCTCCAGACGCAGCTCGCAGAGTTGCTTGCGGGTCTTCATGGCATCGTCGCCAGAAAGAATCAAAATCAGATCGCCTGGCTGAGCATTCATCGCCTTTGCTACTTCTTGCAACTGCTCTTGGTTGTAGAACTTATCTACACTTGATTTCACGTTTCCGTCTGCCTCTACGCGGGCATAAACCATACCCTTTGCGCCAATCTGAGGGCGTTTCACGTAGTCGGTGAGCGCATCCAATTGCTTGCGGGTGTATGTAGCGCAACCTGTAGCGCAGATACCGCCAATGTATGCAGCATTAGCAAATACACTGAACTTCTCCTCTTTCTGCTCCTCAATAGCGTGGAAGAGGTCGTGCAACTCCACGAACTCCATGCCGAAGCGTGTATCTGGCTTGTCGCTTCCGTAGTATTTCATCGCGTCAGCCCATGTCATACGTGGGAAATCAGGCAGGTCGATATTGAGAATGGACTTGAACAGGTGCTTAGACATGCCTTCGAAGAGTTGGAGCACATCCTCTTGCTCCACGAACGACATCTCGCAGTCGATTTGTGTGAACTCTGGTTGGCGGTCTGCACGCAAGTCCTCATCTCGGAAACACTTCACGATTTGGAAGTAACGGTCAAAACCGCTGACCATCAATAGTTGCTTCAAGATTTGTGGACTTTGTGGCAGTGCGTAGAACTGTCCTGGGTTCATGCGGCTTGGCACGATAAAGTCGCGTGCGCCTTCGGGTGTAGAATTTACCAAAACAGGTGTTTCTACTTCAAGGAAACCCTTCTCATCCAAGTAACGGCGCACTTCGAACGCCATTTTGTGGCGTAGTTCGAGGTTCTTTCTTACGCAGTTGCGACGAAGGTCTAAGTATCTGTATTTCATGCGAATATCATCACCACCGTCGGTCTCGTCCTCAATGGTAAATGGAGGAGTAACAGCAGCGTTGAGGATGGTCATTTTAGCGACCTTAATTTCTATTTCGCCTGTAGGAATTTGTGCATTTTTGCTTTGACGTTCAATGACTTCGCCAGTGACTTGGAGCACGAACTCGCGCCCTACTCCATTGGCTTGTTCCAGCAATGCGTCTTGTTCTGCGCTGCCGTCGGATTGGAAAGCAAGTTGTGTGATACCATATCGGTCACGAAGGTCGATGAAAGTCATACCGCCCATTTTGCGGATACGTTGTGCCCACCCTGAGAGGGTGACTGTTTTGCCTGCATCGGCGAGACGTAGCTCGCCACAAGTGTTCGTTCTAAACATGTTATATATTACATTTATGAATTTACAACTCCATAATTTTTTCTTCCACAGATCATTTTGCATAAAAAGCGTGCAAAGGTACGATTTTTTTTCGATATATGCAAATTTCATTATTTTTTCTTGCACATCCAAGAAAAAAGTTGTACCTTTGTGCCCTGATTAATTATATTAATACCCTTTTTCACACGCATATGGTATCCAAAATACAGATTAATTTTACACATAACCTGCTAACGCATCTAAAATACCACAAGATATCTATGAGTGTTACGCTCATAACATTGATATTGACAAGTATCACCACATCTATAGGAGCCTGCGCATACCAAATGCATCCTTTTGATATATTCATTTGCGCTTTAGGAGTTATCTCTTTAGCATATATAGCATATTGTATTTCTTTTATCATTGCAGAGAAGATACAGCGTGATATTATGCTAATAAAGAAGAATTACTGGCTATGGATATTGCTATTAGTGGTAGCGGTACCGTTTGTGTTTGCTAGATTAATTCTATTGTTAGATATTCCTAATATGGAATTATTGAGCGAAACGAATAGGTATGCCATTATTCCTGCTGAAGGGGATGCAGAAGCAAAAGCTGTACTATGGTCTGTTTTTTTTCATTATATCGATTCTGGTAATCAGCACATTACCGCTATGTCAGGGCGAGTGGTATCGGGTATACTAACGGTATGCGGTATCTTCTTATTCAATGGTTTGCTGGTATCCACACTGCTTAGTTGGACAGAACGCAGGAGAGCTCAATGGAAGAATGGCGATATACGTTACTCCATAGCTGATTTACCAAAGAATCGATTTGCACTAGTAATCGGTGCCAACGAAATTGTAGTTTCTGTAGTAAAGGAACTATTACATCGCCCTAGCCGGCATAGTGGCACTTCTCAAAATAATTATGTGGTGCTTCAGACCAGTTCCAATGTGTCTCAGGTAAGAGAGTTGTTGTTGGCGCATTTAACAGACGAAGAAGTCAATAGAGTAATATGCTACAATGCACACAGAGACTCAGCAAAGGAGATTGCTCACTTACATGTAGCATATGCCTCAGAAATACTCGTATTGGGCGAGAGTACACTCGGACGTGATGCGGAGACTGCTCACGACGCGTTGAATATGCGCTGCGTTAACTTGATTGCCCATGAGTTGAATGCTTATAAGACCAAGTTCAGTAATACCTATAAGAAGAAAACATGCAGAGTAATGTTTGACTATCATACTACCTACTCGGTATTTCAATATTCAGATATTGCCAACGAAGTGCGCGAAACTCTGACGTTCATACCTTTTAATATGTACGAAAGTTGGGCTAGAAAAGTGATTGTAAGTAATCATGCAGAGAGCAATGGTAGTATAGTGCATTATACTCCGCTAGATGGTATCGAGGGTATGCGTAAAACGGATAATCAACGTGTGCATTTAGTGATAATTGGCATGACAAAGATGGGCATTTCTTTGGCCGAACAGGCGTTGTACCATGCCCATTATTTGAATTTCGACAAGTATCGTAGTCGTATTACTTTTATTGATACGCAAGCGGATGTGCAAATGGGCTTTTTCAAAGGTCGCCACGCTACCCTATTTGAATTGATGCGTCACAAGTATGTCGAAGCTGCGAGTACGAGCGAGACTGAAGGGTGGATAGATCCGATGAGTATTGCTAATAAGTGGCAACACTTAAGCAAAGAGCGAAAGAGTTTTATTGACATCGAAATGGAGTTTATAAAGGGTGCTGTGGAGTCGGACGCAGTGCGCAATTATCTTATAGAGATTGCGAGTGATCCGCATTCAAAATTAACGATAGCCGTATGTCTCAACCATACACATCAGGCACTTGCAGCCAGTCTATATATGCCAATAGAGGTCTACGAAAGCAAGCAGTTACAAGAGGTATGGGTGTATCAACGCGAAGCGATGGATATGGTGGCTAATCTGACAGATGAGTCTGTGGCTACTGGTAGTATCCGTTATAAAAAATTGCGTCCTTTTGGTATGCTGAATAGTACAGAATTATGGGATGATAATTTAATTAAGACAGCAATGCTAGTCAATGCCGCATATGATGTAATAAACCACCGTCATGAGTGGCCTGCCACAATGGATGACATGCATAACGAGGCATATAAGCATATCTACGATAGTTGGAACAACTTAATGGTACATAAAAAATGGTCTAATTGCTTCTTTGCCGACTCCATCCGCCAAAAGATACGCAGTATATGCAACGGAGATGCACGATTGTCACTAGAAGAGGCACTACAATCACATAAGGAAACTCTAGGTATCAGCGAACACAATCGATGGAACATGGAGCAATTATTGATGGGTTATGCACCATGCAATCACGACGATGATGACAAATTAAGGGAACTAGTGGAAACAGGTAATCAAATAGCACAATATGAGTTCAAAAATAACTTGAAAATGTCAGCAGCAAAGGTACATCCAAATATATGCGATTATGACCACTTAAGCAGTATTGACCCTGTAGCAAAAGAATATGACATCCAACTCATTTATGCTATACCTCAGATTATAACTTTAGCAGGAAGCATGTAATAGTTCGGAAATAGAATACTAACACATAGATAATAACAATAAAATTATGAAGCATTATGATCCAAGACCGATAGATGTATCGGATGTAGCATTGCATGAAGATGTAACCGAATTGCGCGAAGTGATTGCTGAAAATGCACATGAGATATGGGCTCAGCAACGTCAACGTGAGGGATGGATATTCGGACCAGAACGCAATGATGAACTTAAACAAACACCTAATATGGTGCCATATGCTCAACTACCAGAGGTGGAAAAAGAATATGACAGAATATTGGCCATTAACACCATCAAATTGCTCAAAAAAGCAGGATATGATCTAATTAAGGTAGAGGACACCGAACTATACCGCACCTTAAAAGAACGTATGCGCAATGCGGGACAAGAATATCGTTGCCGTAGATGCGGAAATGCACTATCTAAACATCAGATTTTCTGCGATCACTGTGGTTTAGAATTAAATATAGACTGGAAAGATTAATACACTTTCATTTATAATAAGGGAGCGGTCAGACCGCTCCCTTATTATAAATGCCTTAACTACCATACTTCAACTTCCGAATTGATTTTACGAATTAGCCCTTTAAGTACGTCTCCGGGCCCAAACTCATAAAAAGTTGTTGCACCATCGGCAATCATTTGCTCTACCGATTGTGTCCAACGAACAGGCGAAGTTAGTTGCTGCAATAGATGCTGCTGAATGGTCTGCGGATCAGTTTCTCCTTTAGCGCTAACATTCTGATATATAGGGCACTTTGGAATATTGAATTTAGTAGTCAATATAGCCTTTTCCAATCGTTCAGCTGCAGGGTGCATTAGAGGCGAATGAAAGGCACCACCTACAGGCAATTTTAACGCACGTTTGGCACCTGCCTCCTTCATAGCCCTGCATGCTTGCTCTACCCCATTTAATGAACCAGAAATAACTACCTGACCAGGACAATTGAAGTTCGCGGCCACCACCATATCATCAATACTTTCGCACACTTCCACCACCTCATCATCTGCCAAAGCTAAAACTGCAGCCATAGTACCAGGTTGCATTTCGCATGCTTCTTGCATTGCCAATGCACGTTGGCTAACCAAACGTAATGCATCTTCCCAATACAACGCTTCTGCTGAAACTAAAGCAGAAAACTCACCCAAACTATGACCTGCCACCATATCAGGACGGATAATGGTTGATAATCGACAACTCACGACAGAATGTAAAAAAATTGCAGGTTGCGTGACGTGTGTTTGACGAAGGGCATCATCAGAACCTTCAAACATCACTTCAGTAAGGTTAAAACCCAGTATCTCGTTTGCACGTTGCATCATACGGCGAGCTTCGGGATACGTGTCATATAGGTCTTTACCCATACCCGTGAATTGGGCTCCTTGACCTGGGAATACAAATGCTGTCATTTCTGTATGTTTTAGTGTGGTTTTTACAAAATCGAGTGCAAAGATACAAACAATTTACGATATATGCAAATATTGGACAACGGGGCAAGTGATGAAAAGGATTAATATTTTTTGTAAAAAATATATTATTACTTGTGCATATGCATTTTTTTTTGTAACTTTGCACCCAAATTTGTGTGTGTTGCGTGCGCAAGCACACGATATATACTTGATTAAGAACAAAAAAGATATGGAACTCAGTGAACAAGAAGTAATCCGCAGAGAAAGTCTGCAAAAGATGCGTGATTTGGGTATCAACCCCTATCCTGCTGATGAGTATGTAGTTACAGGTTATTCTACCGATATCAAGTCAACCTTCGTGGACGAGCAAACCGAAGATGCCGAGTGGTACACGGGCAAACCAGTGCGCATTGCAGGTCGATTGATGTCGCGTCGTATCATGGGTAAGGCATCGTTCGTAGAGATTCAAGACTCCAAAGGTCGTATCCAGGTGTATGTGAGCCGCGATGATATCCAAGCCCCTACCCCAGAAGGCGAAACGGCTACCACCGTGGAACAACAGATGTACAACGTCGTTTTCAAGAAGTTGCTCGATATAGGTGACTTTGTGGGTATTGAAGGTTTTGTCTTCCGCACACAGATGGGCGAGATTAGTGTACACGCACAAAAACTGACCGTGCTGGCAAAGAGCCTCCGTCCATTGCCTATCGTGAAATACAAAGACGGTGTAGCCTATGACGGCTTTACCGATCCAGAACAACGCTATCGCCAACGTTACGTGGACTTAGTGGTGAACGAAGGTGTGAAAGATGTTTTCCTCAAGCGTGCAACTATTATCCGCACTATGCGTCAGGTGTTTGACGAAGCGGGTTATACTGAGGTGGAGACACCAATGCTGCAAGCCATTGCTGGTGGCGCATCGGCTCGTCCGTTCATCACGCACCACAACGCATTGGATGTGGATATGTATATGCGTATTGCTACCGAGCTTTACCTCAAGCGCCTCATCGTAGGTGGTTTCGAAGGCGTGTACGAGATTGGTCGTAACTTCCGCAACGAAGGTATGGACCGCACCCACAACCCAGAGTTTACCTGTATGGAGCTCTACGTGCAATACAAGGACTACAACTGGATGATGTCCTTCACCGAGCAATTGCTGGAGAAAATCGCCATCGCAGTCAACGGCACTACTGAGGTGAAGATTGGCGATAACATCGTGAACTTCAAGGCACCATACCGCCGTCTGCCTATCTTAGAGGCCATCCAAGAGAAAACGGGCTATGACCTGAGCACGATGACCGAAGATGAGATTCGCCAAGTGGCTAAGAAATACGGTGTAGAGGACACCGACAAGATGGGCAAGGGCAAACTCATCGACGAAATCTTCGGCGAGACATGCGAAGGTTCCTTTATTCAACCAACCTTTATTACCGACTACCCTGTGGAGATGTCGCCACTAACCAAGATGCACCGCTCCAAACCAGGTCTCACCGAGCGTTTCGAGCTGATGGTAAACGGCAAAGAGTTGGCTAACGCCTATAGCGAGCTCAACGACCCAATCGACCAATACGAGCGTTTCGTGGAGCAAATGAAGTTGGCTGACAAGGGCGACGACGAGGCAATGATTATTGACCACGACTTTATGCGTGCATTGGAGTACGGTATGCCTCCTACATCGGGTATTGGTATAGGTATAGACCGCCTCGCTATCTTCATGACGGGACAACCATCTATCCAAGATGTACTCTTGTTCCCAACCATGAAGCCAGAGAAATAAAGCACCATGGTGCTTTATTTCTCCGTTTAGAGGACGCTCGCAAAAGCGAGCTACAGTTTAAAGTTTAAAAGGCAAGAGTATATGAGAGTAGCTATACTAGGTTCAGGTAGTTGGGCGACAGCCCTTGCCAAAATAGTAATGCACAATGTACCAGAAATCAATTGGTACATCCGCAAACAAGAAACAATCGACGAGTTTATAGAGATTCGTCGAAATCCCAACCACTTGGAATGGGCATATTTTGACATATCGCGCATCAACTTCTCCGCAGATATCAACACCGTAGTTGATCAATCAGATTTGATTATTTTGGCTATTCCTTCTCCTTATATCAAACAAAGTTTGGATGATATAAAGATTGATATGTCTCAAAAATGCGTCATATCCGCTGTGAAAGGAATGATTCCAGATGAGAATATGCTGGTTACGGATTATTTGCATGAGCACTACCATATTCCAGAAGAAAATTTAGGTGTGATTACTGGTCCATGTCATGCGGAAGAAATTGCATTGGAGCGCTTGAGTTATCTGACAATTGGTTGTAAGGATTCGGAAAAAGCCAACGAATGGCAACAGTTGTTCGATACGCCATACGTTCGCACTACCCCAAGCAATGATATGGAAGGATTGGAGTATGCGAGCATCATGAAGAATATCTATGCTATCGCGGCAGGCATATGCAAGAGTTTGCATTACGGAGATAATTTCCAAGCCGTATTGCTGACCAATGCGATGCATGAGATGATGCGTTTCGCCAAAGCTAAATCGGATATTCCACGCGATATTACAGATAGTGGTTATCTAGGCGATGTATTAGTGACTGCCTACTCCAACTTCTCTCGCAATCGCCAGTTCGGACAAATGATTGGCATGGGATATAGCGTAAAAGCTGCGCAAACAGAAATGGAAATGGTGGCAGAAGGCTACTACGGCACAAAAGCCATCTGGCTTGCCAACCAAGATACACAAGTGGATTTACCTATTGTGGAAGCTGTATATCAAATTCTATATAATAGGAGATCCGCAAAAACAGTCATTCGAGAATTAACTAAAAAATTTCAATAAGCAAGATGAATAATATTCAATTTTCCTATGGTACAGCAGTTGCTGCAGAAGCAATCCATGCGTACAAACAACAAGTAGCTCAAGCACAAGAGCAATTGGTAAATGGTACGGGTTTAGGCAATGACTTCCTCGGTTGGATGAACTTGCCAGCCGACATCCGTCCACAATTAGACGATATTCAAGCTACAGCAGACTTGCTGCGCAAAGAATGTGAAGTGATTGTATGCATTGGTATTGGCGGTTCGTATCTTGGAGCTAAAGCCGTGATTGATGCCCTAACCAGCAGTTTTGCATGGTTGGAGGGCGAGAAACCAGCCATCGTATATGCAGGACAAAACATCGGCGAGGACTACCTCTATGAGTTGCAAGCCCTCCTCAAGAACAAGAAGTTTGGTATCATCAGCATTTCCAAGTCAGGTACTACCACCGAGCCAGCGTTGGCATTCCGCCTACTGAAGACTCAACTGGAAGAGCAACAAGGAAAGGAAGCTGCTAAACGCCTCATTGTATGTATCACCGATGCCAAACGCGGTGCACTCCGCACATTGGCTACCCAAGAGGGATACAAGACATATGTGATTGAAGATAATATCGGCGGTCGTTTCTCTGTGCTTTCGCCTGTAGGATTATTGCCTATTGCTTGCGCAGGATTGGATATCAAGGCCTTGATTGATGGCGCAGAACAGATGATGCAACAATGTGGTATTACTACCCCATTCGAGGAAAACCCAGCAGCTATCTATGCGGCTGCACGCAATAGCCTTTATCAAGAGCAAGGCAAGAAAGTGGAACTATTGGTAAACTTCCACCCAAAATTGCATAACATCAGCGAGTGGTGGAAGCAACTCTATGGCGAGTCTGAAGGTAAGGATGGCAAAGGTATCTTCCCTGCTAGTGTGGACTTCACCACTGACCTCCACTCTATGGGACAATATATCCAAGATGGCGAACGCCACTTGTTTGAGACAGTGATTTCTGTGCTTGAGCCCAATCACACAGTGCCTTTCCCACACGATGAAGCTAACCTCGACGGTTTGAACTTCTTGGCAGGTAAGCGCGTGGACGAGGTAAATAAGATGGCAGAGTTAGGCACGATGCTTGCGCATATTGATGGTGGTGTACCAAATATGAAGATCACACTGCCTAAACTCAACGAATACTATATCGGACAATTGCTCTATTTCTTTGAGCGTGCGTGCGGTATCTCTGGCTATATCTTGGGTGTCAATCCATTCAACCAACCTGGCGTAGAGGCATACAAGAAGAATATGTTTGCTTTGCTCGACAAACCGGGCTACGAAGCAGAATCCGCTGCCATCAAAGCACGTTTATAAAATACTAGGCCCTCCTTGAGAGGTTGCTAGAAATAATAAAGGGACCGCAAACTGCAGTCCCTTTATTATTTGTAATAGGTTTAGTATGGTATCTCATATCGCCTTTTGTACTGTCTTCCACGCAAAAGTAAGGTATAACACCCGCGCTGCTAAGTGGGCAAAGTAGGCGATATATAATCCCTGAATTCCTAACCAATGATAGGTTAACAAATAACAAACCACAAAACTAACTGCAGCGTAAATCATGCCATTGCGAATCTGTTTGCCTGCTGTTGCACCAGTATAAATACCATCCCACATAAATGCCAAGGTAGATACAATTGGCATAGCAATCAACCAACCAGTGTAATCGGCTAAACGTCCCCAGACAATGGAATCAGAAGTCATGGCACGATAAAATTCTCCCGACCAAAGGGCAAAAATCAACGTAAAGATCACACCTACTCCTAAAGACCAGACAAATAACAAACGAACAACACGAGATATATCTGATTTATCTTGGTTCTTGGTTCCTGACTCCTGACCCAAACCCATATATTTCCCCACTAACGCTTCACCTGCATAGGCAAAACCATCTACGAAATAAGAGAAGAGCATAAAGAGTTTCATCATGATGGTGCTGACTGCCAATTCTACATCACCATATTTAGCTGCCAACGAAGTAAAACCTACATAGACGACCATAAAGCATAATGAACGGATAAATATATTACCATTGAGCGTAAGCAGGCGCCGCATGCCCTTCCCATCAAATGCCAAACGCCAAGGCGATAGCCCCTTCCAAAGATGGCGATATTTCGCTACTAGTATCATCGCAGCCACAGTCAAACCAGTAAATTGTGCGACCACAGTTCCTAATGCCACACCCAATGCGCCCATTGGCGTATAGACTGCCAGCACATAACTGACCACCATATTCACCACATTGACTACAATATCCGTTACCATTGGGCTAATAGTATCTTGCATACCAATAAACCACCCTTTGAAAGCCATCAGCGACAAGGTGGCTGGGGCAGCCCATACACGAATAAAGAAGTACTCACGTGCAAAACTCGCCACCTCAGGAGAACAGGGTACTAACAGCAACACCACATTCACAAACAGCCACTGAATCAGCCAGATAAGTATGGCACCTATCAGCGCTATACCAATACTTTGGCTGAAAAGTCGTGCACACTCCACCCTATCTCCACGACCAAAAGCTTGCGCCGTCATACCACTTGTTCCTACACGCAAAAAACCAAAATTCCAATATAGCAAATCAAACAGCATCGTGCCGATAGCTATACCGCCAATGGCGGTAGCATTGGAGATATGACCTACAATAGCCGTATCCACCAATCCAACCAATGGAATGGTGATGTTTGCTAAAATGCTTGGAATAGCAAGGCGCAATATTTGATAATTAAGTGACTGTGATTTCATGGCACAAAGGTACAAAAAAAAATGCACATACACAAACGGTATGCGCATTTTCCAATACTTTTCAATATCCGATAACCGATACCCGGATTAACTATACAAGAATCGTTTGATACTACGCTTTGGAGTCTTCTCGAACTCTTTCTCTACCACCTCAATAGCAGTTACTTGGCTATATTGAGGCAATTGCTTATTGAGCTCCAGACGGTTGCTATCCATCACCTCAAAGATGTTTTTGCCAGCCAATTGTTTTTTAGCAGCCTCTGAGTTGTCTGGATAAACCAATGCTACCAATTTTTGGTCGCGTTGCACTACCACTGACTCTAGTACGAATGGCAAACTATTGAGTTTGTCCTCAATCTCCTCTGGGTAAATATTTTGTCCGCTAGGACCAAGCAACATATTCTTGCTACGACCGCGAAGGAAGAGGTTACCCTCTTTATCAATGATACCTAGGTCACCCGTACGCATCCAACCATCTTCGGTAAACGCTTCTTTAGTGGCTTCTTCGTTCTTATAGTAACCCATCATCACGTTTACGCCGCGTACTTGCAACTCACCCTCTTTGGTAGCAGGATCTTCCGAGTCAATACGCATTTCCATTCCCACAATACCTTTACCGCATGAGCGATATACATACTTGTACCAATCTTCGTAAGTAATAAGCGGAGCGCACTCGGTCATACCATAACCTACGCAATACATGAAGTGCATATCATGCATACATTTCTCCACTTCCTCGTTGAGTGCTGCACCACCAATAATCAAGAAACGCAACTTACCACCGAAGGCTTGCAACAAAGTATTGCCCACTTTCTTATGCAATAGTTTGTTGATACCTGGCGTTTTCCAAAGTACTTTCATCAATGGTTTATTGATTACAGGCAACACTTTACCCTTGATAATCTTCTCAATAACCAAAGGTACAGTCAAAATCATAAATGGATGCACTTGTGCAAATGCGCGCATCAACACCGATGGAGTTGGTGCTTTGGTCAAGAAATACACCTCTGCGCCATCGCACACTTGGTACAAGAACTCAAACATCAAACCAAACATATGCGCGATAGGCAACATACTCAGCACTTTATCACCTGCTTGGTGAGGAATACGCTTCACAGCAAAGTCGATATTTCCACTCAAGTTCTTATGGCTGATCATCACGCCCTTAGGATTACCTGTTGAGCCCGATGTATAGTTGATTAATGCCAACTCATCAATATTATCAGTAGGATATTTTACATCTGCTGCTTTCACGCCTTCTGGCCATTCTTTCTTAAATACCTCATCCACAGCAGCATACTTCTTCTCCACCTCTTCGGATGCAGCATGTTTCAACGAGAAATCATCCATGAATACCATTGCTGTTAGACCTGGCATCTCGTTGGCATCAACCTTCTTCAACACATTAGGTCCTACATATAGCAACTTCGCCTCAGAGTGATTAACCAATGCATGCACGCCTTCAGCAGTAAAGTCTGGCAGAATACTTACAGCAACTGCCTTGTAAGTCTCAATAGCTAAGAATGTCAAACCCCAATTAGCGCAGTTGCGACCGCAAAGTGCAATCTTATCGCCTTCCTTAAGACCTAGTTCGCGGAAAGTAGTGTGCAAACGAGCTATTTCGTTCGCCATTTCGCCATATGTATACGATGTATTACCATCTAAATCCTTCATTGCCAACACGTCCCACTTGTTGACAATCGTGTTTTGGAGATACTCCAAATAATGTTTTAATTCCATATTATGTGTATTTTATGAATTATCGGCTGCAAAGGTACAACATATTTTTCGAACGTCTGTTCAAAAAGAATGTGTTTTATAACATTTTTTGCAAAATTAGCGTTTTTTTTTGAAATATGCAAATATTTTTAAGATTTTTGCTTCTTAATCAATTCATATAAGTAGTTATACTGCTGTGGAAAAATATCAAAATTGATAGGCACACTGGTTCGACCTGGGTCCCAACCGTCTTTGATATGCAAAAACATCAGTGCCGTTGTTTCGATAGGTACATCTCCGCGTATCGCGCCTGCGCGCATACTATTTTTAATAGCTTGTACCCAAAGACTCAATTCGTGTTCGTACAATTTTCGCGCTTTCTTATGCAGTTCGGGAAAACGACTATAAGCCGTGTACATCACCGTCACCACATTGGAAATATTGATGTTTTTATTCTCTACTTGATTATATATCTCTTGCAACTGATTGATATAGTACAACATTGCCTCAATCATCTCAGGGATAGCATCGGTATCCTTCACTCTATTCAAAGCATGTTGTTTAGGTTGGATAAGATACATGCTCACAGCTTCTTGAAATAGTTCCTCTTTATCCTTGAAATAGTAATACAACGTACCACGCCCCATGTTCAATGCTGCTTGCAAGTCTGTAATTGACACATTGGCATAGCCCTCAATCATATACAATTCGATTGCTTTCAGCAGTATTTTTTCTCGTCTATCTTCTACCATAATGCATTCGATTTTATGCTTTTTCGGCTGCAAAGGTATTAAAAATATTTTATACTCGCAATTTTTTTTGCAAAAAACTGAACGTTTGTTCGAAAATAATGCACTACCTTTGTCGCCGATTTGGTACAGAAATTGTAGTAATATTAATAAAAACTATTTTAATATGAAAATCAAGAATACAAATATACTGATCACGGGAGGTGCATCAGGAATAGGAAAAATAATGGGGCGTCTTGCTCTAGAGAAAGGCGCGAAGTCACTGATTATATGGGATATCAATCCAGATAACCTCGAGTCCACCAAAGCCGAGTTTGCCACTTTAGGCACGGTCTTTACCTATGCCGTGAATGTGGCAGATAGCGATGCGGTCATTGCTGCTTACCAGCGTGTGAAAGAAGAATGTGGCAATGTGGACATCCTCATCAACTGCGCAGGTATTGTTCGCGGTAACAATACGTTTGACCATCAAACTATCCAAGATATCCGCCTCACGATGGACGTCAATACTGTCGCACCCATGGTGCTCACTTTGCAAGTATTGCCCGATATGCTCAAGCGCAATCACGGACATATCTGCAATATTGCTTCGGCGGGAGGTATGTTGGGGAATCCCAAAATGTCGGTCTATGGTGCTAGCAAATGGGCAGTAATCGGTTGGAGCGAGAGCATGCGCATCGAACTACAGCAACGCAAAGCTAATGTACATGTCACTACCGTCGCACCTTACTTCATCAGCACGGGCATGTTCCAAGGTGTGCGTTCTATCTTCCCTATCCTCAAGCCCGAACCAACGGCAAAGAAGATTATCCGTGCCATTGAACGCAATACCATCTTTGCAGGCATACCTTTTAACTATCATTTCATACGTTTCTGGCAAGCTATTCTGCCATTGCGTGTATTTGATTGGCTCTTTGGCACAGTTTTTGGCATCTATCGTACAATGGACCACTTTACTGGTCGCAAATAACCAACTATTTGCCCTTTGTTTGCCACTTATGTGCCACCTATCACCATATGGACTTCATAGGGACTTCATAGGAACTTCATAGGGACTTCATAGGAACTTCACCGTATGATTACCGAGAGAAAATAGACACATTATAATACTTTCAACGATATGCAAAACTACATTTCCACGACCCACAGCAAACAACAAGCGTATTTCCGCTCTGGCGCTACCCTTGCGCTACCTTTCCGCAAGCAAATGCTACGCAAGTTATCCGACGCCATGCACCAATATGAGAAGCCACTTGCTGAAGCCCTTTGGACCGACCTTCACAAGTCCTACGAAGAGGCATACCTCACCGAACTGAGCATTGTCTATGGTGAGATTCGCAATCACCTCAAGCATATGCGCCGTTGGGCGCGCCCCGAACGCAAATGTTCGCCTATCGCGATTATGCCTGCTACCAGCAAGGTTATCAAAGAGCCGCTTGGCAATACCCTCATCATCGCCCCATGGAACTACCCTGTGCAACTGCTGCTCAACCCATTAGTTGGTGCAATATCAGCAGGTTGCACTGCTTTTCTCAAACCCTCGCCATACGTGCCACACGTATCGGCAGTACTCACTGAGATGATTCGCGCCACTTTCCCCGAGGAGTATATCGCTATTGTTGAGGGTAACCGTCAGGTTAATCAAATGCTGCTTGCTGAGCGATGGGACTTAATATTCTTCACAGGAAGCCCTTCGCTGGGTAAGATGGTTATGGAGGCGGCAGCCAAACAGCTCACTCCTGTCGTGCTTGAATTAGGAGGCAAGAGCCCATGTATCATTGATAAATCGGCCGACCTCAAAGTAGCTGCCAAACGCGTAGCTTGGGGCAAAGCCCTCAACGCCGGCCAAACCTGCATTGCACCTGATTATCTGATGATTCATGAGGACGTAAAAGATAAGTTCCTCAAACTGCTTGTCAAAGAGTGGAAACACCTGCTAACCAAAGACCCACAAAAGGCAAAACACTTTGTCCGCATCGTCAGCGACAAAGCATTGGAGCGTTTGATTGGATATCTACCATCTACAGGCGAAGCCGATCTACCATCTACAGCGAAGCGATCTACTATCTATTACGGCGGTCACTACGACCGCGCTGAGCGCTATTTGAGCCCTACTATTCTGACCGACGTCAGTCCTGACGCCCCAGTGATGCAAGAGGAGATTTTCGGTCCAATCTTCCCAGTGCTGACATTCAAGGAGATAGATGAGGTTATCACTTTTGTTACCGACCGTGAGAAGCCATTGGCATTGTATTATTTCGGCACCAATGGTGATTATGTATTGCGCCACACATCTTCAGGCGGTGCCTGTGTGAATGATGTGATTATGCATATAGTGAATCACGATGTGCCCTTTGGCGGTGTAGGCAATTCGGGTATGGGGTCATATCATGGCAAGGAGAGTTTCATGACTTTCTCCCACCGCCGTTCGGTAGTCTCTACCCCAACCTTCGTGGACATGCCTTTCCGCTACATGCCGTACAAACTATTCAAACTTATAAAGAAAATGGTGTAGCATTTTTACTACACCATTCCCAAAACCATAAACACTAAACGCACTACTGCGCAAAATACTTCCACAGTGGCGCAGCATGCAGTGCCTGAACTATCTCTCCCGTTTCGAGCAGTTGCTTCACTTCCTCGCGCTTCAGCACATGCACTCGGATATCTTCTGTAGGCTCTTGATGTTGCTCTCGTAATCGCTCTACTCCCGTCGCTAAGAACGTATAACTCAGATTCTTATGATTAGTTGGGTTAGGTGATAAGGTCATAAACAATTCCCACTCTCCCCCACCAAATCCTGTCTCTTCGCTTAGTTCCCTTTGGGCGGCTTGCAAAGGTGTTTCGCCTGGGTCAATCACACCGGCTACCAATTCATAATGCGTCTCTCCTAGACCATGACGGTATTGATCTTCCATCACAAATTCACCATCCTTGGTAATCGCTATCACATTGATCCAATCCGGAAAATCCAACACAAACCATGTCGGAATCTGCTTACCCGAAGGCAACTCCACCAACTCTTTGCGCACATTCAACCAAGGACCAAGATTCAATATATTCTCCGACTTGAGTACCTTCCAAGCTCTATTTTCTAGTTTCTCAATCATATCAAAATATTTTCAGTTTACGAACCAATCTAAGCACACACGTAGGTATCAACGCCACAAAAAACAGCAATATACTATTCCACACGCCAGGCACCGAAACTTTTGCCCTACCCTTCATCATGGCTCTCACACCACGGCGAGCTAAATAATCAGGTTGTACGATATAGCCCAACACCAACCCCATCTTTGTGAGCCACGGACGGATATTATATAATCCAGTATTGATGGCTCCAGGAGTCACATTGGTCACATATACGCCTTTCTCCTTCAATTCGATATGCACCGAACGGGTGAAGTTGCTCAAAAATGCTTTGGTTGCACCATAGGTGCTCAAACGTTGCACGGCAATATCCGCAGTGATGGAACACATATTGAGGATATATCCTTTGCCACGCTTGACCATGTCTTGAGCGAAATAGTACATCAACATAGCGGGTGTATGCATATGAAGATTGAATATCAACTGGTTAAACCCCTCAGAGTCAGCCAAGAAATCGCAATCGTGATATACACCTGCATTATTGATAAGTACTTCTACTTGTATGTTTGCTGCCTTGCAATAGTCATACAATTCTTTGGCAGCATCTTGTACTCCCAAATTGCGAACCAACGCAACCACCTCCACACCAAAATCTTGGCGAAGAAGCAGTGCTTTGTCGTGTATTGCTTCTTCATTGCTGACTATGAGCAGCTTATAACCTTTCTGTGCCATTATTCGGGCATATTCATACCCACAACCCGAACTAGCTCCTGTAACTAATGCAAACATATATACACGTATTTTACGAACAGAATATCAATACTAGCAATTGTCCCCCCATCACGCGCAAGAACATGGTCAATGGATATACCGTAGCATATACCACCGATGCTTGGTCATTGTGCGATGAAAGACTCTCGGCATAACCTAAGGCTGGAGCACCAGTCATCGCACCTATCAGCAGACCAACCACCTTAAAGAAGTTGATTTTCATTCCTTTATAGGCTATCAATCCAACCACCAACAATGGTATCACCGTAATCAGCACACCATACACTACCCACATATATCCACCATTGATGATGGTATTCACAAAGCCATCGCCTACGCTCAATCCCACTGCTGCCAAAAACAACGTCAAACCCACCTGACGCAACATCATATTGGCACTTGTCGTGGCAAATGTCACCATACTATAATACGGACCAAAACGACCAATCAGCAATGCCACTATCAACGACCCACCTGCCAAACCCAACTTGAAGGACTGGTTCATACCTGGTATCGCAATTGGCAGAGAGCCCAACAATACGCCCAAGAAGATGCCAAAGAAGATGGGCATCAAGTTAGGCAAGTCCAAACGCTTGAGCTCATTACCAAACATCTCCGCCACATGGCGCACATCTTCCTTATCGCCCACCACCATGATACGGTCGCCCAATTGCAATACGAAATCTGGAGTTGCCAACAACTCTACACCCGCACGATTGATACGTGTGATAGTGGCATGATAGCGGTGGCGCACGTCAAAACTGCTCAAACGCTTGCCATTGCACTCTGTGCGAGTAACCACCACACGACGCGAAATCAAGTGGTCGGAGCGTTCGCGACCACGAAAACCGTAATGCGTCACCTCACCCAATACCTGCAAGTCTTTCTCATGACGCTTATCACTCACGATACGAATCACATCATTGGGATACAATACAGTACTACCATCCACCAGTTCATCGCGACCATCTGCACGGGTCACACGGCTCACCAACAGATTATCCACAGGGCAGAGGTCATGCAACTCTTTCAACGTGATGGCAGAAGCCACCGATAACCGAATATCCACGCAAATAGGATCATCATCCGACACATGTTCATCGCGCAATTTAGCATCCTCTTCACGCAAGTTCACACGGCAGCAAAAACGTATCAACTCAAACGACAATATCAAGCCCACGATACTGAGCGGATAAGCCAAAGCATAACCCATCGCTATATCGGGCGACACTTCACCCATCATATCTGCTGCCGTCTGTTGCACTGCACCCAGCGAAGGGGTGTTCATCACCGCACCCGACATGATACCCGCCATGGTCGTCATCTCTATACCTGTGATATAGTGCAGAGCGATGGTAATACCACAACCCAGCAACACGATTGCCACTGCCAACATATTCAATCGCAAACCACTCTTGCCAAAGGGAGAGAAGGAAGGTCCAACTTGCAAACCGATGGAATAGACAAAGAGTATCAGTCCGAAGTTCTTGGCAAAATGGCTAACCTGCGGATCAATCGTAATGCCAAAAGACGAGAAGATAATACCCACAAACAGTATCCACGTGATACCCAGCGAGAAGTTTTTGATACGCAGATGTTCCCCTGCCCACAGACCAAGGCATACAACCAACGTGAGCAACACTATAGATTGCGTCACCGAAGGTATTAAAAACAATTCGCGTATATATTCCATATCCATATCCATTATCCAATAGGCGGAACGCCGTCCTATAGCCCATTTATGGGCGTCCATTACCCATTAGGCGGAACGCCGTCACCAACGCAGCAGTGACTGCACGTTGTGTGATTTGTTCGCGTTCACGCGCAATACCAAAATGATAGCACTCCGCCGTCGTACCCTTTGGCGTAGCCCATGCTATCCATACTGTACCTACGGGCTTGTCTGGTGTACCGCCTGTTGGACCAGCTATACCTGATGTGGCAATTGCATAATCCGTGTTCATTAGTGCGCGAACACCCTCGGCCATCTCACGAACAGTTTGTTCGCTTACCGCACCGTATTTTTCCAATGTGTTATGCTTCACGCCCAGCACTTGCTCTTTGATGGTATTGTCGTATGCCACTACCGAACCCATATAATATGCCGATGCGCCCGACTGCGCATTGAGGGCAGCTGCCAAACGGCCACCTGTGCAACTCTCTGCCGTGGCAATGGTCTGATGACGCTCTTTGAGTAGATTGCCCAATATCGTTTCTAAAGGCAAATCTTCGGTGGCTATCAAATAGTCTGCTATCAGTGGCTTGAGATTGGCTAATTGCTGCTCTATTTCTTCTTTTGTTGCCTCGCCATAACTACTCAATCGCAGACGAATAATGCCATCCTTAGGCAAGTATGCCAAATGCATTGATTGCGGCAAAGCATTCTCCCATTCTTCTATTTTTAGTGCCAATGTCGATTCCGCTATGCCATACAACATCATCGTGCGATGAATAATCTCACCTCTCACCTCTAACTTCTCACCCTTAGCCCGCAGGGCGTCCATTACCCAATAGGCGGAACGCCGTCCATTAGCGAAGCGTCCTCTAAACTCTAAAAACGGAAGTACCTGCTCTGTCATCGCAATCTTCATCTCATACGGCACACCGGGCATTGCAATTAAGAATTTTGAATTTTGTCCCTCGCCTTTAACCTTTAACCTTAGCGGGGTCCCCGAAAACGCTCGTGGCGTTTTGGGGTGCTCTTCACCTCTAACCTCATTCTCAAACACCATAATCGGTGCGCTACCTACCCGATTGGGCAGTATAGTAGCCGATTCGGGAACGAGCCATTGGGTAGCAGTCAAACGATTGAGCACATCAGGTCGCTCCTTATACAACTCGTGTATATGCTCACGCACGCGCGGGTCTTCCACCAGTATAGTGCCAAAATACTCGCACATGACATGCTTGGTGATATCATCTTTCGTAGGGCCTAGTCCTCCCGTAGTCAGCACAATATCCGCACGCGAGAAGGCTTCGTCTAATGCCTTCAGTATATGTTCGCGGTCATCGTGTACAGATGTTATTTGGTAGAGTTCAATCCCCGACTTATTGAGTCGCTCTGCCATCCATGCCGAGTTGGTATCCACCACCTGCCCAATCAGCAATTCATCGCCTATGGTAATGATTTCTGCTTTCATTCTCTGCCTTTAACCTATAACCTCTAACCTTTAACCTGCTTGTGCCATTCATTGGCAACAAGGCAAAGCTCATCATACCACTCTTGTCCAAAACGACGGATAAGTGGTTCCTTAAGGAACTGATAGATAGGCAGATGCAGTTTCTTGCCCAGTTGTCGTGCGCAATGGCAAATATCCCAACGATGGTACTCCACCCCAATCATATCGCCTACTTTGTTCAATCGTATAGGATATAAATGACAAGAGATAGGTTTCTTGAAATCAATCTTGCCTGCATTGTATGCTTTTTCTATCAGGCAGTAGCACCACCCATTGTGGTCAGTTCGGGCGAAGACACAGTCTTTGTCGTTAACGATAGAAGTCACTTTTTCGCCGGATGGATCAAGATAAGAGAGCCCTTGTGCTTCTACCACAGCACGTGCCTCTTTGGTCATGTCGGGCAGCAGTATAGGTAGTATCTCGCGTATTTTCTCCTCTTCTTCATCCGTCAGTGGCGCGCCTGCGTCCCCCTCGATACAGCAACATCCGCGACATTTATCCAAATCGCAACAAAAGTCTTTCTCCAAGACATCCAAACTAACTAATGTATTCTGAATCAAAAACATATTTTTGTGTTTAGAGAACGCGCTAAAGCGCTACTGTTTAGTGATTATAGGATTCCTTCAAGAAAAATTTTCACACCAATAAGAATAAGTATCACTCCACCGAGAATGGTTACATTCATTCTCAGGCGAGCGCCTACTAAATGACCAATCACAAAACCCGTCATAGAAAACAAGAAACATGTCGCTGCTATAATGCCCACAGCTATCCACAATACTTCTGGATGAGGAATGAAGATTACTCCTGTAGCCAACGTATCCATTGATGTGGCAAATGCCAATGACAACAAACCCAAGAAAGAGAAATCGGCTAAATGCGTTTCATCATTGTCCTCTTTCAACGAATCGTAAATCATCTTTCCACCAATAAAACCAAGCAACAGCAGTGCTATCCATGGCGCAAAGCGCTCGAAAAACGAAGCAAACAGACTGCCCGCGAAATAGCCAATCAGCGGCATGCCCGCATGGAACACGCCGAAGAGCAATGCCATGAGCATGGGTTTGATATAGCGAGGCACATAGCCATGCGGCGAAGTCAATCCCTTGCACACCGACACCGCAAAACAGTCCATGGCTAGTCCTATTGCTAATAATACGATCGTTATAATGCTCATCTCTCTAATCTCTAAACAGTAGGCGCTCTGCGCCGTTCACTAAACACTAAACTTTACACCTTACACTTTACACTTTACACTTTAAACCTTAAACCATTATCGTTTGGTGCGGTAGCGAGCAGCTACTTTGCCTTTGGCGATGTTGGTGAGTTTGGTCTTAACGAACTGACGACGGATAGGCGAAATACGGTCGGTGAAGACATGTCCTTCCAAGTGATCATACTCGTGTTGGATAATACGTGCCGCAAACCCATCATAGGTCTCCGTATGCTCGGTGAAGTTCTCATCCATGTAGCGAATCGTAATGCTAGCAGGACGGATAACATTCTCGGATATACCAGGCAACGAAAGACAGCCCTCAGAGAAAGTGGCATCATCTTCGCTTTCCTCGATAATCTCTGGATTGATAAAGACCTTCTTAAAATCCTGACACTCAGGATAATCTTCTGCCAATTCGGTACCATCCACGATGAAAAGACGAATAGCTTTGCCAATCTGCGGAGCTGCAAGTCCACATCCTTCTGCTACGGCTAGTGTCTCCCACATATCAGCAAGAAGTTGCTTGAGGTCAACTGACTCGGGTGTAATGTCTTCAGTGGGCTTACGCAATACAGGTTGCCCATATAAATAAATAGGTAGTATCATATATTTTTATCTTTAAACTCTAAACAGTAGGCGCTACGCGCCGTTCACTAAACTCTAAACACTATCGGCTTTGCCGCGTCCACTAAACACTAAACAGTAGCGCCTCCGGCGCGTTCACTAAACACTAAACACTTGCATCATATACCTCAGGTTTGCGGAAGCGCCTGCGATTAGTGTTATGAGCATATGATTGGTTCGATGGTTGTCGTGTGATATAGCATTTTATTTCAAAAACTCTGCAAAATTAGTGATTTTCTTGAATCAAAACAGGATTATTCCCAACGAATACGCTGAGCTAGTTGCAAAAAGTAATCATTAGACCAGATATCTAATTCTCTTGGATGGTGCACAAATGGCAGCACATCTGTTTTCACTTGGTTTATATCGGTCGTTGCTAATCGTTCGTTGAGGAGTCCTATGAACTCATTTTTTGTACATTCCTTTCCCGAGAACTCCACAATACGTTCATGCAGATGTGCCCAGTTCAAAGGATGGTTCCACCTTACATACCACTCAAAGTCATACCAATCGCGTCCTTTGACGCGATTTTTCCATTGGCGGTAAACTAATGCATGCATCTTACCAGCAAACAGACAAGGCAAGGTCATGCATTGTACCATAAACGAATAGGGTTGCACCATCAGTCGTTGTTCGGTCGTGAACGACATAGGCGGATTGGTATCTACTTCTATCTTTATCCGCACAGAGCGCTCTGTTTGGAAACTGAGGTTGTACACATCTGTTGTATCCTTCAAAAATGCAGACTCTACACGACCAAAATTGCGTTTGTCTTTTTTGGTGATAGACACCTCTCGTCCCAACAAACGTGCTTCCTCAATAATGGCAGGAAAATATTTCTCAAACTGAAAATCAGGGTTCTTTTGTATCAGCGAGAAGTCCATATCTTCCGAATAACGTTTCAGTCCATGAAATAGGCGCAAACATGTGCCACCATAGAAGGCAGCTTCTTGAAAGAACCCACCCCGCGCCAGACCAGCCAATGCCACCTGTTGCATAACCTCGTATAGCGCATTGCGCTGACCATCTGTACCTTGCATGGTGTGCGCAGCTAACATTTGACTAAACACGTCGTTCATTTTCTATAAATCGAATAATGGTTTCTATGGTTCTTTGTTTATGTGATAGAGGTGCTAGTTGCTTAAGTATATCCATATTGATTTCGGCTAACCAATCCATATCAAAGCGCAAATCTTCTTCCAACCATTCACCGACTTCCTTCGCGTAACGCATAGATACACCTGCCGTAAACTGCACTACATCCAGCAGTGCTTTCTCAGGAGTAGCGATTAAATAGGATAGATCAGTTTCCGTATGCATATGTACGCCAATAGGAAACCATTGCGGTTGTGCCGAAGTGTAGAAGAACGTTCCTATTGGCGTATTAAACGAACGCGTTGCTTTAGTTGTTACCGATTGTACAGAATATACAGTTTCGGGTATCAGTCCATAATGGCGCAGAGCAGTTTGCTGCGACACATAACTAGGACCATACAAGTGATTAGCCACCAGAAATCGGTTAATAGGTTTTTGAGTTAGTTCTTCGCTGAGAACATACATGCCTCTTTTGAGGCGTATGATTTGTCCTGTTGCCACTAATTGACGTACTTTATCCGTGAGATGTATATTATTAGGGAAGACCGATTGCAGCCATCCCTTATCAAAAGGCAAACATCCTATGTTTCTTAATTGTGACAACATCTCCAATAGCTAATATTTCAACAGTAAAACGAGAAAAAATCGTTTAACTATTCAAATTTCGGCTGCAAAGTTAGTGATTTTCTTGAACATATGCAAGTAACTCAAGCATTTTATTTAAAAAAAATAGATTTATCTATTGAATATGCCATTCACATTCACGACAGAAGCTTGCTTATGAGGGTGAACAGTGAGTGGCTGCCTTATTTAGTAATGTAAATAACCTATACCCAGAAATATAATTACAATGATATTTTTTGACATTTTTGGCAGTTAAATATAACTGCGATTATATTTTTGCCAGAACAAAAACTACTTAAACTGTGCCCAGAAGGCATCGTTCTTTTGGTTCTCGCGAGTTTGCTTGGCAGAAGCAGGATAATTTTCGATAAACCACGTCAGGTACTTAGCATAATCGATTTTGTCGCGGAACATCTTTTCGCGGCGAGCAGTATTAAGTGAAGCGCTCCCCAAAAAAAATGTGTATTTTTTGGGGTTGGAGTAGCTAGAAGATAATTGAGATTAGATTCGCTACGCATCAGTATGCCGATAGGAAACCTTTGTGGTTGTGCTGTAGCATAGAAGAACTTACCAGCACAAGCCATTATATCCCTCTTGTCCTTCTAATTCCTTGATACGCACAAGGTCAATGATAGGTGTGCCAATGGCAATGCGTGCTTGGCGGAAGGCATCATCTTTGTTAGCAATAATGATGCAATCAGCCCAATCAGTAACTGCTGTTAGGTCCTCTTGCAGCATCTCATTGAGGTGAGGCAACTTAGTAGCAATCACACTTTTATTGCGACCTATGAGGCGTGATAGACAGACGTTCTTATCGTAGATACGTACTTCGTAACCTTTTCCGTGGAGTGCTTCGATCACATTCACGATAGGTGAGTTACGCATATCATCGGTACCAGCCTTGAAACTTAGCCCCAATACACCAATACGCATCTTAGGCAGTCCTTGCAATGCACGTTTATCCTCTAGGTGCTCAATCTGACGTACAACTTGTGCGATATGCAGTTCGTTGCTATGTTCGATAGCATTGAGCACGGGTGTTTCAAGATAGAGGTCGTGTGCTAGTGTCTTGAGTCCTTTGAGGTCTTTTGGCAGACAAGATCCACCATAAGCAAATCCTGGTCGGAAGTAATACGGTGAAATGTTCAGTTGCTTATCCATGCAGAAGATACGCATCACTTCGTGACTATCAATGCCTAATTGTTTGCAGATATTGCCTACCTCATTTGCGAATACTACTTTCAAGGCGTGGTAGGAGTTGTTCACATATTTGATCATCTCTGCTACACCTATCTCCACCACTTCAATAGGAGCATCTGTCAGACCTTGATATAGACTGCGCATCACTTCGATGGCCTTAGGGCAACTTGACCCTAGCACGGTCAATGGTGGATTGAGATAGTCTTGTACAGCAGTACCTTCACGGAGGAACTCTGGATTGCTTACTACCGCAAAATCCACATCATGCTTTTTGCCCGATTCTTGCTCAATGATTTCCGTCATCTTGGCATTGGTACCAGGGAATACGGTAGAACGAATCACCACAATATGGAAGCCATTTTTCTCTTTCAGTGCTTGTCCTATTTGGTGTGCTGTCTGTAGGATATAAGTCAGGTCGAGATGTCCGTTGTCGGATGATGGCGTACCCACGCAGAGGAATGAGATGTCGGTATTTGTTACCGCATCCATATAGTCATGGGTTGCACGTATGCGACCTGCTTGGTGTCCTTCGCTGATGAGTTGGTCAATGTCTTTCTCTACGATGGTTGGTTTACCTTGATTAATAAGATCTACTTTCACATCGCTCACATCCACACCCACCATGTGGTGTCCTTGTTTGGATAAGCAACCAATGCCTACGCATCCTACATATCCGAGTCCAAAAATTGAAATTTTCATATTATATTAATTATTATGTTTCTCCACTAGGTTCATCATATATTCGTTGATATCAATAAATGTCTCATTGATATGCTGACGCAATTCTAGTTGTTTCTTCTCCGCTTCCTTTGCATCCACATCTAGATTCTTCACCCATGTAGCAAAGTCGGCGGTCTTTTGATTCTGCAGGTTTGCTACTTTGGCTGCTGCCGCATTAGCAGGCATATCGTAGCGTATGCCTAGGTAGTAGGCAGGTACGCCTAGCAGTGCAGCTTCGCGTGCCATGGAGTCGCCCGAGGAAACTAGTCCAGCGCTATAGTATATGAGCGAATGAATATCCTCGATGGGCTCTTGCAGCAAAATCCAGTCATTTGGGTATAAATGGCGTTTGTCTTTTTCCTCTAAAGAGAATAGCACTTTCTTGTCTTTGGGTACAAGGTCTTGTATGCCTAATATCGCACCCGATGCTTGTCCCGCGTAGTTGACCGTGCCAACGCTTACTTCTCGCAGGAATACATATTCCTTAGGTTGCACCCCATATTTCTCCAGCACTTGTGGATTGGGTGTAAAGTATTTTGGTGCTAAATATGCCCATTCTTTTGTACAACGCAATATCACCGCCTTGGATGATAAAGGCTTATCAGATTCATAGATGCAAAAATGGCAGACATCATTATACTTGATTTTGTATTTATAATCTCTGGTTTGTGGATCATCTCCAAAAGAATAATTAGGAATTTTACCATTACATAGAACGGCAGTATGAAAGCCATTTGAAAAAGCAATATCTATCTTTTGCCTTCTTTTCCAGCTAATAATTTGTGGGATACGTAATAAATTTGCTTCTATAATTGCAGACAATTTCGTCATATGATGATTTCCTACTACATCAACCACTATATTAGGAATTGTCCCTAATTCAGCTTTTACAATTTTAGGTAATTTCCCTCTATTCAACACCGTTACAAACACGTTGTAACCTCTACTAGAAAGCATTGTAATGATAGGTTTGTAAAAATTCAATTGCGGTATGTGCAATATATCTATCCAAATATTCATAGTTTTATTGCTATTCAACTAAAATGTGATTAATGTTTTAATTTATGATAAAATTTATATGCCAATTGTGCGCAATGATAGGTCAACGGACGATGGGAATACAGCATGCGTCCGTAATCATATATCTCGCATCCGTATTTCATTTTATAATCTCGCACACCATACTCCACACCAGGTTCACCGCCTCCACCAAAATCAAACAATTGATATCCATTTCCTTGTGCCCATGCAATCACATTCCACATAAGGAAATCGTTGGGACGTTGTTTAAAATATGTTTCATCACTACCAGCAAACCAAGCATAAACCATCTCATTATAGCACAAACGCAATTGTCCAGCGATCATCTTTCCATCAGATGCATAACAAGCAAAGAAGTGTGCATAATCCCCTAAAATAACCAATACTTTTTCAAACATATCAAGATAGGATATTGGTACATGCTTACGAGCATAAGTTTGTCTTATCAAAGCTACAATATCTTGTATTTTTTCTATACTAGTTACTTGCCCAAAAGTCAAACCGTTTTTAATGGCCGTTTGCACATTGCGTTTACGCTCTTTATGCATTTGATGATACAATGTATCAACATCTTTATCAAGTGGTAGAACGATATTATAATGTCCTTTGCGTATCCATTTTTTTGTCGCAAGATAGTTAAACATCTGTGTAGAATTGTATACTGGTCGAATCTCCGTGTAAATAGTTTTGACAGGTATTAATTCCTTATAAGCTCCTAATAATGCTTCGATTATTTCCGGATTATTATCTTTCGCTAGTGGTCCGCCCATGATGATTGATCTACTAGTAATCCATGCCGCCAGCTTTCCCCCATTGGTCATCCATTGTGCGAGCAATATACCTTCTACTTCGCCATCGCATGTCGCGGCTACCACATATGGTTGTATATTAGCAGCACATTGATACACAGCAAACATCTCTGGAGTTTGAAACACATTCCCTAGAGGATGATTCTTCACAAAGTTACTCCAACTCTGCTCATCAATTAGTTCGTATTTCGTTATGATCTCTCTCATACTATATTAATATCTTTTCAACCATTTCACTCCCCATTCTCCAATCTTATATAGCAGTGGTTTGCGAATACAAAGAAACCTTCCATGCTCCACCAGTTCACCGCCAAACTCCATCTTAAAATCACGTACGCCGTATGGCACATCAGGTTTGCCTGCACCCATAAAATCGAATAGAGGCAGAGCGTTGGTCTTGGCATATTCGATAGCAGTATGCGTAGCCATCACAGATGGGGAGAGGTCGCGATACTCCTCATCCAATCCGCATACATACCACTCGTAGATGGCTCTGCCATTGAGTATCGGGCACATCATTCCACCGATGATTTTGTCTTGATACTTCACTAGTAGGTATATCCCTACTCCACTGCGATAGAATTTCAGGAAGAACGCTTCACTCCATAGCGGTGTACGTATTTTCTGGCGATAAAGTTTACTGAGAATCTGATACCAATCACGTATCTCCTGCTCGGATAATGCCTCTACGATCTCCGCGCCGTTTTTGACAGCACGCTTGAGTTCGCGCTGACGTCGCTCACTCATGGTGTGCGTAGCATTGCAATGCACATGAATATCATAGTGAGGCTGGTAAGCGAAGCCGTTGGTCTCGAACACGGATTTCCATTTCGAGTAGTCGTGGAAGTTCCTACTCTCAATGAAAATTGGTGTAGGGTGTAAGGTGTAGAGTGTAGAGGCTGGAGTATCAGCTTTGCTGTTTTCCACGCCTTTAAACTTTAAACCTTCAACTTTACACTGTGCGATAGCACTTAGCAGCGCACTCAGCGCTTCATCGCTGATATGCTCATCTAGAAGCGGACCACCAATGATAATAGATCGACAAGTAAAGTATTGTTTAATAGGATTGCGCTCACGCGTGATGTAGCCTACTATCACGCCTTTGAGCGTAGGTGTAGGGTGTAAGGTGTAAGGTGAAGAGGCTGGTGCATCTGCTTTGCCGTTTTCCTCGCCTTTACACTTTACACTTTCCGCTTTACACTCAACGTCCTCTACCACTCCTACAGCAAACGGTGTCATCTCATCGGGATTTGCCACATAGAACTCATACGCCTCTGGCGTTTGGAACCATGTGGCATATGGCGAACTATCCACTAGCTCTTGCCAAGCGGTGGTGTTGATTTCAGGGTATGTGAGTATTTTAGTCATCTTTCTCTAAACACAAAATAGTAGCGAAGCGTTCACTAAACCGTATATACTATGTATGCTCACTCAGGTCATTCATAAAGTAACGGCGTTTACCGTTTTTTCATCTATTTTGAAACTCTACGATTCGTTGATCTACAATCTTACCTGCCGAAACGGATAAAGCTTTATTTAACACATCATTATCTAAAGCCTCTATCAAATCGTCAATAAATCGACAAACTACCTCACTAATGCATTTAGAGGTTGTCTTATAGAACAAAGAAGGTGTATGATCTACTACATAATGTGTAATGCCATCTACCACATAAGTTGGATTTTCTAGAGTTGTTGGGACACTCGTTTCAATTGCTCCGGCACGATCACAACTCACATCTATAATCATAGCACCTTTCTTCATACGTTTAAGATCTTCTCTATAGATTATATGGTCCGTTCGTTTGGTATCCCAAAGCAATGCGTTGACTATCACATCGTACTCACCAAGTTCTTTATATAACAATTGTTCGGTATGTCTATCATATACCACCACATCCGCTCCCATAAAATTCAATGTTCGTATCGCACCGCGCGCTACATTACCGCGACCAATTACAGCAACCTTAGTGTTATATGGAAATATTCCGTGCAGTAAATATGCATGACACAAAGCCGCTTCACCTGCTATCTCATTGTTTCTCCAAAACGAATGACGTCCTTGTTCAAACATATCTTCCCACGCAATTGCCGTTAGATTTTGTTGAAGAATAACATCTGTAATATTCCTATTTTGTACAGCATGCACCCAACCGAATATTATTTGGTTTTGCAGAGTAGATAGGTATTCTGCATCACCAATTTTAGGGTCACAAATAATATCTTGTTTTAGCACTTCCTCTCTCGTAGAGATATGCACGCCATACTGCTGATAATCACGATCTGAATAACCAAGTACATCTCCATATCCTTTTTCGATATGGATATAGTCACAATTCTTAACTAGAGCCAAATCACTCGGTATAATCGCTCTTCTTTTTTCGTTTTCTTTGTGAGAGATTGGAAATCCTATTGTCTTCATAATTTTATTTTTCGTATTTATACTCCGATACACAATAATCTTCTTTTCCAGATGGCATTGTAGGTATTTCATCTACAAACTCCAATGATACACTTGACCCAACAAAATGAGCAGTAAAATTGTCCACACAATATGCAAACTGTTTTTGATCTTCCTGTTTGTCCTTCAATTTCAATAAGATGCGGATATCTCCTTGCTCATCTTGACGAATCTGGAATTTGTCTATCTTATTATAGATTACACAATTCTCCTCATTGTGGTAATCATTATTGCGATATAGCATAATTGGCAACATCGTAGGTGAAATCGGTACACCTTGTTTATTATATATTAATTTACCGACTCGTCCAATGACCTGCCCCAATACACGCGACGCACGACCACATGTGCATTTTTCTGGTTTAATGTATGCCATATCTCCTACCTGATAACGTAAGAATGGAAATGCATAATTGCCCAAGTCTGTGGTTGTTACATAACCTATTTCGCCATCTTTCAGTACGTTACCATTTGTATCCGTTATTTCTATTACGCAACTCTCCTCCGATATGTGCAAGCCATCTTTTAACGTACATTCATGCGCATTCACACCACCATCACCAGCACCATACTCATCGTAGACAGGACATTGAAATACCCTCTCTATTATCTCTCTATACTCTGGCATTAAGATCTCGCCTGTTGTAAGGATCACTTTAATAGGATGAATCGGAAGGTTATTCCGCTCTATATATCTCGCAAAAACAGCAAAAGACGAAGCATATCCTCTCAATGCTGATGGTTTATAATTCATATACGCATTATAGTGTTGCATTAATGCCGTGTCGTCTATCTTGGCACTACTGCGTTTCATATTGCGCATGATCACGATATCGAATATATCTTTAGGTGTTAAAATCTTGCGTTTTTTCACCAAGGAATTTCCACCCAGTGTCATCATCTTTTCGCCTAAATGATAACCATACCACTCCCATGCACGGAAGGATGATGCCCATGCCATATTCCAGGTCCCTACATCTTTTTTGAACTGCAGTGGCGTTCCAGTACTACCGCCAGTAGAGCCATTCTGATGTTTACGATGCTTAATATCCTTACTTATCAGATCGGCATAATTATCTCGTACCATTTGTTTAGTAAGGATAGGTAATTTTTGTAGGTCCTCTCGTGATTGTATATCAGATGGTTTTAAATTTAGCGAATCGAACAAACGCGTATAATACGGCACCTGCTCATAGCAATGCCGCACTAATGCTTGCAGACGTTGGTTTTGCAAAGTAATGAGATCCTCCTCACTTACCATGTCCATTCGATTCATCAAGTCCCATTCCTTTCGAATACCACGACCTGTGATCCTATCTGCTATAGGCAATAGGATTGTTTTGTTTATTTTAGAATATACACTCATAAGTCATACACATTTATCAATTGTTGTTTCACATTATTCCACGAATATTTCTGCACCTCTGCTTGGGCATTAGTGATTATCGTTTTCACTTCCACGGGATGCTCCAATGCCCACAGCATTTTTTCAGCCAATTCATCCGAATTATCACTCTCGAAGAGTAAGCCAGTGGCTTTGTTTGGGCGATGAGGCGATGAGGCGATGGGGCGAGAGGCGGTTGTTTCAGCTGCGCTGTTTTCGTCGTCTTTAACCTTTAACCTTTCGCCTTTAACCTCATTTATCATATACGGCACCCCACCTACTCGGCTGGATATTACCAACAATCCTGCATTCATCGCCTCCAATAGCGATACGGGCATATTGTCTGCCTTAGCAGCCGAAAGCATCACATCTGCATTAGCCAGATAGTCATAGATCTGCTGATTAGGCACTTGTCCAACGAAGGTCACTCCGGTAAGGTGACGCTCCTCAACCAATGCCTCCAACTCTTCTCGTTGGGATCCCCTCCCCAAAATATCCAATGTCGCCTCTGGATAGTGCTGAAGCACCTGCTCGTACGCGCGCAATATACAAGGTATATTATACAGCGGCTCCAGATGGCGAATACTAATGAACTTAGGTGCTATATCCGTATTGCGCTTTATTGGAGGTTGTAGCACTACGATATTGGGTATCACCACGCATGGAATATCATATTGGTCGAAGATCTCCTTGAGGAATCCCGATAGTACCACTACGTGATCTGCTCTGCCCAACCATCGCTTGACAAAACCTATATGTTTGGCAAAATACTCTGCCGCACCCCCACCATGATAAGTAATGACGATGCGCTTGTTCCACAGCTTCCCCGCTATCACGCCCATCACCGCTGGCACCATACCCCAATACGAGCAAGCATGAATATGTAGCACATCGTACTTTCTAGCGCTACATAATAGTTTAATCATTTGCCATACTCGGTTCAACGGATTGCCTTTGGTGGAGAATATGTCTGCCTTTACGCCATCTTCTTGATTAAGATATGTCTGCAGCAAATCCACCTGGGCATTGATGCCCCCGATGCCGCGTTGGTAGTTGGATATGAGGAGGAGTTTCATATATTTAGTGTAAAGTGTATGGTGTAAAGTGTAAAGGCAAGGATTATTTCTCTTGGTACTTGTTCCTTAGAGAAGATAATTGTTTGCTTACACATACCACAAATTCTTCGATTATTTTATATTGTTCTACTGTGATATATCCTAATTCTATGGAAACATCTAACTGGCTATCTACCTCCATCAAGGATGCATACGCTATTTCAAGAAAATGTATTTTTTCTTTATTCGATGTTCTGCTTACTCCCTCTGCAAGATTGGACGTAACGGATATAGCAGCTCGGCGTATTTGATTGCACAATGCAAACTTTTCCGTATCTGGAAAACTATCAAGCAACTTATAGACTGCCACTACAAATGCCTTTGCGTCTTGATATACATTCAAATTCTTATACGAGTATCTATTCATATTCTTCGCCTTTACACTTTACACTTTACACCTTACACTTTACACCTTACACCAACTACACCAATCCCCGTCCAGCCAATTTAATCCAGTTCCATGCCACGAATGCCACAAACATCAATACCAACCATACGTAATACCATCGCTTGATGATAGGTGCGCGCAATAGGGATATACCATATGCCATAAATAGTATCTCTAGCGGTAATGCCGGCATATGAAAGCGGTCAGCATGCGCAAAAGCAGAGAACACCAATATTAACAAATATGCTAATAAGAACGCTCCAGGTAGCACATGGTCACGCCATTTGTTCATATTTGGCAATATCGGGAATAGCAGTATAACCAGCGCTATGATACAGAAATACGACATAATATTTTTTGTCACCATTCCACCATGTAACATACGTGATATTTCCTGTCCTTCCGTTTCCACCATTGTTGGGAACGGTAGGGTAAAAATCATCGGCGCAAATACTGCCGCACCTGCATACTTAGCAAAACTCTGCGTTGTGACAATCTCCGACATACGTGCATCTTGGTTTTGGTCTTTTAACTCCCACACTGCCTCCACCTCACTGAATATACGTCCTCCTGCAAAATATAGTACTGTCGCACCAAACACCAAAAGGAAGACTATTCGCTTACCCCAACTCATCACTCGTTTACTTGATAGAATCAGTGTTACTCCCAATGCAAATACAGCCGTCAATCCCAATACTGTTCGGAAGGTAAATAGCGATGCCATCAGCACGACGACGATGGCAATATTGCGAAAATTAAACTGCCGAGAATGCAGCAGATAATCTGCTCGTTCTAAGAAGAGTAAGGTCATAAAAATCATCTCAGTTTCCTTCAGGTGCATACCACCGTATATCCAGAAATGCGACTCCAACATCATCAGTATGCCTGCTATCCGCCCCACTTGTTCACCAAAGTGACGTTTAGCTACTCTATAGAGCAGCAAACAAGATAGCGCCCCCCACAGACACTTCAGCAGTCGCGCTACAACAATGCTATCCCAACTCAGCAGATACACTAGTCCCAGATACATCGGATAACCCGCATCGGATACGCCCTGTCCTTGACCAAACTTATAATCCAAATAGGTCTGGAAATGTCCATCGCGTATTGTCTCTGCTATCCAAAGTGCCTCTTCGTGATATCCTGTAGCATCTGCCGCGTGGAACATAAACGGTTGTCCCGTCATCTCAGTATGGAACCAATAGAGGAAGAACATCACTATCACGCGTATCGCAAAAGCCCATCCAAAGAGGTTCTTTTCGAATGCCTTTGGCTTGAGCATTGCCCATGATTTGGTCAGTCGATTGGCAAAGTAGAAATATACACCTACCTCTACAATACCGAACACCCACCAATACCATATCATAGCTTGGTTCATAAACACCACGCTACATGTAAGCAACGCCGCCACATAGGTCAGTATCGCATAATTTGATACCGACTGCGGCACATATGGCAATGGTGCGATTTTAGATTTATATGTTGTTTGATTGGTCATTATTCTATTCTCTGATTATTCTTTCTCATTTGTACTTTTTACCACACTGAACTTGTCCTTCAATCTTAGGAAGGGCATCTCTAAATATTTATACGACAACGAAGCCAGAAGTATTGTTAGGACGGAAATGCCTGCGAATACCACAGTATGCCCCCCCCCCATGGGCATTCGATAAAACTCCAGTAAATTTCACCATCCATGACCCCACAAATATCAACAATGGATGTATCACATAAATGCCATACGAAATCTTGCCTAAATAGTTCATTACTCGATTTTCCAACAGCGGTTTAGATACCAATCCTGCCATAATTACCATCAATGAAACTACAGATATATACTCCGCACGAATGGGAGCTGGTATATATTGCGCATACAACCCTGAGGTGAAAAACAACACCCACGCTAGTATCACCACTACTCTATTTGCACACAATCTTACGAACCATGTCGCCTTTTTATAGTACAATATAGCACCAATCGCACCTATCATCATACAATCAAATCGAGTGATACTAAATATCTTATAAGCCAATCCTTTACCCCAAAAGATATAACTTCCCATTTTCAACCCAAACCATATCACACATAGGGATATAACAACCTTTAACACTCTTTCCTTATTGTATTTCACCACCCAAGGATACCACATATAATATTGTTCTTCCACGCCCAAACTCCAATAGTGAAACAATGGTATCAATCCTATTCCTAATGCATGCGATATATTTCCCGAGAAGAAAGTATAATACCATACCGAATCGTTCATATCACTATTTAATAACACTACTGCCCCTATTGCCAATATCATGTACACATAATACAATGGCCATATACGCAAAATACGACGCATATAGAACTTAGGTATACTGACATCGTTGGTCTTACCTATTTCGTTCATCAGCAGATATGTAATCAAAAATCCCGATATCACAAAGAATGTGGTTACTGGTTCCTCTGGCCATGGGATACGAAAAGACAGCGGCTCTAGTCCCCAATCCCAAAATGGAGAAAACATATGTGCGAACAGCACTGTTAGTGCCGCCACAGCTCGTATGCCATTCAATCCAGGCAGATACAATCTATTTTCTTGTTCCCTTTTCATTTTCTCTTTCCTTCTTGGCTAATAGCCTTCTCGCCTCATAGCCTAATCACCTTACCCCAATATCTTTCGTTTTAATTTTATCAGTTTCGCTTTCATTTGTGGGCTTAGCATACCTAATAATTTATTTTTCCAGCCCCCATCTCCACTCCATGAATGCAAGCCCTTGTGTTCGCAATAGGTACGCTCGCAGCGGAGGTTCTCTCCCGTGGTCAATCCTGGACAAAAACACTCTACGGGCAATATATGCACCCCCATCCAATCTTTTTCCTTGCCATTTGCCACAAATCCTCGCTCTTGCATCCAGCTGAGGAAATACCCTGTATTGGGTGTCATATCCAGTGAGCCATCCTCCTTCAAAAATTGTCTATTCTCATAAGTTTGCATCATGCCTTGTATCCACGGATGATGTGCTTTGGCGGCAATTACGCCCATCATCACCGGATTACGTTTCGATCCCTCATACCCCGCAAATGCCTCGTATTGCTCCATCAGGTTATCAAAGGACTTATACACCTCAAAATCCACATCCATATAGAGTCCCCCCTCACGCTCCAATGCCCAAAGACGTACATAATCGCTTACAAAAGCATATTTCTTCGCAGCATACGCCTCTTGGACATATTGTGGGGCAGTACTCACGTCAAAGTTGTCCTCATTCCAAAGACGCATATCGTAGCTCGGAAGAAACATTTTCCAACTATCTATGCATTCGAGTACCAACTCGGGCATTGCACCTTTTCCAAACCAGCAATAATGTATAATCTTTGGTATCATAATCCGTGCCTATAAACTTTAACTATAAACTATAAACTTTAACCTCTAACCCCTAAACAGTAGCGCCTTGGCGCGTCCACTAAACGAAGCGCTTACTAGCGCTTGCTTCACCGCTTATCTCCACTTCATCACCCAGCAATATAACCTTGCCCCAAACAGATTAATGATCCACGCGCGGCGAGCGTAGGTTTTGCCTTGGTCAGCTATCACTAGTGGAAACACATTCAACTCCTGCAAACGACGGATATACTCCTTGCGTTCATCATAAAACGACATTGCCACATGTGTCAAAAAACCCACTGCATTACAACAGAGCATTCTTGATAACCATTTCGACTTTGGATATTTTGCTTTGAGCTTATTCAGTGCATGCATCACAAATATACTATCTTCTATATTTTTTCGCTGCTTACTTTTGTCCCCTTGTACTTTAGTAATACTCCCCGGACGCAGCAAATAGTTATACACAACCAATGGTGTGCTATTCATGCGCTTCGCTGCAAGTAGCATACGTGGGGTCCAATCTACATCTTCAAAATGAATCTTAAGAGTAAATAATTCCTGTGAAGCCAAATTTCGACGTATTAAGAATTGTACAGCATAACAAGCATACCCCATACGCTTATCCAAATACGTCTCCCCATCCACCACTTCACGGCATGTATCCACTTGATGGGGATACTTATTTGGCTGAAATACTTCGTATTCTCCTGCTTCTGTTTGCCTAACATTCTGATAATCGAACCTCAACACATCCAATTGTTCCCGCTCCACTTGCTCCATCAACGTCCCTAATACATTCGGCTGCAAATAGTCGTCGCTATCTACGAACATAATATAATCGCCCGTTGCAGCCGCTATACCCGTATTGCGGGCAGCGCTCAATCCAGCATTTTCTTGATAAATCACGCGTAGCGTTGGGCGATTGGCGATTGGCGATTGGCTATTGGTTTCATTGTCTATAGCCCATTGCCCATTGCCCATTGTCTTCCTGACGATTTCATCCGCTATCGCTCCTGAATCATCAGTACTGCCATCATCCACAAGGATTATTTCATAATCCGAAATATCTTGCATAAGCAAACTATCCACGCATTTACGCAGATATGGAGCCACGTTGTATATGGGGACAATTATTGATAGTTTCATTGTTTTCTTTTCATCTTTTCATACATACGATACATATAGGGACATACCATACGGAACTTCATAGTCCATTTCTGCAAACTATAATCCATCTGCTTAGCAATTCGCTTTGTCTCTTTACGATAGTGAGCATCAAACATGTATGGATATAATCTGTATATCATCTCGCGATCGAAGTATCTACGAAAATCCACATTACTTGCTCGTGCTTCTACATACTTATCCACAAAATAAGGAATATGCTTCTCCAATGGAATCAGCTTATTCATTGCCCTATTCTCTGTATCTTGTCGATAATAAGCCAATACCCGATTATCAAACACACCTTTCCCTGAAAGTAACAATCGCCACCACATATCAATATCCTCGCCATGTGTCATTCTTGTATCAAACAAACCAATTTCTATGAGTCGCGCCCTACTACTACTACTACTACCAGTCCAATAACCTGGATAATTATTCCACAAATCGTATACTTCACCTCGTTCTGTTGAGGGTGCAACATTCTCAGGTATCTTATCTCCGTGAATCGTAGTACATCCTATTCCGTACAACGCTGCATCTGGATAGTCCTCAATCAACTGATGCAATGTTTCTAAATATTCCGAATGCCACAAATCATCCCCATCTAAGAAAGCAACGTATTCGCCCTTAGCAGCTAATATACCTGCATTACGCGCAGACGAAACGCCGCCGTTCGTTTTGCGGATGACCCTGCCTCTACACTCTACACCATACACTTTACACTCGCGCAGCACAGTTTCAGCGACATTTGCGCTATCGTCAGTGGATCCATCATCCACCACAACTACTTCAAAATCCTTGTAGGTCTGCGCTAATACGCTATCTAATGTTTTTCGGATAGATTGCGCTTTGTTGTATAGTGGTATTACTACGCTGATCATTTGTGATACCATTTATCAAGTTTATTCAATACAACTGCCATCCAATAAGGAGCTTTATATAGCAGTTTATATTTTGATGGAATAACGCTATAGTCTAGTTTTCTAGTAGCAATGCGAGCATCCTCTAATTGCTCTTTGCTAGGATCAAAATAATAACTGCGTATCAAGTTAGCCGCCCACCTATTGATCCATTTGTAGAATACTATATTGTACTTAAAATCCTGATACTTATCCACATAGTATGGCAAAAAATATCTCAACAACCGTGTACGATTCATAGCACGATTTTCTACATCATACTGATAAAAGGCCATATATCGGTCATAAAATACCACAGGATAGGTAGCAATTATTCGGAACCACATATCGCTATCCTCCGCATATTTGATTCGCTCGTCGAAACACCCTACCCTCTCAAATACCTCTTTACTAATCACTACCGAACTAGAGCAGTAAAGATCAGATATACGACCTGAAATTTGGAAATAGTTCTCTACATACCCACGATTGCCTTCGGGTAATCCCGTAGGCAATTTGCGAATCAATTCACCATTGCTCATCTCTGCAAAATTGATTCCCCACATCTTTGCTTCTGGAAAATCTTGTATCAACTTCACTTGCTCCTCTAGATAGTGCTCATCCCATAGGTCATCACCATCCAATAGAGCAATATAGTCATATTTCGCCTCCTGTATACCTCGGTTGCGAGCAGAACTGACTCCGCCGTTCGCTTTGCGAATAACCTTGCCTTTACACTCTACACCATAAGCTGTACACTCTTGCAGAATTGTTTCTGCAACTTCTGCGCTCCTATCCGTACTGCCATCATCCACTACGATTATCTCATAGTTGGTATATGTCTGTGCTAATACAGACTGCAACGTCGCTGCAATCGCATTCTGCTTATTGTACAAAGGAATTACAACCGATATGTATATACTATTCTCCTTCATTCCTTCATTCCTTCACTCCTTAATTCCTTCACTCCTTACTCCTTAATTCATTAATTCGTTAATTCACTCAACATTAATTCTGTTACACCAGTTATCCGTGACTTTTCTCCCTAAGGGCGACAAAGGTACGCATTTTTTTTGACATATGCAAATATCAAAGATATTTAGCATGGATTTCGACAAAAAATACAAAAAAAAAATCGCCCCTAAAAGCGATTTTTAACAAAACAGGGCAGAGCCATACCATATTTTCTATATGAAAGGCGGGATTATGACCCGCCTTTCATGTGTTTGGAAATGAAATAACCACGGATACTTCGCTTGGCTCTGGGTCGCGATAGTTGAGCTAAATATTCCTGTTCTAACGCTAGCCACTCAGGTGAACCCTTAATGACTTGGTTATACGCTTTGGAAGCAGCTGCCAAACGCAAAGTGCCTGCTTTCTCCGCTTCGGATTGAGGTTTCTTACTGTAGTCACGAGGATTATTTCTGTGACCTGTGAACTTGGTTCCATAACGCTCCATGAACCACATATCGCTTTGGCTGTGGATCTTACCATGGGCACTCTCAATGATTGGGTTGTAAGTTACTTTGGACATAATGTAGAAAAATCTTAAATAGTTTATAATATTTGTTACTATCAATCCCTTAGAAATTACGGGTTCATGACGGGTTCATGATGAGCAAATACCATAAGATCACTGTCATATTTCTGACTCTTCATTACTCATTAATCACTCCCTCCGGTCACTCCGTTCGTTCAGGAATTTCCATAAAAAATGAAATTTATACACCTGTTGACCCTTGTTATTGAAATAATTATTCTTTTGTTTTGTCCACCAATGCAGCAGAGCTGCATTCATTTGGGCAACAAAAGAAGTCTCTTCGAATTGACATTAATTGACATCAAAATTGACCTAAATTGTCGTTTAAATAAAATCAGTGTCAACATGTATATAGTCCACTAAAATATAGTGTGGCGGAAATGGCGGAATGGCGGAATTTTTTCCGCCACCTCCGCCAAAAGCGCCACTTTACGCACTTGCATTTTTTAACGCCACTTTTTTGTAGATTCCTTGTCCAATTCGTTCTATATCAGCAGATTGAACTAATTTCAACAACCATCTTTCCATCGTTCGTTCTGCTATCCCGAGGACTTCCGCTTGCTTCACGGCATCTTGCTTCGTAAAGTCCGCAGGAAGCATCTCGAAGAACTGCTTTTGGATCAGCGTATGACCAATTTCGCCTGGAGCAGCATCCTTGTTCTCGGGCAACATCTGGAACATCATCGCAGAATGCATCAACAACTTGTGACCAAGCAAAAGCATCGTCTCAAAGTCATCCTCTGAACAAACCATGCGCTCTGGAAGCGGCTGACTCATATCCATTCTAAGCCCTGTGAGAATCATACCAATACGTTTCATAATCACAGGCATACGCTTGAGAATCGAATCAAACTCATTGCCAAAGGCATAACGCTGTGTCTCATACATCGCTCGAAACATACGAGTAATCGTTTTACGCTGGGCGTCCGTCAGATAAAAGTAGCAACTATGGTTAGCTTTGCGCATCCAGTCATAACGCTGGCTCAGTTCGCGACCCAATTGCTCATACAGGGTAATCTCTTGAGGCACAGCGTCTTCTTCCGCGTCCAGCCAAACTCGGTCGTCGAAGTCTTGCGTCTGCTTGACCACATAGCAAGCGAAGCGGCTCATCAAACCGTTTTCTCGGCTCCTAATCAGAGGTTTAAGCTGGCTGTAAGTACCTGAGAGCAAGACGGCAAAGTGTGTGTCGGGAATCTCAATGAGTTCGTCTTTGTTCTTGCGAAGCTTACTGATTGTCTCGTGCTCAAACATACAGCGAAGCACATCGGAGAAACCGCCCGTACTGCTGCCAAGGGCTTTGCTGAGGGTATCAATCTCCGTAGCCATCATGATTCCTCGTCCCTTGAGTATTTGCAGATAGCTCATGAGGGCAGCCGAGGAGGTATTGGCAGGTAGGAAGATAAACTCACCTTGCTCATTCTCAATGCCTTGCAGCAGTAGTTTGGCGTAGTTCATGATACCTTTTCCCGACGCCGCGGGGGCGAGCACCATGGTCATGAGTTCGGGACCATAGAGATGATGTGGAAAGCCGTGATACATACGCATAGCAGGCAGGGCGTAGGCGTAATTGGTTAATAATGAAAGTAATAGCATGTCACGCATCTCGCCCTCTGGGGCAATGCTGATGGCTTTTTCGACTTGCCAAGGCAACTGACCTTGACGAAGATGGGTGGTGATGAGGGTGTCTGCACCCTCGGAAGAAATAATTTGTTTCATGGTTAAAAATTTAGTGAATAATTAATAGTTAATATTTTTGTTAGCTCGTAGTTTATGATTCAAAAATCTCGCTTCTAAACTGTAGCTCATTAATCGGCAGCCCCGCGAGCTGCGTGAGCGAGTGGGGAGAGCGGAGGCATTGAGCGCTTTCAACTCGCCAAGCGAGTTCTGCGCGCTTCAATTGCCGAACGCGAAAGCGACGACAAAGGTACTGCTTCTCTGATTTACACTGTGGGTTTCAGCCCGTTTGCCTCGCGATTAGTCCGAATAAAGTAGTTTCTGTGGGTTTCACGCTGCAAAGATACTACATCAAACTGCTAAAACTTGTCAGTATGAAGAAAAAAATGCAAAAAAAATGAGGAATTTTGATTTTTTCCTCATGTTTGTGTGGTATTTCTATACATTATCGGCTACCGAATATGGCGCCAATTTCACTCGTTAGGCGGCTGGCGCCCGTGGTGTTGAGGTGGGTTGCATTGTAGAAATCGTCATCCGTCCCCCAAGACTGATAGTCAAGCACTTGCACATGCGGATAGGTATCTGTCAGTTGTTGCATCACGTGCTCCATGAGCGCAATCTGCTCATGAGGCATTGCCTTGCGATATTCCTCAAGCATCGGCATCGCCACAAGACAAAGGGTGACACCCCTATCCTCGCACAAAGTAGCCATCTGTTGCAGCCACTGGATATTCTCCTCCACATACGGCATAGCTGCAGGTCCTACAAAGCGGTCGTTGCTAACCAATGCCTGCGTTTGCTGCCAATCATCAGGACGACTGGCGAGGGTATGTCCTAGTCGTTGCCCAAGCGAGTCACAGCGCACCATATCTTCGTTGAGGAGGTATTTGACGATCTTCTTAGCCATGAGTTCGAGATTGCAGCACTCGAAGCTATATTTGCTCAATGGCCAACGGGGATAGAGCTCCATATAGATGGTGTAATACACGCGGCGATTGCTAGAACTGACCATCTGCAGCGAACTATACGACAGGGGCAAGATGACCGTTTTGAGCGAGTCCATCTGCGGCAAGTATTTGGCAAGCAATCGATAGTCATCCTCAAAACACTGGCTTGAGTTGGCGAGGTTGAAGGCAGAAGGTAGGGTTTCTGCATCAATACCGTCGTAGGCATAGGAAGAGCCGAGAACTAATGTCTGTATCTCAGCTGCATGCTGCTCCATGTACTGGCGCTTGTAGGTATAGGAATTGGGGATGGACTCGACATAGATCTCTAGGCCAAGAGCCAAGAGGGCTATCGGCAAAAAGTAGAGTAATATTTTCTTAATAAAACGTGTCATCAAAACTGAAAATATATAAAATCCACATCCTGCCCAGCGAACCACCAGATGGCCAACGTCAGCGCGAAGTACATCCACCAGCGGTTGGGCAATTGACGACGCCACTCCATCCCGAGCATCACCAATATGGCTATGGCCGTAGTGGCGAGATGCCCAGCGTTTTCCACAAAAGGCACTGATACTATACTTCTATCCCATATCCCAGCCAGATAATCCACACAACTACCCATATCTGGCGAGCGGAACAATATCCATCCTATCACCACCAGCACGAAAGTCAGCAACATACGAGGGATATCCCTCCAAGTCTGATCATCTGCGCGATACCTGCGGTTCTTGCCCATCAGCAGCAGCGGCACAAACAGCAACGCATGATACGCACCCCACAATACATACGTCCAGTTTGCCCCGTGCCAGAACCCCGAGAGGAGAAAGATAATAAAGGTATTGCGGACGGCGATTGCCTTGGCGTAACGATTTATTATCTTCGGTGTAGAGTGTAAGCCATTACACTTTACACTATCCACTTTACACTGCAGCCAACCAGGTATGGTTGGTCTGCTCCCGCCCAACGGAATATACACATAATCGCGGAACCAAGTAGTGAGTGAGATATGCCAACGGCGCCAGAACTCTGCTATATCGCGAGAGAAGTAAGGTACATTGAAGTTACGCATCAGTTTAATGCCAAACAATTTTGCCGTACCGATTGCTATGTCTGAATATCCCGAGAAGTCACCATAGATTTGGAATGTAAAGAGTACGGCAGCCAACAGCAATGTACTACCCGATTGGTTGCTGATGTCAGCAAAGACTGTATCTACATAGGTGGCACAGTTGTCTGCCACAACAATCTTCTTGAATAAGCCCCACAAGATTTGTCGCATACCGTCCACAGCGGTGGCATAGTCAAAGCTGCGTTTCTTTTGGAACTGTGGCAAGAGGCTGGTCGCTCGCTCTATAGGACCTGCTACTAATTGTGGGAAGAAACTGAGGAAGGCAGTAAAAGCAACAATGTCGTGAGTGGGTTGTATCTGCTTGCGATAGACATCAATGGAGTATGAGAGGGCTTGGAAGGTGTAGAAACTGATACCAACTGGCAGAATCAAATGTAGCAGCAAGAAGTCTGACTCAATACCGAACACTCGTGCAAACTGTGTAGCGAAGAAGTCGTAGTATTTATATATGCCCAGGATGCCGAGATTGATAATGATATTGGCTATCATGACGGCTTTCTTTCCTCGTTGTGTTGGGGCGTATTCGATTCCGATGCCGCTTAGGAAGGAGAGGAGTGTGGTGATAGCAATTAGAATAAGGAATCGCCAATCCCACCAGCCGTAGAAGATATAGCTGGCGACTACGACGAAGAGGTTCTGCCACAGTAGTTGGCGTTTGCACTTGCTGAGAGCATAGTCAAACACGAACCAATAGAGCAGAAATACTATCGGTAGAAAAATCAGATATTCAAACGAGTTGAAGAGCATAGTCTATAGACTGCGTATCTTATTTAATAGAACACAACAGGCGTACAATACAAAAAACTAATTCTCGGTTATTTGGCAAACAACTATTCGGTTATTTGGCACAAATTTACTCGGTCGTTTTGCATAAAGGTACGACATTTTTTTAATATATGCAAATTTTCAAGGCATTTTTTCAGAATAATCACATTTTTGGGAGGAAAGTGGTAATTGGTTTAGGAGTTTAGGAGTTTATTAGTAAAAACTCCAGCACCAGCGTCCAATAGGCGGAACGCCGTCCTATAGCCCAAAAGGCGTCCTCTACACTGCACCTCCGCTACCTACGCCTCACTCTTTCTCAAACGGCAATGTTGGTAAAGAAAAATGATCGAAGTCAGATTCAAAGATGCGATCTTGAATAATGCGGTATTTCTCGAACTCCGTCTCAGCATGCTCTTTCGCTTGTTCGGCAGTCACACTGCCTGCTCCTGTCAGAATAGGGCGTTCGGTAGTATCTAAGAATTTGTCAATACGCTTTGCCCAATCCTCCATAGTCATCGGGATATGTCGTTTAGCCATATCTTCTGCAACCTCTAAGAAACCATTCACGATACGCCCCATAGATTCCAGCTCTATCTCTCTGAGATAATTCTTCGCCACGCTCACATCCGGTTTGAGAATTTTTCCTTTAGGAGCATGTTCCCATGTAGTCAATCCCATATGTTCTTTCTCTGCATCAGCTCGTTCTAAGATTAGTTCCGCCGCGGTATGCCCATGTACGGCATAGTGCATTTTGTTTTGCACTTTAGCAAAGAACTCTTGTGTGGTTGGAGCATTCGGATTGTAATCTATAGCAGTAGCATAGATGTCTGTTATCTTCTGATAGAAGCGGCGCTCGGAGATGCGAATCTCGCGAATTTCGGCAAGGAGATATTCAAAGTAGTCTTCGCTAATAAACGCCCCATTTTCCATGCGCTTGCGATCAATAATGTAACCACGAATAGCAAACTGACGAAGCACGGCTGTGCACCATTGACGGAATTGTGTAGCACGGCGAGAATTAACGCGATAGCCTACAGAGATGATGGCATCAAGGTTATAGAATTGTGTTTCGTAGTTTTTGCCATCAGATGCAGTTCGTCGGAATTTCCGACATACTGAATTTTGATCTAATTCGCCTGTCTCAAAAATATTTTTCAGGTGTTCTGTAATCGTTGAACGTCCTTTGTCGAAAAGTGTTGCGATGGCTTCTTGTGTAGCCCAGATCATTTCGTCTTGGTAATACACTTGTACGCCCTGTGCCTTATCTTCTGCTTGAAAGATAAGGAATTCAGCTGTAGAGTTGCGTATTTGTAGTTGTTGCGCCATATTGATGTTAATGTTTTTAAATCACCTTTGAATTATTACGCTGCAAAGGTACTAAAAATCTTTGAATTACGCAAATATTTTAGCGAATTCATTCTCCCGTTCGCTTGAGTCCTACCGTAGGAGTTATGGCAGGCGCTCACTATCGAACATTAATAATGTTCTTCATGTTTCAAAACACAAGGATCCGTCATCGCATAATCACAAAAAAAGAGAGTTCTCCTCGAGGGATTACTCTCATAACCATTAACTCCAGACGGTCAAAATAAACTTTAATAGCCCAGATGGTTTACAATGACAGTTAGCCATTACCAGCAGCGATAATATAGAAGTTCTTTAGAACTTAACAAGTCGGTAATCACCCGAATCGCCGCAGACTCTCTACAACAAGGTAGGTTGAGCCGAAATACCATATCTTTTGCAGAAATGGTGTATCCTATTGATATCATCTTGAGTGTGATAACTAATCTCCCACTCTACTCTATCTTTCATAATCGAGTCGGCAATCTTATCGAAATATGGCATATCTACTTCCGACAACGAATGACCTAAAATCACGATTTTCTTCACATCTTTTAGAGAATTGAAAAAGGATTGGTGGTTTTCTATGATACTATGCGTTCTTTTCATGCTATTTTCATAATATCCCTCAATCGCTTCTTGTACAGCTTCCTGCGCATAAAATCGTATTGGCAATCGCCAATTGCCTTTGGTCTCATCCTCTAAAAAATAAGACAAATAGGTCAAGCGGTCATTCGCATACCACCTACCTTTCTTGTCTTTGAGATTAGGACGAAACCTCCGCTGGTTTTGATTTTTGTGTATCCACTTTTCATACGCTAATTCAGGGTCTTCAGAATGTCCTAAGACTAAACTTCCATATTTATCGCGTCGTGATCCGTGTATATAGCATATTTGTTCGCGAGGAATATGGTATTCTGATTCTAGGAATAGCGTATAATTGAAATTCAAATAAAGCGCTTTGTGGTCCAAAGGCAACATTTTCTTGCGAAATCCATGTTCGTAATGCAGGGTATTTATCCACTTATGGAAGCGATAACGCATCTCAAAAGTAGTAAAATAGATTTGTTCTCTGATACGATCAATCGGCAAGAAATACTCAGCATAGCTAAAACGGTCATCATCTTCATCTATCTTTGGCAAATACCAGTCTGCTAGGGTCATTACTTTCTCGCGGTTTAGTTCTGCCAAATAGCGCTCGAAATCAGCCCAGAGATGGTCAACCGTCCAACTATTATTATGATAATTCTTTGGATTATAGAGCAAGCACTGCTCGATGTCTTGTGGACGTTCAAAACTATTCCATAATGTACGCGGTCCCCAATACAAATCAAATGACATTGCAACCTCTGGTGCACAGCGCAACAGATATTGCCGAAACGCCCAATAAGACGATTGCGCCCCATGGTACCGATCAAAGCCATTGCCAATGATATAGAGGGTTTGTGGCATGAAGAGTTATTCTAAAGATTTGAAATCATATTGATTCTTTTTTAGATTTGTAGTTGCGGCATAGGCACACACAATGTTTTATTCACTACTTTATCACGAAATGATTGCATGTCGGTAAAATTACGAGATATATTTTGCGTAATCTCACTATAATTGTCATTCTCTTCATCTTTTTGATAATAAAAAGGCTTGATGGACACGCAATTCTCATGCTCAAATAAGGTATTAAGTAAGGTACGATCTGAATTTCCACAGGAGTGTCCCATGATGTATATCTGATATGGAGCTGCATTTATAAAGCGTAGCATATCACGATAATTACCACTTTCTAAATAGCGAATAGATTTGATATTCGTTAAATATCGATTATCATTAAGATTGGATAGTTTTTTATAATATTCATCCAAGTCATCTCCATAACCAAATATAATTGATTTAGGAGAATCTAATTTACCATGTATATGAATTACATTATTATGATACAGGTCAGTAGTATGAGTATAATTAAAATCTAAAATCAAACTTTCCTCTAAAGGATATATCCGATCTTCTTCTGAATTAATAATATGCTTTAACGCATATTGAGAAATATCACGTCCTAAAATAGGTTCATTGATGATCTCGCTAATGGCAACATTTATATTGTCAGTTGCTGAATCTTGAACACATAGTAAATATTCAGCTAATTTTCCTTGTAAATATTTTAAACTTTGTTGTAGATCAGCAACTACATTTTCATTCAAATCAGGACAATCTTTCAATAATTCATAATAATCTGCTTCAATATCCACCCACCCCTTGATAGATATTGCTTTAGATATACGCTTTAATAAAGATGAAAACTCTACTTTAATATTGCCTTGCTTTCTATGGTAATCAATATAATTCAAGAATTCATCAACACTCATCTTAAAGATATTATGTATATGAGGACGCAGAAAATCTCTCCAAGAAATCGCACCTATTTTTGCCACATCTACGTGCAACTTGCACAAACCATCTTCGGAGTTTGTATAGTTACAATAAGCCAATGTTTTCTTCAATTGCTCAAAATACCAATTGATAAAATCCTCATACTTAGTTTTCAGTCCATGAGCCAGGTCAAAGCCATTGCCTACAAGTATAATTCTGTTCATAGTATTATTTTTTTCTTTCCCGCCTACAAAATTACTACATTTCCCCCAATCCACCAAATATTTCCCCTATTTTTTATATTACACCAATATCTGATGATTAGGATTAGTCATTCGGATGCTAAATATAATGATACTAACTATAATCGATGTTCTTTTTCTGAGAGTCATTTTTTAATCTACACTATCCCCTTTGAACAACACAACCTATTTTTTGGGTGTTAAAAATCATCAACATTTCCTCCTAATTGAATTATCTCTCGTTCTATCTTTTTTAATTCTTTCTCTGTATCTTCTATCCGCTCCCTATTTATTAAGGTCCAGTTCTTGTATTGCTTATCTCTAATTTCGGCTTTTCCGACAATGGGAGATTTAAAAATATAAAGTTTAAACTTATTTACCGAAAAATTTAGTATTAAACTAACGATTGGTATAATAATCGCCCATGTTAAACCTGGTACCTCGTTCGATATAAAATACTTGACACCTATATACGTAAGAGAAAACACTATTAATATGAAAAAAAGCCATTGGAACGTATAGGAGCACCAAAAAAATCTGTATGAAACATATTTCTCCTTCTCTATTGCAAAATTTTCCTTTATCTGTTTTAATCTGCCATAAGACACATATAATGAACACAATGCATTGTATCGTTTACATTCCTCTTCATGATTAACATTACTATTTTTTAATATCGTTTGTTGGCTCTTTAAATCATTACGTAATGCTTTAAATTCTTCTTCTTTTTTTTGTGTAGTTTCTTTCAATACCTCTAATTGACTTGATAATAATTTTATTTGCTCATTAAGTTCACTCTGCATATTCAATCGTTGATTAGTAGCTTCTATTGCTGATTCTGCTGCAGACTTAATCATGGCTACTTGAGATTCTATACAAACAGAATCACTTTGTTCATTTTCAATAATTAGATTGGTACTTTTTATGGTTTTTGCGGATCGCCTTATGAGTTCTGTGTACATTCCTTGAAAATCCTTTTGAGTGAGTCCTGCCTTTGTAGCATATTTTTCGAAGATTCTCAAACGACGCTGGGTGTCTGTTTGATTCATTGCTAAACAACGAGTTACAATTTCTGTTAATGCCATCTGTTGAATATTCTTACTTTGCGCACAATGAATCCATAAGTTTAAAATAACATTTCCAGGATGTATAATAGTTGAAGGTATCATCCTCTTACCAAACATCTCTATTAAGTCCATATTTCTCGTGACAAAATAACAATCATATGATTCTATATTTGATTTGTATTTATTCTTATTATTCACGATACTACATAATGCCACATCATGTATTTCACGAAAATCATCGTCTGTTTTCTTTCTCTTCCATTTTTCTTGTAATATTTGTATTTCTGGACATTTTTGGTACTTACTTTTCAACTCACACACCACATTTCTATTTTCTTGAGGATATGATATATTATAGTGTTTAGTTAAAATATTGAACAAATCATTACGTATATGCAATAGGTCTGACATCGATTTTTTATCTCGATAAAATGCTTCACCCAATGTAGTTGTAGGATCAGGTGCACCTTGCGATTCTATCGTTGTCAAAATCTTTTTCACTTCTTCTTGAGTAAGTACATGTATCGTTGGAGTAGCACCAGATTCATGTATTTCTCTTATTAATTCTCTAGCATAATTGACATTATCAATTGTATCATACCCTAACAAAGCAAATATCAAGCTCGTATCAATATAGTAAGTTACATCCGATCTCACATTTACTCCTATAGCATCATTCTTTCGTTGTAAAAAACCAGCGATAATACTCCCCCATAAAACTTTCTTAATCAACTTATATGTATGTTTATCATTTTCTATTGCCCACTGAATGAATCTTGTTAAATTGACATAATCTTCATTGATAAGTTCCATATCATGGCTATAGTTTATATAGCTAGCAATGGCCTTTTCATTATCATTAAAAAAATCAAAAAATGATTTTTCGCAATCCAATTGCTCAGTCTGCAAAAATATTTTAAATTTGCGCTCCAACTCATTCAGTTGTCCATCAATATCATTTGCTTTTTCCACGATATCATCATTCGAGATATCCTCATTGACATCAAGTATGCGAAAAGATGTTGTTTCTTTGAAATATTCAAATGCAAGCCCATTCCCTCTGCCCATCAACTGAACAGCATGCCCTAATACCAATGTTGGAATATTTATATCAAATAATTCACATATTAATTTATTCAAATCTGATAACGCATAATAATGACTCGAGTTTGGATCGCTCTTTCTATATAATTCAATTGTTGAATAGCGAATGATTGGATAATAAATTTCTTTATACAAATCAGCATTTCCTTCAGAATTGTATAGAGCTGATATTAATGAAAGTGATGAATTTTTCATAACTAAATTTCGATTTTATAACAATGTTATATTTTTATGGTTTACATAATATCCTACATTTCATATCAGCTTCTTTACAAGCTAAAATAAAACTCGATAATAACCATATCAATTGAACAACATTTCCTTTTTGATTAATTGGTTCTTGATTTTTTAACTTGTCAAAGGCTTCTTTTAATTGCTGCTTAGAAATAAAGTTAATAGCTAAACATACTTCTTGGATACCATTAGGGGATTTCAAGACCTTTTGATATGCATTCTCTAAAGAATTGATGTCACCTTTTCGGCATACTGGAATCGCTGTGTTAGAATATTTTTTATTTCTCCAAGATTCAACCTTTTTATTTATAACACCATCTCTGATATTTCCTATATTTTTCAAAGATTGACCAATGACAACTTGAAGAGCTGATGCTGATAATGACTTTAAAACTGCATAACATTTGGAATGTATATAAATAATTTTGTTATTACCTATCACAATATGATCTGCATATTCATTACCTAAATCATCACAAACTATATGTGTAATAGTATCATCATCTTTATATAATTTCTCCACTTGATTGAACATTGATGATTCCTCAAAATCTGTCGTCTCGTTATTTATATTTCCTTTTTCTGTAACAACGCCAACAAAGCTGTCATGTGGTTCAAATATATCAAGTATTGAATCAAGATTTTCTAATATGCTAGCATCATGATATAATTGAGCATTCGTATATGTATAATTTATTTCATCGAAGCCAATTAAATAGCATTTTTTTCGATTAATGTAAGATATTAATCCTTCTTTCTTTTCATATTCGTCACTTAAACATAAACGGCTTATTTTCCCTTTGGATTTCAAAGAAAGTGCAGTATCTGATTTTTGAACATATAACTGATTCGCCAGTTTTTTCACATTAAATTGATTAGTATCATTTTGTTCCGAAACTAATTCAAATGGATCTAAATATTTTTCTAGCAATTTAGAAATTTCTATTTCCACTAAACTATCATCTTCTTTTCTATAGAGCAGAGTACGTCCTTCTCTTTCCACCAAATTCAGCAATTCATAAAAGTCGATGAACAAATATTTAGGTACTAATAGGTCCTTTAAATCACTCCAGTTTACAGCATGAGCAAAACTATTTAGCATAGTTTTAGAGATATCATATGGATTTTTAATAAAATCTATGATAGAACGACACCAAGCACACAATTCATTAATCGTCACTTTACAACCTAATTTACTCAAATGTGATGTTGAAAAAGAAATTGAAACAGTTTGATCTGGTCTTTGTATCTTTGTTGTCTTAACAACACTATTTCCAACATTATAGCGTGGTAATGAGTTGGATAGATTTTTTCCTTCAAAAGATTTATTTCTAATAGCATCTGATACTAATAAGGAATTTGTCATTTTAAGTTGTATAAATCTTGAATCATCAGATAATACAGAGCCAGCTAACTTAGACGTTTGAATTGGAGTCAAATCACTATGGAGTGTTTTTAAAGAAGGGACATGGCGATACAACAAAACGATATAATTTTCTATTTCTATAACCAACAGATATCCTATTAATTTTTCTTGAGGTATTGGCGTAATACTCAAATTTGATAAAAATGTCGGTATATTATCGTAAGAAAACACTAATAAAGAAGCACGTGAATCAAAGTCATCAAACTTATGACGTATAATATTTACTAAAGAACTACCTCCTTTAGTTCTTATTTCCTTTGTAATTTTCCTAAAGCATTCTCCTATGATTTTTCTTGAAATTCCATCAGGAGACTTGTAGAAATATCCACTTGCATTTACTTCAAAATTATCTATATAATCTTGCTGTTTCGGTGTTAATTGCGCCATGCTCTCTCCTCCCCCCCCTCCTCGGGGCATTAAAAGTTAATGTTTATTTTTCCCAGCTTACTACGTTTTGCCACAGGTGCCAAAGGCAAATGTGAAAGCGGCACGGGGTGCCGCGAGGCAAAATCTAGTGTATTCCGAAGGACTATGGATATTCCGAAGGACATCGTAAAATAGTGGTAGTAAGTAGCAGCATGCTACGATAGTGAATGGTAGATTGGGCGATGGGAAGTTTACTTACACAATCGACCAAGATAGCATGCACAAGAGATATGAGCATCATATCTCAACTACCACAATAATCCTGGAATTGTCAATAATTGTCAACCAAGTTGTCACTAATTGTCTTAAACAATCCCCCGTTATTTTTAATTATTTTTGCAGCTCGGTACGAGCGTATTTTTGTTCATAGAAAACTCCCCTACCTCAAAATTCGCCTTAGTTCTTTTTGCATGTCTGCTTCGATGGCCTTATAGATAAGCGATTCAGATTCGCGAAGGACTTCCTTGCGGAAGGCTTCACAGCAACAATTTATATCCAAGCGGTCACGCAACATACGTATCTGTGGAGGCAATTGGTGTTCTGGACAAACACGCCTCATCAGCTTATCACGAATTGGGTTAAGATCTATCATAATTTTTACAAGCATCCTCCCGCTCCATCGCTATACCTTTAATATATACGCGATAGCCACAGAGCGGGAGGCACATTCATACATTATTCTACTACAAAATCACCAGCATAGGTAACACCATTCACTACCACATACGCGGTATATGTACCTGGATCTGGTATGTCAAAGGACGCTTGACCAATGATGTCCTCGTCAATGATGACATCACCAATCTCTGGATCAATCACAATCACTTGACCTACACCACCATCTACGATGCCAATATTCAAATCATCGCCATCAATACCGCCAACAACGCGAGTTGGATCAGGACTTCCACCTCCTCCAGCACCTTCATCAGGATCATCCAATGGCATCACGGCATACACATCGTAAAATAGAATAGGTGTACCAGCCACACTAACTGCGTACACACTGCTCATACCAATAAGGTACATAGCCAATAGAAAGATTGTCTTTTTCATAAGCATATAATTTTTAGTTAATATTTTTTTGCAAAGGTACAGCAAATTCACCACATATCAAAGAAAAGATAGTGGAAAAAGAAACTTATAATCCGCTGATTATCAATAATCACAGTGGATTTTAACAAAAATATAAGAATATCAAAAAACTATGATACAAGAAAATTTAGCAAAAACTCGCGTAAACCACTAGATTGAGTACCAAGTTGCTTTGCAATTTTATTCTTCGTTTTGCTAATCGTATTTGGTTGCACATGCAGATATGCCGCCATCTTCTCACGCGAATATTCTAGTATAACCATCAAACATATTTGCTGTTCGTGTTCACTCAAATGATAACGATCCTCTAAACGATAGAAGATGTTTTCGCAGTAGGTATTTGCATGAACACGTAATTTACGAGAATCTTTCCATAAATTAGTATCGGTGAAATAAATAGAGTTATCAAATAGTTTTTTCTCCAATAGTTTGCGCCTATCTATTCTTTGTTCTTCTTGCACTTGTAATATATTGGCATTACTATTTAATAGACGCTTGCGATGTTTATATAAAATATAAGTAATCAAGATTAACAAACAAATTAGTATGATTCCGCTGAATATACACCAATTTATCAAATCATAAGGATGCGGATTTTCTAGATATGTTTTTATTTTATTAGAAGCCTCAGCATATAAAACTGAATAATATTGCAGTTTGCGGTCTTCGTCTTTACGCAAATAAGAATAATTTGCTATTTCTTGAGCATGGTCCTTGTGTTCCACATGCTTGAGTAAACAATAATATGCATTGGTTCTATATACAGGATTAGATGTATTATCAAGGATATAATTTGCATATTCAGTGGACATTGAATATCTATGCAAATGTGCATATGACTGCATTATTTTCATATAACTATAGCATCTCGCTTCTATATTACGTGGATAGTCTTTGATACTAAGAAGCATAACCAATGCAGAGTCATATATTTGTTGATTATATAATGATAATGCTTGAACATCCACCATTCTCGCATAATATACACTATCAACATCGTAATTAGATGCTAACAGCAACACACTATCTGCTTTATTATATTTTCCTAAATTCACATATTGCTCCGCAACATTTAGTAGATTATGAGTATAGTACCATATATTATCACTCTTTTGGTGTGCATCACATGCTCTTTCATAAAACTCCAACGCCTCTGCGAAACTACTATCTTGTTTGCATATAAATCCCATGCACGAATTTATACGACCACGAAGCACAAGGTCTGTTGTTTGCAAACGATCTGCTTCAATATAATAATCAGCAGCCGCAGCAAAATCATGGCAATAATCATCCATATTCCGCCCCATCAGGTAGTATGCTTCTGCTAGTTCATCCTTGGCTATCACACGTCCGACTGGGTTATCCAATGTGTTGATCACCTCAGTTAATACCGCTGTATCCTGCATAATCTCTCCCTTCGCCAGCAACCTCTCTGCCTCTGCGATCACCCCCTTCGCCTCACGCCAACGCGCACACGAAGTGCAGCTCATCACGAGCAAAGCAACAAGCAGCATCTTGCCAATATGTCTCAATCGTATAAGCGTTAACATCTATTTTTTATTTCCTTGCCTCATTACCTCATAACCTCATCGCCTTATCGCCTATAACGGCACCCCCAGCCTCTACACTTTACACCCTACACCCTACACTAGCAGCAATGCTGCCCAGGCTGCCTAAAAGGAGTTGAAGAGCATGGATGATGAACTACTTCACAATTCCCCTCTCGAGGTACTCGGCGAGGTTCACGCGAGCTTGCTCCGCGGCGTGATCCGCAGCTACCTTCTGCATGTCGTGTCTCACCATCAGTCTTACCAATTCCTCGAAGCTAGTCTTCGCTGGGTTCCAGCCCAACGCCTTCTTCGCTTTCATTGGGTCACCCCACAAGTTCACCACATCCGTTGGACGGTAGAAGTCCGCACTCACCTCGATCAAGGTCTTACCCACTAACTCCTCTGGACCTGCCACGCAGACACCTTTCTCATCCGCACCTTCGCCACGGAACTCCAAGGTGATACCCACCTCCTTGAACGCCAAGTCGCAGAACTCGCGCACCGAGTGCTGCTCACCCGTAGCAATCACAAAGTCCTCTGGTGTCTCGTGCTGGAGGATGAGCCACATACACTCCACATAATCCTTCGCATACCCCCAGTCGCGGAGCGATGAGAGGTTGCCCAAGTAGAGCTTATCTTGCTTGCCCTGCGCAATACGCGCAGCCGCTAAGGTGATCTTGCGGGTCACGAAAGTCTCCCCACGGCGCTCTGACTCGTGGTTGAAAAGAATACCTGAGCAGCAGAACATGTTATATGCCTCGCGGTACTCCTTCACAATCCAATAGCCATACAATTTCGCCACCGCGTAGGGCGAGTATGGGTGGAATGGTGTATTCTCGTTTTGTGGCACCTCCTCCACCTTGCCATAGAGCTCGGAGGTGGATGCCTGATAGATACGGCAGGTATCGGCTAGTCCGCATGCGCGCACGGCCTCCAGGATACGCAGTACGCCTACGGCGTCAATGTCGGCAGTGAACTCAGGTGAGTCGAAACTGACCTGCACATGGCTCTGTGCTGCGAGGTTGTAGATCTCATCGGGGCGCACCTTACCAATAACCTTGATGAGTCCCATGGAGTCGGACATATCGGCATAGTGAAGGTGGAAATGAGGTTGACCCTCGAGGTGAGCAATGCGCTCACGAAAATCCACGCTGCTACGACGGATGATACCATGCACCTCGTAGCCTTTGTCCAATAGAAACTCGCTCAAATACGAGCCATCTTGTCCTGTTACACCAGTTATTAATGCTGTTTTCATATATTCTTGTTTTTTGTTTTCTAGTTATCCGAGTGCTAATAGTCGGCTAATTCCTTAACTCGCTCATTCATTTTTTAACGACAATTAGTGACAATTAAATCGTCAATTTTCGTCAATTCTAGGAGAATTACCTCTCCGCTCTCATCGGATTCTCCAAGAAATCCTTATACGCCAATGCAATACCCTCTTCCAACTCCGTCTTGTACTTCCAACCCAAGGCTTCCGCTTTGCTTACATCCAATAATTTTCTTGGCGTACCATTAGGCCTTGTGGTATCCCACTCTATCCTTCCCTCGTAGCCCACGATTTCGGCTACCAGCTCGGTCAGGGCTTTGATAGTTAGCTCCTTGCCCGTGCCAGCATTCACAGTCTCATTGCCGCTGTAGTTGTTCATCAGGAACACGCAGAGGTTAGCCAGATCGTCCACATATAGGAACTCGCGCAGCGGACTGCCATCACCCCAGCAGGTGACCACTTCTGCCCCACTCTCCTTCGCCTCGTGGAAACGGCGGATGAGCGCAGGCAACACGTGGGAGTGCTCGGGATGGTAGTTATCGTTGGGGCCATAGAGGTTCGTTGGCATCACACTGATATAGTCGGTGCCATATTGGCGGTTGAGAAACTCGCAGTACTTCAGACCGGAGATCTTCGCCAAGGCATAGGCCTCATTGGTCTTCTCCAACTCACTTGTGAGTAGGCAGCTCTCGGTCATAGGCTGTGGAGCCAAGCGAGGATAAATGCAGCTGGAGCCTAAAAACAATAGCTTCTTGCAGCCGTTCTGCCAAGCGGAGTGGATAACGTTCATCTCGAGGATCATGTTGTCGTACATAAAGTCAGCTAGAGCAGATTGGTTAGCCACGATGCCGCCAACTTTGGCGGCAGCGAGGAAGACATATTCGGGTTTCTCACTAGCAAAAAAATGCTCTACTGCCTCTTGGCGACAGAGGTCCAGTTCCGCATGAGTGCGGGTAATGATATTGATGTAGCCCTGGCGTTGTAACTCACGTACTATTGCGGAGCCTACCATGCCGCGGTGTCCGGCTACGTATATTTTGGATTCTTTGTTCATATCAAATTTATTAGGTAAGTCTTACATTAATTCTCTATCTATATTCCCCTTCCACTGATAGTTCTTATTACCTGCTACTAATATAGGGATTAAATTAGCATGCGTAATGATAGCATCACTATTTTTATTATGTATTCCATATGTATATGCCCAAAATGGAATATATCGTGGATGAGCCGATAAGATTTCAACATTTTTCTGTATCGATTTTTTCAATTCTTCACACGACATCTCATTGGCAGCAGTATGTTCCCAGCCATGATGTCCTATTTCAATCAATGGGTTAGTTAGCGAAAACAATTCGTCATATGTCAAATACTGCTCTTTAGGCGTTTCGCGATAGGATTTACCATCCAGGTATTTTCCATTGATAAACAACGTCGCTGGTATCTTCTGTTCCTCCAGCCAAGGTAGCACCTCATTCAATGATTTATAGCCATCATCAAAGGTCAATACGGCATATTTCTTTCGACGAAACCAATCATTTTTCAAATGCTCATAAGCATCCGTTAGTGATATAAACTGATACCATTGGTTGCGCAAAGCAATTATCTTCTTTTTGAACTCATCCAATGCCATCCAATCGCATGGAAACATTGCTTCTGCATCAAACTGCTCACACACATGGTGCAAGCAAAATACACGAATGGGTTGTAAGCGCAACTTCATCCATTTGCGCTTGATTTTTTCTATAAACTCACTTATACTCATACAAATACATCTCCATCTCCTAATTGAATATTTTTATCTTTGGCTTCGAACCAACTAGGATAGCTAAATGACTGTTTTTCTTCAACATATTTAGTAGTCAGCATCAAAGATTTTAGCCATTGTGCAAATGTCTTATCTATGGTTTGTATTGACTGTGCTTTCAACAATATAATATGCTCTGCTATCGCTTCAAAAACATCTTGTACGAAGTTTTGTTCATAATACAAGTACTTCAAAGAGAATTGCCCATTCATCATTCGATACAAAAATACACCCACCAATTTACTATATTTCCAAACTTGAACTAACTGCAAAGCATATGATTGAACCATAGATGAGAATTCCAAAGATTTATCTACTCGGTTAATCAATGGCGAAAACTGCATAAATGGATACGAAATAATCCAATTAAGCGTAGCTTGAGAGCGCACAAACACATCTCTCGTAGCGTTATTTGTAATAAAGCGATATGTTGTATCATCCACATAACTAACATATCGGAGGATATAGTTGTTTTTAGCGATTTTCTGCAATAGATTTTTGCGACGAATACCGCACTGCCATTGGTTAATACAATTAACCATATACGCAAGCACGCCTTTCAAAGAATTACAATGTATATTCTTATGAGTAAACAAATATCGCGGAACATATCGTGTCGTCAATCCTAGATAATTAAATATGGAAACAGTCTCTTCTGCTCCATCCATGTCAAAATAATTACCTTCGCCAATTAGTTCGCACAATTGTCCAATTACAATCAATCCATATCCCTTACCCTGCACACTAGGATGGCAATATAATGTAGAAAACCACCATATTATCCTTTTTTCTCTCTCTATCCAATCTGGAAAGGCAGCTGTATATGCTACTGGTATCTCATTTTCAAATATTGCACATAGTACTGAATCTTCATCTTTCACATAAGGATTGTTAATGATAGCATAAGCACGTTGCGGAGCTATTATTTTGTCCGACAAGCCATCCGTTGCATAATTGTGAATCAACCAATTGCGTAAATCTAATATGGTATAAATTTTTAAATCTGGCATTATCCTACATGTGTTTGAATAGAATCAATTATTGCACCCATATTCTGTAATTTAAGAATCTCCATCATCTTAAACTTAAATCCGAACTGATTCTCAATCTCCGTCAAGAGCATCATAAAAGATAATGAGGTCCATGTGGGAACATTGGATGCAGACAAATCATCTGAAATCACCAATGTATCATTCTTCAGCATTGCTTGTGCGATAGGTGTCAATTGTGATATAATTTCTTCGCGTGTCATAGTGTTATAATTTACTTTTTAATATATTTCTATCTATTTTCTCACTCTTATTTAGCGGGAAAGCTGGTTCAAAAATAATTCGCGATGGAATCATATAATGTGGCATCTTGCTGCGCAGATGTGTTAACAATGCTTGCGCATCTTGCTCAGCAGACTCAACAAACAATGCTATTTCAGTCAGTTTTTGTGCATTATCAAATGCAATTGCTACCACACGATACTCTTTGTTATAGAATTCACGAGCATGGTGCTCTATCTCACCTAATTCTACACGGAAGCCTTGAATCTTTGCCTGTTGATCAATACGACCAGAATACATAATATTGCCTGTTGATTCCCAATAGCATAGGTCACCTGTATGATAGTAGCGAACTCCATCACGCACAAAGAACGAAGATTCGTTCTTCTCTGCATTATTCCAATATCCTGGTGTTACTTGATTACCAGCTATGCAGAGTTCACCCTTCTCTTGTCCATCCACTAACGAACCGTCTTCGCGAATAATAATCGCTTGAACATTGGCTAATGGTTTTCCTATAGATATTATACCATTGAGCGATAGGTTGTTGCCACCGCGCGTGAGTTTATAATAGGTGCAATAAATAGTTGCCTCAGTTGGACCATAGAAATCGTAAATCTCTGTATTCTTAGCACACTTATACCAATCTTCCATCAAATCCACAGGACATGCTTCCGCAGTCAGGATTGTAGTACGCATACTAGTAGCATCAAACTCATCAAAGTACGGACGCAAATAGGTCAACATCGATGGTGCCATCGCGCCGAAAGTAATCTTATGTTCCTGAATCAACGATGCAGCATAGAGATATTTGACCTGTCCATATGGTACAGTATAAACGCATGCCCCACGTGTCAGTGCTACGAGGTAACTCTGCACACTCACATCAAATGTGAGATCAAACACCTGCAAACAGCGATCTTTCTCGGTAATAGTAATACCCATTTTCCAGAACGAGTCCATAAATGCAGCCACATTGCCACGGGTAATCTGTACGCCTTTTGGCACACCCGTACTACCTGAGGTGAATAATATGTATGCTAATGCATCATCACCAGATGCAACCCAATTATCCAAATAATCAGTTGTATATTCATATTGCGAAGTGTGCATTACATTCAGTGATTGACCTTCAAATACGGATGTATCAGCGCTATCCAACACATTGCTTAATCCTACTTGCTCAATGATATTTAAGTTGCGCTCCAATGGTTGGTTGGGATGTAACGGAACATAAGCCTTGCCTTCCATCCATAGCGCAAAGATACTAGCGTAGGTATCCAAATCATCGTGAACAGCCAATGCAAATATTTGCTCATCAGATTGCAAATCACATATCTTTTTACGGATAGCAGAGATGCGTTGAGCAAATTGTACATAACTAGAATATGTACCATCTATAAAAAAGGCATTCCTTTTTACACTACTATGTAACGATAGTATTATCTGTGATAATATAGTTTTCTCAAATGTCATTATTTTATTTTTTCTAACTTAACTTTTGGGGGCATGGGAGTTATCCAGAGTGAAAGGCGAACTAATATCATGGTTATATACCATATCAACTTATGACGATGTAATGTATCATAAAGTCTTATCTTTTTAGGTGCAGTGTGACATAGACTCATCAAGCGCATAGAAACATGCTCTCCATACCATCTAGCATCCTCTTCTTTATCGATTTGAATCCATTTGGGATCCTGCATATTTGATATACCATTTACATCAAAATTTGCAACATCTACATCTACATATTTAAATGACGCATGACCAAGAGCCAATGTTGTTATATAAAAATATGTATCAGCTCCCTTTTTATAGGATTCATCATAGTATCCATACTTCTTTAGAGTATCCATGTGTATAAATGAAGCTTGGTGTAAAAAATGACCATTCATCACATCAAATAGATCTATATCTGAATTACCATATCCTCGATTTCTAATCACTTTATCTGGATAATCTTCTATGATATTCCCTTGTATAATATCCGTTCCATCCAATAGTGGTATCACCTTTTCAACCACAGAATTATCCACTAAATAATCGCCACTATTGAGCATTAAGGTATATTCTCCTTGCGCCATGCGTACACCTTTGTTCATAGCATTATATATACCAGTATCTGGTTCGGAAATCCATGTTATTTTATGGAGATTGGCTATAGGCGATTGGCTATAGGCAATAATCTCATCTACACTGCCATCAGTACTTGCACCATCCACAATGATATGCTCAAAATCCGTATATGTCTGCGCAGCCACGGAATCAAGCGTTTTCTTGAGTCCAGCAGCATTATTATAGTTGATTGTTATGATTGATAGTTTCATAGATACATCATTTCCAAAAATGTAAAAAATTATATATTCGTTCACCTAAGATAGATTTCATTTGCAGAATCACACGCGTTTTTAAAGAAGTTATATTTACATCTTTTATTCTAGAAGCCACCACAGCTGCAGTACTAGACGACTCTCCTGTTTCTGGTATAATTTCTACAAGATTTGGATTTTTCGTTTTATACCAATATGCTAAGGGAGTAATAATTGATTGATCATGTCTATGTTGACAGAACTCTGAATGTTGATTGTATAATTCCTCCACTGTTGGTTCTATGACCAATTCTGGACGAGACAACATTATGTCTAAAACGTCTTTTATTAAACGACTTTTATTTTTAGCAATGATAAATCCACCCCATATTTTATTGCAATTATGCCAATCTGAAGAATTGAACAAAGAATCAAAATACTCTATAGTTGCTCGCTTTGTCCAAACCTCAATTTTCACTGACTGACTATCAAACATATCCCATCCATAATCCACATTAGGTTGATAACAAGTAAACAACGTATCAGTATTTTTCATTATTTCAAACCAAGACTTCCACTCTTCAAGATTCTTATTTAAAGTACATCCTGCATCTGCATAAACTACCATTGCATTAGGATATTTTTGCATAGTTTCCCATATCAAATATGGTTTCCACAACCAATACCCACCACCTCTTTTGTAATTCATCAGTGGAGATTGTTTAATTTCGTCAGATAAATCTTTAGGAGTATATGTTATTACTTTATCAAAAATACCTAAACTACGTGCTTCTCTGCTGATTCGTTTTAAAGATTTTTTAAAATTTTCATCACCATATGAAATAAATATAACAGATATTTCCTTAATTAATATTTTTTGGAAAAATCGTTTAAGTCTCTCTATTGTCTTTTGAAATGATACTTTTAAATCATATACGATAAACTCACCATATCTCCTGCCATAAATATTTTTATAGAGTCTAGTTTTAAATAGTACCAAGATTGGAGTATATATCTTTTTTCGTAATGTGCTACGCCAATATATAAAATTGACTCTTCGCTTAGCATTTTGTTCAAAAGGTAATGCACACAAACGATCTCCTTTATCGAAATCAACAAACCAAACTTCATCATCTAATTTATTTTTAAACTGACCCACTCCACAGACCTGATTAACATGTTGTCGATAACGAGTAAGAGGTTGTATTACATAACTAAAACTACCATTTCCTATAGATAATATCGCCATTAGATAATCATGAATAATATTGTATTCTATACATCGTTTCAAAATATTAGCATATGATGCATCATGAACTAACGAAGAAAAATATTGTCCCATTTTCTTCCTTATCGCCATAGTTGCTCCACAAGCTCTATTTCTTTGGGCAAATAACTCTATTCCATACCCTTCATCAAATAATTTACGTGAGTTTTCATCAAAATATAATGAAAAATAAGTCTCACTTGTTAATTGAGTTCCATTCTCATCAATTAATACTGCATCTGAAATGACCACATCCTTATCCTGTCTTTTATCAAACCAATCAACAATGACCTCAACTTTATTAGGCATCCAAACATCATCTTGATCTGATAGAAAGATTACCTCCCCATTGCATAAACTGATTGCCTTCTCAAAATTTGCAACACACCCTAGATTCTTTTCATTGATATAAATTCGAATAGGGATAGGTGTCTCTTTTGCTATCTCTGTAATTATCGCAACAGTTTTATCTGTACTACAATCATCACAAACAACAACCTCCCCAACAGGGATTGTTTGGTCTATAATAGACCGTAATTGCTCCTCTATAAATCGCGCACCATTGTAAGTACACATTGCTACAGATGTTGTCATTTTTTCAACCATTTTTGTATTTTGTTGACAGGATATAGCATAGCACGCCCCAATCGATAAGCTATAGAATGACGAGCAGCAATAGAATCTTTTTCAGCTTCAAGAAGTAAATTGTACAAATCCATATTTTTTTGTGCCATACGTTTAACTGCGTATTCAACATTTTTCATCTTCCAATACGGATAACGATAGTATAATTCAAACATATAATTAGATTCCATATATTTTGCAGATAAACGATTGGTGGATAAAGAATTCTCATGTATTCTATACCTTACAATAACCTTATCCATAAAATCCAATTTCACTCCCTTCTCTAGAATATTAATCCATTTAGGCCAATCTTCTAATAGTGGTATTCTCTCGTCATTTCTTATTCCTAAATCAATTGCTTTTTGTCGATTATAAAAACATGTTGATGCAGGAACACAATTCTCCCCAAATACCAATCTCTCTAGTTGCCCATCTACATCCAAATCAAAAAAAGAATAATCAAATACACTTTCTGAAAAAAACTTATTTCTTTCTACACTAGCACCGAATATCTCTATTCTTCCAAATAGATAAATTATATTGGGATGTTGTTGCACATACTCCACACATTCCGCTATACAATTAGGCATCAATAAATCATCTCCTGCTATACCTTTCACCCATTCTCCTTGACAAACATCCTCTGCTCGATTGAGATTGGCAGAAACACCTGTATTCAGCTCCGATGTGATAATCTGTGTTCGAACAAAGCGTTCCTTATTCTCCTCCACCCATTTACGACATATTTCTACTGTGTTGTCTGTTGAACAATCATCAGAAATAATCAATTCGATATTCTGATATGTTTGTGCCTTGATACTTTCTAAAGTCTCCAACACAAACTTCGACGAGTTGTATGTAATAACTGGTACGGATACCAATGGTTGTTCCATATTAATTCAATTGCTTTATTCTCCCGCTCAGTTTGAGAATAGGAGAAAATATTAATAACCTTACTTTATCTAATATAACTGCAGATATAAATACACCAAGTATTGCTACACCTATTTTCAAGCAATAAACTATATAGATATCATTTATGAACCACATTACATCTTTTCGCACAAGCCATGAAAACACAGGATCACATGTGTGAAGTATAAATGCTGCCAAGCACGAGGAAGCAATCCAATTAATAGATTTGCTTTGGAATTTAGGTATTCTATAAAATAGCATAAATAATAATACAGCTGCTGACATTGTTATAGGAGAGCCATAATGCAGCCATGCTTCTTCATTTGAAGAGAGAACGCGTGTTATTGACATTAATCCGATTATTCCCATGAAAGAAAAAACAAGATACCGATACTTAATCTCATTAAATTTATCTATGATTTTATATAAATATCTGCCAACCAAATATACTCCTACCATCATAGTAACACTATATGCTTCGTTATAGTACCAATACTCGTTTCCTCTATAATATCCGAAGTAAAGTGTTATTACACAATACAAAATGGTGTATATACCTATTTTTTTTGTTTCTACCGAATCAACAAAGGTATTTATTAGAGGTGATAAAAGCATCAAGAAAAGATAACTATTTATGAACCAGTTCCGACGAGAAAACGCTAATATATTTCCATACAAACCAGCTACCGAGAATGTTTCATTTCCTATACTACAATTCCACAGATAGCATCCAACATAAAAGAAAAGTAATAATGTAAAAAGGTTAACAATAGATTTTAACTTTGGACGCATCCCATAGAAGCCAGAAATAAGTATGAACACATCAACCCCTAAGAGTGTTACATTTTGTATTATTATTCTACATGCAGCAACCATTGTATTACCTGTATTCCAACTAGTAATACCTCCCCATTCTCGCAAAAACCATCCATTGCAATGTAATATCAGAATGAATAGTGTTGCTATAATTCTCAATAGTTCTATATTAGAGTCCCTCTCTTTCATTTCCAATTATTTATCAATCGTACCACTTCCTCTGCCTCTTCTATTGTCATCGTTGGACTCATTGGCAAACTTAGTTCTTCATCCGCAATCTGCTCGGTAATTGGTAGAGATAGTTGTGGCGTATTCCACGCTTCGTTTGCATAACATTCTTGCTTATGGGGTGGTATTGGGTAATGAATTACCGTACCTACCCCATTCTCCTCCAAATACTTTTGGAGTTTATCTCGCCTCTCGCCTCTAGCCTCTAACCTTTCGCCTTTAACGAGGATTGGGAACAAATGATACACATTATTCTCATGTGGCAAACGCACAGGCAACTCCACCAATGGATTATCAATATAATCATAGTAGTAATCCGCAATCATTTGACGCGCCTTCAAGTCCTCATTCAAGTGGCGGAGTTTGACATCCAATACGGCTGCTTGTATCTCATCCAAACGGCTATTGCGACCTGTGTATTTGAATACATACTTCTTCTGACTGCCATAGTTCGCCAACGCACGAATAGCAGCCGCCAACTCATCATCATCCGTTGTCACAGCACCTCCATCACCAAGAGCGCCGAGGTTTTTACCGGGATAAAAACTGTGGCCTGCGGCGGAGCCAAGCGAACCCGTTCGCTTGGTGGCAATTGGCGATTGGCTATTGGCTATAGGCATGGTGCAGCCGTGGGCTTGTGCGTTATCTTCGATAAGTTTCAAACCATATTTCTCGCACAGATCCAAAATATGTTGTGTGCAAGCTAATCTGCCGTAAAGATGCACAATGCAGATTGCTTTGGTACGCTCGGTTATGCGTTCTTCGATAAGCGAGTCATCAATCTGCAGAGTATCCTTGCGTGGTTCTACCAATACTGGAACCAATCCATTCTCGGTGATTGCAAGAATAGTAGCGATATAGGTATTGGCAGGTACGATTACTTCGTCGCCAGGTTGCATTACGCCCATTTCGATATACGCACGAAAGATCCAAATCAGTGCATCCAGTCCGTTAGCGCAGCCAATACAATGCTTCGTGCCAATATACTCGGCATAGTGCTTCTCGAAATGTTCGTTCTCCTTGCCCTGCAAGTACCAACCACTATCTACTACGCGAAGCACCGCCTCGTGGATTTCATCTGCATACTTAGCACTTACATCTTTTAATGATAAAAATGGTATGTTCATTTTCTTCTTTAAATTTCACTAAACCCTAAACTATAGGCACAAAGTGCCGTCCTCTAAACTGCATTTATGCAGCCATTACATCATGTAACGAGAGAAAAGGGATGTTCATAATTAATTTAAGTATTGACCTATTTTAAATTTAGAGAATGAGATTATGTCACCACATGAATTTACAACCTCTTTTATGATCATATATCCATCCAACACTTTAACCCATAAACCTTCATTATCAATATTTAAAATACGTCCAATATGGGTCTCTACTCTTGAAATATGATAACCTACTTTAGTTACGATATACTTCTCACCATCATGGAAAAAAAATGGTAAAGGATATGGTTTTACTAATGCTCTAAAAAATGTTTTTTGATAGTTAATTGGTCTTGAAAAATCTATTCGACAGTCTTTCTCTGTTCTACGCCCTACCCATGATGCTTGGGATTTATCTTGCTTTTGTGGTATTAATGAACCATCAAGAAATCTTTCTAACACATCCGCGACCACCTTAGATATTTTATCATTAAACATCTCCATGTATTGACAAGAGGTCGAAGTCCCATCATTTTTCACTTTGTACTGATAAAGTATCTCTCCATCATCAATATATTCATTCATTAAGTGAATCGTTGCACCTAAATAATCTTCATCATTGAGTATTGCCCATACAGTGGAGTGTAATCCTCTGTATGTGGGGAGTAAAGAATAATGAATATTGATACAGCAATTTGCATCTATCACATTTTTATGAACTATTGGTTTGTATCCTGCAAAAAGTAGCAATTCACCTTTATATAATTCAATATCATTTTCTGCAATATTCGGAGCAATACGAAGTACATCTTCATCAGTAGATATAGCATAAATTGGTAAATAAAAATTCTGCAAGCCTTTTAAAACGGCTATAGCCCCCCATCCATCACCTATTACTATTACACGATTAAACTGGTTCATAATTAAAACATTAATTCATAAAAATCATAAGCAATCGCACGCCCACCAAATTCTTGCTTTTGAGAGATTAACCCCTCGTTTAAGAACCGACCTTCGTTCTCATTAGAGATACCAAAATCGAAATACACTTTGTCTGCATAGCATTCGTTGACAAGATAATCCATTACGGCATCCAAAGCTCCGCATTGTCTTCCTTCATCCGAATTGGCTATATATTGAGTATGTGCGACCTGCGGTGTTAAATACACAACTACCCCTGCTAACATCTCATCTTCATGGAATGCTGCATACATTTTGATATTATCTGGAAATCTATCAGCAAGTAACCGGAGTTCTGCTGCTGTATGAACCGGTTTAGCATCATGGTATTTTGCCAATATCTCTGATAGCATCTCTATATATTGTTCATACTCATGGGATTCTCTTACTACTATCCCACTTTTGTGTGCATTTTTTACTCCACGTCTTCTTCTTTCTGAGAAGCGAATTCGATTAGGCAAATAGATAGTAGCAGATATGTCTCTTCTTGTTAGTATTGCATTATTGCGAAATAGTGCATACAAGTCTTCATCGGACGGATACGAATAATAAATTGACGGAACTCGTTTGTATATCAATCGAGATATACCATTTGAACTCATGTATTCTTTCAAAGAGTCAAACAATGATAGCATCAATTGAACCGTCATTTTTAGATTCGTTATCATCCCGCCATAAGTCAATCCGCCATGCGAGCGTAATTCATCGCCATGCGAGGAGGCCGGAAGCAGTGCGACCAACTCTTCATCTCGATAGAAAAGCAATGAGTGATCAGTGAAACGATCCGTATGGTAATCCATATACCCACGTTTGAGCATAAATGTGCCATTCTTAGACGCATCCACAAACGCATCCCATGCAGCAGCATCGTTCGGATTATATCTCTTAATTGTTATCATTTTTATTTCTAAATTTTAGACTTTATAATTTTAGTACGGGAGTTCATCGAAATCGTTCTCTTTACCCTGTATGTTAATTCGTCTCGGGAAACAATGGTTGTGGGACCATATCTTTTCATTTATACCAATAAGATGTGCTCCATAATAGAGTTGATCTAGTTGCCAATGAGTTTGTTTTACTATCGCATCCATGCACATACGAGTCACTATTTGCCTCTCGGGAATTGACATATCTTTGCTGTAATATTCCATCATAGATAGTGAATCATACAACTCGCGACAAGTATCTAGTGTAAATATATCTAAACACATTGAGCGTGTTTTGGCTGCATAGGTAAACCTTTTTTGCATTTGGGAATTATGATGATATGGATACCCCATCTGTAAAATCATCAACTGCAACCATAAATGAAGCATAGGTACATCGCAAAATAATCCGGAAGCATTGTAGTTTTTTTCTATTATGTTTTTTTCTATTATGGATAACTCTGTTTGCAACTTATGAGACATTATATCTTGATAGTCCTCATACTTCGCGTATAAAAACATTTCTAAGATTTTTAAAGATTCTAGTCTAGAATAACGCATACCATTTTCCTTGTTTTCAAAAAATCTTCTCCAACTAGCATTTGAAATATTTGCAAAGGCGGTATACAAGAGCGGAGCATCATACGCGTAGTTTATTTCCATTTCGGAAAATCTTTTCTTATCTTCTAATATTTTTCTTAGATTTTGTTCTGATGTCAGTAATCGTTTGCATAGGATTGGATTATTTAAAACTGCTGTTATCGGTTTTATTAAATTGGAATATGTGATAACAAAGTTTGTTTGAAAAGCAGAATATGCATCTCTAAAGTGGTCTTTTATCATCGGCATTAATGTTTTTATGTCATAAATACCATGAGATGTGCACGACTCAACGAACCTACTATCTTCTTCCCCTTCGTTAACATAATTGTCCTTGGTTGAATCATATATTGCAGTATACTCAATAAAAGAGCGAAATAAAAAATATTCTGCTAAAAATTTCACATTCTCATCTGTAATATCGGGATAAGTTGTATTTATTATCAACACTCCCATATCAGATAAGGCATTCGAATCTATTATTTGTGCTACGACCTTATATTCGGATATTAATGATTTTGTAAAATCTAGATAAATAATATCAAATTTAGTATGATTGAGTGTGACATATGTTTCTATCTTGCCATTGAAAATCTTTAAAGATGGATATGTATTTTGCAAAGATGCTACTGCTTCCTCAAAGATTTCCTTATCATATTCAAACGCATAAATATTCTCCAAAAGTACTCCTAATTCTAATAAATGTACCACATCATTTTCGGGCTCTGGTCCACAGAAGAATGCGACTTTTAATTCGCTCGCTATCTTCGTCCCCTTTTGTATATCTGCATATCGTTTCCATTCCTCATATACACCATCATGCATATTGGGAAGTCTTTTAAAGGGTGCCATCTCTTCCTTACAATACTCCCACAAATTGTCCATATAGTTGGGGTTTATCACCCGACTACTTGTTCTGTTTTGCGTCATAGCTCGCACGGCATTTTGCCACAACAACCTCCGGCTTGCTTCCTTAACTTCTTGTTTATACGTTGTTTCTATGGACATAACATTTATTCGTTAATTTTAATATCCTGCTCTTCCATACGCACGAATCGCACATGCAGACCATATCTATCTAATTCAAAATTTTCTGGTAGTTTCGTCATCATTGTTTGTTTATATTCTAATAATTCATCATTATTGCGAATTTCTTAAATTCCTTTATTATCACTCCAGTTATTCAACATTGGTTGCGCTGAATATTGGTCGTTTTGGTTGTGGGATGTCTCTTCGAAGTGGTGGATGGATGCGTGGGGTTATTAAATATATTTCTTTATGCTTGTTAATTGAGAACAAATGATGTACAGTTATTTCAAATAATTTAAATTGTCTTGACGAATTCTGTCTATAATGTCTGTTATTGCCACTAGCAATAATGGTTCTAATATTCAGTTCTTCATCAGCTGGCCAAAAGTGGTATACGGGAAGAAGGGGTGGAATGGTGGGTAGGGTCATAGGGGAAGATTAAACATTATTTAAATCCATACTTTCGCTCACGTTTAATGAACGCGTCTTCACCTCCTTCTAGTATTTCACACACGTGTTCTCTAATGCCTTGAGATAGAAGAACATATTTTTCATTTTCATCTTTATCCTTTGTTGTTTCCAATGCACCATTTATGTATTGGAACTTATCGCCATACTGATTGTGACAATTAATGCCATCTTGGTTTGCTACGATAACATTCTCCGCATCTGCACTAACAACCACATTCGAATTATGCGTTACCAAAATAATTTGTCTTTCACGTTTTTTCTTTTTAATGTATGTTACAAGTTCATTGTATATTGCCCGATTATCCAAACTATCTTCTGGTTGGTCAATTAGGATCGGACACTTCTTTTCACTGAAATCCAAAAGTAATTTTAATATTACAAACGCTTGTTTTCCCTCTGACATATCAACAAATGCATCGCCCTGATAGGTGAGTTTATAATTTAAACTATACCACTTCTTACTTAAGAACTCTGTTGCAACATTAGAAGATTCATTCCCATTTTTCAATACAATCTCATCCAAAAGCAACTTTCGCAAAAAGTCTTTTGCGTATAATTCCGTATCAAGATTATATTGCCGCGATAAGTTTTGAATGTATTCCTGCCTTTCAAAACCCTTTTGATTCAAACGATTTTCCAAAAATCTATACATTTCTTCTTGATGATACAAAACCTCTACTCCGACATCCAAACCATCATATCTAAACTTCAAATGCTCAGCGACATCATTGGAATATTTTATTATATCTAAATGTTTAGATATAATTGAATCTATTTCTTCATTTTTCTTAGTTTCTAATATTTCTTTTTCTTTTAAAAGTTTATCAATTTCTACCAACTTATTTTGCTCATATTTAATGAGTTCCTTTACATCTTGGATTTCCCGATTTCCTTTAAAGGCAGAAACGCCCTTCAAATATGTGTCTTGAGTAAGGATAATATTAATCTCTTCTTCCAATGACTTTTTTGCGACCAAAGTCCTATCCAGAAAATTCTTTACGATGGCACTCCATTCTTTTTCCGTTTTAACTACTAAATTTGAATATAACCTATAAATTTCTGTAGGATTAATACCCCATGTTAATTCATTTAAATGCCATGTTTCAAAATATTTTAGATTAAATGGAGTTGTCATTACCATTGCCTGTAGAATAGTAATATCAGATTCCATTTGTACTAATATTTTTCTTTTTTCAATTAACTGTAACTCAAGATTATCATATTGTTTTTTTTCTTCTTCCGTTAGAATGCTATTACGTTGTAGTTCCAGCAAACG
>CALAUA010000026.1 GCA_937891975.1 uncultured Bacteroidales bacterium
GTAAGACTTATACTTTGATTTGTACGGGTGTGAAGTTGACATCAGAAGCAAAGATGTTTTATATCGTAGTTCCAGCAGGTGAGTGGGCTAATGGTTTCAATGTAGATGTGTATGCAAGCGATAAAACGAGAATAGCGATATTGAGTAAAGGAAGTTCTGCTACGTTCACGGCTTCCACAGCTATGGCGATGCCAACAAAAGATGTAACAGCAAGATATTTGTCTATTTATAATGGAAAAAGGCTTGTTTTTTCTCCAGGCAACTTGCAATACCATCCAAAGAATAATGAATGGCGTTTTGCAGAAAGTCAGTTGGATTATATTGGAGATCAAAATACTATGGTTAACTTCACAGATCCATCGTATAATGGTTGGTTGGATTTATTTGGATGGAGCAGCGAAAACTCAAAGTTTGGTATAAGTGCTGATGAAAGTAATTATTCTGGTGGTGAGTTCGTTGATTGGGGGAACAATACCATTAGTGGCTACGCTCCTAACACATGGCGTACTATGACTAAGGATGAGTGGGAATATCTCGTTTTTTATCGAGATAATGCATCTTCTCTCCACGGCGTTGCCCAGATAGATGGTAAGAATGGTTTGATTATGCTACCAGATAATTGGAAATGCCCTGAAGGAATAACTTTTAAGGCTGGTTTCCATACTGACTGGTTAGCTGAGCACTACGGTCAGTATCAAACTTTTAGCGCTGAGCAGTGGTCGAAACTTGAAGAGGCAGGTGCAATCTTCATCCCGGCTGCGGGAATGCGTAGATGGGGTAAGCTTCCAACCGAAATTCATCGTTATTGTCGCTATTGGTCTGCCACTAAAAATGGTGATAGTAATGCGTATTATCAATTCTTCCTCGCAAATGCTGCGAATAAAAATAAGTCTACTGCTCGCTCTCACGGTCTCTCTGTCCGTCTAGTGAGGAATTTGTAGGCAGTTTTAGCAAATGCAAAAGGTATTAAAAGAGGGTGTATCAAAAAACTGACACACCCTTTTTCTTTAAGGATGATACGTTTGCATCGGATACCGAGCGTATTGCCGACCACTTCTTGAACGTAGCCAAATCCATCCGCCAACTCCACGTCGGCGAGGATTGATTATCGCTCATACATATACAACAATGCCCCGCTCAATCGAGTGGGGCATTGTTTGTTCTTATGCGATTCATATACTGTTTATTCTTCTTGCTCATACACCCATCGCAGGTTATCTACCCACAATGTGTTGCCTTCGTAGGCGCGAAACACTCCCGCATTGCTGGAGGATATATACATTACTACGTGTGTAGGTTCGTCCAAACTCCATCCCACTTCTTCCACTCTCACCATCTTGCCTCTAGAGTTACGTGCCATCATGTCGCGTTGGTTTAGCCCCTCATAAGCTTGATAATCAGCTGATTTGGTAATGTTGCCCCAACGAATAGGAATCTCGTGGTTGTTTACCCATTCTGGAATCGTCTCGCATATCCGCTCATACGCTGTACCCACACGGCGCGCATATATCTTTCCTGTCTCTTTATCTTCCCAACGATATTGGAGATATACAAAAACCACGGCGCAATCATGCCCGTCTGTCCATTCTGGCTTATTTCTCTCGGTCGTAATCAAACTATCTGCCTCGGAGATAGTGGCTTTATAGTCCAGCATCAATGCCACAGGGTGCTTTGTAAATGGCACTCCAAAATCAATTGCTGTGAATGGCTTGCTTTTGGCTTGTATACTTAGTGGCTCAAGTGCTGTACCCATATATATCGTACCTGATACCATCGCATATATATCGCACAAATTTATATGCTCTAGTATATTGCGCATTCGGCAACAATATCCATATCCTCGTGCCTCTGGTACTACTGACCCTTCCATGGCTGTCTCAATGCCCATAAACTTGGCATAGGTGGCACTACATCCCCACGGATTACCTTTTTCTGATACATACGCTTTGTTCTCGCGTATAGTATCCGTAGCCGCTAGGGCATAGAGTGTTTTGGTCTTGCCGCCTAGCAGTTTGCTCTCTCTGATATAACGCACTTGCCATTGATCCATATCACCATATGGAATAGGCTCAGTCCAGCGTTCTTGAGCCCATATCCCATTGCCTATAACCAATAGCCCAATAATTGCTAATAACCTCATTGCTTTATCGCCTAATAACCTCATACCAAACTAAACGCCACATCCATCATGTGGGTAAAGTTGTTTTGTCGTTCTTCCGCTGTAGTAGCTTCGCCTGTGAGGATATTGTCTGATACAGTGCAGATTACGAGTGCTTTGTTTCCGCTACGTGCTGCGTTCATATATAGTGCAGGTGCTTCCATCTCTACAGCCAATACGCCCATGTTGATCCACTTGTCGTTATGCGCATTTTCTGTGTAGAACGTATCCGAGGAGAATACATTGCCTACCTTGTACTTATAGCCAAACTTTTCTGCGGCTTCAGCTGCACGACGACACAAATCGAAGTCTGCGATAGGGGCATACGTACCTGGCAACTCATATTGCGCCGCATAATTGCTATTGGTGCAAGCTCCCATTGCTATTACTAAGTCGCCCACATGTAAATCCTTGTGTATGCTACCTGCACTACCTACACGGATGATTGTTTTGACCCCGTAGAAATTATACAATTCATAGGTATATATACCTATAGATGGAATACCCATACCATGTCCCATCACACTCACGCGTTTACCGTTGTGCGTACCAGTGAAGCCCAACATGCCGCGTACATTATTGAACTGTACTGGATTCTCCAAGTATTTCTCTGCCATCATCTTTGCGCGCAAAGGATCACCTGCCATGATGACGGTCTCGGCGATTTCGCCTAACTGTGCCCCAATGTGGGGAGTAGGTGTTGTACTCATAGTTGTTGTGTTTTTATAGTTAATGTTTCTTTATTAATATACTTGCTAATACGATGATACCAATCAGCAAGGGATAGTATAAGTAAGGTATAATGCTCATAGCAGAAATTCCTGCCAATGAACTTGCCATCAGCAATTGTGCACCATAGGGTAGTATTCCTTGTACTGCGCAAGAGGTGGTGTCTAGTATTGATGCACTTCGGCGTGGATCTATTGCATATCGTTTTGATATATTTTTAGCTATATCACCCACACTTAAGATGGCAACAGTATTATTAGCTGTTAGTACATTTACGACGCCTACTAGTATTGCCAAACTCAATTCTGCACCCTTGCGTGTCCGTATTTTACGGGATACAAGGTCTACTATACGCTCCATTACACCTTGCTTAGTGATAAGTGCAAATACTCCTCCTGCCATCATAGATATTAGAATCAACTCGCTCATACCCATGATACCAGTTGTCAAACTATCTGTCCATTGCATAAAGGTATAGCTACCATCTGCTATACCTACAATACCCGTCAATATATTACCTATCAGCAATACAAGTATCACATTCATGCCCAATGCTGCTGTAATCAACACCGTGGCATATGGAATGATCTTCCACCATAATACCGTATCTGCCACCACTTCTTGGCTTGCTTGTCCCATTATTAAATAGATAATGAATACAATAACTGCTGCAGGTAATACTAAGAAGAAGTTATATTTAAATTTATCGTTTGCTTTGCACCCCTGTGATTGAGTAGCTACAATAGTAGTATCGGATATAAAACTCAAGTTATCACCAAAAAATGCGCCACCTACAATTGCTGCAGACATTAGTGGCAATGACATATCGGTCTTATCTGCTAGTGATGCTGCAATAGGCATCAATGCTACGATTGTACCTACACTTGTACCCATACAAAGTGAGACGATACAAGCAGATATAAATAATCCTGGTAATAAGAAATTAGTTGGCAATAATTGCAATGTCAGATTCACAGTAGCATCTACCGCACCCATTGCTTTTGCTGAAGCTGCAAAAGCACCTGCTAGTACAAATATCCACACCATCAATAGCAAATCTTTCTGACCTGCACCTTTGCTAAATTCTGTAATGCGCTCACGCAATGTCATGCCCCTTGACAGGAGAATCGCCACAATCGATACTATGATAAATATCAACAACATGCTCTAAACACTAAACACTAAACACTAAACAGTAGCGAAGCGTTCACTAAACTCTAAACAGTAGCGAAGCGTTCACTAAACACTAAACAGTAGCGAAGCGTTCACTAA